>CAZBDU010000124.1:0-13406 GCA_964490725.1 uncultured Spirochaetaceae bacterium | reverse complement strand
GGCCGGCTTCGCCGGCGGTCCCGTGGCGGCACGCGCGCCGTCGGAGACGGTCGCAAAGGCGCCCGAGAGCGCCAGGACCCGCGCGGGGGAGACCCGCCGGACCCGCAGGGTCTCCTCCAGCCGCCCGGCGTCGGCCAGGCAGAGGACCACCGGCGGCGGCTCTGCCCCGGGGAGCTGGCAGGCCCCCTCGGCCAGGATGAGCTGCGTCTCCCCGCCGATCAGCTCCGCGACCTCCCGGGGGGCCGCGCGCCGCTGCCACACTGTGACGGTTTGCGAGCGGGCCAGGCCCACCACCACCTCGGCACCGGCCTCGGCCAGGCGCGTCGTGTCGGTGCCCCGAGGCTGCAGGTCGAGCGTCGCCAGGTGGCTGGTCTTGACCGCGGCCACGCGGTATCCCCGGGCGGCCAGCTCGGCCAGCATGGCGCGGCAGACCACCGTCTTGCCGCTGTCCTTCAGTCCCTGCACCGACACCAGAAAGGGGACCGCCCCTCCGCCGGGCCGCTTCGGCTCTTCGGGCATGGCGCCATCCTAGTTGGGCCGCCGCTGCCGTGTCAATCTTGTCCTGCCCGGGAGGATTGGGCTACACTGGCCGAGACAGCAAACCGCGATCCGGAGGAAGCCATGAGCCGGGAAATCAAGCTCACCGTCGGGGGGAAGGAGATCTCCCTCAACGCCTTCACCAGGGAGCTTATCACCAGCACCGTCGAGGGGATGGTTCGGGCCCTGCACGGAACCGACCCCAAGCGGGAGATCACCCTCTCCATCGGGCCGGCCGGCGGAAGCGGGCCGGCCGGCGGAAGCGGGCAGGGTGGCGGAAGCGGGCAGGGTGGCGGCTGAGGTGGAGCGAGCGGCGGCCGGTCCGGGGCGGGCGGGGCTGGACGAGGCACTGGGGCGGGCGCTTGCGGCGGTGCGGGAGGCCTCCCTGGCCATCCTGGAGGTCTATGGCGCCGAGTTCGCCGTGGAGGCCAAGGAGGACCGCAGCCCCATCACGGAGGCGGACCGGAGGGCTCACCGGTGCCTGCTCCAGGGCCTGGGCACGGCCCTGCCCGTGCTGAGCGAGGAGGGCAGGCACAGGCCCTACGAGGAGCGGCGTGAGTGGCGCAGGCTGTGGCTGGTGGATCCCCTGGACGGCACCAAGGAGTTCGTCAAACGCAACGGCGAGTTCACGGTCAACGTCTGCCTGGTGGAAGAGGGCCGGCCCGTCCTGGGAGTGGTGCACGCCCCGGTGCCGGACCTCCTCTACTTCGCTCACCGCGAGGCGGGCGCCTTCGTGCTGGAGGGATTCCTGGCCGCAGGGAGCGCCGATGTCCCGGGGCTGATGCGGGCCGCCCGGGCCCTGACCTCTGCCCGGCGCTCCGGCCGGCCGCCCCTGCCGGCGCCGTTCCGCCTGCCTGCGGGTGAGCACAGGGAGCGCATCCGGGTGGTGGGCAGCCGCTCCCACGGAAGCGAGGAGTTCGACCGCTTCGTGGAGGAGCTGCGCGGCGCCTACGCCGGGGTGGAGGTGGTGAGCATCGGCAGCTCTCTGAAGCCCTGCTACGTCGCCGAGGGCAGGGTGGAGGTCTACCCCCGCTTCGGCCGCACTATGGAGTGGGACACCGCCGCAGCCCACGCCGTGGTCAAGGCCGCCGGCAAGGACTTCTACGCCTACCCCGGGGGGGAGGAGCTCGCCTACAACAAGCCCGATCTGGGAAATCCCCCCTTCCTGGTGTTCTGACCCGCCGCCTCCCGCCCGGGCGCCCACGCATACCCGAGGAAACCCGATGAGACGTTCAAACAGTTGATTGTTTGTCTGATGATCGGGCCATAATTCCCTTGACAGGCGCCGGCATCAAGTTCTATCCTGGCCGTGCAACTGTGAAGAAATTCACGGTATCCCCCTCGAGGGGAGCCGCCCTGGGACCGGTGCCACGGCGGCCCGCACCTGCGGCAGGCGGGCGGACCGCCGTCCTCGAGGCGGCAGGCAGGCGAACAGCACACGAGCTGGGGAGGCATGAGAGGCATGACTGAAGATGCGGCGTTGATCCGTACCATCGTCGAAGAGCACCACAAGGACCGCCACCGGCTTATGGACATCGTTCGCGGCGTCCAGGAGCAGCTGGGCTACGTTTCCGACGATGCGGTCGACGAGATTGCCGGGACCCTGGGCATTCCCCGGGTCCAGGTTCAGGACATGATCAGCTTCTATTCCTTCTTCCACAGGACGCCGGCGGGCAAGGCCACGATCCGCCTGAGCACCTGCGTGGTGGACAGGATGAACGGAATGGAGGAGGTGGCGAGGGCCTTCGAGAAGGAGCTGGGGATCTCCTTCGGGCAGACCACGGAGGACGGCCAGATCTCCCTGGCCTACACCGCCTGCAGCGGAATGTGCGACCAGGGGCCGGCGGCGTTGATCAACGGCGTGGTGGTCACGGGGCTGAAGCCGCGGGACGTGCCGGCCATCGTGAAGGCGGTCCGCCAGGACCGGCGGCGCCCCATCGAGGCGAATCTCTTCCCCAACGCAGACGTACAGACCAACCTGCGCAAAGGCGGTCCGGTGATCTTTGCGCCCTTCCAGAACGGGGTGGCCATCCGCAAGGCTCTCAACATGAGCCCGGAGGAGGTCATCGAGGAGGTGAACAAGAGCAAGCTCCGCGGCCGGGGCGGGGCCGGCTTCCCCACCGGAATGAAGTGGAGCTTCTGCCGCAAGTCCCCGGGAACGCACTACGTGGTCTGCAACGCCGACGAAGGCGAGCCGGGCACGTTCAAGGACCGCCTGATCCTGAGCGAGCAGGCGGACCTGCTCTTCGAGGGAATGAGCATCGCCGGCTACGCGTTGGGCGCCCCCGAGGGGCTGCTGTATCTGCGGGGAGAGTACGCCTACCTCTGGCCGCACCTCCAGCAGGTGCTGGCCCGCAGGAGGCGCAACGGGCTGCTGGGCAAGACGGTGGCCGGGCGGGAAGGCTTCGATTTCGACATCCGCATCCAGCTCGGCGCCGGGGCCTACGTCTGCGGGGAGGAGTCCTCCCTCATCGAGAGCCTGGAGGGAAAGCGCGGGGCTCCCCGGGACAGGCCGCCGTACCCCGTGCAGAAGGGCTACCTGGACCAGCCCACGGCGGTGAACAACGTGGAGACCCTGTGCTGCGCCGCCCGCATCCTGGAGCAGGGAGGCGAGTGGTTCGTCCGCTTCGGCAGCCGCGACTCCACCGGGACCAAGCTCCTCAGCGTCTCCGGCGACTGCGCCCGCCCGGGGATCTACGAGGTGGAGTACGGGATCACCATCGACAAGCTGCTCGAGCTGGTGGGCGCCAACGAAGCCCAGGCCGTGCAGGTGGGCGGACCCTCCGGGCAGTGCCTGGCCCCCAAGGACTACGGGCGCAGGATCAGCTTCGAGGACATCCCCACCGGCGGCTCGGTGATCGTCTTTGGCGCCGAACGGGACCTGCTGGAGCACGTGCTTCAGTTCACGGAGTTCTTCGTGGAGGAGTCCTGCGGCTGGTGCGTGCCCTGCAGGGTGGGAACCACGCTGCTGAAGCAGATCATGGAGAAGGTGCTGGAAGGGCGGGGCACCGCCTCGGACCTGGAGCAGCTGCGCAGGCTCGGCAACACCGTGAAGACCATGAGCCGCTGCGGGCTGGGCCAGACCGCGGCCAACCCCATCCTGACCACGCTGCAGAACTTCCCGCAGCTGTACAAGAAGCGGATCACCGACAAGGAGTTCATTCCGCACTTCGACGTCGAGGCCGCCTTCAGCGACTACGCGGCCATCACCGGCCGCAGGTACGTGGAGGAGCACAAATGAGCCAGAAGGTGAAGATCATTATCGACGGGGTGACCGTCGAGGCGGAAGGAGGAAGGACCGTTCTCGAGGCGGCCAGCGATGCGGGCATCTACATCCCGCACCTCTGTTACCACAAGGATCTCCTTCCCGGCGGGCACTGCCGGGTGTGCACGGTGAAGGTCAACGGCAAGCCCACGAATGCCTGCACGATGCAGGTGGGAAGCGGCATGGTCATCGAGAACGACACCGAGGAGCTGAACGCGGACCGCAAGCTCATCATCGAGATGCTGTTCGTGGAAGGCAACCACGTCTGTCCCGCCTGCGAGGCCAGCGGCAACTGCGAGCTGCAGGCGCTGGCCTACCGCTTCGGCATGATGGCCCCCAGCTTTCCCTACCAGTTCCCGCTCAAAGAGCTGGATGGCACCCACAAGAGCGTGTACCTGGACCGCAACCGCTGCGTTCTCTGCGGGCGCTGCGTGCGTTCCTCCCAGCAGATCGATCACAAGAACGTGTTCGGCTTCGAGGGCAGGGGCATCGGCATGAGGGTGGCGGTGAACGCCCGCCACTCGCTGTCCGAGACCGAGCTGGACGCCGCCGACAAGGTGGCCGACTACTGCCCCACCGGGAGCCTGGTGATCAAACGGGTCGGCTTCCGCACCCCCGTGGGAGCGCGCAAGTACGACCATGAGCCCATCGGCTCGGACATCGAGAACAAGCGAACGCAGGCCTGAGGAGCAATAAGTATGGCGAAGGTGAAAGTGGCCACCACGGCGATGACTTCCTGCTTCGGCTGCCACATGTCCATCCTGGACATCGACGAGCGCATCCTGAAGCTCATCGAGCTGGTGGAGTTCGACAAGTCCCCCATCGACGACATCAAGGAGTTCAGCGGCCCGGTGGACGTGGGCATCATCGAGGGAGGGGTCTCCAACGACGAGAACCTGGAGGTGGTCCGCAGCTTCCGCGAGCACTGCAAGATCCTCATCTCCATCGGGGAGTGCGCCATCCAGGGCAACATACCGGCCATGCGCAACCGGGTGCCTCTGAAGGAGTGCATGGAGGAGGCCTACCTGAACGGGCCGACCGTGTACAATCCGGACAGGTTGTTGCCCTCGGATCCGGACATTCCGATCCTGATGAACAAGGTCTACCCGGTGCACGAGGTGGTGAAGGTGGACTACTTCCTGCCGGGATGCCCGCCGCCGGCGGATCAGATCTGGGCGGTGCTGACGGCCCTCCTGGAGGGCCGGCCGATCGAGCTGCCCTACGAGCTGATCAAGAAAGACTAGGCTTTAAGGGGATTCCAAGATGAGCACGGCGACCACGACCAAGGCAAAGAAGATCGTCATCAACCCGGTGACCCGCGTCGAGGGGCACGGCAAAGTGACCATTCAGATGGACGAGAAGGGAAGGGTGAAGCAGGCGCGGATGCACATCATCGAGTTCCGCGGCTTCGAGCGCTTCGCCCAGGGCCGCTTCTACTGGGAGATGCCGGTCATCATCCAGCGGCTGTGCGGCATCTGCCCGGTGAGCCATCACCTCTGCGCCGCCAAGGCCACCGATGTCTTGGTGGGGGTGGACAGGCTCACCCCCACGGCGGAGAAGATGCGGCGGCTCATGCACTACGGCCAGACCTATCAGAGCCACGCGCTGCACTTCTTCCACCTTTGCTCGCCGGACCTGCTGTTCGGCTTCGACGCCGACCCGGCAAAGCGCAACGTCATCGGCGTGGCCATGGAGTACCCGGAGCTGGCCACCCGGGCGGTGCTGATGCGCAAGTACGGGCAGGAGGTCATCAAGGCTACAGCTGGCAAGAAGATCCATGGTACCGGCGCCATCCCCGGCGGCATCAACAAGAACCTCTCCGTGCAGGAGCGGGACGCCCTCAAGAAAGACGCGGACCAGATGCTCCAGTGGGCCGTGGAGGGGCTGGAGCTGTTCAAGAAGGTATTCAGCGAGAAGGCGGCGTTCCTGTCCGCCTTCGCGGCCTTCGACTCCAACCACGTGAGTATCGTGGACTCCGACGGCCGTTTCGACATCTACGATGGGAAGCTCCGCGCCAAGGACCCGGACGGGAAGATCATCTTCGATCAGGTGCCTCCCATGGAGTACCTGGACTACATCGCCGAAGAGGTCCGCTCCTGGAGCTACATGAAGTTCCCCTTCATCAAGAAGCTGGGTCCCGAGAAGGGCTGGTACCGGGTGGGGCCGCTGGCCCGCCTGAACAACTGCGATTACATGGACGCCCCCGTGGCGGAGAAGGAACGCCGGGAGTTCATGGAGCTGGGCAAGGGCCGGCCGGTGAGCGCCACCATGGCCTACCACTGGGCGCGGCTGATCGAGGTGGTCTACTGCGCGGAGAAGATCAAGGAGCTCCTGGACGACCCGGACCTGCAGGGCACCGACCTGGTGAAGGAGGGCAAGCACAGGAGCGAGGCGGTGGCCTACCTGGAGGCCCCCCGGGGGACGCTGTTCCACCACTACCGCATCGACGAGCAGGACCAGGTCACCATGGCGAACCTCATTGTCTCTACCACCAGCAACAACGAGCCGATGAACCAGGCGGTGCTGAGGGTGGCGAAGGATCACCTGGAGGGCGCTCAGATCACCGAGGGGCTGCTGAACCACGTGGAGGTGGCCATCCGCGCCTACGATCCCTGCCTGAGCTGCGCCACCCACGCGGTGGGCCGGATGCCGCTGGTGGTACAGCTTCAGGGCCCGGGCGGCCAGCTCATCGACGAGCGGATCCGGGGGTGAGCGCCGGGGCGGCGGAGGGCGAAGGGCCCGCAGGCCCGCGGGTCCTGGTGCTGGGGTACGGCAATCCTGGGCGCCGGGACGACGGGCTGGGTCCCGCCGTGGTGGAGGAGCTGGAGGGCCTGTTTCCGGAGGTGACCGTGGATGCGGGCTACCAGCTGGCCATCGAGGACGCGGTGGCGGTTTCCGAGGCCGATCGGGTGGTGTTCGTGGACGCGGCCCTTTCCGGGCCGGAGCCCTTTCGGGTCCGGCCGCTGCGGCCGGCGGGGGCGATCAGCTTCACCAGCCACCTGCTGGGTCCGGAATCGGTGCTGGCCATCTGCGAGCAGACCTCCGGCGGGGCGCCGCAGGCCCTGCTGGTGGCCATCCGGGGCTACGAGTTCGAGCTCGCGGAGGGGTTGAGCGAACGCGCCCGGGCGAACAAGGGAAGCGCGGTCGAGTTCATCAAACTACTGATTGGGCAATGGAGAGGAAGAAGCATGGGTACAGGTGACACGGGGAAGACCATCCTGATCATCGACGACGACCCGGACATCCGGGCGGCAACCCGGATCGTGCTGGAGTCGGCGGGCTTCGTGGTCGGCGAGGCCTCCACCGGGGAAGAGGGGCTGAAGGTGGCCCAGAAGATCAAGCCGGACGCCATCCTGCTGGATCTGATGATGGAAACCGTGGACGCAGGAAGCAAGGTCTCCACTCACCTCAAGGAGGCGGGGTTCACCGCTCCAATCTTCCTGCTCAGCTCCGTGGGGGACGCGGTGCGCTACAACATAGACGCCCAGGAGCTGGGGCTGGCGGGCATCTTCCAGAAGCCGATCGACCACAACGTGCTGCTGAACACGCTGAAGACGGAGCTGGGCGTCCGCTGAGCTAGAGTCCCTCCGCCGCCAGCTCCGGCTGCACCGCCGAACGTTCCAGCATCGCCGCGGTGCTCAGGCCCGTCATCACCAGCACCGAGCGGTAGCCGAAGCGGTTCGCCCCGGCTACGTCCCCGGTGAGGGAATCTCCTGCCATCATCACCCGGTCTCTGGCCAGCCGCCGTCCCAGCCGGCTCTCCAGGTGCCGGTGGTGGTAGCGGAAGATGGGAGCGTGGGGCTTACCCAGGTACAGCGGCTTGACCGTCACCCCCAGGCGGCGCAGCAGCATCACCACCGCAGCGGCCACCCCGCCGGGACCCACGCGCACCCTGCCGTCGGGTCGGGGGAAGAAGGTGTCCGGGTTGGGGACAATCAGCTCCGCGGCGGGGTGGCGGAGGAAGAAGTTGACCGTTCGGTTCAGCGCCTCCTGCCAGGAGTAGCCGCGCTCTCCCAGGATCACCCCCCGGCAGGCGGAAAGGCGCCGCGGGTCACGCTCGGCCCGCAGGCCGGCCTGAACGGCATAGTGGTAGTCTCCCTCTCCGAACACGAAGTAAGGCTTCCCGGCCAGGCCGCGCCCGGCCGCCATGGCCACCAGGGCGGACCCGGGAGAGTAGATCTCCTCGGGCTCGAAGGCCAGGCCGCAGCGGGCCAGCTGCTCCAGCTTTCGCTCCGCGGTCTGGCCGTTGTCGTTGGTGAGGAGGCCGAAGGGCAGCTCCAGGGCCCTGAGCAGAGCCACCAGCTGGTGCGCGCCCGGCAGCGCCTCCCCCCGGAGCACCAGCACGCCGTCCACGTCCAGAACGACCGCATCCAGCTCGCCACGGTGCTCCCGGAGCCACTCCGCGAAGGAGGCGACCCTCCGGGCAGTGCTGCAGGTCTCCATGCGGTGGAGCCCTAGGAGGAGGCGGCTGGGCCGGCCCTGTCGTCCGCCAGCCTGGACTCCAGCTCCCGCAGCCGCTTGGAGATAACGTTGATCTGGAACTCGATCGAGTTGAGCACCCAGAACTGGAAGTGATCCACCCGGGTCTGCTGGTGGATCATCCAGACGATCTTCAGCGACACCAGCAGCACCGCGACCTCCAGGGCCAGGAAGGGAGGCAGCGCGGGCACACCGAGGTGGAACACCTCGCGCAGAATATCCAGGGAGAACAGCCCCACCACCAGGACCAGGAACAGGACGTTCAGCGCCGTGTCCCGCCGTTTGGAGGTCTTGCCGCCGATCTCGCCAATGATCTTGCGGACGCGCTCCTTCTCGTGGCGGTACTGGTCCAACTCCTGGCGGAGTATCTCCGTTTCGGTCATGAGTTGAAGGTAGCCGCTCGGCCTGGAGGAGTCAAGAATGGCCCGCCTCGCCCGGCAGCGAGCTCGCCTGGCTTCGATCTCACCGCTTGATCGCGGGGCGGGATTTCTGTTTATTAGCAGCATGAGTCGAACAAACCGCTTTCCGGCGGGCGCGGCGGCCCCGGCCGTCGCGGCCATTCTGCTTTTTCTGACGCTTCTGGGCTGCCAGGCGGTGCCGCCGCCGGACGCGAAGGAGGCGGCGGCACCGCAGCCGGCCGGCCCGGAGGCGGACCGCCTGCCGCTGGACCCGGCGGTCTCCACCGGCACCCTGGCCAACGGCCTGACCTACTACGTGCGGTCCAACGGCCACCCCGAGAAGAGGGCGGAGCTGCGCCTGGTGGTGAACGCCGGGTCTGTGCTGGAGGAGGACGGCCAGCAGGGGCTTGCCCACTTCGTGGAGCATATGGCGTTCAACGGCACCGAGCACTTCCGCAAGCACGAGATCGTGGATTTCCTGGAGTCCGCGGGCATGCGCTTCGGTCCGGAGGTGAACGCCTACACCAACTTCGACGAGACGGTGTACATGCTGCAGGTGCCCACCGACCAGCCCGCGGTGGTGGACCGGGCCCTGCTGGTGCTGCAGGACTGGGCCGCAGGGGTGCTGTTCGAGCCGGAGGAGGTGGAGCGGGAGCGGGCGGTGGTCATCGAGGAGTGGCGCCTGGGCCGCGGCGCGGACGCCCGCATTCGGGACCGGCAGTTCCCGGTGCTGTTCCGGGGCTCGCGCTACGCCGCGCGGCGGCCTATCGGCAGCGTGGAGGTGCTGCGCGCGGCCACCGCCGCCGACTTGAAGCGCTTCTACCGGCGGTGGTACCGGCCGGAGCTGATGGCCGTGGCGGCGGTGGGGGACTTCGATTCGGCGCAGATGGTGGAGCGGATCCGGCGCCATTTCGGCGCTCTGTCCAGCCCGGGCGGGCCGGTGCGCAGGCCGCACTACCGCGTGCCGCCCCACCGGCAGACCCTCTACGCCCCGGCCACGGACCCGGAAGCCACCGCCACCCGGGTGAGCCTCTACCTGAAGCGGGAGGCCCGGCCCACCGTCACGGTTTCCGACTACCGCCGGGACCTGGTGGAGCTGATGTACCACGGCATGCTCTCCGAGCGGCTGGAGGAGCTGACCCATACCGCGGACTCGCCCCTGCTGTCGGCGGCAAGCTTCTCCTACCGGCCCGTGCGCCCGGAGGAGGTCTCCGTGCTGGCGGCCCGCGTCCGGCCCGGGAAGGTGCAGGGAGCGCTGGAGGCGCTGCTGGTCGAGTCCGAGCGGGTCCGGCGCTTCGGCTTCACCCCCGGGGAGCTCGCGCGGCAGAAGGAGGCGCTGCTGAGCCGGATGGAGCGGCTGTACCAGGAGCGGGACAAGGAGGAGTCGGAGCGGCTGGTGAGGCAGTACGTGGACAACTTCCTGGAGGGTGAGCCCATCCCCTCTCTCCAGTACGAGCACAACCTGGTGGGGCGCCTGGTGCCGGAGGTCAGCCTGGAGGAGGTGAACCGGCAGGCCGCCGGGGCGCTGCGGCGAGAGAACCGGGTGGTGCTGGTGAGCGCCCCCCAGGAGCTGGCCGCCTCGGTTCCGCCCCGCTTCCAGGTGCTGAACCTTTTCGGCGCCGTGCGCGGCCGCGACCTTGCGCCCTACCAGGACCGGACGGTAGGGGAGCCGCTGATCCCGGCGGAGCTTCCCGGAGGGGCGGTGGTGGAACGCTCGCAGATCCCGGAGCTGGGGCTCATCCAGTGGCGCCTGGCCAACGGGGTGCGGGTGGTGCTGAAGCCCACGGAGTTCAAGAACGACCAGGTGCTGATGGGGGCGGTCAGTCCCGGAGGGACCTCCCTGGTCCCGGACCGGGAGTACGTCTCCGCCATGCTGGCGGCCGCCGTGGTGAAGGAGAGCGGCGTGGGCGGGTTCGACGCTGCGGCGCTGCGCAAGAAGCTGGCCGGGACCGAGGTGGAGGTCACGCCGTGGATCGGGGAGCTGTTCGAGGGCTTGCGCGGGGAGGCCCGCCCTGCCGACCTGGAGACGATGTTTCGCCTGGTCTACCTGTACTTCACCGCCCCGCGCCGGGACCCTGGGGCCTTCGAGGCCTACCGCCAGAGGCTGCTCGCCTTCGCGCGCAACCGGCAGGCCTCCCCGGAGGCGGCCTTCTGGGACACCCTGGAGAGCCTGCTCAGCCGCGGGGACTATCGCTCCCGCCCCTGGACCGAGGAGGTGGTGAACGAGCTGAAGCTGGAGGAGGCGCTGCGGATCTACCGCGAGCGCTTCGCCGACGCCGCTGACTTCACCTTCTTCCTGGTGGGCAGCTTCGACCCGCAGCGAATCGAGCCCCTGGCCGTGGAGTACCTGGGCTCCCTGCCGGCTGCGGGCGCGTCCGAGCGTTTCCGCGACCTGGGGGTGGACCCCCCGGAAGGCGTGGTGAGGCAGAAGGTGGCCAAGGGGCTTGAGCCCAAGAGCCGGGTGGAGCTGGTCTTCGCCGGGCCCTTCGACTGGTCCCTGGACAGCCGCTTCACGCTGCAGGCCCTGGCGGAGGTGATGGACATCCAGCTGCGGGAGGTGGTGCGCGAGCAGGCGGGGGGGACCTACAACGTGGGCGTGGAGGCCACCGCGCAGGAGTATCCGGACCAGGAGTACCAGGTGCGCATCGGCTTCGGCTGCGCCCCCGAGCAGGAGGAGCCGCTCACGGCGCTGGTCATGCAGTCCATCGAGCGGCTGCGCGAGCAGGGTCCGCAGGCGGAGCACGTGGCCAAGGTGCGGGAGATCCTGCGCCGGGAGCGGGAGACGGAGCTGGAGACCAACGAGTTCTGGCTGGAGAGGCTGCAGTTCGTGGCGGTGCATGGCCTGGACCCGCGGGTGATCCTGGACTACGACTCGCGCCTGGCCGCCCTGGACGGCGCCGCCCTGCGGGAGATGGCCCGCCGGACGCTGCTGCCGGACCGCTACGTGCAGGTGGTGTTGGTTCCCGAAGGCGCTCCTTGACACCATGCGCGGTTCCGGCCGACAGTGGCATGCGGCCGCCTGGCGGCCCCGGAGGACAGCGGTGCGCATCGCCGTGCTGGCGAATCTGAAAGACAACGCCCCGGTCTGGGAAGGGATGAGCCCGGACCAGTGGGACGACCTGGACAGCCCCAAGACGGTCCAGGCGGTGATCGAGGCCCTGGAGAAGGGGGGGCACCGGGCCGAGTTCCTGGAGGCCGCCATCGGCGCCCCGCACCGCCTGGTGGACCGCCTGGAGCGCTACCGGCCGGAGCTGTGCTTCAACATCGCCGAGGGGCACTTCGGCGACGGGCGGGAGGCCCAGGTTCCGTCGGTTCTGGAAATGCTGCGCCTGCCCTACACGGGAAGCCGCGTGCTTGCCCTGGCCCTGGCCCTGGACAAGCCTATGACCAAGCGGCTCCTGCACTACCACGACCTGCCCACCCCGGAGTTCCAGGTCTTCGCAGCCGCCGAGGAGCCGGTGAGCGGGGACCTGCTGGAAGGAGATCACTTGCGTTTTCCCCTGTTCGTGAAGCCCAGCCGCGAAGGCACGGGCATGGGGGTGAGCTCGGCCAGCATCGTGCGGAGCGTTCCGGAGCTCCGCGAGCGGGTGGGCGAGCAGCTCGAGCGCTACCGGCAGCCGGTGCTCTGCGAGCGGTTCATCGAGGGCAGGGAGCTGACGGTGGGTCTGGTGGGAAACCTCCTCCGCCCGGCGGCCCGCAGGCTGAACGACCGCACTGCCCCCCGCCACCTGCCCCCGGAGCTGGCCCTCTTCCCGCCGCTGGAGGTGGACATGAGCGCCTACGAACCCGCCGAGGCGGGGCTGTACACCAACCGCGTCAAGGTGGAGCTGGTGGACCGGTGGCGCTACTTCTGCCCGGCCCCCTTGGAGGCGGAGCAGGAGCGGCAGCTGTACCGCCTGGCCGCGGCGGTGTTCCGCGTCATGGGCTGCCTGGACGTGGCGCGGGTGGATTTCCGGCTGGACGCCGGCCAGGGGGGCCGCCCCTACGTGCTGGAGGTCAACCCGCTGCCGGGGCTCAACCCCGTCTACAGCGACCTGCCCGTGGAGGCCTACGCCGCGGGATGGACCTACGAGCGGCTCATCAACACGATGGTGGAGCTGGCCTGCCGGCGCTGGGGGCTTGGCGGCGGCGGATGAGGGGAGCGGCCCCGGGCGGACCGCCTGCGTGGATCCCGTGGATCACACGTGGATCAGTGGAAGTCCCGGGAGCCCACCTCCGCGGGGGTGGAGGGCAGCCGGGGCGTCCAGAAGGACTCCGCCATCACGTGCAGCACCCCGTCCCTGGCCTGCAGGGTGCCGGTCACTCCCAGGAATGAGGCGGTGAGGACCAGGGTGCGGAACCTCTGGAAGACCTTCGCCCAGATCACCACGTTCACGAAGCCGCTCTCGTCCTCCAGGGTCATGAACACCACCCCGCCGGCGTTCTCCGGCCGCTGGCGGCAGATGACCAGCCCCGCGTAGGAGACCCGCTGCCCGTCCGTCCCCCCGGCGAGCTCCCCTGCCTGCGGAAGGCCGGCGCGGGCCAGCTCGGAGCGCAGCGGCTCCAGGGGGTGGCCGCGGCTGCTCAAGCCCGTGGCTTCGTAGTCCCAGCCAATCAGCTGGTGGGAGGCCAGGGGATCGAAGGCCGGCGCCAGGGAGGGATCGGCCAGGCGCAGGCGGGGCGCGGGGCCGCCGCTGCGCCGGCGGCGGGCGGCGCCCGACCCCGAAGGCGCCCTGCCCGAGCCCACT
>CAZBDU010000123.1:0-13422 GCA_964490725.1 uncultured Spirochaetaceae bacterium | reverse complement strand
CCCCCGCCGGGCCCGGCCCGAGCCGCGCCGCCGGCCCGGGCGCAGCTCTCCCACTTCCGCAGGAGCCTGCCGGCGGCGCGGCGAGGGACACGCCCAACGTATCCGGCATCGCGCACACTTCGCCTGCAAATCGCCCGATCCGCCTGGAGAAAACCCCCATGGGATGCTACATCTGCCCTGATGATCTGGGAGATCCTCGACCGGCAGACCGACATCGCGGCTCTGTGCGAGGACCTGGCGGTCCGGCGCCTGTACGTGTTCGGAGCGCGCAGGGAGGGCGCGAGCCTGGCCCGGATCGAGGACCTGGACTTCCTGGTCGAGTTCTGGCCGATGGACCCGGAATCGACGACCATCTTCGCGGCTTCAGGGTCACACCAGATGTTGTGCTCGGCGGCGGGCGTGACGTTCCCAACCGCGCAGCAGGCGCCACCCATGACGTAGCACTTCTGTACCCACTCTGCGACCTTGGGCTCCAGCGTCAGTGCCACCGCGATGTTGGTCAACGGTCCCAGGGTCACGAGGGTGATTCTGTTCTTCACCCACCGGATGCAATCGCTGATGGCCGGTATGGCATGCGTAGGCTCCGGCCGCCTGTGTTGGAGCTTCGCCGTATCTTGAAACTCGTGCGGAAGAGCAGGAGAATGCTCATCAGGAGCTGGAATGCGTGCTTCCATCACTCGGCCCAGGGAGCCCCTGGCCAGAGTGGTGAGGATGACTGAGGCGACTCTGACCGTAGATCTGCAGGACGGCCGTACCATCTCCGTTCCTTTGGAGTGGGCCCAGAAATATCAGGATGAGCTGATCCAAGACTGGGAATTGGCCCGCCGGCACGAGGAATTGAGGCGAATCCCACCCCTGGAGTAGCGATGAGCAACACCATTCTGCATATCCTCGAAGTCGAGGTGGTACGAGACTTCCTATCATCAAGAGGCTCGAACGTAGCCAGCTGGGCGACGACCGAGATCCTGCGCGCAGCGGGGCCTGCGCCCTGCCCTGCTGCTCCTGAAGCCCGCCCCACGCGCCCACGGCGGCCACGGCGGCCACGGCGGCCTGTTGACTAAGTTCCCTAGCTAAGCTAAGCTCATATCATGCTCAGGGTCACCATTCACGAGGCCAAGACGCACCTGTCCCGGCTGATCCAGCGGGCTCTGGCGGGAGAAGAGGTCATCATCGCCAAGGGGAACACGCCTCTGGTTCGCATCGAGCCTCTTCGGGAAGCGCTCGGTGAGCGCGGGCTCGGGGGAGCCAAAGGGCTCATCACCCACATGGCGGAGGACTTCAACGCGCCGGTCGAGGACTTCTCCGAGTACGCCCGATGAAGCTCCTGCTCGACACCCAGGTCTTCCTGTGGAGCATCGATTCCCCGCAACGGCTCACCGAGAAGGCAGCCGCTGCGCTCCTGGATGTGGACAACCGGCTGTTCCTGAGCGCGGGCAGCTACTGGGAGATCTGCCTCAAACTGTCGATCGGCAAACTCGCGTTGAGCGGCGACTGGGCCCAGGCTCTGGACCGCGAGATGGCTGCCAACCGGATTGAGTGGCTCGCCCTGGAGAAGCAGCACCTGCGTGCCGTGATCGGCTTGCCACGGTTACACCGGGATCCCTTCGATCGTCTGCTCGTGGCTCAGGCGCGGTGTGAAGACATGGCGATCGTGAGCCCTGACAAGAACCTGGCCAGCTACTCGGTGGATATCCTCTGGTAGCTCGGCGACCTCACCGGCCGCAGGATCAGGAATCCTGCGCGGCAGGAAACGACTGCGTCGGCCGGACCGCTTCGCCCGATCCGCCTGGAGAAACGGCGCAGCGGGGGCTACATTTGCCCTTGTGATCTGGGAGATCCTCGACCGGCAGACCGACATCGCGGCTCTGTGCCAGGACCTGGCGGTCCGGCGCCTGTACGTGTTCGGCGCGCGCAGGCAGGGTGCCGGCCCGGCCCGGGTCGAGGACCTGGACTTCCTGGTCGAGTTCTGGCCCATGGGGCCGGAAGTGTACGCCGATACCTACCTATGCCTTGGCGAGGCGCTGCAGGGCATTCTGGGCGCACCGGTGAACCTGCTGGACACCGAGATGCTGGACAATCCCTTCCTCGAGAGGGTGGTGGAGCGCTCCGGGGTCCTGATCTACGAGCCTTTCTGAGCCGGACCCGCCCCCGGGAGGCAGCGGCGGCAGGTCCGTGCGGGTATGCCGGGGCCGGGTGGGCCGCGGGAGGCGGCTGCCGGGCCGCCGGGCGCCGCGCCTGCTCCAGAACCGCGCCGTCTTTCTCCGCCGCGATCCTTGACGCGGCGCCCGCGATGGGCCACCCTGGCAGGTAGAGGCAAGAGAGCGTCCCCATGGCCGACAAGGACGGCGCGAAGCCAGGCGGTCAATTCTCTGCTCTGTTGGCGGCTCTACCCCTCATCGCCGCCCTGGTCTACCTGGTGGGATTCACCTACCGGTGGTCCTACTACTACAACTTCGGCGTTCCCTCCATCGCCTTCGGGCTCAGCGTTCAGACGGTGCTGGTGGCCGCCTTCGAGGTGCTCAAGCGCCCCGCCAATCTGGCCCTGGGGCTGCTGGCCGCAGTCGGCCCCCTGTTGATCTTCAACCTCCTGCTTCTGCCGGCGGCCAGGCGGGTGGCCGGCAAGGCGGCCGGTGCCGGCGGCGAGCGCAGGAGCGCCCCCTCGCTTCTGCTGGACGTGATCCGGGTGCTGCTGGTCGTCATCCCCGCCTGCCTGTTCAGCGGCCTGGTGGGCTACAGGGCGTTCCAGAGGGCCGCGGTCGACTCGCCGGCAAACCCGCTGCCCCGGGTGACGGTGGTGCTGGAGAACGAGCCGCGGGGCGCGGAGGAAAGGGCCGTTCTGAAGTGGACCGGGCCAGGCCGGGCCGGCGTCGAGGTCATCGGCGACATCAACAGGCTGGAGCAGATCAGAACGCACCTTCTCACCGGGAGCAGGGATCAGACGGTGTGGCGGCTCCTGCACATGAACGACTCCACGATCTTCGTCTTCGCCAGCAGCGCCACCGCCTCTGCGAAGCGCCGGCGCCCTCTGACCCTCGCCATTCCCAGGGGACCGGGCGTGTACGTATTGCTCAACTGAGGGGAGAGTCGAAGGGGAGCGTGCCATGCAGTGGAGACAGAGATTGCTGGTGGCGGCGGCGGCTCTGGCGTTCCTGCCGGCGGCCGCCGGCGCCGGGGGAGCCGCGGAGCCGCCGGAAACCGATGCCGTGTGGGAGCAGATCGCCAGAGACGGCTACATTGCGATGCCTCTGAGCTCCAGCGACTGGGTCTACCGGACGGTCAGGCTGCGGGAAGCGCGGGGCGGGGCCGTTCACGTCGCAGACCACCTGCGCATGAACAGAGAGACCCGGGTCTTCACGTTCGACTCGCCGTCGGGGCAGGCGGAGCTGCCGCTGGGCGAGGTACAGGCCGTGGAGGTTGCCCGCGACATCGTGTCCTACCAGAGCGCCGTGCAGGAAGCGCAGTCCCACATAGAGCTGCGGGATGAGCTGCCCATGCTGGCCGCCGGGGTGCCCCTGGACGCCGTTGAGCTTGACGGCGCCTTCTACCTGAGCGTCGAGGTGAGCCAGGCCGCAGGCGATGAGAGCACGCCGCTTGCCAGGGAGGAGATGCAGGCGCGCATGGCCGAGGGATACGTGCCGGAGCTGAAGCGAATCGAGTACAACGGGGACTGCGGCTGCCTTCGGGTGGAGTGGCTCCTGGTGAAGTACGAGCGCGTGGAGCCGGCGGGCGGCGGCAAGGGGGGCGACAAACCCCTCTGAGATCCCGGTCGAGGTGGTCGCGGCCCGCCGTCCCGCGTCGCCGTCGCGCAAATCACCGAATTGCGCCGGATCGCACCGGATCGCATGGAGAAAACCGGCATTGGGAGCTACATTTGGCCTGTGGTCTGGGAGATCCTGGGTCGAGGAACCGACATCGCGGCTCTGTGCCGCAAGCTCGCCGTCCGGCGCCTCTACGTGTTCGGCTCCACCCGATACGGCGCCAGCCTGCTCGAGGTGGCGGACCTGGATTTCCTGGTGGAGTTCCTGCCCATGGCGCCGGTGGACTACGCGGACAGCTACCTGTGGCTGGCCAGAGAGCTGACCGGCCTTCTGGGCACGCGGGTGAATCTGGTGGACACCGGAATGCTGGACAATCCCTGCTTCAAGGAAGCGGTGAACCGCTCCAAGGTGGCCATCTACGAGGCCTCGTGAGCTGGCGCCTGCTCGACGGCGTCCGTTTCCTCACCTCAGGGCATGGAGGAGGGTCCGGCCGAGATCCGTCAGCGAGAAAGACGCCAGCTCCTCCAGGTCGCGGACGCGGGTGCTCTCCGGGGCTTTCACGTACTGGGTAGACAATACGCCGAGCTCCGCCAGCGGGTCGATGACCATCCCTTCCACGCTGGAGGCGATCCTGCCGCGGGTGTAGTCCGGCTCCTGCACGTTCCAGGTCCAGCCGACCTCCTCGATCAGGCGGTCCACGAAGGGTTCGAACTCGACGCGCTCCCCGGTGGAATAGCCCCCGAGCAGGGACAGGACCGCTTGGCGGACCTGGGGCGGGAGCGCTTCGCCGAAGATGTTCCACGCAAGGGCCACCAGCCAGTTGACCCGGTACCACCAGGCGGCCAGCAGGACCCGCAGCTGCGTCAACGCCGGTGCGGAGAGAAACCGCTCGCCTTGCGGCGTCAGGCGCCACCGGCGGCCCGGTCCGCCGCTCACCAGCTCCGCACCATTGGCGAGCAGGTGGGTAAAGTACAGCGGCCACACGTCCTCCTCGCTTCGGAACCGGAAGGCGTGACCGCCGATGGTCCGCTCCAGAACCGGGGGGTGGAGGAAACCCGCCGAGACCTGGGCCACCGCTTTCAGCGGCAGGTTTCCGCTGGACTGGGTGCCCGTCACTTTGTGATTCCCCAGGTAGACCAGGAAGGTCTCCATGTCTCGGCGGAGCGGGAGGTCCCGGGCGGTCTGCTCCAGCTCCGCCGTCGCCGCTGCCGCCGGCTGGGAAGGGTCCAACATCCCCTCGGCCGGGCTCCTCTCCTCCTCCAACGGCAGCGCCCAAGGGCCGGCTCGACTCCTGAGGGAGCGGCGGCGCATTCGTTGGTTGGCCGCCTCCAGGTCGAAGAGCTCGGCATCGAAGGCCCCCCCGACCCACTCAAGGTAGCTGGCGTGCTCGGGGTCTGAGGGGTCGCCAAGGGCTTCCAGGAACTCCGCGTAGCCTCCTACCCCGCCGACGTCCTCCGGCGGGCAGGCGCGCTCTCCGTCCAGACAACGGGGCAGGCCGGTCTTCTTTCCCGCGGCCAGGATCTTCTCCACGAGCAGGCTGTGCTGCCAGTCGTCGCCGAAATCGTAGAGGTAGGCGAAGCGATGGCCCTCACCCAGGCCGAGCCTCCAGAGCCTGGTCTCTGCATCGTCGCGCAGATCAAACTCCCCGTATTCATCGGTTGCGGGATCGCCGTACTGCACGCCGTCGATCGTGAACTCGTGCAGGTGGCAGTCCTGCCAGCCCAGGGCATCCTGGATCACCCCGTGAAGGTCCGACAGGGTGATTCTGTCCGACACGAGGACCCGCCGCCAGACCGGCGGGCGTACGCCCTGAAGCGCGACCCGCAGCTGCCACGCCCTGTAAGGCCTGCCTCTGCTCATGTTCCTTCCAAACGATAATCCTACAGCAACCCTCCCGCACCGTCCAGGTCTGCGGGCTTTGAGCAGCCCTGCTCGACGGCTTGAGTAAACCGGGGAGTTTGGGGGTACACTATCGGCGACAGGCGGAGGATCCCACCGTGAAGCAGAACCGCAAAGCACTGCTGCGCGCCGTCCTGGCAATGAGCTTCCTGTCGCTGGGCATGGTTCCCCTGCTCCTCCTGGCGGCGGGGCGGATCGACTACTGGCAGGCCTGGGTGTACGGCGGGGTCAACCTGGCGGTCCAGGCGGCCACCTGGCTGGTCCTGCGCCGCCACGAGGACCTGATCGAAGAGCGGACCAGGCCCGGCCCGGGGGCCAAGGGCTGGGACAAGGTGTACCTGGCGGCCTCCTCGCCCCTGTACTTCATTGCGGTGTTTCTCTCCGCCGTGGACGCCGGACGCTTCGGCTGGTCCCCCCCGCTTCCCGCCCCGGTCTATGCGGCGGCGCTGCTCCTCTACCTGGCCGGGCAGGCGCTGTTCCTGCGGGCCAGGCAGGTCAACCGCTACTTCTCCACGGTGGTCCGCATCCAGCTGGAGCGGGGCCAGCGGGTCTGCGACCGGGGCCCCTACCGGGTGGTGCGCCACCCGGGCTACGCCGCCGGCATCCTGATGATGCTCACCCCGCCCCTGCTGCTGGGCTCCCTCTGGGGCTGCCTGCCCCAGGCCCTGGCGGTCATCATGCTCCTGGTGCGCACCGAGCTGGAGGACCGCACCCTGCGCCGGGAGCTGCCGGGATACCGGGAGTACGCGCGGCGGGTGCGCTATCGGCTGGTGCCCCTGGTGTGGTAAGGGGGCGCTGGAGGCTTGCGGCGGCGCTTCAGTCCTCGGCCTTCACCTTGCTGAGGTAGCGGTACACCGTGGCTTCGGAAACGTGGAGCCTCCGCGCGGCGATGCTCACGGCGCCCTTGAGGATGAACACGCCCTTCCTGTGAAGGGCTTTCACGATCTCGATCTTCTCCTCCTGCGACATCCTGTCGGGGTGGATGCCGATGTTGCGAACCACCTGGTCGATCGTGGAGACCGTGAGGTCCTCGACGCTGGTGGTGAAGTGTTCATCCGCCTCGCTTCCGTTGGACCCCGCGCGCCCCTCGTCCCCGTTGAACAGCAGGAACTCCTCCAGGCTGGCCCTCAAGGCGTAGTACTTCTGGCAGTCCATGTTGACGCAGAGCATGCCGACGGGCTTCCTGGAAGCGCCGCTCTGGATGAAGTACGTGGAGGACTTCAGGATCTTCCCGCTCCGGGAGACCCCTCTGTAGTTGGTCAGGTAGTTGCACTGGAGGTACTCCTGCTCCTTCAGGACCTTGAGCACCAGGTCCGTGGCCGGGTCTCCCACTTTTCGGCCGCTGACGTGTCCGTTCCTGATGGCCACGATGGACCTGTCCAGGCTGACCAGATCGTGGAGCACGACCTCCGCGTCCTTTCCCAGCATGTCAGCAAGGAAATCCACCAGGGGAAGATACTTCGCAATCTCTCTCCTCATCTCGTGCCCCGTATCCGCAGGATTCCGGAGCCCTTCACGCTCTCATGCATCTCCTGATGGCCTCCATGCACCTCTCCAGCAGCTCTCTCGAGGTGGCGATATTGATCCGAACGAACCGCTCGCCCCCGGCGCCGAACCAGGACCCGGGCTCCAGGGCCACCTTGCCCTGCCGGACCAGCAGCTCCGAAAACGACGAGTCGCTCATCCCGGTCTCCTGGATGTCCAGAAGAGGAACGAAGGTCCCCTCCGGATATACCAGGCGAAGCTCCGGCACGTTTTGCCCCAGGTACGCGTGAACGAATCTCAGGTTGTCCTCCAGATAGCGCAACAACTGCTCCAGCCACCGTTCGCCCCTGGTGTAGGCGGCAATCAGGGCAATCGTTCCGAACACCCCGGCGCCGTGGAGATGAAAGGACTCCAATAATCGATTATAACGCATCCTGAGAGCCTGGTTCGGGATGATTACCACCGAAGTCTTCAGGCCCGCCAGGTTAAACCCCTTGCTGGGAGAGATGAACGTGACGGTTCTCTCCAGAAGATCCTGGTCCATCGTGGCGATCGGGCGGTACCTGTTCCCCGGGTACACGATGTCGGAGTGGATGTCGTCCGAGAGGACCAGGAGCCCTCTGTTCAGGGCGTACTCCGAGAGCCTCCGTAGCTCGGCCTCCGTCCACACCCGGCCGGCGGGGTTGTGGGGGTTGCAGAGAAGCAGGGCCCCGGCTCCCCGCCGATCCGCAGCCTCCATCGCCTGGAAATCCATCTCGAACCTGTGATTCTCTCCGTACAGGAGCCGGCTCCCCAGCACCCTCCGCCCGCGCCCCTCGATTATCTTGAAGAAGGGATAGTATATGGGCGTATGCATCATGACGGCATCCCCGGGGCTGGTGAGCTCTTCGATCGCCAGGGCCAGGCCGGTGAGCACTCCGGGGGAGCAGGTTATCCACTCGCGCCGGATGGACCACTGGTAGCGGGTCCTGCACCACCTGAGGACCGCGTCGTAGAAATCGTCCATCCGCCTGGTGTAGCCCATGACTCCGTGATCCACCCGCTCCTGGAGGGCCGAACGGATCTCCTCTGCCACGGGAAAGTCCATGTCCGCCACCCAGAACGGCAGCAGGCCCTGGCCGGAGAAGACCTGGTCCACCGCGTCCCACTTGGCGGAGTAGGTGTTCCGCCTCTCCGGAACCAGGTCGAAGGGGCTGCTCATCGGGGCGCCCCCGCCGGAACCAGGCCCGCCTGCCGGGGTAACGCCGGCGTCCTTCTGGTGCCCAGATCGATGATCGGCAGGTGACTCATGCCGGCTCCGTTATACCAGCTCTGCCTGCATCAGCGCGCTCCGTATGGCCGCTCTCTGAGCGCCGGTAGCAGGCAGGAACGGAGCCCGGGGAAACGCCTCCACCACGCCCCTTATCTCCAGCATGGCGTAGACCGCCACCTGGGTGGCTCCCGCCAGGTGCATGATCTCCCTGGCCTCATTCACCAGAAGCTGCGTTCGCAGCAGCTCCTCCGGGTCCCCGCCGGCGCACTCGTACAGCCGGTGGCAGAGCTCGGGAAAGGCGTTTCCCAGGCCCGGGATGAAGGCCACGGTGCCGTAGGCATGCGCGGCGGCAAACATGGCCTCCGTTCCCAGCACCAGGTCGAAGCTCTCATCCCTGAGCTTCCCGGCGTACCGGGCATGAAGCAGGATGTCGAAGGTGGCGTCCTTGATTCCCCTGATGCCGCGGCCTTTCAGCTCGGCGATCGTGGCCACCGGTATCTCGTACCCCGAGAACCTGGGGTTGTGGTATATGTAGACCGGTACGCGCACCGACTCCAGGAGGCTGGTGTAGTAGCCCAGCACGGCCTCGGGAGTGTGATGATAGTAGTAGGGTCCCACGGCGGCGACGGCGTCACACCCGATCCGCTCGGCGTGGCGGGCCAGCTCGACGGAGTCCCTGGTGTTCGTGCACCCCACGTGGTTCACCACCCGCGCCTTGCCTGCCGCTTTGCGGACGCAGAGCTCCGCCATCCGCTTGCGCTCCTCCACGGACAGCAAAGGGCCGCTCCCGTAGGATCCGTTGATGAACAGACCCTCCACCTTGCCCAGCAGAAAATCGATCAGCCGCTCCTGCCTGGCCAGGTCCAGCTCGCCGGCCTCGTCAAAAAGGGCCAGCATCGGCGGGATTATCCCTCTAAGCCGTTCCATGCACCATTCCCCTTTGTGCCATAGCTCGTACCCTCGCCTGCGCCCGCAGTTGCGCCGTCGGCTCCGCCCTCGGTTGCGCCCGCCGGGCTCAGCGGCAGGCTCCCGGCAGGCTCAGCGGCCAAACCTGGACAGCAGAAACGGCTCCAGGTCGTGGTCCGTCTTGCCGTCGTCCAGGTAGCCGGCGATGATCTCTCCGGTGATCGCCGAGAGCGACACGCCGTCTCCCTCGTGCCCGGCGGCCATGACGAAGCCGCCCAGGCCGTCCACCGGGCCCAGGATGGGAAGGCCGTCCGCCGTGGAGGGGCGCAGCCCGGCGAAGGTCCTGATGACCCGCACGCCCTGGAGGTCCGGGAAGATCTCCACGATGTGCTCCGAGATGGACCTCAGTCCCCGGAAGGTGGTGGAGGCGTCGAAGCCCACGTACTCCCTGGTGGCGCCCAGCAGCAGATTGCCGTTTCGAGTCTGCTCTATGCCCACGCCGCCTCGCCCGGCCCCCGCGCCTTCGGATGAGTACTTCACCGCCACGGTGTTCGCCGAGACGACGATGGAGCTCACCACCGGCGCCAGCTCTTCGGTCACGATCACCTGACCCCTTCTGGGCCTGATGGGTATCTCTACGCCTGCCATCCGGCCGATGGCCGGAGCAAAAATGCCCGCCGCGTTGACCACCGCCTGGACCCGGACCTCTCCCCCTGTGGTCAGGACCTTCTGCACCTTCCCCATGGAGCAGACGATGCCGGTCACCTCGCAGTGGGTGACCACGGTAGCCCCCAGCGCTTCGGCCATGGCGATGTAGGCGTAGTTCAGGTAGTAGGGATGCACCTGGGCATCCAGGGAAGAAAACGTGGCCCCCAGGATCCTCCGGCTCAGCAACGGCTCCCTGCCGATGGCTTCCTCCGGCCCTATCAGCTCCACCTGGAGGCCGCTTTCATGCTGCCGGCGAACGAATGTTTCCATGGCTCTGAGATCGTCCTGGTCTTCGATGACCATCATGCCGCCGCAGTTGCGATACTCGATGTCCCGCGGCGCCGTCTCCGCAAGCGCATGGATTCGCCGCGCGCTTTCCAGGGCGATCTCCAGGTGGATGCCCGGCTTCTTGGTCTGGAGAAACACCATCCCGTCGCAGGCGCCGGAGGTGTCCATGGCGACGTCGTTCTTCTCCACCAGCACTACCTGCGCGCCCCGCGCGGCCAGGTGGTAGGCCACAGACGAGCCGATCAGCCCGCCTCCGATCACCAGGACCTCGGCGCTACCCGGCGGGATCACGATCGCCTCCCAGCAGACCCAGCTCCACCGGCCTGACCGGTATTCTGGCCTTCTGCGGCCTCACCTCCCGGGGATCCAGCCCCAGCTGCTCCACCAGCGTCCGCTCTATGATCGAGTTGCACGTCCTGCCCTGGCACAGGCCCATGCCTGCCCTGGTGCGCTTCTTCACCTCGTCCACGTTGCGCGCGCCGGCCCTGATGGCCTCCATGACCTCCCCCAGCGTGATCTCCTGGCACCTGCAGACAAGGACGTCTTCAGTCATGCGGCGCTTCCGCCGGCTGGAGCCGGATGTTCCTGACCTCCCGTGCAGCCGCCCTGCCGGCCTCCACGGTGATGAGCGGGGTCAGGTTGTTGGCCTTTCGTTGGCTCACCCTGAGGACGCGTCCTTTCCCCACTTCGGCTCCCCTGCGATCCAGCAGAACCACCAGCTCGCCTTTTCGGGGAAGGGGCAGGAGCTCGTAGGGCAGGGTGACCTGGTAGCGTTCCTTCCCCTCCGGCTTTGCCAGCAGGAATATCGCCATGCCAGGGCAGCAGCTCAGGCAGAGGCCGCAGCCCGTACACTTCTCGTAGTCCACCCGGGGCGAGCGCACGATGGGCCTGCCCACACGGATGGCCTGATAGGGGCAGGCGTCTTCGCAGGGGTTGCAGGGAATCTCCTGTATGCACTCGATCACCACCGCCGGCCCCCGCGCGAGGCGCGCCTCGGAGGGATAGTTCGGGTTCTCCCGGACCTCCTCCGCGCTCATGACCCCGTCGATCAGGAATCCCGGCATCGCTGTGTCTCCGCCTCGGCGCGCAGCTCCGACAGGCGCGCGCGGATTTCGCTCTTTCGCCGCAGCGCTTCCTCTCCCGACGCCAGTCCCAAAGATTCGGTGGCGGCCAGCCCTGCGAGCCTTCCCTCCTCCAGGGCGGTGCTGGCCTCCTCTATTCCCGTCACATCGCCGGCGGCGTAGATGGTGCTGACCGAGGTTTCCATGTCCGGGCTGTGCGACACGCCGTAGCCCGTCCCTTCCCTGTACTCGCAGCTGCACCCGACGATTCTGGCCAGCTCGGTGGCGGGCCGCAATCCCACGCTGAGGCAGATGATGTCCACCTCCAGAACCGCACTCTTCCCCTGGAGGTCCACCTCGCCCGCCCTGACGTACTCCTCGCCCAGCGCCCTCACGATGCGGCTGCCGGTGTGTATCGGCACGCCGCACCGCGCCAGCTTGGCCGCGTGCACGCCGTAGCCTCCGATGCGCGGGGCTATGTCCACCAGCGCCGCCACCTCCAGCCCGGCCTGCAGGGCCTGGAAGGCCACGATCAGTCCCACGTTCCCCGAGCCCACCATCAACAGCCTCTTGCCGGGCACCACTCGCTCGATGTTCATGATCGTCTGCAGCGCCCCGGCCCCCATGACGCCGGGCAGGGTCCAGCCCGGGAAAGGGATGCTGTTCTCACTGGCCCCGGATGCCAGCACGATCCTGGCCGCGTTGATGATCCGGCTGGCACCGCGCCAGACCACGGCCAGGTTGTTTCCGTTCTCGATTCCGTAGACCACGCAGTCCAGCAGGACCTCCACTCCCCTGTCGAGGCACTCCCTGAGCAGCTGCTCGGCGATCTGGAATCCGCGGGTCCCTGCGTAGTGCTCCTTGGAGCCGAAGAACTTGTGCAGCTGCTTGAACAGCTGGCCTCCCGCGCGGTGATTCTCATCCAGGATCGCGGTCCTGGCGCCCCACCTGGCTGCCTCTGCCGCCGCCGCCATGCCCGCCGGCCCGCAGCCGACTACGGCCACGTCGAAGTACCGGCTCATCTACTTCCGCACCCCTTCCGCGCCGCGCCGACGCCGCCCAGACCCTGCTGGCGACGGATCCGCATCCCTTCCCTCACGGGCGTTACGCAGGCCCTCACGTTCCAGACATCGTCGACCACCACGACGCAGTCGGTGCACCTGCCGATCGCGCAGTACAGGCTCCTGGGAGACCCGCTCTTGGCGGTGTACCGCAGCACCCTCACCCCCCCGGCAAGCAGCGCCGCCGCCACGGATTCTCCCTGGTGGGCCTCCATGATCTGGCCCTCGAACTCTATGCGCACCTTTTTCCTCTGGCCCAGGGGTCCGAGTATGGGATGGTCCAGAATCCTGCTCATGTCGCCTCTCGCAACACGGAGCCTAGAAGGTTCCGTACCTCTGGTACACTTCGGTGATGGCCCTGCCTCCGGTGAGATCCTGGCGCATGCTGGACTCCGTCTCCGCCAGGCGCTCCACCTCCACCAGGACCTCCTCCACCACACCCCTGGGGACAACCACCACGCCGTCCCCATCCGCCACGATCAGGTCCCCCGGCTCGATCCGGGTCTTGCCTATGGTGATGGGCGTCTGAAAGCCCCTGATGGACCACCTTCCTATGGAGCTGGCCGAGCAGCAGAAGCTGTAGAACACGGGGAAGCCCATCTCCAGGATCATGCCCAGGTCCCTGACGCCTCCGTCGACCACCGCGCCCACGCATCCCCGGTTGCGGGCCGCCTTGCTCATGATTTCTCCCCAGTGCGCGCAGGTGTGGTCCGCCTCCGTCTGCCAGACGGAGACGCACCCGGGAGTGAGCGCTTCCAGCATCTTCACCCGCATTCCCGTGTCGTTCTCCGTGGCGTCCCCGTGGGATTCCCCGTAGCCCGTGAACGCCGGCCCCGCAAACCGGTCGGTCACCCGGGACGGCCGTATTTCGTGCGGAAGCACCTGGTTCCTGAGCCCGTTCTTGTCCAGGCAATCCGATATGGCGCCCGTGTAGAAACGACCGTATCTCCTGCACAGCTCCTCCATCGCTATCCCTGACATCCCTCGACATCCTTTCCCATGGC
>CAZBDU010000122.1:0-13455 GCA_964490725.1 uncultured Spirochaetaceae bacterium | reverse complement strand
CCGCCGCGCCCGCCGGTCCGCCCCAGGCCCCGCGTCCCCTGGCGCCCCCGCGCGCGCCGATCCGCCCCGCGTTGCTTTTTTCCCGGGAATCCACTACGGTACGGCTGGAGGCTTTCAGGAGTGGACAGGTTCTTCGACGCCCTGGGGGATTTCTTGCGCTCCCTCCTGGAGGGAAATCGATCGAGCGGCTACGACAGCCGCGACCCCGACGTGCGGGAAGCCATGGAGGAGCTGGACGAGTACCTGCGCACGGGCCAGAGCCGCCTCCGCAGCGGGCCGGATCCCCGCAGGGAGAGCAGGCAGGAGGCGCAGCCCCGCCCGAGCGAGAGTCTCAGGCGGGACTACGCCAATCTGGAGGTCCACTTCGGCGCGGCCTTCGAGGAAGTGAGAGCTGCGCACCGGAGGCTGCTGCGCAGGTACCACCCCGATCGCTTTGCCCGGGACCCCGAGAAGCAGAGACTGGCCACGGAGATCACCCAGAAGATCAACGAATCCTTCCAGCGCATCCAGGCGCAGGCTCGGCCGTTTCGTTGACAAGGCCGATAAGGTGCTATACTAGGGGCTAAAGTATGGCAATTGCATCGATCGCGGCGGCGGGAGGCTCCCTGGGGCTGGCTCTGGTGCTGATACCCCTGATCCTGCGGGTGGCCCACCGCTTCAAGTGGTACGACAAACCGAACAAGCGCAAGATCCACACGGGACTGATCCCGCGTCTGGGCGGTCCAGGCATCTTCGTGGCCTGGATCGTTGCAGCGCTTGCGGTGCCCTACCTGCTGCGTCCGTTCCCCGGGATGCCGGATCTGCGCTACTCGCCCCGGTTCGCGGCCCTGTTCGGCGGGGTCAGCATGTTCCACCTCCTCGGGCTCTACGACGATTTCCGCAACCTCAGGGCCCCCAAGAAGTTCGTGCTGCAGCTGGCGGCCGCGGCGATCATCGCCAGCGGGGGATTCCTCATTCGCTCCTTCAGCCTTCCCTACATCGGCACCTTCGGTCTGGGATTCCTGGCCTACCCCGTGACGGTGATCTGGATCGTCGGCATTGCCAACGCCGTGAACCTGATCGACGGAATGGATGGGCTCGCCGGCGGCATCGCGGCGTTCGCCGCGGCCTCCATGGGCGTCATCGCGCTCATCCAGGGAGCAATCCCGACGGCAGTCTTCGCCTTTTCCATCCTGGGAGCGGTCGTCGGGTTTCTGGTGTTCAACTTCCCTCCCGCCAGGATCTTCATGGGAGACTCCGGGAGCATGCTGCTGGGCTCCTGCCTGGCCTCCGTGCCGCTGCTGGGAGGCATCTCCAAGGCGTCGGCCTTCGGCAGCCTGATCGTCCCGGTGACGCTCCTCACCATCCCCATTCTGGACACCGCCGCCGCGATCCTGAGGAGACTGCGCCATCGCCGTCCCATCATCTCCCCCGACCGCGAGCACATCCACCACCGCCTGCTGGATCTGGGGCTGGAGGAGCGTCAGATCCTGGGAATCCTCTATGGATTCAGCTTCTACCTGAGCGTGGTGGCGGTGACTTCGGTGGTGATGCCCGCCGAAGCGAACGTCTACCTGGTCCTCGTCGTGTGGGTGGGAAGCCTGCTGGCCTACTGGCTGCTCGGGGTCCTGGACGAGCGCAAACGCGCGGCCGGCCGGGAGACCGAGCGGGACGGCGAGGACAGCTCCCTCCAGAGGCGGGGATAGGCAGCCGCGCACCCCGAGGGGCCGTGCGGCGCGCGGGCCGCCGCTGCGCACCCTCAGTCCGGCTGGTCCAGCTCTTCCAGCTCGCCCCACTCCGCAGCGGGTTCCTCCGCTCCGGAGGGAAGGCTCGCCTGGGGGCCGGCGCCTGCGGCCTCCGACGGTCCTTCCGCCGGCCCGCCCTCGACCGCGCCGGACCGTCCGGCGGTGACGGCCGTGCCGGAGGCCGCGGTCGCGTAGAAGGAGACTGCTCCCCGTGCGCCGGACTCCACAATGGCCGCCATCCGTTCCGCCATGGAGCCGATGGCCCGGCAGCCGCCCAGGGCCTCTTCCGCGCTCCCGGAGCTCTCGAGCCCCAGGGTGACCGCCACGTCCAGAGAAGCGCCGATGCTACGCGCGTTCTCGGAGGCGGCCGCGGACCTCTCCGCCAGCTCGGAGACCGCCCGGGCCACCTCGTCCAGGCCGCCCTGGGCGGAGCGAACGGCGCGGCCGGCCCCCTCGGTGCGTGCGCCGATCCGGGCAGTCACTTCCTGGATGGACTGCACCAGGTCGGCGATCTCCGAGGCCGCCCGGGCGCTTCTGTCCGCCAGCTTCTGCACCTCCAGGGCCACCACCGAGAACCCTTTCCCGTACTCCTCCGCGCGAGCCGCTTCGATGGAGGCGTTCAGGGCAAGCAGGTCGGTCTGGTCGGCGATGTCGCCGATGAGCGAGGCGATTTCCTCTATCCTGCCGATCTGCTCCGCCAGGCCACGCATGTCCTCCTCGCCGCTGGCAATGCTCTGCAGGGACCGGAGCATCTCCTGGGCGGCAAGGTCCGCGCCGCGCCGTCCCTCCTCCGCGCTGTCGGCTGACGACCGGTCGGCGGCGGCCACCTCGACGCAGCCCGCGCTTGCCCGCTGCAGCACTTCCGCCTGGCTGCCGACGGCCTCTTTCACCGCTTCCGCCGCCTGGCGGAGACCGGCGCTTTGCTCGCCCGTCTCCACGGCAAGCTCGCCGAGCTGGCGTACGGCGTTGTCCAGCATGGACAGCCTGCTGAGGTGTGCGTGGATTTCGCCGATCTCGTCCTCCCGCACTCGGGACAAAGCCGGAGGAGCTCCCGCCCTGTCAACGGCGAGCTGGCGGGAGAAGCCCATCAAGATGCGGTAGTCCGTGGCCATGTCCGGGAGGACGAAGAACAGGTAGAGCACCGTGAGAGCGCCGCCGATCAGCGACAGCACCGCGAACACGATGACCACCAGTCCCTGGGCTCGACCCCGATCGAGCAGCACGGCTTCCCGGTAGGCGTACAGCCCATTCAGCAGCTCACCGCTGGCGGCCAGGAAACGCCGCATCGCCGAGCGGTCCTGCAGCGAGCCTGCACCGGGGATCGGATCCAGCTCCCGGAAGGAGGCGCGAACGGCCTCCACCGCGCGGGCAGGCAGGAACAGCTCCCCCTGGAGGGCCGGCAGCGACCCCGGCGACCCCGAGGCCAGGGCCGCCAGGGCCCGCTCCAGCTCCTCGAAGCGGGCCTCGGGGTCTGCGGTCGGCAGCCCCGCAGCCCGGCCGGCGGCCGCCTCCACCAGCCGCGCGCCGCTCCCGATGGCCGCATCCAGCGCCTCCCGATCCGCCCTGGCCGCCCGATCGATGGTCAGGTGGATGACCAGGGCGAACACCTGAAGCACCACCGTCAGGATGAGGAACGCGAAGCCCAGAGAAAGCCTGCCCAGGATGGAACGCTTCATGGGCTCACTCCAACCCGTACTCGTGGATCTTGCGGTGAAGGGTCTTGCGTCCGATGCCCAGGACGTCGGCCGTCCTGGTCTTGTTGCCGTTGTACTGGGCCAGGGTAGCGCGGATCAGCTCCTTTTCGGCGTCCGCCAGGCTGACCCCCGCGGCCAGCCTCACATAGTTGCGGTCCGAATCGTCGCGGATGTCCGGTGGCAGATCATCGGGGGTGATCACGTTCCCCTTGGCCATCACCACGGCGCTTTCGATGCTGTTGCGCAGCTCGCGTACGTTGCCGGGCCAGGAGTAGTTGTACAGCACCGACCGGGCCTTGGGGTCGATCGCCTCGATGTGCTTTCCGTTCTCCCGGGCGAACTCCTTCAGAAACGCAGCGATGAGCAGCGGGATGTCCTCCCTGCGCTCGGAGAGCGGCGGAATGTGGATGTTGACCACGTTCAGCCGGTAGTAGAGGTCCTCCCGGAAGGTCCCCCTGGCGATCTCCTCCTTCAGGTCCTTGTTCGTGGCCGCCACCACGCGGACGTCGACCTCGATGGTATCCTCCCCGCCCACGCGCTCGAAGGTCTTGTCCTGCAGCACCCGCAGCAGCTTGATCTGGATGCTGGGGCTCACCTCGCCGATCTCGTCCAGGAAGATCGTACCCATGTGGGCCAGCTCGAAACGGCCCCGCCGGCGCGCCACCGCGCCGGTGAAGGCCCCCCGTTCGTGGCCGAACAGCTCGCTCTCCAGCAGGCTCTCGGTGAGAGCCGCGCAGTGGACCTTGATCAGCGGCTTCTCGCGCCGCGGGGAGTTGTAGTGCAGGGCGTCGGCGATCATCTCCTTGCCTACACCGCTGTCGCCGGTGATCAGCACGGAGGCACGGGTGGGAGCCACCTGCTTCACCACCTCGAAGATCTTCTTCATTGCCTCGCTCTTGCCGATGATGTTGGCGAACTGGTTCTTCTTCTGCAGCTCCTCCTGCAGGGCCCGGTGCTGCACCATCAGCTCCCGCGTGGACAGGGCCCGTGACACCAGGATGGAGAAACGGTCCATGTTGATCGGCTTGGTCAGATAATCGTAGGCCCCGTCCTTCATGGCCTGCACGGCGTTTTCGATGGTGCCGTGGCCGGTGAGGATGATCACCGGTACGTTGGGGTTCATCGCCATGGAACGTTTCAGAAGCTCCTCGCCCGGCAGCTTGGGCATCTTCAGGTCCGTGATGACCAGGTCCGTGTCCCCCTGCTGCAGCACCTCCAGGCCCTGCTGGCCGTCGCAGGCCAGGGTCACCTCGTAGCCGTCCATCTCCAGCACCTTGCCCAGGCCCTCGCGGATGTTCTTCTCGTCGTCCACGACCAGGATGTTGTACTTCACCGGCGCGCCTCCTGAAAGTCGATCAGGCGTCTCTCCTTCTGGGGGATCGGGAAGCTCAAGGTGACGGTGGTCCCCTCACCGGGCCGCGAATCGATGGCAATCTCCCCCAGGTGCTCCTTCACGATCTTGTACACCACCGTCAGCCCCAGGCCGGATCCGAACTCGCGAGTGGTGAAGTAGGGCTCGAAGATCTTGCCCATGTTCTCCTCGGGGATGCCCACCCCCGTGTCTCGGATCCTCAAGAAAAGCTCGCCGCCTTTCTGATAGGTGCTCACCCCAAGCAGCCCCCCTTCGGGCATCGCGGCGATGGCGTTCTTGATGACGTTCAGCAGAGCCTGCTTCATGTACTTCTGATCCAGCCGGATCTGCGGCAGCCGCGGGTCCAGCTCCGCCTGGACGACGATGTCCTCGGCGTCGAGCTCGAACTTGAGGAACTCCAGCAGCTCCTGCACCACCTTGTTCAGGTCCCCGTACTCCAGCTCGGCGTTCATGGGACGCACGGCGAAGAGAAAATCCACCACGATCCGGTTCAGCCTCTCCACCTCTTCGCGGATCACCGATAGAATCTCCCCCACCCTGGAGGTGGCGATGGTCTCGCGGCCGTTCATCTCCTTGCGAATCAGCTCCAGGTGTATGCCGATGGAACCGAGGGGATTCTTGATCTCATGGGCCACGCCGGCGGTGAGGGTGGTGAGGGCCGCCAGGCTCTCGGCTCTGCGCAGCCTGGCCTCCTTGGAGCGCTTGTCGGTGACGTCCTCGATGTGCACGACGTTGCCGGTGATCTCCCCCTTGCGCACCAGCGGCATCAGGCTCACCGCCAGGGTCCGGACGTAGCCGTTGCCCAGGGTGAACTCCCGGTCCTTTACCCGGTCCAGGGTGCGGAGATTCTCCTCGAAGAAGGCCGCGATCTCCCGGTCCTGGATGGTCTCCCAGAGCGGCTTCTCCGCCGGCTCCTCCGTGTTGAAGGGGATCATCCTCTGGGCGGACTTGTTCACCACCAGCACCCTGTCCTCCCGGTCCGTGACCACCACCCCGTCGCTCATGGATTCCAGCACCATCCACAGCAGCTCATTCTCGGTGGCCAGGTCCAGCACCAGCGAGCGGATCTGGTTGCCCCCCAGCCTGTCCAGCTTTTCCAGCGCTTTCTGTACGAATCTTCTCATGGCAGAGCCCTCAGACTATAAAATAACGATTCCAGAGCCAGCTGAGGATTCTGATTCAATCTTCCCACCGCTTCCTGATGCCGCCGCACCGCCTCGTTCCAGCGGCCCAGGCGGAAGGGGCTCACCCCCTGCTCCAGCAGAAGAAGGCGAAGGTGGATGAGAAGCTCCTCCAGGAAGGTGAGCAGGAAGCTTCTGCCGTTTGCCCTGCCGGCCTCCTGCCTGATCTCTTCCAGGACGGAGAGGTCGGGCTCCAGCGGCTCCAGAGCCGCGGCGATGAAACCGTGGCTGAGCCGGTGGAGCTGGTCGGGATTCACCTTCTGCTGGTAGAGAAAGTACTCGCGGAGGCTCTCGTAGCGCGGGCCCTCCTGCATCTCCTCGCGGAAGACCCTGGTCAGCACCTCGACGGTCTCCTCCGCTCCCCGCTCGTGGAAGGCGTAGGGCCGCAGGCGGGACAGCACCGTCGGGATCAGCGCCTCTCTTCTTCCGGTGAGCAGGATCAGGGTGGCTTCCTCGGGGGGCTCCTCCAGCAGCTTCAACAGGGAGTTGCTGGAAGCCTCATGCATGCGATCCGCGTTCTCCAGTACCACGATCTTGCGCGTACCCCCGGGTCCGGCCCCGGAGCCGACGGAGCTCGTCATGTGCAGCCACCCCACGGCGTTGCGCAGGTGGTCGATCGGGATGGTGTCGGTGGGAAGGCTCTCCACCAGCCTGGAGGCGAGCTTTCCGATCCGATCCAGCTCCGCTTCCAGCCCTCCCCGGCCGCCCAGCGCCTCCTCGGGGAGCTGCTCCGGGGCCAGCTCGTCCAGGCGCTCCTCCACCTCCGCCAGGGAGGTCTGCGCCGCACGCAGCCGGGACTCCATTCCTTCCCAGATCACCGGGTCGAAGCGGCGCGTGAGCTTGCGCACCGCGCGAACGAACAGGTACTGCGCCGCGGTCCTGCGGCTGCGCAGCAGCACGTCCGCCGCCGCGGCGATCTCGTCGCTGAAGTACCGCGGTCCCAGCATCAGGGCGTTGGGATGGATCAACAGCCGCTGCTTGCGGCAGGAGGGACACAGGCACGACCACTCACCCGCCTCCGTGCAGGTCAGAAGGCGCGCCACCTCCAGCGCGGTGGACAGCTTGGCCGAGTAGCGGGGCCCGTGAAACAGGAGCGCCCCGGGAAGCGCCCCTGCGGACAGCTCCTCAGCCAGAGTCTGGATCGTCTCGCGCTGGCCGATGATGTTGTCAAACATTGTTCAGAAAGCGGGAGTCCGGCAGCCAGTCCGGCGCCGGCAGCAGCGGCGCAATCAGCCTGGCCAGGAGACTCCCGGAAAGAAGCTCGTGCAGATCGAAGAAAGGCTGCCAGCTGAGCACCACCACGACCACTCCGACCACCAGGATACCCTCGGCGATGCCGAGAAAAAAGCCCAACACCCGGTCCAGACAGTCCAGGTTGAGCCTTTCGATCACGGCGTGCAGCACGTTTTCCACGAGCTTCACCACGACGTAAAGCCCCAGGAACAGGATCAGGAACGCGATCAGCCGGTTCCACATGGAAGGCCCGAACTGCTTCGCCAGGACGCCGGCCAGCGGCTCGGAGAGAAGCAGCCCTCCCGCCAGGCCCAGCACCAGCGCCGCCACGGCGCCCACCTCCGAGACGAACCCGCGCAGCGCGCTGCGCACCGCCGCAGCGAAGATCAGGACGAAGAACACCACGTCCAGGATCCCCAGCTGGCCGCTCAAGGCAAGCCTCTCCGGCGCGCTTCCAGCAGCACCTCCGCCACCCGGGCTGCCGCCTGCGGCCGGCCAAGGCTCCTGGCGTTCCGCCCCATCCCCTCCAGCTTAGCCGGATCGGCGCCCAGCTGCAACACGAGCTCCGTCACACGGGCCGCCGAGGCCTCCCGCTCCTCCAGCACCACCGCGGCGCCCCGCTCGGCGAAGTAGCGGGCGTTGTCGATCTGGTCCCCCCGGCTGGCATGCTCGGCCAGCGGCACCAGCACCGCGGGGCGCCCCAGGGCCGCCAGCTCGAAGAGGGTGTTGGCACCGGCCCTGCAGAGCACCAGGCTCGCGGCCGCCAGCAGGTGCGGAAGCTCGTCGTGGAAAAAGGGAGCCGCGTGGTAGCCCTGCGCCGCCTGGGGCCGGTGCTGGGCAGGCCCCATCTGGTGCACCACGAACCACTGCGCAAGCAGCTGCGGCAGCGCCGAACGGACCAGGGAGTTCAGAAACGCGGACCCCTGGCTCCCGCCCAGGACCAGCAGGAGACGGCGCCCCGGCGGACAGCCCACCAGGCGCCGCCCCTCCGCGGCGCTCCCCCGCTCCAGGGCCGCCCGCACCGGGTTGCCCGTGACCGTGACCCTGGAGCGCAGCCTGCCGGGAAAAAACTCCGGTGAGCTTTCAAAGGAAACCAGGATGCTGCGGGCGAAGCGGGTGTTGATCCTGGTGGCCAATCCCGGGCGCAGGTCCGATTCGTGGGTGACCACCGGAATCCCCAGCAGGCGGGCGGCGGCGCAGGGCGGCACGCTCACGTAGCCGCCCTTGGAAAACAGCACCCCCGGCCGCTCCCGCAGGAGCAGGAAGAGGCTGGCGGCAAATCCGCCGGCGATGCGAAAGACGTCCGTGAGGTTGGCGAGGGACCAGTAGCGCCGCAGCTTGCCGGAGGGGATCCCGTAGAAGGGAATGCCCAGGGAGGGCACGACGCCCTGCTCCATGCCGCCGCGGGAGCCGATCCACACCACCCGGCCGTCCCAGCGAGACTTCAGTTCCTGATACACGGCCAGGGCAGGGAACACGTGGCCTCCCGTCCCGCCGCCGGTAAACACGATACACTCCGGCATCTGCCTGCTTGCTTTTCAGTCTTGCACGAAGGTGGCAATTGTCGCTACAGTTGCAGGATACCATGGGACGAATCGCTGCATCAACTTTGTTGCTGCTCCTGGCCGCCCTGGGCGCCACCGCAGCGGGCGCAGATCCCGCCCTGGAGACCCTGGTGGGAAAGCCGGCGGCGGTGGAGCTGGCCAGCGGCGGGGAGCTGCGCAACGACATCTGGCAGCACAGCGACCTGTCGCTCCTGCCCCGGGTGGACCGGGAGGAGGAGCTGCGGGCGGAGGTGAGGGCCCTGGCGCCTACCCTGGGCGTGGAGGTGCTGCTCTACCGCACCACCGGGAGCGACATGCGTACCCCGGAAGCCCGGCTACTCATGTACAACCTCCTGCGCGGCGTCAGCACCATGCAGGGCATCGAGTACTATTCGGAGAGCCGGGGCAGGATGAGGACCCTCTTCGCGCAGTCCTACGTGGTAAGCGGGCTCGCGGAGCGCACCCCTCTTCCCGACCCCCTGGTGCGCCGTATCCCGCCGGTGAGCGCCCTCACCATGTACCAGCGGGACCTGACCTTCGGCGGCAACGTCTACCGTTCCGAGTACCGCTGCGACGGGCGCACGATCGAGCTCCAGACGCGCAACCTCACCACCATGCGCTACCTGATCTTTCCCCTGGTCCAGCCCGGAGGCAGCCTCAATCTGTTCGTGATCGTGCCGCAGGAGGACGGAGTCCTCTTCTACGGGCTGAGCAGCGTGCGCTCCGGGGGATTCCTGGGGCTGGAACGCTCCAAGGTGGACTCCTTCTACAACCGGCTCAAGGCCGTGTACGGCTGGTTCGTCTCCGGGCTGGAGAAGGCCGGCTACTGAGACGGCCCGGGGCGGCCCTTCAGCTCACCACCACCTGATTGCGTCCGTGCTGCTTGGCGCGGTACATGGCGTTGTCCGCCCTCTCGATCCAGCGGTCCGCCGCTTCCCCGGGGTGGTACTGCGCGATCCCCACGGAGACGGTGACCCGGAAGACCTGGCCGCTGCAGGAATAGGGGGTTCCCTCGATGTCCAGGCGGAAGCGCTCGGCGATGGTGCGCGTGGTGTCCGCGGTGGTATTGGAGAACAGCACGAAGAACTCCTCCCCCCCGTAGCGTCCCGCGTAGTCGTACTTGCGCAGGGAGCTGTTGAGCCGCCGCCCGATTTCCTTCAGCGCCACATCACCGCAGAGATGGCCGTACTCGTCGTTGATCCGCTTGAAGTGGTCGATGTCCATCATCATCCCCGTCAGGGGCAGCTGAAGGCGCAGGGAGCGCTCGATTTCCATCTCCACGCGCTTGAACAACGTGCGGCGGTTGAGCAGCCCGGAGAGCGGATCGAAGGACGCCAGCCGCTCCAGCTCCTCGTTGCTCCTCTCCAGCTCCTGGTTCAGGCGGCGGATCTTCTCCACCTCGCGCCGCAGGAAGAGGTTCTCCGCCATCAACGAGGAGAGCTCGCCTTCGCGGGCGCCGTACCCCCGCAAGGAGCCGTGATTCTCCGTCTGGTTGCGATGGCGGATCACCGCCGCGTTCATGCGCGCGTACAGCTCCAGGGGAGTGACGGGCTTGCCGATGAAGTCGTCCGCTCCCAGGTCCAACAGCGCCTCCAGATCGCTCTTCTCCTCGAACCCCGATATGAGCACAATCTGGATGGGGCTGCCCCTGCGCTCCCTGCGGATGCGCCGACAGAGCTCGTAGCCGTCCATCACCGGCATGACCACGTCGACCAGGGCGATGTGAATGTCCTGGTCCCGAATCACCTCCAGCGCCGCCGCCCCGGAGTCCGCCTTGAACAGCCGGTACTTCGGGTCGTCCTTGAGGATCTCGTACATGAGGTCGAGGTGCTCCGAATGGTCATCGACGATCAGGAGGTTGTAGATGGCCGTTCTCCCCCGGGCGGATGCCGTGAAGTCTAAAGGAAAACCACTGCCCGGTCAATTCGGCCGCAGCGCAGCCAGCGGAACCGAACCGGCGGAGCGGGGCCGACGGAGCGGCGGCAGCGGCCGGCCCCTCCCCGGGGGGGGCCGGCCGCCGGCGCCCTAGACGAAAAGCCGCAGGATCATCTGGCTGAAGCCGATCACCGCGCCCAGGAGGGCCCCGAAGAGGTTGATCCACTTCAGGTGCCTGGCGATCACCATCAGCAGGAGCTTCTCCACCTGGGCCACGTCCAGGCTGTTGATCTTGTCCACCACCAGCTGCTGCACGTTGAAGCTGTCGATCAGAGCGGGCAGCCGCGAATCCAGGATGCGGATAACCCGGTCGGTGAGATAGGCCCCCGCCCGGCTGCGAAGCTCCGCGCTCACGTGCAGCACCTCCCCCAGGCTCTGCTCGCCATGCTCCTCCAGAAAACGCACCGAGAATGAGACCACCTCCGAGGCGATGGTGCGCGAGGTCTCCTGGCGCGAGAGGTAGCTCAGCACCTGGTTGGACAGGTAGTCGATCACCTCCGGCTCCCCGAGCCCCAGATAGCGCGCCGCCACTTCCCGCACGGTCCGCCCTTCCAGGCGGCCCAGCCAGCGCTGCACCGCCTGGGACAGGCGCCCGGCCACCGCCGGAGAGCCCAGCGCAGCCAGGGCCTTCTCCACCGCCTGGGACAGGCGGTCCGGGTCCACCCTGCCCAGGGTCTCCCGCCCCGGGCTGACCAGCCAACGCTGCAGCGTCTCCTCCACCACGCGGCGGAGGTCCTCCACGGTCTTGGGAGCCTCGGCGTACCGCCTCAGATGCTCCAGGGCGTCGTCTATGATTTCCGGCATCTTCTGTTCGAGGGTGCGGTCGAACTGCCCCGCGGAGATGATGAATTTCTGCAGCAGGTTGAGCCTGTCCAGCACATCCCTCAGAAGTCGTTTGCCCCGTATCTCCAGCTGCCGCCGGGTGTCCTCCTCCTGGAGCCAGCGCAGGAGCGCCTCGAACAGGAAGGGCAGAAGCCCGGCCACGAAGCCGCCCAGGGGCTGCACCACGGCCTCCGGCACCACCTCTGCCAGGGGGCTGTCCGTGCCGCGACGGCCCTCGGCCCAGCGGCGGACCGCCGCCGCCACTCGCCGCCGCCCGTCCTGGCCCGTGAGGGCCGGAAGCGCGCGCCGCACCAGCAGCTCCGCCACGCGCTGCGGCGGCGCCAGCTCCGCCAGGGGCTTGCCCGCCAGGGAGGTCACCAGGCGGGTGAGGATGGTGCGCACGCCGTGGATGAAGCTGCGGGAGGAGAAGAAACGAAACAGAGACTCCGAAAGGAACGCCTCCACGCCGGAGGCAAAGGCCTGCTGCCCGCCCCCGCGCAGCCTGGAAAGCGGCGTGGAGAGAAGCTGCTCCAGGAGGGAATCCAGGTTCTCGCCGAAGCGGCTGCGGAAGCTCTCCGTGGCGAGCTGCCCCTTGATGGCCTCCTCGGTGATGAGCTCCCGGGAGACCATGCGCCCGATGCTTTCCGCCAGCTCGTAACGTTGCTTGGGGATGATTCCCGGCGTCAACGGTAGGCGCAGGCCGAAGATCCGCTTGGCCAGCAGCGGCCGGAAGAGCATCCGGATGGCGATGGCGTTGGTGACGTACCCGATCACCGCCCCCAGCAGCGGCGGCAGCAGCCAGGGCAGCACCGACAGCAGGACGCCTCGGCTCACGCCCGCCTACTCCAGCGTGTCGGCGAACGCCTGGGCCTTGACACGGGAGTCGAAGACGTCCAGGTAGGCGCCGAACACCCAGCCGCGCAGCCCTTCGTAGCTCACCTGGAACCAGTAGTCGGTCTGATCTTCCAGGCTCTCCTTCCGGTCCGTGCGGCCCAGCACCTCCATGATGGTTCCCCTTCTGAGATGCGCCAGAATGCGCGCCGCGGAGTACGGTTCCTCCCGCAGGCGCAGCACGTGCGAGCTGACCACGGCCCAGGTGGAACGGATCGTCAGCACCGGAGTAGGCGGGAGATGGATCTGCTCCACCGGCTTCTCCCGGCTGCAGGCGAACACCGCCAGGACCGCCAGCGCCAGCGGGGCCACAAGGGCGGACGCCGCCGAAAGCCGCTTGATTTTATGAACGATTCTCACCATGCTATGCCACGTCATGCTCAGGCTGAAGGCCGCCCCGAGTATAGCCTTTCTCACTCTCTTTGTCACAGCGGCCGCATTCGCCCAATCGGGCGGCGCTGCAGCCGGCGCCGCCGCTTCCGCCACTGGCGCAGACGGCGGCCCCTGGGTGCGTCTGGCCCTGGAAGGGCGCCTCGAGGGGGAGGCGGCGCTCACCGTCGACCCGGAGGATCCTCTGCACCGTCCCCTCAAGGCCCAGGCCGCGGGGAGCGCCGCCGCGGGGCTGATGCTGGCCCTGGGAAGCCACCTGGCCGTCGGCGCCTCCCTGGGGGCGCACCTCCTGCTGCCCTCCGACGTCCGCTCCGGCTTCCGCTACCGGGGGCTTTCCGGAGCGGAGCTGCGGGCGGTGCTCCGGTTGAGGCTTCCCCTCCGCCCCGCCGCGGCGTCCGGTCCCGCCCTCGAGGCCGGCCTGGGGGCCGCCGCGCGCTACGAGCGCTACCTCCTCACCAGCCTCTACCTATTCTATCCGCTCCTGCTGGCCGAGCCCGGCGTGGAGATCCCCCTTAGCCGCAGGCAGTCCCTGGCGGTGGGGCTACCCCTGCAGTGGTGGCTGCGCAGGGACGGGGTCTCCAGCTGGGCAGTGGGCCTGGGCCTGGCCTGGCGCTTCTACCCCGGGGGCGTGCCGTGAGCGCCCGCCGCGCTCTCCGCGCGGCCTCCGCC
>CAZBDU010000121.1:0-13929 GCA_964490725.1 uncultured Spirochaetaceae bacterium | reverse complement strand
CGGCGTGGGCCGCCGCCCGGCGTCCCCCCCCGCCCAGGCTGACCTCCCGCCCGGCCGGGCCGACGGCCACGACCCTGCCCGGCACCGGGCGCCGGCCGCGGTCGCCGCTGCGGCGGATGCGGACCTCCTGCCCGGGGACGAGGGAGGCGGTGGAAGGGGGAGCCTGGCGGCCTGCCCGGAGGCGGAAGCCCAGGCGATGGCGGAGCCGGGCCAGTAGCGCTGCCGGCGCCGCCCCTTCCCGGCGCGCCCGGGAGGCGCAGTAGTTGAAGGTGGGCTGATTGGCCAGGATCAGGTACTTCTTGGAGGGATCGCGCAGGAAAGCGGCCAGCCGATCCACCAGAGCGCGCTCGGCCGGGGTCAGCCCCTTGGCGGCGGCAAGCCGCTCGAAGCGACGGCCGGCGCGCTGGAGCTTGTCCAGGCGGGCCCTGCGGAGCTGGAGAGTGTAGATGAGCACCAGGACGCCGGCAAAGGCGGCGACCAGCAGGACTGCCGCGATGATCTCCAGGGGACTGACCTGGAACCCACTTGCCACGTTGTGGAAAAAATCGGATAATCGTTCCCGGTCCAGGATGATCATCGCTATCACTATACACAACATCGCGGCTTCCTGCCATGTGCATCTGCCCGGGCGTTTCGCGAGCGGCCAGCCTTCCCGGGGGCTGCGGCACCGGCCCGGGCGCGGGTGCGTTTCCCGCCGGGCGGGAAGGGGAGGGGGCCGGTGATAGGCCGCGAAGATTTCGTGTGCACCATCGGCTTCGAGGGAAACACGGCCGTTGTGGACGGATCGCTGAAACGACGCTATGGACGGCTGAGCACGAGCCGGCTGGCCGAGGCGGGCCTGTTCAAGCAGGCCTTCTGCTCGGCGATCTACGCCCAGGAGAACGGAGGCGGCACCGGAGAGCCGGAGGCCGTCCTGGAGGCCTACAATCGCCAGGCCAGGACGCCTGTGGGGTCCGTGGAAGAGTTGAAGCGTCTATTCGGCGTGTTCGAGGTGCCCAAAGGCGTGGTGCGGGTCCTGGTTGTCTAGGAATGCTCGCTTGACGAGCCCCGATTATTTTGGTACCTTGGCCGAAATCTCTAAACCATAAAGGACAACGCTGATGTTCGAGTTCTTGACGCGGCTTCCGCTGCTGCAGGCCGCATCCGGTGGCAGCGGTCAGGTGGTAACCATGCTGGTGACCTTCGGGCTGATCATCGTGATCTTCTACTTCCTGATCATCCGGCCCCAGCGCAAGAAGCAGAAGGATACCCAGAGCATGCTGGCCAGTCTCCGCAAGGGCGACAGGGTGGCTACCGTCGGGGGGATCCGCGGGCTGGTCACCGCCGTCAAAGATCAGACCGTTACCGTGAAGGTGGACGACAGCACGAAGATCGAGTTCAGCAAGAGCGCCATCGCCAGCGTGCTCGAACGCAAGGAGAGCAAAGAAAGCTCGGTGGAGTCCACGGAAGAGGAATAGCAGAGGAATAGCCCCGCCGTTCGCAAGGCGCTCGCCTCCCTAACCCCTTTTCGGAGTAGACAAGCATGTCAAAACGATTCCGGCTGCTGGTGGTGCTCATCCTGATAGCCGTAGGTTTTTCCTTCCTTTATCCCACGCTCAGGTGGTACTTCATCACGCCCCAGTCACAGAAGGATCTGGCTTCCGGCTCCCGAACTCAGATCCGTCTCTACGCGGAGCGGCAGTCCGGGGAGGCCCTGCGCGAGCTGCAGGGCATGGACCCGGGCGAGGCGCTGCCGTCGCAGTACTCCTTCCTGATCCAGCACACCAGGGACGCCTACCGCGCCGAGAATAAGCCGCTGCCCCGCACCTGGACGGTGCGCGACGTGTTCACCAGCTTCGCCACCAGGGACGAGATGCTGTCTGCGCTGGAGGATCACTACCGGACGCAGATCCTGTCGCTGAAGGACCTGAAGGACAGGACCATTCAGCTGGGGCTGGACCTGCGGGGAGGGATGCGCGTGTTGATCCGCGCGGACCTGGAGGAGCTCCAGAAGCAGGCCGGCAAGCCCCTGACGGCCGCCGAGCGGGAGGACGCCATGAACCGCGCCCTGGAGATCCTGAACAACCGGATCGACCAGTTCGGCGTCACCGAGCCGCAGATCCGCCGCCAGGGCGAGGACATGATCCTGGTGGAGCTGCCCGGAGAGGCGGACCGCGAGGCCATGAGCCGGTTCATCCAGGGCAAGGGGATCCTGAGCTTCCACATCGTGGACGACGAGGGCCTGAAGATCTTTCGCGAGTACCAGCAGCAGAACCCGGGGGCGTTCATATCCCCGGAGGGCAAGATCATCCAGCCTGCGGTGCTTCCGAAGGGGGACGTGCTGCGCGGGGTCTACCAGAAGGATGCCTACGGCGTGGACGAGCTGCGGGGGTTCACGGTGATCAGGGAGGAGGTGGGGCTTTCCGGCAACTACATCCGCGACGCCCGGGTCAGCTCCGACCCCATCACGGGCCGCCCGGTGGTCAACTTCTACCTTACGAGCCAGGGCGGGGAGATCTTCTACAAGCTCACCAGTGAGAACGTGGGCAAGACCATGGCGGTGGTGCTGGGAGACAAGGTGAAGGCCCAGGCGCAGATCCGCGAGCCGATCCGCGACGCCGTGCAGGTGAGCGGCTTCGACCGCCAGGAGGCCAACGACCTGGCCCTGGTGCTGCGCACCGGAGCGCTGCCGGTACCGTTGGAGATCATCAACCAGCAGTCGGTAGGGGCGACGCTGGGCGAGGACGCCATCCGCACGGGCCTGCGGGCGGTCACGGTGGGGTTCATTCTGGTAGTGGTGTTCATGCTCATCTACTACAAGGGCTCCGGCCTGGTGGCCGACCTGGCCCTGGTCATGAACCTGTACTTCATGGTTTCCGTGCTGTCTGTGTTCGGCTTCACGTTGACGCTGCCCAGCATCGCGGGCGTCATTCTCACGGTGGGCATGGCGGTGGACGCCAACGTCATCATCTACGAGCGCATCAAGGAGGAGTACCGGATCGGCAAGAGCCCCAAGGCGGCCGTGAAGGCCGGTTTCGCCAAGGCGTTCTGGACGATCCTGGACTCCAACATCACCACCTTCATCGCGGCCCTGGCCCTGTCCCAGCTGGGCAGGGGGCCGGTCCAGGGGTTCGCCGTGACGCTGGCGGTGGGGATCGTCTCCTCTATGTTCACCGCCCTGTTCCTGTCGCGCCTGGTCTTTGACTTCACCACCGATGTGCTGAAGGTCTCCAGGCTGAGCATCACCTGGAGGAGGGTGGCAGCGTGAAGCGTGTGATTCACTTTACCCGGCTGCGGTACTTCATGATCGCCCTGTCCCTGGCCATGATCGCCACGGGGATCGCGGGCTACTTCGTGCGGGGCGGGTTCAACCTGGGTATCGACTTCACCGCGGGCCTCACCGAGCAGGTGCAGATTAAGCCGCAGGCCGAGAGGGTCGCCATCGGCCGGCTGCGGGAGGCGCTGGCGCCCCTGGGCAAGTTCGACATCCAGTCCGTGGGCAATCCACGCAACCAGCAGTTCACCATCAAGGTCATGGCCCCCTCGGAGGACAGCACCTTCCAGAACAGGGTGGAGAGCCAGATCTCCGACCTGCTGACCAGAGCATTCGGCGCCGGGAGCTTCGAGATCCAGTCCAGCGACTTCGTGGGTCCCCGCTACTCGCAGCAGCTGTTCGGTCAGACCCTGTCGATCCTCCTGGTGGCCCTGGTGCTGATCCTGATCTACACCGCCTTCCGCTTCCACTTCATCTATGGAGCCGCGGCGGTGATCTGCCTGGTTCACGACACGCTGGTGATGACCGGCTTCATCGCGGTCTTCAGGGTGGAGATGAACACCACCATGATCGCGGCCATCCTGACCATCATCGGGTACTCGCTGAACGACACCATCGTGATCTTCGACCGGGTGCGGGAAAACCGCATGCTCATGCGCGACGCGGACCTGGAGAGCATCATCAACACCAGCATAACCCAGTCGCTGAGCCGCACGATCCTGACCTCGCTCACCACCCTGCTGGCGGTGGGCGCCATCTTCGTGTTCGGCAGCGGCACCATCAAGGACTTCGCCCTGGCTCTCATCGTGGGCATCGTCGTGGGCACCTATTCCACGGTGTTCATCGCCTCCCCCATCGCGCTGGGCTGGCAGCGCGCCGTGGATCGCAGCCGGCGGCGACGGGATCTGCAGCGGTTCGGCCGCCTGGCCGGGGTGGCGCCCGCCAGGGCCGGGGAAGCTTCCGTTCCGGAGGAGGCCCAGAGAGCGGAGCTCCCCCAGCCTGTGCCCGCCGAGGCCGCGGTGGAGAGCCGCCGGGAGCCCCGGAGAGAGACCACGGTGACCCGGGTGCAGCCGGTGCGCAAGAAGCGCCGGAAGAAGAAAAAGTAGACTGCAGGGGCTCACCGGGCGGAAGGCTCGAGAGCGCAACGCTGAAGGATAGGAGAACGGCAGCATGAACGAGGAAGGGCTCCTGGCGGCGGCCACGGCGATCCGCAGCCTGGCCATGGATGCGGTGCAGAAGGCCAACTCCGGACATCCCGGACTGCCCATGGGGTGCGCGGAGGTGGGGGCCCTGCTGTACGGCGAGATCCTCTCGCACTACCCGGGGGACCCCAGGTGGCCCAACCGCGACCGGTTCGTCCTCTCGGCCGGACACGGCAGCATGCTGCTGTACTCGCTGCTGCACCTTTCCGGCTACGGCCTCAGCCTGGAGGATATCAAGAGCTTCCGCCAGCTGGGCTCCAAGACACCGGGACATCCCGAGTACTGGTGCAGCCCTGGGGTGGAAACCACCACCGGGCCCCTCGGCCAGGGCATCTCCAACGCCGTGGGCATGGCCATCGCGGAGGCCATGCTGGCGGCCCGGCTCAACACGGAGCGCCGCGTGATTGACCACTACACCTACGTGCTGGCCGGCGACGGGGACATGATGGAGGGGGTGAGCTCCGAGGCCTGCTCCCTGGCCGGGCACCTGGGTCTGGGCAAGCTGATCGTGTTCTACGACTCCAACCGGATCACCATCGAGGGCTCCACGGAGCTGGCCTTCACGGAAGACGTGCCGGCGCGTTTCGACGCCTACGGCTGGCACACTCAAGGGGGGGGGGCCTACGACCTTCCGGGAATGCTAGCCATGGTGGAGGCGGCGCGCAAGGAGAGCGGCCGGCCGAGCCTGATCGTGCTCTCCTCGGTCATCGCCAAGGGATCCCCGGGGAAGGCCGGCAGCCACGAGGCGCACGGCGCCCCGCTGGGCGAGGAGGAGGTGAGAGCCACCAAGAGGGCGCTGGGGCTTCCCGAAGACGGTGAGTTCACCGTCCCCGAGGCGGCGAAGGGGTACTTCAGAGAGCGGCAGCCGGCCTGGAAGAAACGCTACGAAGAGTGGCAGGAGCTGTTCCAGGCCTGGAAGAAGGAGAAGCCCGGGAACGGCCGTCTCTGGGAGCAGTTTTTCGGCGCGCCGGATCTGGAGGGAGTCCGCTTCCCGGAGTTCGCGGAAGGGGAGAAGCAGGCCACCCGCAAGTCCTCGGGGGCGGTGCTGAACGCCATCGCCGAGCAGATCCCGAATCTGGTGGGGGGCTCGGCGGATCTGGCTCCCTCGAACAACACCGAGCTGAAAGGGCAGGGGAGCTTCCAGGCCGGAAACCACGCCGGCAGGAACCTGCATTTCGGCGTGCGGGAGCACGGCATGGGCGCCGTCGCCAGCGGCATCTGCCTGCACGGGGGCTTGAGGCCGTACTGCGGGACCTTCCTGGTCTTCTCCGACTACATGAGACCGTCGATCCGGCTGGCCGCGCTGATGGGGCAGCCGGTGATCTACGTGTTCACCCACGATTCGGTGTATCTCGGCGAGGACGGCCCCACTCATCAGCCGGTGGAGCAGCTGGCCGCGCTGCGCGCCATCCCCAACCTGCTGGTGCTGCGTCCGGGGGACGCCGCGGAGACCTCCGTGGCCTGGCGCATCGCATTGGAGCAAACCGATCGTCCCGCCGCACTGGCGCTGACACGCCAGAACCTGACGGTGTACCCCAAAAGCGATCCCCACTGGAGGCAGACGGCGGCCCACGGCGCCTACGTGGTGTCGGAGTCCGAGGGCGGCGGTCCGCGGGTGGTGCTGGTTGCCACCGGCTCCGAGGTCAACCTGGCTCTGGAGGCGAAGCGGAGCCTGGGGGAGCCCCGGGTGCGCGTGGTGTCCATGCTGAGCCGCGAGCTCTTTCTCGGCTCTCCCGCCTCCTTCCGCGAGAGGCTCCTCCCACCTCAGGTCCCGGTCGTGGTGCTCGAGATCGGCGTTTCCCTGGGCTGGGAGGGATTGGCCTGCAGCGGGGGCCTGGTCTACTCGCTGGAGCGCTTCGGCGAGTCGGCGCCGGGCGCCGAGGCCGCGAAGCATCTGGGCTTTTCCGCCGATCAGGTGGCCGCCCGGGTCCGGGAGCTGCTGGGATAGCTCACCCGCATCCCTTGAGTGCGAGGTCCTGGTGCCGGACAGGTCCCTTGACGGGCGGCATCCTGCATCTCTACCTTAGCATTGACGGATTATGAGGGAAGAGACCGCGCGGGAGATCCGGGGGCGCGTGGCGGGGGGCGGCGAGGTCCCCCAGCGCGATTCAGGAGTGGTGGAGGAGGAACGCTTCCAGAAGCTGCTGAATCGCCGCTGCGGGGAGCTGCTGAGCATCTCCCGTTTCGTGGCCGCCCACGCGGGCAGCGAGGTGTGCTTCACCCGTCCTCTGCTGGGGGACCTCCTCTCGGAGGCCACGAAGGTCGAAGAGATCCTGGACGCCTACGGGGCGCGCAACAACCGCCGGTGGGGCTCCTTCCGCAGGCTCGTGGCGCCGTTGAAGCTCTTCTCCGAGGTGGCCTACCTCTTGCTGCACATCCGGCTGTTCCTGCCCGTGTACCGGCTCCTGCCCATCGAGGAAGACTTCGCGCAGGCCACCGACCAGGCCCTGCACGCCACCTGCGGGTTCCTGAGGCGGTTCGTGGGTCCGCTGGTGCGCCGGGCGGAGGCGCTGGGCGTCTCCGTTCCCGAAGGGGTGCCGGAGCTGGACAGCTACGTCGAGTTCCTCCCCCCCGGGCACCTGAAGCACGACCGGCACAGCCGCAAGAGCGTGTCCCCGGAGGAAACGGTGGTGTACCTGGCCACGGCGTTTCTCAACCTGGCCGAGGAGGCCAAGTTCCTGCACCTGGACCTGGACAGCCTCGACGGGCGCTACAGCGACCTGATTCCGGATCCGGTGAGCGAAGAGGGTCTGCGCAACATGGGGGAGAAGTTCCACAGCCTGCAGTCCCTCTACGACACCTACATCTCCGAATCCAACGTGGAGTCCCTGGACCAGGACCTGCTGGTGCTGCGCGGGCACATCACCGTGATCTACCACCTGCTGGAGACCGCCACCGCGCTTGCGCACTACTACGAGCGGCACATGGTGAACGGCTCCGGCCGTCCCGCCGCCGGGTCGGGGGTGGAGCCGGATGCGCTGCTGGGGCTGCTGTTCGGCTATTCCATCGATTTCGCCAGCCGCTACATCGTTCGCACCCGCGGCCTGTGCCACCGCATGCTGAAGCGCTACGCCATCCAGGGACGCATCACCGTGCCGGTCCCGCGCTACCGCGGGTTTCACGTACGCCCGTCCACTCTGGTGGCCAAGATAGTCAATCACTACGGCAGCGAGGCGGAGATGCACCTGGAGGAGGAGGTCTACGACGCCGGGGTGACCCTGGACCTGTTCAGGGCCAACGAGAAGCTGAACGCGCGCAAGCGCCGGGTCATCGCGGAGGAGGTGGGGCGGTTGTTCCGGGACGGCAGCACCGAGGAGGGCGGGGACCCTCGCCAGACGCTGCGCGGGGTGGTCCACCTGCTGTTCGAGCGGGGCACCCTGGTGCTCTACGAGCGCCACCTGGCCGTTGAGGACCTGGCTCCCGCCCCGGACGAGTCGGCCGATCAGTTCGTCATCCGCGCCCTGGTTCGGCTCCTCACCCTGGGCAAGATCGATCTCCAGGTGGACTCCAGCGTCACCTTCGTGGGGGACCGCCGGGTGCTGGAGGACATCAAGCTGCTGGCCGAGCACGGCTACGGGGAAGACGACTTCGGCAACAACCTGCCCCTTCCCGCCAAGCTCTCCTATCTGCGCCGCCCGTAGCTCCAGGGGGTCTTCCGGCCTTCTCCTGCCCTAGCGGGAGCAGGCGCCGATCACCCCTCCGGCCAGCCCGGACAGGGGAAGCACCCTGTCCACGGCGCCGATCTTGATCGCTTCCTTGGGCATGCCGAAGACCACACAGCTCGCCTCGTCCTGGGCGATGTTGCAGGCTCCCGCCTCCTTCAGCTCCCGCATTCCGCGCGCGCCGTCGTCCCCCATGCCGGTCATGATCACCCCCACGGCGTTGGCTCCGGCGTAGCGCGCGGCCGAGCGGAACAGCACGTCCACGGAAGGCCGGTGGCGGCTCACCAGAGGTCCGTCGCGCACCTCCACGTAGTAGCGCGCGCCGCTGCGCTTCAGCAGGGTGTGCCGGTTGCCCGGCGCGATCAGGGCGCGCCCCCGCACCAGGGTGTCGTCGTTCTCCGCTTCCTTCACGGTGATGCGGCACAGCGAGTCCAGCCTCTCGGCGAAGGCGCGGGTGAAGTGCTCCGGCATGTGCTGGACGATGACGATGGCCGGGGCGTCCAGAGGCAAGGCCACCAGCAGCTCCCGCAGCGCCTCGGTGCCTCCGGTGGAGGCGCCCACCACCACTACCTTCTCGGTGGTGCGGATCATCTCCCTGCCGGTGGGTCTGGCCAGGATGGCGTCGGCGGTGAGCTTGGGCGCCACCTCCATGAAGGCGGGAGGGACGATTCCGCGGCCTCCCCGTCCGCGGGCCAGGTGCGCGGCTTTCACTGCGTCGCAGATGCGAACCCTGGACTCCTCCAGGAAGCGCTTCGTGCCCAGCTGGGGCTTGGTGATGACCTCCACCGCGCCGTACTCCATGGCCTTCAGCGCCATCTCCGAGCCGCCGGTGGTCAGGCTGGAGCAGATCACCACCGGGATGGGATGCTGGCTCATGATCTTCTTGAGGAAGGTCAGGCCGTCCATCCGGGGCATCTCGATATCCAGGGTGATGACGTCGGGGGTCTCCGCTTCCATCTTGCGGATGGCGATGTAGGGATCGGCGGCCACGCCCATGACCTGGATGCCGGAATCCGACGAGAGGATCTCCTGCATGGTTTGGCGGACAACCGCCGAGTCGTCGACAACCAGCACTCTGATGGGTTTCATGGCCAGGGAGCCGTCCTTCACACTCGCATGTAGATGGTGGGGGCGATCTGCCGCAGCGGCGCACGCATGCTGAACAGCGTTTCCGAGTGCCCCATGAAAAGGTACCCTTCCGGCCTCAGGTGCCGGCAGAGCCGGTTGACCAGGGCCTCCTGGGTGGGGCGGTCGAAGTAGATGATCACGTTGCGGCAGAAGACCACGTCCATGGTCTCCACCCCGTCGTAGGAGGGCTCCATGAGGTTGAGCCGCATGAAGGAGACCGCAGCCCGCAGCTCCGGGCGGACCCGCACCTGCCGTCGTGCGGGGTCCCTGGCGCGGAGCAGGTACTTCTCCTTCAGGCTGGTGGGTACCACCGCTACCTTCTCCGCGTCGTAGATGGCGGTTCGCGCCGTTTCCAGCACGCGGGAGGAGATGTCGGTGCCCAGGATGGTGAACCGGAACCCTTCCAAGGCGGAAGCGAACTCGCTGAGCACGATGGCCAGGGTGTAGGGCTCCTCCCCGGAGGAGCAACCCGCGCTCCACAGCCTGAAGGGGGACCTCAGTCCGGTTCCGTCACGCCGGATGAGCTCGGGCAGGGCGTTCTGCACCAGGAAGTCGAAGTGCACCGGTTCCCGAAAGAAGTCCGTCTTGTTCGTGGTGACCAGGTCGATCATGTGGATGAGCTCGTACTCCTTGCCTTCTCCGGCCAGCACGTACTCCACGTACTCGTGAAAGTCGGCCATGGACAGAAAGCGCAGCCGCTTCTGGAGCCTGCTCTCCAGCATCACCTTCTTGGCCGGCGGGAGCTTGATCCCGTACTCTCCGTGGATGAACTCCGACAGCCTTTGAAAGTCCTCCTCGGAGAGGCGGGCGGTGCTGAAGCTGCCCAGCGGACCGTCCTTCATGCCCGGGACCCGATCCCGTCCTGCTCTTCGGCCTCCGCCTTCTGAGCCAGCCTGGCAATGTCCAGGATGAGCGCCACCCCGCCGTCTCCCAGGATGGTGGCACCGGAGATGCCTTCCACGTTCCGGTACATCTTGCCCAGGGTCTTGATCACGGTCTGGATCTGGCCGATCACCGCGTCGACGGAGAACCCCACCAGCTGCGCTTCCCACTGAGCGGTCACCACCTGCTGGATCTCCGGAGGCTCCCCCTCGATGGAGAACATGCTGCGCAGGTTCACGTAGGGCAGAAGCTTGCCGCGGACGTTTACCAGGTTCCTCCCGTGGGCCGCGGCCACGTCCTCCCGGCTCAACTCCACGCACTGGTCCACCGCCGCCAGGGGAAAGACGAAGTGGTCGGCTCCGATCCTGACCAGAAGGCCCTCGATGATGGCCAGGGTAAGGGGGATCTTCAGGGTGATGGTGGTTCCCTCCGCGGGACGGCTGTCCACCTCCACCGTGCCGCCCAGGCCGTCCAGGGTCCTGCGCACCACGTCCATGCCCACGCCGCGTCCCGAGACGCCGGTGACCCGCTCCGCCGTGGAGAAGCCCGGAGCGAAGATGAGCTGATAGAGCTCCTTCTCGCTGAGCTCCGCATCCGGGGAGGCCAGGCCCCGCTCCACCGCCCTGGCGCGGATCCGCTCCTTGTCCAGGCCGGCCCCGTCGTCCTCGATGCGGATCAGCACGTACCCTCCGGAGTGCGCCGCGGCGAGGCGGATGGTCCCGGCGGCCGGCTTGCCGCCGGCGCGGCGCCTGTCGGGCTGTTCGATGCCATGGTCGATGCAGTTGCGGATCAGGTGCACCAGCGGGTCCCCCAGCCGTTCGATCACCGTCTTGTCCAGCTCCGTCTCCGCACCCTCGGTGACCAGGGTGATCTCCTTGCCCAGCTGCGCGGACAGATCCCGAACCAGCCGGCGGAAGCGGCTGAAGGTGGTGCCGATGGGCACCATGCGCAGGCTCATGGCGTTGTCCCGCAGCTCCGCGGTGAGCCGCTCCACCTCCTCGGCGATGGCGAGCAGCCTGGCGTTGGCCGCTTCGGCCCCGGAGAGCTGGCTCAGCCTGGCCTGAACGGTCACCAGCTCGCCCACCAGGTCCACCAGGGTGTCGAGCTTCTCCGAGCGGACCCGAATGGTGGCGCTGGCTTCCTCCTGCTGGCGCCGCTGCCGGGCCTCCTTCACCTGGCGCTGCTCGACCAGCGCCGCCTGGACCCTCTCGGGGGAGACCAGCCCCGCCTCCATTAGCATCTTGCCCAGGAGCTGCCGGTTGGCCAGCACCTCCTCCAGCTTCTTCGGGCTGATGTCTCCTCTCTCGACCAGGATCTCCCCCAGTCTCTTGTAGCCTTCCGCGGAGACCGGTTCGCCCTCATCGATCACTTCGATGCGCAGCTCGCTGTCGTCTTCCACGAAGATGAACACGTCCCGCACGGCGTTCACGCCCCGCGTCGTGGTCAGAATGACGTCCCAGTAGGTGTAGCACTCCTCCGGCTCGATTTCCTGGAGCGCCGGGACCTCCGCAGCGTGGGCCACCACCATGCATTCCCCGAGCTCGCGCAGCTCCTCCAGCAACAGAACGGGGTTGGTGCCGTGGAGGAAGATGTCCCGGGCGGGCTTGAAGCGGATCCGCAGCGTCAGCGGCGCACCGCTGGACCCGGGGGCGGCCGCCGAGCCGCCCTGCGGCTGCTCCTGCGCTCCAGGACCGCCGCCGGTGAGCCGGTGCAGCATGGTCACCAGCTCCGTGGCCCGCACTGATTGCACGCTGTCCTGGTCGGGGGGCGCATCCAGCATCTCCCGGATCTGGTCGCGCGCCAGCAGGGTCAGATCGATGAGCTCCCGGCTCACGGACAGCTCGCCCTTGCGCACCAGGTCGAAAACGGTTTCCACCTGGTGGGTGAACTCGGAGATGGCCTGGAAGCCGAACATGGCTCCCGACCCCTTGATGGTGTGCATGGCCCGGAAGACCTTGTCCACCAGCTCCGGCTCCTCGGGAGTGCTCTCCAGCTCCAGGAGCGCGGTTTCCAGCTCCGTCAGCAGCTCGCCGGCTTCCTCCCGGAAGGCGGTGCGCATGGTCTCGGTATACCTGTCCATGCTAGGCCTCCGGCCGGAAGGCGGGCAGAGGGTCGGTCCCCTCGGCGTCCGGGTGGCGCCGCAGTCCCGCTCGATCCACCGCCTGCCGGTAGGGCTGATCCGACGGCCCTGCCAGCAGGACGCTCCCCCCCCGGGCTTCCGAGGAACGGCGTGCGGCCATCAGGAGCTGCAGGAAGGACAGGTCGATCTCCTCCACCCCCTCCAGGTGCAGGCGCAGGCTCGGGGAATCCTCCAGCGCCGAGAGCAGGAGGGCTTTGATCTCCGCGGCGCGCTCCACGGTGAGCCGCCCGCCAAGGGTGAGCCGGTCTTTTTTCTTGCCACTTGCAGAGCGCTTCATCTGGGGCTCTCCCGTTCGTTCGAGGTTTGGTGCGCCCCCGGCTGGCTGCGGCAGGCCGGGGGCGCACAGGGAAAGCATTCTACAATGAATCAGCCCGCTCACCAAGACCCGGGGGGCGGGGGGAGCGCGGAGCGGGCGGGGGCGGCCCTGCTCAGGCCACGGTGATGCTGTTGTCCAGGAAGACGTCCTGGACGGCGTTGAGCAGCCGGATCCCTTCCTCCATGGGCCGCTGAAAGGCCTTGCGCCCGGTGATCAGCCCGGTGCCGCCGGCGCGCTTGTTGATGACCGCGGTGCGGGCCGCCTGGGCCAGGTCGTTCTTTCCGGAGGCGCCGCCGGAGTTGATCAGGCCGGCCCTGCCCATGTAGCAGTTCACCACCTGGTAGCGGGTCAGGTCGATGGGGTGGTCGGTGCTGAGCTCGGTGTAGACCTTCTCGGTGGTCTTGCCGAACTCCAGAGCCTTGAAGCCGCCGTTGCACTCGGGCTGTTTCTGCTTGACGATGTCCGCCTGGATGGTCACCCCCAGGTGGTTCGCCTGGCCGGTCAGGTCCGCCGCCAGGTGATAGTCGGCCTCCCGGGTCTTGAAGGCGCTGTTGCGCAGGTAGGTCCAGAGCACGGTGAACAGGCCCAGCTCGTGCGCGTACTCGAAGGCCTCGGTGATCTCCTGGATCTGGCGCGCGGATTCCTCGGATCCGTAGTAGATGGTCGCCCCTACCGCCACGGCCCCCATGTCGAAGGCCTGGTCTACGCTGGCGAACAGCACCTGGTCGTAGCGGTTGGGATAGGTCAGCAGCTCGTTGTGGTTGAGCTTCACGATGAAAGGGATGCGGTGGGCATAGCGGCGGGCCACCGCTCCGAGCACTCCCAGGGTGGAGGCCACTGCGTTGCAGCCCCCCTCGATGGCCAGGCGGACAATGTTCTCCGGGTCGAAGTACAGCGGGTTGGGCGCGAAGGAGGCCCCGGCGGAGTGCTCGATCCCCTGGTCCACCGGCAGGATCGACAGGTAACCGGTCCCACCCAGCCGGCCGTGGTCGAACACGCTCTGCAGGTTTCGCAGGACCGGCAGCGGGCGGTCCGAGGGCACCAGGACCCTCTCTATGAAGTCCGGGCCGGGTAGATGCAGCTGGCTGGCGGGCACCGTCTGGCAGCGATGCTCCAACAGGTCCCGGGCGTCCTCTCCGAGCAGTTTCTCCAGATCCATGGCAACCTCCTCTCTGTCTTTTGCGGGCTCATCCTATAAGGTAACAATTTTCGCTCCCGGATGGTAACCTCTCCGGTGCGGCGGAGCGCTGCGGCGGAGCGGAAATCCGCAGAGGGGCGTGCGCCGGGCGGCCACTGCCGCCGCGGGCTGCCCGCCGCCGGGCGGGAGGACCGCGCCGGGGCCGGCG
>CAZBDU010000120.1:0-14194 GCA_964490725.1 uncultured Spirochaetaceae bacterium | reverse complement strand
GAGGCGCCCCGCGCGGGGTGTGCCGGCGGCGGCGAGGCGCCCCGCGCGGGGTGTGCCGGCCGGCGCCCCTCACTCCGGACCGGAAAGGATCGCCGCGGAGAGGGTGACCTGGCCGTCCTGCAGCCGCTCCAGCCCCCGGTCGCGGAGCACCGAGCCTCGCACCAGCGCGAGCTCCATGACCGCCTGGCGATAGCGCACCATGCGGTCCAGCACGTCGCGCCGGGCATCCCGGAGCGACTCCTCGGCGTCGTAGACGCGGCGGATGTCGCTCATCCCCTGCTCCAGGCGGGAAACCTCCACGTCCAGGAGCTTGCGCTTCAGCTCCGCCACGCGCCGGGCGTTCTCAATGCTCATCCGGGAGGTGGCCACCCGCTGCAGCAGGGTGGCCACGGAGTCACGGATCCGCTTCTCCAGCGCCGCCAGCCGCACCGCCGCCAGCCGCTCTGACAGGGCGGCGGCCTCCAGCTCGTTGCGCTCCCGGATGCCCAGCGCCACCGGGAGGCGCAGCTCCAGCTCCACGGACCAGTTGGGATAGTCCCCGCCCTGCAGCTTCTCCAGGGACTCCTCGGCGCTGGCGCCCAGCCCGCTCAGACCGTAGCTTCCCTTGAGATTGAGCTCGGGCAAGAGCTGTCCCCGCCGGTAGCGCAGCAGGACACGCTGCCGGAGCAGCTCCTCCTTCTGCCGCGCGTAGTCCGGCTCGGCCAGGCGCGCCCACTCCAGTGACTCCTGAAGCTCCCTCTCCTCCGGGGGCCGGGAGGGCTGCTCCGCCACCAGCGGGTCCACCGCCAGGATTTCCGCGGGTGGATGGGCCAGAAGCAGCTTGACGTCGGTCATGGCGTCGCGCACCTGCTGGCTGGCCTCCGCCTCCGCGGCGACCCTGGTGGCCAGCTCGGCCTGCGCCTGCTCCAGGTCCAGCCTGGACATCAAGCCTGCCTGTACCCGTTCCTCCGCGTCCCTCACCAGGCCGCGGGCGATCTCCGTGGACTCCTCCGCCATGCGCCGCGCCTCCTGGGCGAAGGCCAGGCTCCAGTAGGCGGCCTCGGCCTGGGAAATCATGTCCATCAGCCGCCGCCTCAGCTCGTGAAAGGCGATGTGGCGGTTCCGCAACCCCAACCGTGCGGCCGCCAGCGGAGCGCCGTAGAGCAGGCCCTTCAGCAACGGCTGCTCGCCGGAAAGGCCGGCGAAGGACTCGTATTCCCCCTCTTCGGCATAGGGGCTGGCCGTTCTCTTCAGGGAGTAGCCCAGCCTGAAGGTCCCCCCCGTGGGCAGACGCCCCTCCACCCCCAGCGCGTACTCCTCGGTGTCCTGGAAGTACTCCGGGCGGAACAGCTGCTGTACGTACTGCAGGGCGTTGTTCTCGCGCCGCAGCTTGCCGCGATTGTAGCTGCCCGTGATCCTGGGCTCGAAGGCCCCCCATTCGGCGCGGGCGTTCCTGGCCTCGATCAGCCACGACAGGCGCGCCTCCTCCACCAGTGGATTTCCCCGCACCAGCTGCCGGACGTACTCCTCCAGGGTCAGCCGCTGCGGTCCTTCCTGGCCGCGGAGCCCCTCTGCCGGCCACAGAAGCAGCGCCGCGCACAGCAAACCCGACGCGATCCCGGAAAATCGACTCATCGCCTGCCGCCCCCCGTAGTCTGCATCCATTATAGCGGATGAGGGCGGGATTACCATGAAATCCCGGTCCCCGCGGCTCCCGGCGGGTTAGGGCGGGTTTCCTGCGTTTGAAATCCGCCTGGCCCTACTGTAGAATAGAGGCCGATCGCAGCCCGAAACCGACGTGGAGAGACAGGCATGAGCTGCTCGCGCCGCCGGCTCCCGATTGCCCTGGTGCTGGTCCTGCTCGCGGCTGCCGCGGGGTGGGCCCAGCAGTGGTCCGCCCGGGGAATCACGGAGCCCTACCGGGATGCCACCCTGAGCGCCACCGTGCCCGGCCGCATCGCGGCCATTCTCAGGAAGGAGGGTGAGGCGGTGCGCGCCGGGGAGGTGATCGTGGAGCTCGATGCGGAGCTGGAGGCCCTGGAGAGCGACCGGCGGCGGCTGATCGCGGACAGCAAGGTGGAGCTGGAGGCGGCGCGCCGGCAACTGGAGTCCCTGCAGCTCGACCTGGCGGCGGTGCGGCGGCTCCTGGAGACCACGCGTTCGGTCTCCGAAGAGGAGGTCCGCCGCCGGGAGCTGGAGGTAAGGCTGGCGGAGGCGGATCTCCAGCGTCTCGAGATCGCCGAGGAGCGGGAAGAGCTCGAGTACCGCATGGCCCGGGCGCAGCTCAGGCAGCGGCAGGTGGTTGCCCCCTTCGACGGGGTGGTGGTGAAGCTGTTCCAGGAGGTCGGCGAGAATGCCACCCCCCAGCAGCCCCTGGTCCGCCTGGCCGACACCTCCCGGTGCCGCCTGGTCATCCTCATGGAGGCGGCGGCCACCTCCACCCTGAAGCCGCAGGCTGCGGTGCGCGTGCGCATCGACGGGGTCCGCCAGGTGCTCCCGGGAACGGTGGAGTTCGTCTCCCCGGTGGTGGATCCCTCCAGCGCTCTGCGCGAGGTGAAGGTGCTGTTCGACAATCCCGAGGGCAGGGTCTACCCGGGGCTGACCGGGACGCTGCTGCCGCCGTGAGGGAGTGAGCCGTGGCGCATGCTCGAGCCGGCAGGATGGCGGACGCCTACGTGAGGTCCCTGGAGCAGCTGCAGCGGCTGCGCTGCTTCTCCGGGGAACCTGCCGAGTTCTGGAACGGCTACCTCCACGCCCTGGTGGCCGTGGCGGAGGCGGAGGGGGGGTTGATCGCCCTGCGCGATGGTCGGGTGGAGCCCCCCTGGCGCATCGTGGCCCTGGTCCCGCAGAGCTTGAAGGCGGGGCTGGAGGAGACGCTGCTGGCGCAGATGGACAGCGCCGCGGCCGGCCACGAGGAGACCGTGCGCTTCCAGCACGGCGGCAGGCAGACGGTGGCGGTTCGCCTGCAGACGGGAAGCGACGCCGACACCTGCCTGGCGCTGCTCCTGCTGGAGCGCTCCCCCGCCACCAGGGAGATCCAGCGGCGCCTCCAGCTGGTCGCCGACGTCCCGGCCAGCTACCAGCTGCAGCGGGTGGCCGCGGAGTCCAGGACCCGCGTGGAGCAGTTCGCCACGGTCCTGGACCTGATGGAGGTGCTGAACCGGGAGAAGCGTTTTCTGGCCGCGGCCATGACCTTCTGCAACGAGCTGGCCTCCGGCCAGCGCTGCGAGCGGGTCAGCCTGGGTTGGCTGGACCGGGGCTACGTCCGCCTCCAGGCCATCAGCCACGTGGACCACTTCGATCGCAAGACCGAGGCGGTGCAGATGCTGGAGGCCGCCATGGAGGAGAGCCTGGACCAGGACACGGAGGTCTGCTGGCCGGAGTCCCACGGCGGCGGAGCGATCCGGCGGGACCACCAGAGCTTTGCCCGGGCCCACGACGTGGGGCACCTCTGCTCCCTGCCGCTGCGCGTGGAGGCCGGGCCCACGGCCGTGTGCACCTGCGAGCGCGCCGAGCGGCCCTTCTCCGAAACTGAGATGCGCCTGCTGCGCCTGGCCTGCGACCATGCCGCTCGCAGGCTCTCGGACCTCAAGCGCAGCGACCGCTGGCTGGGGGCTCGCATGGCCGGCGGCCTGAAGGAAGCCTTGGGCCGGCTGCTGGGATATGAGCACACCTGGAGCAAGGTGATCGCAATCCTCGCCGCTGCCCTGCTGGGTTTCCTGGTCTTCGGGCGCGCCCCTTACCGGCTCAAGGCGCCGGTGATCCTGCGCACCGACGACGTGGCCTACCTGACCGCCCCCTTCGCCGGGCACATCGAGCAGGTCGGCGTGCGCGTGGGAGACCTGGTCAACCGCGACCAGGGGCTGCTCGCCCTGGATCAGACGCAGCTCACCCTGAGGGAGGCGGAGCTGATCGCGGAGCAGAACCGGTACCTGGGGGAGATCGACAAGGCCCGGGCGCAGAATGCTCCCGCGGACATGCGCATCAGCCGCGCCCTCTACGAGCAGGCCGCCGCCCGGCACGAGCTGGTCCGCTACCAGCTGGCCCGCTCCCAGATCAGGGCGCCCTTCGAGGGGGTGATCGTCGAAGGGGACCTGATGGAGAACATCGGCTCCCCGGTGGAGCAGGGACAGGTGCTCTTCAAGCTGGCCCGCATCGATCGCCTGTACGCGGAGCTGGAGGTGAACGAGCAGGACGTGCACGAGCTCACCCCGCAGATGCAGGGGAGGATCGCCCTGGCCAGCCGTCCCCAGGAGACCTATGCCATCCGCCTCTGGAGAATGGAGCCGGTGGCGGTGCCCAAGGAGAAGGGCAATGTGTTCCTGGTGCAGGCGCAGTTTCCCGCGGGGGTCCAGCCCTGGTGGCGTCCGGGCATGACCGGGGTGGCCAGGCTGGAGGCCGGTGAGCGGCGGCTGCTGTGGATTCTGACGCACAGGACCGTGGAGTTCCTGCGGCTGCGGCTGTGGTGGTGAAGCCGATGAGGTTGCGGGTGCGGCGATGATCGAGGGACGGAAGATCTTCCACGAGTCCTGGTACAGGATCGCGGGACAGCAGCTGTCCCTGCGCGCCAGCGTGCGGGTGCGCCGCCAGCTGTTCCGGGGGGAGCGCTGGTACGTGCTGCACGACCCCTTCACCGGCCAGTTCTTCCGGCTGCGCCCCCCGGCCTACGACTTCGTGGCGCGCCTTACCCTGGGAAGCACCGTGGAGCAGGCGTGGAAGGAAACCATGGCCCGCGATCCGGAAGGCGCCCCCGGGCAGGAGGAGGTGATCCAGCTCCTGGCCCAGCTCTACCACGCCAACCTGCTGCACTACGAGCTGCCTGCGGCCAGCGAGCAGCTCTTCGAGCGCTACCGCAAGCGCAAGCAGCGCGTCCGCCGAGCCACCCTGACGAGCATCATGTTCATCCGCATCCCGCTCTTCGACCCGGACGGGCTCCTGAAGCGGCTTATGCCCTTCGCCCGGGCCCTGATCGGCCCGCTCGGGGTGGCCCTCTGGCTGGCCGTGGTGGGCGCGGGGGTGAAGGTGGCCATCGACCATTTCCCCGAGCTGCGGCTGCAGAGCCAGGGCATCCTTTCGCTGGCCAACCTGCCGCTGCTGTACCTGTCCCTGATCCTGGTCAAGACGCTCCACGAGTTCGGCCACGCGCTGACGGTGCGGCGCTTCGGCGGTGAGGTGCACACCATGGGGATCATGTTTCTGATCTTCAACCCCCTGCCCTACATGGACGCCACCGCCGCCTGGGCGTTCCGCAGCAAGTGGCGCCGCGTCCTGGTAGGAGCCTCCGGGATGCTCTTCGAGCTGTTCGTCGCCGCGACCGCGGCCTTCCTGTGGGCCAACACCGGTCCCGGGGTGCTGCACGCCCTGGCGTACAACACGATGTTCATCGCCTCGGTTTCCACGCTGCTGTTCAACATCAACCCTCTCCTGCGCTTCGACGGCTACTACATCCTCTCGGACCTGCTGGACATTCCCAACCTGCACAATCAGGCTTCCCAGCATCTCCGTCACCTGGTGGAGCGCTACGCCTTCGGCTACAAGAAGTCCCGCAGCCCGGCTTCCTCGCGAAAGGAGGCCTTCTGGCTCACCTTCTTCGGCATCACCAGCGGCGCCTACAAGCTGGTGGTATTCACCACCATCCTGCTCTTCGTGGCGGACCGCTTCCTGCTCCTGGGAATCATCATGGCTGCGGTGTGCGCCGTGGCCTGGGTGCTGGCGCCGGCTCTTCGCCTGGTGCACTACCTGGCCACCAGCCCGCGCCTGGAGCGGACCCGCCTGCGGGCGGCGGTGGTATGCCTGCTGGCCATCGTTGGGGCCGCCGGCATCCTTTACTTCCTGCCCTTCCCCAACAGCTTCAAGGCCCCGGGCATCCTGGAGGCGGAGGAGCACGCGGTGGTGTTCACCGCCACGGAAGGCACGGTCCAGGAGATCCTCACCTCCCCGGACAGCCGGGTGCGGCGCGGCCAGGAGCTGCTCCGCCTGGCCAACCCGGAGCTGGATTTCCGCATCGCCGAGACCGCCGCCAGCCTGCAGGAGGCGCTGGCCATGCGCCAGAAGGCGCTGCTGGCCAGTCAGGGGGACCTGCGCGCCATCGACAGCCTGACCCGCACCATCCGGGCGCGCATCCAGCGCCTGGAGGAGCAGCGCGCCAGACTCCTCATCCGGGCGGAGATCGACGGCCTGTGGGTGGCCCCGCGGCTGGAGGAGACGGTGGGCATGTGGCTGGGCCGCGGCGTGCCCATGGGCGAGCTGGTGGACGACCGGGCCTTCCACTTCACCTCGGTGGTCTCCCAGAGCAATGTCTCCCAGGTGTTCACCGGCGGCATTCGCTCCTCCCAGGTGCGCCTGGCCGGGCAGGCGGGGCGGGGCCTGCGGGTGACCGAGGTCACCCGCATCCCCATGGAGCGCCGGGAGCTGCCCTCCCTGGCGCTGGGCTTCCGCGGCGGCGGGGAGGTGGCCGTGGATGTCTCCGAGGCCAGCGGCGCCGTGGCGGCTGAGCCTTTCTACGAGGTTCGCCTGGGGGTGGTCCCGGACCCCGAGGTGAAGCTGCTGCATCGCCGCTCCGGGCGTGTCCGGTTCCGGCTCGCGCCGGAGCCGCTGCTGCTGCAGGCCTACCGCAAGCTCCGGCAGCTCCTGCAGCGCCGCTACCAGCTGTAGAGGCCATGAGCTTCCTGACCGCGGACCTCAGACGAACCTCCATCCGCAAGCCCCGGGAGCTGTACTCGGGGCTGGACGCGCGCCTGTTCGCCTTCGTGGGCTCGGTGAGCCGCGGGCCAGGCCTGGTGGGGGAGTTCCTGGCCAGGGCCGCGGAGATCAACGCGCTGAGCCCCCAGTGGCGGCAGCTGCCGGAGAACGTGCTGCGCCGGCGCCTCCTGGAGCTCAAGGAGGCGTTCCGGCGCCGCAGGAACCGCCGGGACCGCCGGAGCGAGGCGCTCCTGGGCCAGGCGCTGGCGGCGGTGCGCGAGGCCGCCGCCCGCCACGTGGGGCTCCGCCCCTTCGTGGTGCAGCTGGCGGGAGCGCTGGCCCTCCACCGGGGCTACGTGGCGGAGATGGCCACCGGGGAAGGTAAGACCCTCACCGCGGCCCTGGCGGCGGTTCTGCACGGCTGGAGCGGTCTGCCCTGCCACATCGTGACCGTCAACGACTACCTGGCGGAGCGGGACGCCCGCTGGATGGCCCCGCTGTACCGTTTCTGCGGGGTATCCGTCGGGGTGGTGACCTCCAGCATGGACCCCGAGCAGCGCCGCGAGGGCTACCGGAAGGAGATCACCTACACCACCAACAAGGAGATCGTGGCCGACTTCCTCCGGGACCGGCTCTGGCTGGGCAGGCTGCAGAGCGCCGGCCGGCGCCAGATCGCCTCCCTGCTCGGCCGGAGGGACGACATCGAGCGGGGGCTGGTGATGCGGGGCATCTACTACGTCATCGTGGACGAGGCGGACAGCATCCTCATCGACGAGGCGGTCACACCCCTGATCATCTCCAGGGCCCTGCCCAACGACGTCTTCCTGGACGCCTGCAGGGTGGCCGACCGCATCGCCGGCACCCTGAGCAGGGACAGCGACTACACGGTGAAGGCCAGGCACAAGGAGATCGAGCTGGCTCCCAGGGTGGAGGAACGGCTGGTGAGGCAGATCCGGGAATCCGCCGGCCAGTACCGGGGTGTGAGCGGGCACCTGGAGCTCATCCAGCAGGCTCTCACCGCCCGGGAGTTCTTTCATCGGGACAACCAGTACGTGCTCCAGGACGGCAAGGTGGTGATCGTGGACGAGTTCACCGGGCGGCAGATGCCGCAGCGCATCTGGCAGGCGGGGCTGCACCAGTTCATCGAGGCCCGGGAAGGCCTGCCCATGACCCCCCCAGCGGAGACCCTGGCCCGCCTCAGCTTCCAGCGTTTCTACCGCTTCTTCGACCTGCTGGCGGGAATGACCGGGACGGCCCGCGAGGCCTCGCAGGAGCTGTGGGACATCTACGAGCTGCCGGTGGTCACCATTCCGGAAAACAGGCCCTGCCGGCGGCGCCTGCTTCGCACCCGGGCCTTCGCGGACCGGGAGTCCAAGTGGCGCGCGGTGGTGGAAGAGATCGTGGAAGTGCGCGCCTCGGGCCGGCCGGTCCTGGTGGGCACGCGCAGCGTGGAGGCCAGCGAGGAGCTTTCCGCCCGGCTGGAGCGCCTGCGCGTGGAGCACCGGGTGCTCAACGCCGTGCGCCACCGCGATGAGGCGGGCATCGTGGCCCTGGCGGGCGAGCCCCGCGCGGTGACCATCGCCACGAACATGGCCGGCCGGGGCACGGACATCCGCCTGGGCCGGGGAGTGGCCGCCCTGGGGGGCCTGCACGTCATCGCCTCGGAGTGCCACGAGTCGCAGCGCATCGACCGGCAGCTGTTCGGCCGTTCGGCCCGCCAGGGGGACCCGGGCAGCGCCCGCCTGTTCGTGAGCATGGAGGACGAGATCCTGGGCCGTTTCCTGCCGGCTCCGCTGCGCCTGGCCGTCAGGGAACAGCTCGGCCGGCGCCTTCCGGGCGCCGCCCTGGCCGCGGTGGGGGCAGTAAGGCTGGCGCAGGCCGCGGCGCAGCGCCTGGCCTTCCGCCGCCGGAGGGCAGTGCTGCGAACCGACACGTGGCTGGAGGACTCCCTGTCCTTCGGCCGCAGAGACATCGCCTGAACGAGGGGGAGGAAGGTGACCATGAGCACCGTCAGAGTCTTCGGAGCTGCGCGGGCGGCCGCAATCGCCCTGCTTCTGGTGGGCGCACCGGCGTTTCTGCCGGCCCAGGCGGGCGGCCAGCCCTGGTTCACCGTGGGGCTGCGCGCAGGGGTGGGCGGGAGCCTGGTGGCTCCGGCGGAGTTTGACGCCGCCGTCCAGCAGCTGTTCCCCCGGGAGAGAAGCTACTTCCCGGTGTACAGCCGCGTGGGCCTTGCCGCCGGACAGCGCATCCTGGAAGGCCAGGCGGGGCTGGTGGCCCTCCAGGAGTGGGTGCTGGTCGCCGGGCTGGACCAGAACGTCGCCCTGCCGGCGGGCAGCCTGCTGCTGAGCTACCGGGCGCCCTTCGGGTTGACCCTGGCCCTGGGTCCGGAGGTGAGCATGGTCAGCCGCGACGGGACCCTCGGGGTGGCCCCGGCTCTGATCTACCTGGCGGGGTGGACCTTCTCCCTGGGCGGCGTTTCCCTGCCGGTTCTGCTGATCGCCGACCCCCTGCCCTTCGAGCGCTGGATCCGGCTCTCCCTGGTGGTGGGGCTGGATTTCGGATTGACCCTGAAGCTGCCCCGGCGGCGGCCGCCTTTCAATTATTGAAGGACCTCGGCCCGCTCATCTCCGGCGGGCCGTCCTGCTTGCGGCGCTCCAGGGCGTCCACCTGGCCCATGAGCCAGTGGGCCAGGGACCTGGCCTGGCCGGGGCTCATGATCACCCCCATCTGCGACTGGCGGATGAAGGGCGGGTCGGTAGGGTTGCGCTCGACCTCCGGGCCGATCCCGTCGGGGGTCACGGAGTGAGCGGTTTCCTCGGGAACCTCTACGTACTCGATGAACAGGTCGAACTTGATGTCTCCCCGGGGAGTCGCCCCGCCTACCGCGCCGTTGGCGAAGACCACCCGGTAATCGGGATGCTTTACGTACCTGTACCGGATTCTCCTGGGTGCGCCGCGACCTTCCATGGCTTTTGGGCCCTTTCTCCTTCTGGTGAGATGGGTCTATGATACCACGGAACGGCCTGCCGAGGCAGCGTACCGGCCGTGGGCGGCGGAATGGCTCCAGTACCCTGCGCCACTGTTCCTTGCCGCCGGCCGGAGGCAACCAGGCTAGACGCCGCTGGTTGTCACCACCCCCAGGGGCCCGGCAGCGATCAGCTGCTGGATCTGCCCGGCGTTGAGAGCCACCGCGAAGATGGCCACCTCGTCGATGCGCCCGCGGAAGGCATCGCGGAGCCCGGGCCTGCACCGGCCCGCCCAATCCTTCCGCCACCCCCAGATCGAGGCGCCGATGGACAGAGGCTCCCGGTTCCCCGCCAGCCCGCCGCTGTAGCCGTTCTCTCCCGAAAGCTCCCCGTTCAGGTACAGCTTCATCCCCCCGGAGCCGAAGGTGAAGGCCAGATGCGCCCACTCGCCTGTGTCGACCACCTTCGTGCTGCGGATGCAGTAGCTTCCGGTTGCGCTCTGCAGCCGCACCTCGATCCGCCCCTCCACCAGGGCGATGCTCAGGTGCCCCCCCTCCCCGTAGCCTGGAGCCTCCTTGCTCAGCAGGGTCTGCCGGCCCCGGGTGCTGCCCGCCTCGAACCACAGCTGCACCGTGCCCTCGGCCAGCTCGAAGGCTTCATCGTGGGCCACCGCGATGTACTCGTTGCTCCGCCCGTGAAACTCCACCCCCGTCTGCGCCCCGAAGGGCGCCAGGCTCACCGGCGGACCCGCATCGTCCAGGTCCGGATGCCGGCCGTACAACGTCCCATCCTGCCCCTCGCCGGCCGAATCGCGCACCACCCGCCCGCCTTCCTCGTTCAGGCTCCAGCAGGCCACCGGCAGCACCGGCACAAGCTCCTCCTCCGGGACCACCTCCACCCCCGCCAGCGCCAGCACCGCCGCCTCGCCCGCACCCTCCACCCAGCGCACATACCCCCTCTCCCCGATGAGCTCCTCTCCGCGGTTGACCCAGGCCCCTTCCAGGCTCAACCGCTCCCCCTCGGGGCCCAGGACCATCAGGGGCTCAGCGCCGGCAAGCTCCCCGATCTCCGCCGCCGACAGCTCGCCCGCGTTCTCACTCTCCGCCCCCAGCACCCAGGCAACCGTCCCATCGCCGAAGACCAGGACCTCCACGCCCAGGAGCCGGTCGGTCCCGTCGACCGTCTCAGCCGGCTGCTGGCTTCCCACCCCCAGGGGCCCCTCCGCCACCGAGCGCCCGATCTGCTCCACCGTGAGGGCTTCCCCGTACAAGGCCACCTCGTCGATGCGCCCGTCAAAGGGGTCCCGCACCTGCAGCTTTGCCAGATCCTCCCCCTCGTAGCGGTTCCTCCTCAGCGAGCCGCCGATCACGATGGGCTCCTCGTTTCCGGCCAGCCCCCCGCTGTAGCCGTTCTCTCCCGAAAGCTCCCCGTTCAGGTACAGCTTCATCCCCCCCGAGCCGAAGCTGAAGCTCAGCTGGTACCAGGTGTTCCTCTCGATGAGGCACCCCGTGCGGATGGTGTAGCTCGCGCTCCCGCTGCCCAGGCGAACCTCGATTCGAGAGCCTTCCAGGGCGATCTCCAGGTGCCCGCCCTCCCCGTAGCCGGCAGCGTCCTTGCTGAACAGGCTCTGCTCCCCCCAGGTACGGTCGGTGTTGAACCACAGCTGCACCGTGCCCTCCGCCACCTCGAAGGCTTCATCGTGGGCCACCGCGAGGTACTCGTTGCTCCGCCCGTGGAACTCCACCCCCGTCTGGGCCCCAAAGGGCGCCAGGGCCTCCGGGGGACCCGATTCGTCCAGCTCCGGATGGCCGCCGACCAGGACACCGTCCTGCGGCGCGCCCGCCGAGTCGGCCGCCACCGTGCCGCCTTCCTCGTTCAGGTTCCAGTAGGCGATGGCCACCGGGGAGAGGGCACGGGTGTCCGCCACCACCAGCGCGCCCTCTTCGAAGCCGATCCGGTACTCGCCGACAGCGCCGGAGAATCCCGCCGGGCTCATGCCCTCCCCCACCCCCAGGGCTCCGTAGAGCATCAGCTGCCGGATCTGCTCGGGCCCCAGGGCCACAGCAAAGAAGGCCACCTCGTCGATCTGACCGTCAAAGGGCTCCCTCACCTGAAGCTTCGCCAGATCCTCCCCGTCGTAGCGGTTCCACATCAGCGAGCCGCCGATCACGATCGGCGCCCCGTTGCCCGCCAGCCCCCCGGTGTAGCCGTTCTCTCCCGAAAGCTCCCCGTTCAGGTACAGCTTCATCCCCCCGGGGCCGAAGGTGAACGCCAGGTGGTACCACCGGCCGCTTTCCACCAGCTGCCCGGTGCGGATGGTGTGGGTCTCCTGCCCGCCCTCCAGCCTCACCTCGATTCCATGCCCCACCACCGCGATGTCAAGCTCACCCTCCCCGTAGCCCACATGGTCCTTGCTGAACAGCGTCTCCCGGCTGCAGTCCACCCGGAACCACAGCTGCACCGTGCCCTCCGCCACCTGGAAGACCTCATCGTGGGCCACCGCGATGTACTCGTTGCTCCGCCCGTGAAACTCCGCGCCGGTCTCCGCCCCGAAGGGCGCCAGGCTCTCCGGCGGACCCGCTTCGTCCAGCTCCGGATGGCAGCCGTAGAACACGCCGTCCTGGGGCGCACCCGCCGAATCGGCCACCACGTGGCCGCCTTCCTCGTTCAGGCTCCAGTAGGCCACCGGCACAACCAGCTCGCCGGAAACCGTGTCCGTTCCGGGCCCACCGTCGATGGTGTCGTCCCCAGCCCCGCCGATCAGATGGTCGTCCCCCGCACCGCCCAGCAACAGATCGTCCCCGGCACCGCCGCAGATCAGGTCGTCTCCCTCCCCGCCGTCCAGCAGGTCGCCCGCTGGACCTCCGATCAGGATGTCCTCGCCTTCCCGGCCGTGCATCTCAGCCGGACCGCTGCCGGCAATCAGAACGTCTGCGTCGTCACCTCCGTCTACACTCAGCGGCACACCAACGCTCTGGTCGACAAATACGCTGTCCTCCCCCGCACCGACAACGACCACGATCGATTCCACCTCTTCGGCGGGGAAGTACTGGACATGACCGGGATCCTCGAGGAAGCTTGCGTACACCTCGATCAGGGCCCCGTCGGGGTCACTCGCACCCAACGGCCCTTTCTCAGCAACCCTCTGGATCTGCTCCCTGCTCAGTGCACTGCCGTAGAAGGCCACCTCATCGATGTACCCGTTGAACGGATCGGCGACCCACAGCCGTGACGGATCGCCGCAGCGGTTCCAGCTTTTCCATGGCGAAGCCCCGATCAGGATCGGCTCCTGGTTGGCCGCCAGGCCGCCGGTATAGGAGTTCTCTCCCGAAAGCTCCCCGTTCAGGTACAGCTTCATCCCCTCGGAGCCGAAGGTGAACGCCAGGTGGTACCAGCTGCCCGACTCGACGATCCGCTCAGTGCGAATGGTATGGCTTTCCTCAGCAGACTGCAGCCGCACCTCGAGGCGGGATCCGTCCAGACGGATCTCCAGATGGCCTCCATCCGCGTAGCCCGCATGGCCCCAGTGGTCCTTCGAGAACAGGACCTGCTCTCCGCAGGTCCGGCGCGTGTTGAACCACAGCTGCACCGTACCCTCGGCTACCTCGAACACGGAGTCATGGGCCACCGCGATGTATTCCCGTCGATCGCCGTGGAAATCGGCTCCCGTCTCCGCACCAAAGGCCACCGGCGGGCCCGCGTCGTCCAGGTCCGGGTGCGGGCCGTAGAACGTCCCGTCCTGAGGCGAACCCGCCGAATCGGCCACTACGCTTCCTCCGGTCTCGTTGAGGTTCCAGTAGGCAATCGGCTCCAGGGGTTTGCGGATTCGGACCACGTCATCGCCCGGTGTGCCCACGATATGCAGAACCCCGTCTACCAGCGCCACCCCCGTGAGCCGTGCTTCCGTGCTCTCCGTGGCCGAACCGCCATCGTCGTCTCGAACCTCGACCACGATCGTGAAGAAACCCGTTTCCACGTAGACCCGGTCCAGCGTAAAATCGCGGGCGCCCACGGCAAGGGCCATCACCTCGGGAGCGCTTCCGTCGCCCCAATCCACGGTCACAGTGTGCTCGTCCACCGAGCCGGGATCGACAAACTGGCAGGAAATCGTAACCGGCTCGCCGGGCAGAACGCTTCCCGGAACGGAGGCCGAGTTGCTCAGCTCCTCGATCACCGGCGCCACGTTGGCCACCGTCACGCCGGCCGTCGCCTGGTCCGTCCCCAGGTCGTCGTCGGCCACAAGCACCGTGATCAGGTACCCGTCCGCCGCCGTGCCGCTGGGATCGTCGTCCAGGTAGGTATGGGTGGCGCTGAAGGTGCGGCCGGCCTGATCCACCACCGCCGGCCCGCTCTCCCCGTCACCCCAGTCCACCAGCACCGTGTGCGTGTCCAGCGGGCTCACGTCCACGAAGACCCCGCTCACGGTGATCCAGCCGTTCTCGTCGATCTCCGCCTCGCTCAGGTTGACGGGCCCCAGCACCGGCGCCACGTTGGCCACCGTCACGCCGGTCGCCGCCTGGTCCGTCCCCAGGTCGTCGTCGGCCACAAGCACCGTGATCAGGTACCCG
>CAZBDU010000119.1:0-14270 GCA_964490725.1 uncultured Spirochaetaceae bacterium | reverse complement strand
GTGTGGCCCCGGTTGCAGCGCGAGGTGCGGCCGCCCGAGGGACTTTTCTCCCGCGTTTTTCCTGTGAGATCGGGACGAACGTACTGTATTTCCCGCAAGCTGCGATCCGTTCCGCAAGAAAAAGTCGTTCCAGAAACAAAGTCGTGCGATCGACTCCTGCAAGGAGGTCCTGCATGGCCGGGACGACGGGTGGACTCCTCCGCGATAGCTCCGATTTTTTCACGTTCGCTCCAGGGGGGCGCCGGCATTGCCCGGGCTTGCGGCGGCTCGTCGCGGCGGTGGTGGCGCTGCTGGCGCTGCCGGCGCTCCACGGGCGGGCCTATCCCGTGGATGACTGCTTCGTGGCCGGCACCCAGATCCTCATGGCCGACGGCACCTTGCTGCCCATCGAGCAGGTACGCGAGGGCCAGGCGGTCAAGAGCCCGAACCTGGAAACACGGCAGCTGGAGGACAGGGTGGTGCTGCGGGTCACCACCCGCTACCACAGCGGGGTCGCGGATGACTACACCATCCGAGTGAGCTTCGCCAACGGGACGGTGAATCAGAACACCAACACGGAGCCCTACTACGTGCAGGGCAAGGGATGGGCCTCCTACCTGCCCCGCCTCACGCAGGAGCGCTACGGCCTGGCGGTGGCCCAGCTGGAGGTGGGCGATACGGTCTACGCCTACACCGGTGCAGGGATCGAGACGACCCTCGGTGACGGCAATCGAGGAGGTGCGGAAAGGCGTGCTGACCTACAACCTGGCGGTGATCGCCGATGACTACAACTTCCTGGCCAACGGCATCGTGGTGCACAACAAGAACGGGGACGGCGGAGGAGGAGGAGGTGGCGGCGGCGGAGACGGTGGCGGGGATGGGACGGCGACGGCGGAGACCGGCAGCTGGCGGAAGCCCAGCAAGCAGTGCAGGACGCCGAGGCGGCCTACCAGGCCGCCCTCGCCACGTTGGGGCAGTTGGAGCAGGACGCTTCTTCCGGGAGCGCCCGGGCGGGCCATGCCGTAACCGCCGCCTGGGCGGACCTCCAGGCGGCTGGAGACGCTCCGGACTAGGCGGAGGCCGCACTGGCCGCGGCGCGCCAGAGCGCCGAGGGGGCCAGGCAGTCGGTAGGCGACAAGACAAACCGCGCCGACACGCCCACCGGCGGGGACCCGGTACGGCTGGCCACGGGGAGCTTCACCCTGGCCGCCGAGGATTTGAGCTACCGCTTCAACCGCATGGTCGTTGCGGTCTCCCGCACCTACCAGAGCGACCGCCAGGAGGACGTGCGGCAAGGCCAGAGAATAGGCTCAATCGACAACAAGGCAAGAGAATCGATACCGCTGTACTATTCTCTTGCCAAGTCTGGGATTGTCAAACAATTCAAGCAGTTTAGGGAAGGTTCCTTGACGATTGAGGCAGATGTGGGTTCAAGAGTCTTCTCTTCAGCAACAGGCCAGGTAATGGACCAGGGTTACGATAAGATGGACGGGATCTACGTAAGAACAGGCCACTCTGGATCTGGCATGATTTCCTACTCTCTTCTACAGAGGGCGTTGGTAGCTACGGGCCAACACGTAGAGGCGGGTCAGGACGTAGGAAATACTGGAATGACCGGTGATGCATATGTACCAGCGTTGTCCTTTGAAATGACCAAGGCTGAATCTCTCGTAGATGCGGTGGCAGCCTATATTATCCTGCAGTGATTGCTCGTTGCGCCACTGTATCTATTGCAGCCCCGAACGGAACCGGCACCACTTGTCACAAGGAACCCTGGTATGCTGCTCCCCTGACTTTCAGGTCCACCCATCAGACAGGTATGATGGGAGGCAGAGGGTGCAAACAGCAGTGGGAGAGCCAAACCAGCAAGAGGTCCAGCGCTCGACAACGAAGCGCAAAGCAGCCCTGATCTTGAGCGTGATCAAGGGTGAAACCAGCATCCAGGAGGCGGCCCGGCAGCACGGAGAAAGGCGGTCTGTTGTCAAACGAAGACTCAAGGTACATAGATGAAATACATCGTGCTGTTGCTGGTCTTGTTGGGAGTTTGCGGAGGAAGCTTGTTTGTTTGGTTCTTGTACGCCGCGATCACCAATTCCAGGCTCCTGACTTATTTGGGCAAGACCAACTACCCGAGATGGCAGGAGCTAACAACGTTTGGCGGAGTCGGACCTGGGGCTTCTAATGCATTCAAGACTATCTCTTACATTGCGAATGACTTGGATAACGAGGATCAAGTTGTTCTGAAATACAAAACGAAAATCCGCCTGTGCCTCAAACTTGTATTGACTAGCATTGCCGGAATGACAATCGTGATAGTAGCACTGATCCTGCTGACAAGACGCGTGTGAACCCCAAGGCAGTCTGGAGTGCCGCTACGACGCGGCCGGCCGGGAGGTCAGGAGGGTGCTGCCGGGCGGCCTGGTGCGGGAGACCTCCTACGATGCGGCCGGGCGGGTGTCGTACTCGTCAGGTCCAATGACCCAGGGGTCGTCAGGTTGGTGACCCAACACCATCGCGCTCGATCAGCCTTGGCGGCCGGGGGGCGGACTTGTCTGGGTGGAAGGCTGCGAGCACAACCGGCTGAGCCGGGTGTCGTGCATCGAGGACACCAAGAAACGCTTCACCTGCCACGCCGACCGGCGAGATCGGCTCCGGCCCTGAGCTGCGGCCGCGCCGACCGGTCGACCTCTGGTGCGGAATCCTCCGGCGCGGTGACTGCGGCGCAGGGGCCCCGCTATCGCCTGGCGGGCCTACCAGACCCGGCGCAGATCGACGCGCACTCCACGGATCATCTCGAAGGCAATCTCCTCGCGATGCTGGCCGGCTGTCCGATAGCTCCCCCCCTGCAGCTGGAGGCGTTCCACCGTGTGCGTGGACGGGTCCACCAGCCACAGCTCGGGAACGCCGGCCTTCTGGTACAGATCGCGCTTCAGCTTGCGGTCCTTCACGGCGGAGGTTTCCGAGAGGATCTCCACCACCAGGTCCGGCGGTCCGATCACGCGGGAGGGAGAAATGATGGAGCGCCGCTCCCAGCGGATCACCAGCAGGTCCGGCTGCACGATGTCGATCTCGGAGAGCTGAACGTCGGTGGGAGCATCAAAAACCAGACCCAGCCCTTGCTCCTCGATCTGCTGGTACAGCTGGAACTGTATGCGTCGTGACAAAGTCTGGTGGTAGGTACCCGGGGCCGGCGTCATGTGGTGCTCCCCGAAGGGGGCGCTCCTCGCCGGTCATCCCGCGCCTGGCGCCGCCAGCGGAATGAGTGCGGAGTGTTCTCGACAAGCCCCATAGCATGCGCTATGATCGGCGCCGGCTGCGGGAGCGCTCCCGGCAGCGGCCCGCGGGGCTGGCGCCGGGCGGCCCGCGGGCGGCCGGTGCTCCCGGCAATCAACCGCGACAGCAGGCACATCCGTACGTTCCTGGAGGAGGCTCGAGGTGGGAGAAGCGGGAAAGTCGACGACTGCACAGACCGTACAAATGCTGGAAATCCGCTGGCACGGCCGGGGCGGTCAGGGCGCCAAGACGGCGGCCCAGATCCTGGCCGAGGCCGCCATGGCATCGGGCAGCTACATTCAGGCGTTCCCGGAATACGGGCCGGAACGGGCCGGCGCCCCGATCAAGGCGTATACCAGGATCAGCCCGAACCCCATCACGATCCACAGCGGGATCGTCAATCCCGACGTGGTGGTGGTGATCGACTCCACTCTGCTGGAGACCGTGGAGGTCACCGAGGGCCTGGAGGAGGGGCTGCTGCTGGTCAACACCGCCCGCCCCCCCGGGGAGCTGGCGGGTGCGGTGGGCCGGCCCGGCCTGCGCGTGGGCACGGTGGACGGCACGGCCATCGCCCTGGACACGCTGGGGCTGCCCATGCCGAACCTGCCCATGCTGGGAGCGCTGCTCAAGCTGACCTCCGTGGTGGCTTTGGAGAACCTGGAGGAGAGCATCAGGCACAAGTTCGAGAAGAAGATCGGAGGCGAGAAGACCCGCGCCAACATCGAAGCGGTGCGGCGGGCGTTCCAGGAGGTAAAGGCGCAATGAGCGGCCCAGGCTGGAAGCAGATCCCCATCGGTGGTGTGATCGAGCAGGCGGGCAAGGCGTTCGAATACAAGACCGGCGACTGGCGAACGTTCAAGCCGGTGGTGGACCTGGAGAAGTGCCGCGACTGCCTGTTCTGCTGGATCTACTGCCCAGATCTGTCGGTGGAGCTGGCGGAGGGGAAAATGAAGGGATTCGACTACGATCACTGCAAGGGCTGCGGCATCTGCGCCTCGGTCTGTCCCTCCGGCTGCATCGAGATGGTCAAGGAGAAGGAGCAGTCATGAAACGAATGGCACTGTCCGGAGACGAGACCGCCGCCTACGCCATGAAGCAGATCGAGCCGGACGTGGTGGCCGCCTACCCCATCACGCCGCAGACGGAGATCGTGATGAACTTCTCCCAGTACGTGGCCGACGGCGCCGTGCAGACGGAGATGATCCCGGTGGAGTCCGAGCACAGCGCCATGAGCGCCTGCGTGGGCTCCGCGGCGGCAGGGGCCCGCACCATGACCGCCACCTCCGCCAACGGGCTGGCTCTGATGTGGGAGATCCTCTACATCGCCGCCTCCTCGCGGCTGCCCATCGTGATGCCGGTGGTGAACCGGGCGCTCAGCGCACCCATCAACATCCACTGCGACCATTCCGACAGCATGGGCGCGCGGGATTCCGGGTGGATCCAGCTGTACTGCGAGAACGCCCAGGAGGTCTACGACGGCATGATCATGGCGGTGAGCATGGCCGAGCACCCGGAGATCCTGCTGCCGGTGATGGTCTGCCAGGACGGATTCATCACCTCCCACGCGGTGGAGGCCGTGGAGACCTACGACGATGAGGCGGTGAAGGCCTTCGTGGGCCCCTACACCCCGGCCCATCCCCTGCTGGACATCGACCGGCCGGTGACCTACGGGCCGCTGGACCTGCAGGACTACTACATCGAGCACAAGCGGCAGCAGTCCCAGGCCATGCTGAACGCAGCCGGGCTGATCCCCGCCCTGATGGCCCGCTTCAACAGCACCTTCGGGCGCGACTACGGAGTGCTGGAGGCCTTCCACCTGGAGGACGCGGAGGTGGCCATCGTGGCGCTCAGCTCCACGGCGGGCACGGCGAAGCAGGTGGTGCGGGACCTGCGGGACCAGGGGGTCAAGGCGGGTCTGCTGAAGCCCCGCTTCCTGCGTCCTTTCTTCGCGGAGGAGATCGTGCAGGCGCTGTCCCCGGTGAAGGCGGTGGGGATCATGGACCGCGCCGAGAGCTTCTCCACCCAGGGCGGACCGCTTTCCAGCGAGATAAGGGCCGCCTTCTGGGGCAGCGGCAGCTCCACCCTGTTCAAGAGCTACATCTTCGGCCTCGGCGGCAGGGAGGTCTACCCGGAAACCCTGAAAGGGGTGTTCCGGGAGCTGCAGCAGATCGCGCAGGCCGGCAGCGTGGACCGGAAGGTAGCCTACCTGGACGTACGAGAATAGGAGACATCCTTCATGGCAAAGATCAAAGATCTGGCGCGAATCCCGGAAAGGCTCTCCGCCGGACACAGGCTGTGCGCAGGCTGCGGTGCCTCCATCGCGGTGCGACAGGTGTTGATGGGCACCGAGGATCCCGTGGTGGTGGCTTCAGCCACCGGCTGCCTGGAGGTGGCCACCACGATCTACCCCTACACGGCCTGGAAGGTCCCCTTCATCCACAACGCCTTCGAAAACGTGGCCGCCACCATCAGCGGCGTGGAAACCGCCTATCGGGCCCTGCAGAAGCAGGGGAGGATCCCCGCGGACAGGAAGATCAAGTTCGTCGCCTTCGGGGGCGACGGAGGCACCTACGACATCGGGCTCCAGTCCCTCTCCGGAGCCCTGGAGCGGGGGCACAATTTCCTCTACGTGTGCTACGACAACCAGGCCTACATGAACACCGGCATCCAGCGCTCCAGCGCCACCCCCACGGGAGCCTCCACCACCACCGCCCCCGCGGGCAGGCAGAGCGCCGGCAAGCCGCAGCTGCGCAAGGACCTGACCGCCATCGTGGCGGCCCACCACGTGCCCTACGCGGCCCAGGCCACGATCGCCAACTGGCGGGACCTGGTCAGAAAGGCGCAGAAGGCGTTCGCCACGCAGGGGCCGGCGTTCCTGAACGTGCTGGCCACGTGTCACCGGGGGTGGCGGTTCGAGGCGGCGGATAGCGTGAGGATCTCCAGGCTGGCCGTGGACACCTGCTACTGGCCGCTCTACGAGGTGGAGAACGGCCGCTACACCCTCAACTACGAGCCGCGGGAGAAGCTTCCCGTCACCGAGTGGCTGAAGCCGCAGGGCAGATTCAAGCACCTGTTCCAGCCGGAGAACGGCCGCCTCCTCCAGGAGATCCAGAAGGAGGTGGACCAGGGCTGGGCCAGGATCAAGGAGCTCTGCGCGGCCCCTTTGTCCTGAGGGCCTTCAGCCCCGCCGCTCTTCCAGGGCTGTCACCAGCAGGCTGATCCAGTCCGGCTCATTTTCCCCCCGGTCCTCCCGGTGCAGGGCGATGCGGCGGATCTGGGCGGGCCCGTCGATGGCCCCGGAGCGCTCCAGCGCCGCCAGACAGGGCCGGATGATGGACTGGCTGTCCACGCCGGGGTCCACGGTGGCCAGGATGCGCACGCTTACCGGACCGCGGAGGCGCTCCCCCTCGGCCCTGATGGCCCCCACCAGGCAGTCCCGGAGGGCCGGCCTGCGCGGGCAGGCCCGGCGCCGGCGCGCGCCCGCCGCCTCTCCATGCCAGTAACACACCATGCTTCAACGGCTCCTGTAGGGTCTACTTCTCTGTATCGGCAGAACCCACGGGGCCGCTGAAGCGCTGCAGGCAAGCGCCTGCGGGCCCCACAGCCTGCGTCCTACAGCCTGCGCATGGTGCGTTCCAGGTCGGTGTAGCACTGGTCGAAGACGGGCTTGAGCTCCCCGTAGCGGCGGGCGTTCTCCTCCACCGGCTCGATTCTGTCCACGACCCTCACGAAGCGCCGGGCGCCCTCCTGGAAGTCGAAGCAGCCGGTGCCCACCCCTGCGATGATGGCGGCGCCCATGGAGGTGGCCTCCTCGAGGTACTCCGGTATCAGGAGCGCGATCCCGTAGACGTCGGCCAGGATCCTGCGCCAAAGCTCGCTCCGGGCACCCCCGCCGATCAGGATCATCTCCTCTATGGGGACCTGCCTCCTCAGGATGGACAGGACGATCTCCAGATTCAGCGCCACCCCCTCGAGCACGGCGCGCGCCAGGTCCGCCCGGTCGTTGCTCAGCTTCAGCCCCACCCAGGCGCCCTTGGCGTCGGGGTTCCAGCGGGGGCTCCTCTCTCCGAGGAGGTGGGGGAGGAACAGGACGCCGTTGGATCCGGGGGGCGAGCCGGCGGCCTCGCGATCGATGCGCCGGTAGGGGTCCGGCCCCTCCTCCGGGCCGCCGGCGCCGGCGAACAGCCGGCCCGCCAGCCAGTCCACCGAGCTGCCCGCGGTCTGCACCGTCCCGCAGGGCTGATACAGCCCCGGCACCGGATGGACCCAGGTAAAGGTCCTCATCGCCGGATCCAGCACCGGGGAGGCCGACGCCGTGGAGATCCAGGAAGAGGAGCCCAGGTAGTTGTAGCTCACCCCCTCCCTGACGCATCCCACGCCCACCGTGGCGCATCCCCCGTCGCCGGCGCCGATCACCACCGGGGTGTCCGCCGCCAGGCCAGTCTCCCCCGCGGCTTCCCTGGTGATCCCGCCGGCGACGAACGTGGACTGCCTGGCCTCGGGGAGCAGCTCCGGTTTGATTCCCGCCAGATCGATGATTCTCTGGGACCACTGCCTGGAGTTGATGTCGAAGCAGTTCGTGCCGGATGCGTCGTTGTGATCGGTGCAGTACCGCCCGGTGAGCCTGTAGTTGACGTAGTCCTTTGCGTTCAGCATCTTGTGGGTGGCCCGGTAGACCTCCGGCTCGTTGGCCTGGACCCACATCAGCTTCTCCACCGAGTAGGACGCGCTGGCGCGGTGGCCGCAGATCCGGTAGAACTCGTCCGCGTCCATACCCTCAAGCAGCCTGGCGGCTTCCCGCGTGGCGCGCTGATCCGAGTAGATGATCGCCTCCCTCAGGGGGCGGCCGCTGCCGTCCACGCAGAGGCAGCCCATCATCTGGCCGCTCAGGCACACGGCCCCGATTTCGTCTTTCCCCACCGACTCCAGGATGGCCCGGCTGGTCTCGCAGACCGCGCTCCACCAGTGGGCGGGGCTCTGCTCCGCCCGGTTGCCCTTCCCGTAGGCGGTCCCGTAGGAGCGGGACCTGGCCGCCACCAGCCGCCCTTCGGCGTCGAAGAGCGTGGCCTTGTTGCCCGAGGTTCCCAGGTCGTGGGCCAGAAGATAGGGTTTCATGGCTGCCCTGCTCCATCATACGGCGGGCGGCGCCCCTGTCAACCGGGCCGGGCGGCGCGGCTATGTCAGCGGGCACGGATGCGGTATAGTGATCGGAGAGCGTCGGGGGCAACGGCGCACGGGCCGCCGGGCAGCCCCGCCTGAGGGAGGAGGCTCGAAGATGCAGTACCGGTTCCTGGGTCGAAGCGGCCTGAAGGTTTCGGAGCTCGCCATGGGGACGCAGACCTTCGGATGGGGAGCCGACGAGGGCACCGCGCACCTCATGGCCGATCGATTCATCGCAGCCGGCGGGAACTTCTTCGACACCTCCAGCACGTACAACGAGGGGGCCTCCGAATCCATGTTGGGAAGCTGGCTCGCATCGCGAAAGAACCGGGAGGCCATGGTGATCGCGACCAAGGTCTTCTTCCCCACCGGCAAGGGCCCCAACGAAACGGGCCTGTCCAGAAAGCACATCCTGCGTTCCGCGGAGGAGAGCCTGAGCCGCCTGCAGACCGACTACATCGACCTGTACCAGGCCCACTGCTACGATTTGGCCACGCCCGTGGAGGAGACGTTGAGCGCCTTCGAGCACCTGCTGCGCTGCGGCAAGGTTCGCTACATCGGCGCCTCCAACTTCACCGCGAGCCAGCTGATGAAGACGCTGCTGCTGGCAGGGGGCGGCTGCGGCGGGTGCTTCGTGTCGCTGCAGGCGGAGTACAGCCTGTTGGTGCGCGAGACCGAGTGGGAGCTCCTCCCCCTGTGCCGGCAGGAGGGGCTGGGACTGCTGGCCTGGTCGCCCCTGGCCGGCGGCTGGCTCACCGGCAAGTATGCAAGGGGCCGGCAGGCGCCCGATGAAAGCAGAGTGGGAAAGGGCGAGCGCTGGGACGATCTGCCGGCGCAGCGGGAGAGCGAGCGCACCTGGCGGATCCTGGACTCCCTCGGGGGCATCGCCCGGCGGCGCGGGAAGACCCCGGCGCAGGTGGCGCTCAACTACCTGCTGCGCCGCTCCGAGCTGGTGATCCCGATCTTCGGAGCCAGGACCCCGGATCAGATCGAGGAGAACCTGGGCAGCGTAGGGTGGGAGCTGGAAAGCGAGGAGGTGGCCGCCATGGAGGAAGCCAGCTCCATCCCCCTGCCCTACCCCTTCCGGTTCATCCAGCGCTACAGCCGCAGGAGGACCCCCACCGGCTGACCGTCCGGCGGCGCCGCAGGCCGGTCTCCTTCCCGCGGCCGCGGTCTTTGTTGACAAACCCCAGTGGGCGGCTGATACTAGAATTCATCGGGGTCAGCAGATCCCGAAAAAAAGTCAGGAAAGGAGGAACCGAAGTATGACAAGAACACTGAAGGTGCTCGCAGCCTTGGTGGTTCTCTGTCTGGTGCTGTCTCCGTTCGCGTTTGCGGGTGGGAAGGCAGAGCAGCCGGCGCCGGCGCCGGGCACTTCGACCGCGCCCGCCCCCGCGCCCCAGGCGCCCTCCGGAGACGTGAAGGCCTACCAGGCCGATCCGAACAATCTGTTCCCCAACGGCATCGGCTCGACCACCTACCCGGGCGTCCACCTGGTGGTGGTCACCCAGACCGGACCGCAGGTCGCCGGCCCCGTGCAGAAGTACAAGGACCTGTGGGAGAAGAAGACCGGCGCCACGGTGGAGGTGCAGACCTTCCCCTTCGGCGACCTGTTCCAGAAGATCCGCACCGCATTCATCTCGGGCGCCAACCCCTTCGACATCCTGATCTACGCCTCCGACTGGGCGGGCGACATCATGGGGTCGGGCTACGTGGTGGAGGTCCCGGAGAGCGTTCGCAACCAGATGGGCTACCAGTACCTGATTCCGGCGTACAAGGACCGCATCCTCTCCTGGGGCGGCAAGGTCTACGGGCTCCCCTACGACGGTGACGCGCACATGATGTACTACCGGCGCGATCTGCTCACCGATCCCACCTACCAGCAGCAGTTCAAGACGCAGTTCGGCTACGACATGCCGGCCCCGCCCAAGACCTGGCAGCAGTACTACGACGTCGCCAAGTTCTTTAACGGCAAGACCGTCGGCGGCCAGACCATCTACGGCGCAGGCACGGCCTTCAAGCCCCACGCCCAGTCCTACTGGACCTTCCTGGGAATCGCGGCCTCCTTTTCCAAGGCTCCCGGCGATCCGGCCTACTTCTTCGATCCCGCAACCATGAAGCCCCTCATCAACAATCCCGGCTTCGTGAAGGCCCTGGACCTGTACACCTCGCTGGTTAATGTGGGCCCACCGGGGGTCACGAACTGGGACGTGGGCGACATCCGGGCCAACTTCCCGGCGGGCAGGGTGGTCCTGGCCATCGACTGGGGCGATGTGGGGCCGCTGGCCTCCGACCCCAAGGCCTCCGTGGTGGTCGGCAAGTGGGGCTCCGCCCTGGAGCCGGGAGTGGATGAGTACTGGAGCAACCAGAAGGGCGCGTGGGTCAAGGCTTACAACCAGGCCCCCTACCTGGCCTTCGGCGGCTGGATCCAGGGTGTGACCAGCACCTCCAAGAACCAGGCGGCGGCCCTGGATTTCGCCGCCTTCATGGGCGAGGTGAACATGAGCCTCAAGCTCTGCGTCGAGCCGGGCACCGGGGTCAATCCGCACTACTACAGCGATCTGAACAACGTGGCCCCCTGGACCACCCTCGGCATGACCGAGCCCGAGGCCAAGGAGTACCTGGACGCCATCGGCAACATCATCGGCAACTCCAACAACGTGGTGGACCTGCGCATTCCAGGCGCCGCGGAGTACTTCGACGCCCTGGACACCCAGCTCGCGCAGGCTGTCGCCGGCCAGGTCAGCTCGAAAGCGGCACTGGACGCGGTGGCCCAGCAGTGGGACCAGATCACCAACCGGCTGGGACGGGACCAGCAGCTGAAGCTCTATCGCCAGATGCTGGGACTGCCGCCGCAGTAGGCCGCCAGCCCCCTAGCCCCCTACGGCGACGTTCGAACGCCGGTGAGCGCCCCTGACGGACGCTCACCGGCCGTCTGTTTTGAGCCGGGAAAGTCGCGACCGATGTCAGACGGTAAAGCGGTGAGAACCGCCGGCGGCCGGCCGGAAAGGCGCTCTCATTTTCCCCGCGACAGGAGCAGGTACCTGTTCATCCTGCCGGCCTCCATCATGATCCTGGTCTTCTCCATCTTTCCCCTCCTCTTCTCCCTGTTGCTCAGCTTCGTCAACTGGGACCTCAGCCGGCTGACCGGGGGAATCAGGTTCGTAGGAGGGCACAACTTCGTGGAGCTGTTTTCCGACAGGCGCTTCTGGAACACCGCCAGGGTCACGGGAGTGTTCGTGCTGTGCGGCGTGGCGCTGCAGTTCGTCGTTGGACTGGGCATCGCCCTGCTGCTGAACCAGAAGATCCGCTTCCAGCGCTTCTTCCGGGTGGTCTTCCTCATGCCCATGATGCTGACCCCGGCGGCGGTGGGCTACGTGGGACGCATGCTGTTCAACGAGACCCAGGGACCGGTGAACGATCTCATCACGCACCTGGGAGGACCCATCGTGCCCTGGCTGAGCAATGCGGTGGTGGCCTTGCCGACGCTGATCCTGGTGGACACCTGGGAATGGGTGCCCTTCATGATCATCGTGCTCCTGGCGGGGCTGCAGTCCCTGCCGCCGGCGGTCTTCGAGGCCGCGGCCGTCGACGGGGCCGGAAGCTTCCAGACCTTCCGCCGCATCACCTTCCCGATGCTGCTGCCCACCTCGGTCACCGTGACCCTCATCAGGGGTCTGGAGGCCTTCAAGCTGTTCGACATCGTCGCGGTCATGACCGGCGGGGGGCCGGGCAACGCCACCGAGTCGGTCACCTGGTACGCATATCTGACCGCGCTGACCTTCGGCCGGCTGGGCTACGCCTCGGCAATCGCCTACTGCCTGCTGATCATGATCGTCATCTTCTCCATGGTGTTCCTGCGAGTCATGCGAGAGCGCATCGCGGCCGCCCAGTAAGCGAGGTGGACCATGTATCTGAAGAGGAGCCTGCGGCACAGGGCGTGGCGGACGCTTACCTACGTTCTGCTCTTTGCCTGGGCGGCCATAGCGCTGTTTCCGCTGTACTGGCTGCTGATCACCTCGGTGAAGCATCCCATCGCGGTCTTCCAGGGACCCAAGTACCTTCCCTGGATCGATTTCCAGCCCACCCTGGACGCGTGGAAGTTCCTGCTCACCGGCCCGTCCCACGAAGCGGTGCTGCGGGACTGGCGCAACAGCGCCATCGAAGCGATCACCAGCGCAGCCCTGGCGGTGGCCATCGGCTCGATGGCCGGGTACGCGTTGACGCGCTTCAGCTACCGGATACGCTTCCTGAGATGGAAGAACAAGGACATCGCCTTCTGGATCATCTCGCAGCGCATGCTGCCCCCGGTGGTCGTGGTGCTGCCCTTTCTCATCATGTACCGGGTGGTGGGCCTGGTGGACACCTACATCGGCATGATCCTGGCCTACACGGTGTTCAACCTCCCTTTCGCGGTCTGGATCATGCGGGATTTCTTCGCCAGCCTGCCGGTGGACCTGGAGGAGAGCGCCCTCATCGAGGGCGCCTCGCGCTTCAAGGCCTTCCGCCTGATCGTGATTCCCCTGGCCGCCCCCGGGCTGGTGGCCACCTTCCTCTTCTGCATGATGTTCGCCTGGAACGACTACCTGTTCGCCCTGATGCTCACCTTCAGCCGCGCCTCCACCCTGCCGATGTACATCGCCGGCGAGGGGACCCAGTCTTACGGCCCCCAGTGGTGGTACCTCTCGGCGCTCTCGCTGATGGCGGTGGTGCCCATGATGATCGTGGCCGTGCTGGTGGAACGCTTCATCAGCCGTGGCCTGGTGGTGGGCGCCATCAAGTGAGGCGGGCCGGGCGCTCTCTGGCCGGCCCCGGCCCGGCAGGCGTCGAGCGCGCATCGGGCCAGGCTTTACGGGCGGATCGCGATCGGATAAGATATGGACAATGAGCAGAGTCACCAGCCGATCCAGACCGTCTCCGTCCCGGGACCCCAGGGTCCAGACCCTGGTGGTGTCCATCCTGGCCCGCCTCAGGGCCATGGGCGTCATCGGCGCCGAGCCCCTGGAGCTGCCGGCGGAGCGGATAGACCTGGAGACCATCCGCGCCGCGTTCAGGCAGGCCGCCCAGGCCGGGATCGGACGGCAGCTGGCCGCCTACGTGCTCTCGGTCCAGAGACCCAGCCTCCAGAGGCTGCTGGCCAGCCTGGAGGGCCTGCAGCAGGCCACCGAGGAGTCCCCGGTGCCCAGGAGCGAGTGGCCGGCGCTGGAAGGGATCTTCGGAGCCGAGACGTTGGCGCACCTCCTGGGCGTTTCCCCGGCCAGCGTGCACCGCTACCGGCGGGCGGAGCGGGAAGCCTCGGACCGCGTGGTGGCCCGCCTGCACTTCCTGGCCCTGCTGGTGGCTGACCTCTCCGGCGCCTACACGGAGGAGGGGGTGCGCCTGTGGTTCGCCCGTCCCCGGACGCTGCTTCAAGGACGCCGGCCCTCAGAGATTCTCTCGGGAGACTGGAGCCCCGAGCAGCCGCAGGTGGCGCGCGTGAAGGAGCTGGGGCGCTCGCTCACCGGATCGCCCGCCACGTGACCCTCTACCGCCACGCCGACCCCCGCTATCCCTTTCTCTGGGAGAGCGAGCTCCAGCCGCCGGCGCGCTGGCACGACGCCGGCGAGGGTCCCGTGCAGTACCTGGCGGACACCCCGGACGGGGCCTGGGCGGAGCTCCTGCGCCACGAAGAGATCCGCGACGCCCGCGAGCTGCGCACCATCCGGCGCACCCTGTGGGCGGTGGAGGTGCCGGATGAGCCGGCGGCCGCCGCCCCGGAGCTCCCCTCGCGCGTGCTCACCGGAGGCCCCCACACCTACCCGCGCTGCCGCCGGGAGGCCAGGAGGCTGCGGGCGGGCGGGGCGCGCGCCCTGGTGGCC
>CAZBDU010000118.1:7240-14650 GCA_964490725.1 uncultured Spirochaetaceae bacterium | reverse complement strand
GTCCCTGGCTGCGCGGGCACGCCGGCCCTCCATGGCCGGCGGCCCGACGCCCGGGATCATCGCCGAGCTGAAGCGCCGCTCCCCCAGCCGCGGGGTCTTAAGCGAGCCCTTCGACCTTCTCGGCCTGCTGGCCGCCTACGTGCAGGGAGGGGCGGAGGCCGTTTCGGTGCTCACCGAGGAGGACTTCTTCGACGGATCCCTGGAGGACCTGCGGCGCGTGCGGCAGACCTGCAGCCTGCCTTTGCTGCGCAAGGACTTCATCCTGGAGCCCTACCAGCTCTACGAGAGCCGGGCAGCCGGAGCGGACGCGGTGCTGCTGATCGCCGCGGCCCTCCCGGGAGCGCTCCTGGGAGAGCTGGCCGCCCTGGCCGCCGAGCTGGGGCTGGAGGCGCTGGTGGAGACGCACACGGAGGCGGAGGTGCGGCGCGCCCTGGCGGCGGGGGCCGCCATCGTGGGGATCAACAACCGGGACCTGCACACCTTCCGCGTCTCCCTGGACACCTGCCTCACCCTGGCGCCTCTGGTGCCGCCGGACCGCCTGGTGGTGGCGGAGTCAGGCATCCGCGGCCGGGAGGAGGTGCTGCGCCTCCAGGCGGCGGGGATCCGGGCGGTGCTGATCGGGGAGGCCCTGGTGGTGGCCGACGACCCCGCGGCCCTTCTGGGCGCCCTCAAGGGGAGGAGCCTGTGACGGCGGTGAAGATCTGCGGTCTCACGCGCCTGCAGGACGCTCAGGCGGCCCTGGAGCTGGGAGCGGATTTCCTGGGCTTCATCTTTGCGGAGAGCCCCAGGCGGATCGGCGTGGAGCAGGCCGCCGCCCTGGTAGCCGCGCTGCCCGAGCGGGCGGTACCGGTGGGGGTGTTCGTGGACGCGCCGGAGGAGGAGATCCTGGCCACCGTGCGGCGGGTGGGGCTGAAGGCGGTGCAGCTCCATGGAGCCGAGGATCCGGGGCTCTGCCGGCGCCTGCCGCTGCCGGTGATCAAGGTGATCCGCCTGCGGAACCTGTCCTCCCTGGAGGAGATCCGCCGCTACCGGGCGCAGTACTTCCTGCTGGAGCCGCAGGTAGCCGGAAAGGCCGGCGGCACCGGCGTGCGGGCGGACACTGCCCTGGCCGCCAGGGCGGTGCGGAGCTTTCCGGAGCACCGCTTCCTGCTGGCCGGCGGCCTGGGCCCGGAGAACGTGAGGGAGGCCCTCCGCGCCGTGCGTCCCTTCGGGGTGGACGCCTCGAGCGGCCTGGAGGAGGTCCCGGGGATCAAGAGCCGGGAGAAGCTGAAGCGGTTTTTCGAGGGGGTACGAGCAGATGAGTGACAAGAGGAGGGGCGCCGGCGCGGCCGGAGGCCCAAACCGCGCGGCGCCGGCCGCGGCGGGCTACTTCGGAGCCTTCGGGGGCAGCTACGTGCCGGAGATCATCCGGCCCGCCCTGGAGGAGCTGGAGGAGGTGTACGCGGCGGCTGCGGCGGACCCGGAGTTCGCCGCGGAGGTAGACCGCACCCTGCGGGAGTACGCGGGACGGCCCAGCCCGCTCACCTTCGCCTCCCGCCTGACCGGGGCGTGGGGGGGAGCCCGGGTGTACCTGAAACGGGAGGACCTGAACCACACCGGGGCGCACAAGATCAACAACACCGTGGGGCAGATCCTGCTGGCCCGCCGCATGGGCAAGCGCCGGATCATCGCGGAGACCGGAGCCGGCCAGCACGGGGTGGCCACCGCCACGGTGGCGGCGCTGTACGGCATGGAGTGCGTGGTCTACATGGGGGAGGAGGACGTGGAGCGCCAGGCGCTGAACGTCTTCCGCATGCGCCTGCTGGGCACCACCGTAGTGCCGGTGGCCTCCGGGAGCCGCACCCTGAAGGACGCCATCAACGAGGCCTTCCGCGACTGGGTCACCAATCTGGAGGACACCCACTACATCTTCGGCTCCACCGTGGGCCCCCACCCCTACCCCACCATCGTGCGCGACTTCCAGCGGGTGATCGGGCGGGAGGCCAGGGAGCAGGTGCTGGCGGCGGAGGGGAGGCTCCCGGACCTGTGTGTGGCCTGCGTGAACGGCGGCAGCAACGCCATCGGCCTGTTCTACGAGTTCCTGCCGGACCGTGAGGTGGGCCTCCTGGGAGTAGAGGCCGCCGGGGAGGGGCTGGACACCCCCCGCCACGCCGCCACCCTTACCCGGGGCACCGTGGGGGTGTTCCACGGAAGCAGGATGTACCTGCTGCAGGACGCCGGCGGCCAGGTCCACCCCACCCACTCCATCTCGGCGGGGCTGGACTACCCCGGGGTGGGGCCCGAGCACTGCGCCCTGCGCGACTCCGGGCGGGCGCGCTACGCGGCGGTGACCGACCGGGAGGCCCTGGAGGCGTTCCAGCAGCTTTCCCGGCTGGAGGGGATCATCCCCGCCCTGGAGAGCGCCCACGCGGTGGCCCAGGCGCGAAAGGAAGCCCCGGCGCTGGGACGGGAGGCGGTGATGATCGTGAACCTCTCCGGCCGGGGGGACAAGGACTGCCCGCAGGTGGCGCGGATGCTGGGGGTGGAGCTGTGAAGGCCGGGACGGCCCTGGCCGCGAACCGCCTGGTGCGGCGCCTTGCCGGGCTGCGCCGGGAAGGCCGCAAGGCCTTCGTGGCCTACATCATGGCGGGCCTGCCCGACTGGCCCACCTGCCTGGAGACGGTTCGCGAGCTGGAGCGGGCGGGGGCGGCGGCGGTGGAGCTGGGGGTGCCCTTCTCCGACCCCATCGCCGACGGGCCGGTGATCCAGCGGGCGGGCTCCCTGGCTCTGCAGGCGGGGGTGGACCTGCAGCAGATCCTGGAGGGGGTGGCGGAGCTGCGGCGCTCCTGCCAGCTGCCACTTCTGCTCATGGGCTACTGGAACGTCTTTCTGGCCATGGGACCCCCCCGGCTTCTGGAAGAGGCGAGGTCGGCGGGGGTGGACGGCTTCATCATCCCGGACCTGCCTCCGGAGGCGGACCCCGGCTTCTTCGCCGGGGCCAGGCGGGACGAGCTGTGCACGGTGCTTCTGGCCTGCTCCCTCACGCGGGAGCCCCGCCTGGAGCGCCTCCTGGAGGCGGCCACGGGCTTTCTCTACTACGTGCCCCAGCTGGGGGTCACTGGCCAGAGCCTGAAGGGAACCTCGGACCTGGGGGAGGCGCTGCAGCGGGTCCGCGCCCTCTCCGAGCTGCCGGTGCTGGTAGGGATCGGGGTCAGGAGCCGGGAGGAAGTGGAACGGATCACCGCGGTCGCCGACGGCGTGGTGGTGGGCACCCGCATCGTGGAGCAGATCCTGGCGGAGGAGGACCCCCGGAGCGTTCCCGCCCGGGTGGCCGCCCTGGCGCGCTCCCTCATGCCCTGAGCGGTCCACGGCGCCGCCGCGCGTCTTTGTGCTTGCCCGGCCCGGCCGCGCCGCCGATAATGAGGCCAGACAGCGGAGGAGCCAGGTGAGCGAGGAAAAAGACGAGCTGCGGGCGTGGGTCGTGACCGTGGACATGGGCCTGGGGCACCAGCGGGCCACCTACCCGCTGCGGCACCTGGCCGAGGGGGGCATCATCGCCGTGGGCAGCAGCTCCTCAAAGGACCCGGAGGAGCGCAAGCTCTGGGGGCGGCTGCGGAAGACCTACGAGTTACTCTCCCGGGTGCGCGGCGTCCCGGTGGTGGGGAAGCCCCTCTTCGGCATGCTGGACGCCATCCAGAACATCCCCTCCTTCTACCCCATTCGCGACATGTCCAACCCCTCCGCGCAGGTGAGGCTGCTGCAGCGCTTCGTGGAACGCGGGCTGTGCGCGGGGATGATGGAGACGATCCGGCAGAAGCCCCTGCCCCTGGTCACCTCCTACCCGGCTCCGGCCATCGCCGCCGACCGCGCCGGCTACGGGCGCATCTACTGCGTCATCTGCGACGCGGAGATCAGCCGCGCCTGGGTTCCGGAGAGTGGACGCAACAGCAGGATCTACTACATGGCTCCCTGCGGCAGGGCCGTGATGCGGCTCAAGAGCTACGGGGTGCCGGACGGGCGCATCTTCCTCACCGGCTTCCCCTTCCCCCTGGAGATCCTGGGTAGCCGCAACCTGGACCTCCTGCGCGCCGATGCGGCTCAGCGGTTCTTCTACCTGGACCCCGGGGAGCGCTTCTGGCCGCTGCACGGGCGCAACGTGGCGCATTTCCTGGGCAGGGGCAACTGCAGGTTCAAGGCCGAGCGCGCTTTCACCATCACCTACGCCGTGGGGGGCGCGGGGGCTCAGCGGGAGATCGGCCACGCCATTGCCCGCAGCCTGCGGGAGAAGATCGCCAAGGGGGAGGTTATTCTCAACCTGGTGGCCGGGGTGCGTGAAGAGGTGTACCGCTACTTCGAGCACCTCCGCGCGGAGCTCCTGCCGGGCTCCCCCAACCTGCGCGTGGTCTACAGCCCGGACAAGACCGACTACTTCCGCCTCTTCAGCGAGGTGATCCGCCTCACCGACGTGCTGTGGACCAAGCCCAGCGAGCTGTCCTTCTACTGCGGGCTGGGGATTCCCGTCATCATGGCCCCTCCCATCGGTGCCCAGGAGCTGTACAACCGCAAGTGGCTCCTGGAGGTGCAGGCCGGTATCGACCAGGAGGACCCCGAGTACACCGACGAGTGGCTCTTCGATCTGCTGCGCGAAGGCCGTCTGGCCGAGTCCGGCTGGGACGGCTTCCTGAAGGCCCGCAAGTACGGCACCTACAAGATCGAGGAGATCCTGGAGACCGGGACCATGGCCCGGGAGACCTCGCCCCTGAAGCGCTAGAGCCGCAGAATCTGGACAAGGCCGCAGCTTTCTGCAACAGTAGGGTATGGACACGGTACGGCTGGGCAGGAGCGGCCTGGAGGTCACGCGCATCGGTTTTGGCAGCATTCCCATGCAGCGGCTGAACGACCAGGACGCGGTCCGGGTGGTGCGGGCCGCCCTGGACGGCGGGCTGAACTGGATCGACACGGCCAACGCCTACGGCACCTCCGAGGAGCGCATCGGGAAAGCCATCGCCGGCTACGATCGCTCCTCTCTCAAGGTGTTCACCAAGAGTCACGGCAAGGACCCCGGCACGGTCCGCTCCCAGGTGGAGCTCTCCCTGGAGCGCCTTGGCCTCTCCTACCTGGACCTGTTCCAGTTCCACCTGGTGCCCAGCCCCGAGGAGTGGCGGCGGATGGAGGAAGGCGGCACCCTGGAGGCGGCGCTCCGCCTGCGCGACGAGGGGATGATCCGTCACCTCGGCGCCTCGGCCCACAACCCGGATGCGGCGCTGGCGGTGGCCGGGGATCCTCGGATCGAGGTGCTGCAGTATCCCTTCAACTTCATCGTGAACCGGGAGGCGGAGGAGGTGCTGGAAAGCTGCCGCCGGCACGATGTAGGCTTCATCGCCATGAAGCCCTTCGGCGGCGGCGCGCTGGGCCGGGCCTCCGCCTGCATCCGCTTCCTGATGAGCTACCCCGGGATCGTCACCGACCCGGGCTTCGAGAAGCTGGAGGAGGTGGAGGAGGTGCTGGCCCTCTGGCGCGAGGGAGCTCCCCTGTCGCCGGAGGACCGCGCCGCCATCGAGCGGCTGCGCTCGGAGCTGGGCACGCGCTTCTGCCGCCGGTGCGGCTACTGCGCGCCCTGCCCCAACGGGGTGGAGATCGTCACCCTCATGTCGGCGGACTCCCTGGTGAAGCGCTTCCCGGTGGAGCGGTTGACCACGGGCTGGCCCGCCGAGGCGCGGGAATCGGCGGACCTGTGCATCGAGTGCAGGGAATGCGAGGAGAAGTGTCCCTACGAGCTTCCCATCACGGAGCAGATCCGCCAGGGAGCGGAGGCGCTGCGGCGGGCGGTGGCGGGGCGATAGGCGCCCCCCCCCGGCCCCCCCCCCCCCGGGGCGGGGCGGGGGGGGGGGGGGGGGGGGGGGGGCGTCCGGCCCCCCGCCCGGCCGCCGGCCCCCCTGCCGCCTCAGAGCAGCTGCAGGGTGGTGATGCAGGTGTTGCTGCTGGGATAGGTGGTGATCGTGCCCTCGGCGCTCTTGCCCAGCGCCTCCACGCTCAGGCGGACCTCCTGATTCCGCGGCAGCCACAGCTCGAAGAAGCCGTTCGCCATGGTAGTCACCGTCCGGTCCACCAGCACGGTTCCGTCCCCGGCGGTGGCCTTCACCTTCACCGGCACGTCCGCCAGCTCCCCCTGGCAGCCCGACATGTAGTGGACTTCGCAGGGATGCGTCCTGGTCAGGTAGGGCGCGATGGCCACCACCATCTGGTCCTTGGGCAGGGGAATCGAGACCTTGCGGCCGTTGTCGAAGGCGAAGCTCACCTGCAGGGTGTCCACGAAGCTCTTGACTCCCTTGGTGGAGGGTCCCCAGCGATTGGCCATCGCCATCGCGGCCCGGGCGTCCAGCCCATCCAGGGCCTGCGGGGAGACCCCGTTGCTGCCGGAGGAGCTGACCGCCGGCTCTGACGGCGCCGCGGGCGCCTCCGGGGCGCTGGCCTGCCGCCCTCCGCACCCTGCCAGAACCACCACTACCGCCGCGGCGGCTGCAATCCAACGTGCACGCACCATGTACCTATCCTGTTTGGTAAGATTTACAGGCACTCTACCCCGAAAGCCCGGAGCTTGTCAAATCCCTGTGGGGACCCCCGGGCTCCCGGCCTACTTCGCGGTGGGGCCGGTGTAGTTCTTCTCCCCGGCCCGCACCGCCGCCTCCAGCCGGTTCTCCGGCGGCGGCAGCGGGCAGCTGTAAGCGTAGTTGTAGACGCAGTAGGGGTTGTAGGCCAGGTTGAAGTCCAGGGTGACGGTGCCGTCCCTGGTCAGGTAGACGTTCAGGTAGCGGCCGCCGCCGTAGGTCTCCTGCCCGCTGGTCTGGTCGCGGAAGGGAAGGAAGAGCCGGTTGCTCACCGGCTCCTCCTCCGACTTCAGCAGGAGCAGCCGGTGCCGCCCTCCCTGGAGGGAGAACTCGGCGTAGCCGTAGGGCCGGTAGCGCTCCAAGTTGCCGTCGCTGGTGGGCACGGTGATCACCTCCGTGGCGTCGGTGGGCGTCACCCGGGCTTCCACGCGGTAGGCGGGGTCCGGCGGAAAATACTGGAGGCCGGAAAACTCGCCCCTCAGCTCCGGCGGCAGAGGGGACTCCGGGGAGCGGCGCATGAACGCATCGATCTCCCGGCGATGGCTGAGGATGCGATCCCGGTAGGCCTTCTCCCCTTCCCCCCGGAGCGCCAGCACGGCGGCCACCGCTCCCACGGCGACCACGATGAGGACGTACAGCCCGATCTCCAGGCCCTTTCTAGGGGTCATCGGACGCCACTGTAGCGCGGGGAGGCCGCCGCGGTCAAGAAAGCTGAGCGGACGGGTCAGGCACGCCGGCGGCCTTCACCGGGCCCGGCAGGCTTCGCGCCGCCCCCGGGGCGTGCTACAGTGAGACCGTGCAGGGCCGCTCCTTCCTCCTGCCG
>CAZBDU010000118.1:0-7140 GCA_964490725.1 uncultured Spirochaetaceae bacterium | reverse complement strand
GGAGCTGCCGGGAGCTGCCGGGAGCTGCCGGGAGCTGCCGGGAGCTGCCGGGAGCTGCCGGGAGCAGGCGGGGTCTTCGACCGCTGAGAGGGCCGGCACGCGCAAGTCCTGCTCGCCTGAGCTGCCTCCATTGCCCAAAGGGGCGAACTGCCCTACATTGAAGCTGTCATGCCGCACGATCAGCACCGCCAGCCGGAGGTGAGCTTCCAGGAGGTCTCCTTCTACTATCCCGAGAGCACCACCCTGGTCTTCAACAGGCTGAGCCTGGACCTGCCCGCCGGGGTGATGAGCCTGGCGGGGCAGAACGGGACGGGCAAGAGCACCCTGCTCCTGCTGGCGGCGGGGCTGGTGCACCCAGTGGAGGGCACGGTGTACCTGCACGGCCTGGACACCCGCAGCCTCCAGGAGGAGAGGGGACGCCAGCGGCACGTCTCCTTCATCTACCAGAACATGGAGTTCGAGACCGAGGGCAGCGTCGGGAAGCTGCTGGACTACGTGTACCAGAACGGCTTCCACGAGCGGCAGGACCCGCAGCTCATCTCCACCCTGGTGAAGGTGTGCGAGCTGGACAAGGCGCTGGGCAAGCGAACCCAGGAGCTGAGCAAGGGGGACCTGCAGCGGGTGATCGTGGCCTTCAGCCTGCTGTACGGCTCGCGGATCGTGATGATGGACGAGCCCATCTTCGCCCTGGAGGATCACCAGAAGGAGAAGATCATGCGCTTCCTGGTGGACTACGCTCACCGGGAGGGGATCAGCATCTACTACTCCGTGCACGAGCTGGACATCTCCCGGCGCTTCTCGGACCACCTGCTGCTGTTCCACAAGGACTCACCGCCGGTTCTGGGACCAACGCAGGAGCTGTTCACCCGGGAGAACGTGGAGACCGCCTATCAGGTGCCCTTCACCATGCTGAAGCGCAAGGAGAGCCTCTACCGCAGGCTCCTGCTGGAACGGTTCGGCTCCGAGGAGGACCTGGGGCCGTGAAGGTGATCCTGGACTGCGACATCACCATGGGCCTTCCCGGCAAGGACGTGGACGACGGGCTGGCCTTGATGGCGCTGCTGGGCCGGCCGGAGGTGGAGCTGCTGGGGGTCACCAGCACCTTCGGCAACAGCACCATTGAGGAGGTCCACCCCACCCTGCTGCGGGTGCTTCAGGAGCTGGGCCATCAGGAGATTCCCGCCTTCCCGGGCGCGGACTCGCCGGAGGGACGGGACAGCGCCGCCGCCGCCTTCCTGGCGCAGGCCGCCGCCGCGAACCCTGGCCAGGTGGCCCTGCTGGCTACCGGCTCCACCACCAACCTGGCGGGAGCCGCGGACCGGGACCCGCAGTTCTTCCACAACCTGGCCCGGATGGTCTTCATGGGCGGGGTCACCCGGCCCCTGCGCATCGACGGGCGGGAGATGGCGGAGCTCAACTTCTCCGCCGATGCGGAGGCCGCGCACCGCGCCCTGAGCTCCGGCTGCCGGGCCACGGTGGTGACCGGGAACCTCTGCCTCCAGGCGCCGCTGGCGCGGGAGCACCTGGACGAGTTCTTCCGGCAGTGCTCTCCGCCCCTGGCCCTCTACCTGGAGCACACCCTCCGCGCCTGGCTGGGTTGGATGGAGCAGAAGCTTGGGGTTTCCCGCCTCTATCCCTGGGACGCAGTGGCCGCCCTCTGCCTGGTGGAGCCCGATCTGTTCGTCCATCACCCCATGAGCCTGGGCTCTACCCCGGTGGACCTGGCGGAGGGGCTGCTGCGCCCGGGCTCCGGCACGGAGGTGGACGTGCCGGAGCGCATCACCGACCCCGAGCGCCTGCGGTCGCTGCTGTTCACCGCCTGGGAGGGGGCCGGGCGCAGGCTGTGAGCGGCTCTCCCCTCTCCCCTTCCCGCGGGCTGGGGCCCGCCCTGGCCCCGAGGCTTCTGTCCGGGACAAGCCCGGGCGTCCACTCGCTGGTGATCCCCTTCTCCTGCCGGCTCGGCTCCAGAGTGCTGCCCGCTCTGCTAGGGGCAGCGGCGAAGCACCGCTCTTGCGCCCTCGACCTGCCGGTGCTGGTCACGCTGGTCACCACTCGGGCGGCCATGGTCTGGAAGCTGCAGCCGGCGCTGACCCCGACCCAACCGGCCGCCAGGCGAGTCGCCGGGCGATGGGAACCGTGAAGATCCTGGCGGTAGCCGACTACCGAACCCCCCTGGCCAGCGAGCTTCCCGGCAGGGGGCGCTTCGCCGGGGTGGAACTGATCCTGTCCTGCGGCGACCTGCCGCAGGACTACCTGGCCTCCCTGGTACGGGCCTTCGGCGCGCCGCTGTTCTACGTGCGGGGGAACCACGACCTCCTTCTGCGCGCCGATTCCCCGCCGGGGTGCACCGACATCCACGGCCGGGTGGTCTCCCTCAACGGGATCTGTATCGGCGGCCTGGAGGGCTGCCACTGGTACAACGGCGGCCCCTTCCAATACACCGAGTCTCAGATGCGCCGCGTCGTCAGAGGGCTGGGCCCAGCCGCGCGTCGGCGGGGAGGCCTGGACATCGCCATCGCCCACGCCGCCCCCCGAGGCGTCCGGGATGCGGAGGACCCCTGCCATCGCGGGTTCCAGGCCTTCCATGCGCTCATCGAGCGCTACCGACCGCGGTACTTCCTGCATGGACACATCCACGGGGTATTCCCGACACCCGGGGAGCGGATAAGCGACGTGGACAGCACGAAGGTGGTCAACTGCTCGGGGTACTACCTCTTTGAGATCCAGGAGGCCGGCCGTGGCTGACCGCGGGGCTCTGCGCCGGGACTTCGACAGCCGCTTCCGGCTGAAGCGGGACCGTCCGCGGGAGCGGCTCCTGGCCACCCAGCGTGCGATGGAGCAGGGCAGACCCCTGCCGCCGGTGGACCTGTACCGCATCAAAGACCAGTACTTCGTGGTGGACGGCAATCACCGCATCGCCGCGGCCAAGGCTCTTGGCTTTCGGGAGATCAATGCCCGGGTTGTGGAGTTCCTCCCCGCCGCGGACAGCGCGGAAGACGCTCTCTATCGCGAGCGGAGTGACTTGCTTGAGCTGACCGGCCTGCCGGACTCGCTCTTCGTCACCGAGCCTGGGCAGTACGCGCACCTCGTGGGGCAGATCGCATGCCATCGCAGCTATCTGGAGTCGGAGTCCGGCGATGCGGTAACCCTGCCGGAGGCGGCGGCTGACTGGCACGAGAGCATCTACCGACCCCTAGAGCGGATGATCGAGACGGCCGGACTCCTGGAATCGTTCCCCGGCCGTACCACTGCCGACCTGTACGCCCACGTCACCTCCCACCGGTGGGAGCGGGATCACCTGTGCTCGTGCGGCTCCGCCATAGAAGGCGAAATGAGCCGGAACATGGAGGAGTTCAGAGCAACTATGAAGAGCATGAAGGAAGGCGCGTATCCCGAGATGCTGCGGGAGATCACCGTGTTCGTGCTGATGAACATCGCTGCACGACGCGAGGCCCAGATCCTGGACCGGCTCTTTGCCTTGGAAGAGGTGAGGGAAGTGCACTCGGTGCATGGGAGCATCGACGTGATCGTCAAGGTTGCCCTGACCCGCGACCTAGTCTCCTCCGACGCGGAGGTCATAAGCCGCTACGTCCAGGAGAAGATCCGTCGCATCCCCGGGGTGGTCAGCACCCAGACACTGATCCCGGGGATATCCCGCAGCAAGGCTGATATGAAGTAGCAACTGCGCGCCTCAACATAGGCAGGTGACGCAACAGTCCATGGCTTGGACGCATCCTGCCGGCCATAATGATGGAATGAATAGACCGGCCCCCCCAGGACGCTGAGCGGAGCACCTTTCTGCAATTCACGCCCGCCGCCAGGACGAGCCTGCTCGGCTGAGGCGAGCTTGTCGCGAGGACCTCGTGCTGTAGTGGCAAGACGGCATTGCCGCCGCATGGCTACCCACTGGGAAATACGTTGGTTCTCGCCCTGTAAGACCCAACACAGCAAGAAATGTATAGTCAAGTCACAAGAATGACAATATCTGAGTTGTATTTCCTATTGTGTTGCCCCTAACCTTGGTGTTCTGAGAAGACTCGCCATGGATGGCCCTCAGAGTACGTAGGTCGAAAGGCATGGTGCACTGACCCCGGATACAGGATTTAATGAGAACGGCCCTTCCCCAAAGAATCGGTGCGGAGAGAAGAACGAGCAGACTCACCAGGAGGCACGCACTGATGCGAAAGCGACTAAGATTGTGAATCGGGGGCAAACGGGACACCCTTGATCCATAAACCTGAAACCACTGCTTGGCCGTTGCACTTAACAACGATATCCAGCGATCGGGCTGCGACATCGGCAGGGGCACCGAAGGAGGAACGATACATGACTTGACAGTCTTTTGCCACATTATCAACATAGAGCGGAAGAAACGCAATTCGGAAAGTCAGGCGACGAACCGCTGTCGAGCAGATCGCGATCTTCTGCAATCGGATCACGCTCACACCCGTGCTCGGACGCGAGCAGGTTGACCGCGCATAATCATGAAGCTTCTTGAGCTTCTTGCCAACTCCCAGACTAATCCCAACCGCGCGTCAGAACTGGAGGGATGACTGTGGCTGCTTCGATACGCACGCGCACTAGGAATTTATCGCCGTATCTGTATCTTGCTCCCTCCATGCTTGTGATCTGTCTGATCCTGCTTTACCCAATCGCATACTCCGTCATTCTATCTTTTTTCAAGTTGGATCTGATGTCTGGTGTCCAACAACCGCGCTTTACCGGAATAAGCAACTACCTCTCGTTGTTTGAGGATAGGAGTTTCTGGAGATCCGCACTCCTGACTATCATCTACACGTGTGCAATGGCAGGCGGCTCGTTCTTATGCGGGTTGATTGCAGCTTTGGTGCTGGACCAGAATTTCAGAGGCAGGGGTGTAGCACGTACGATGGCAATCCTGCCGTGGGCCATCTCACCTGCAGTGGCCTGCATAATCTGGGTCTGGATGTTGGACTATGATTTTGGGGTCATCAACTACCTCCTTACGGCATTAAGAATTCTCCCACAGAGGGTGGCATGGCTATCAGCGGGAATACCGGCGCTCTTTTCAGTATCGATAGTGACAATCTGGAAGTTCACGCCGATTTCGGCGGTGGTGCTCTTGGCCGGATTGCAGACAATACCACCGGAACTGTATGAGTCGGGGAGAATCGACGGCGCAAACCTCTTCCAGCTGTTTCGCCATGTGACACTCCCGGGGATCAAGCCTGTAAGTGCCATTCTATTCAATCTGCTGGTGCTGTGGGGTTTTCGGCGTTTCGAGATTATCTTCATCATGACCGGTGGAGGGCCCGCGGGTGCCACAGAAACCCTGATTATTAACACGTATCAAGAAGCATTTCGATTCTTCGATATGGGGCGAGCATCAGCGATCGGTACGTTTACGTTGCTGATAGCAATGACATTCAGCGTCATATACTTGAAGATGCTTTTTCGCGAAGACTAGAGGCGGGCCATGCAAGTGAAAAGAGCAACGAGCATAGTGATTCAGTGGATACTAGTGGTTGCAGTCTGCGCTGCTGCCGTGTTCCCGGTATACTGGATGGCAGTGTGTTCCATCAATCCGCGAGAGAGGATATATGCGCATCCTCCTGCTCTCATACCATCAAGTCCAAGGATAGAAAACTACGTCGATGTTATTTCAAACTACAGCATAGTTCGATGGATCTTAAACACCCTGATAGTGGCGGGAGCCACATCAGTTGTATCGATATCGTTGTCAACGGTTGCGGCATACGCCTTATCAAGATTCCGATTTAGGGGGCGCTCGACAACTCAGATTTTGATACTCGTAACGCAGATGATTCCGGGCACACTGCTGATCATTCCCATCTACTTGATATTCAAAAGAGTCGAACTTCTCAACTCCTTTGTCGGGCTAGTAATCACTTTCACAACGTTCAGCTTGCCATTCTGCATATGGATGCTGAGGGGCTTCCTGAACACGATACCATCAGAAGTCGACCAGGCTGCCCAGATAGACGGATGCACACAACTGCAGGCGCTTCTCCACGTGATAATTCCCCTTTCGGGTCCCGGGATTGCGACAGCGGGCATCTTCTCGTTCATCATGGGCTGGGACGAATTCCTGATGGCCAGGGTGATGATTACCGACCAATCCAAATGGGTGGTATCGCTCGGCATCAGCTCGTTTATTGGCGAATATAACACATACTTTGATCAGATCTCAGCAGCGAGTCTGTTGGTAAGCATTCCTGTTATCGTCTTGTTCATATTCCTTCAAAAACTGATCATATCTGGATTGACGCAGGGAAGCATCAAAGCCTGAGTGCTCAAGAAGCCTCAACATCTGCGAATCAGAAGGCTTCTGTAACCCCGCTGCCGGCTGCGAGAACGGCAGTGTGCAGAACAAGATCGGCTATCATCGTCGCCACTTCCTGGGGTAGCGTCAACTTTGTTGCGATTAAGTACAATCGGGGTTAGTGTCCAGAGAGGTTCGCAACTTTTCCTCTCGTTGGCCATCGTGAACTCGTAGACGTCATGCCGCTGTCTCGATCGGCGGTGTCCGGAATGCCACACGGTCTACACCTCACGTCTGCAGACGCACTGGCGGGGGTTCTGGGCCGATCGGCTGGTCATCCTGATCGGCCTGTTGAGGAAGGCGGCCGGCGCCCGGTGGCTGAAGAGGGTGAGCCGGCAACGCCAGCAGTACTGGTGGCGAGGCTACCTTCGGCAGGCGCAGATGAACGACGCGTGGCAGCGGGTTCAGGAGCTGTTCCGTGCGGGCCGCGTCCTGGCTACCCATTCGCTCACCCATCGCGCGGTAACCACCGTGATCGTGCCTGCCCACCGGATCTTTGCGGTGACAGCAGACGATGCCTATGGGTAGGATAGACGGCAGCAACCATGAGGAGGCTGTCATGAAGGAGCACCTGAGAGAGCAGATCGCCCTGTTCCGCTTCGGGGTCATCGCCCCACTGGTCAACCGCAAAAGACTGAGTTGGGGGGAACGGGAGGCGCTGGTGCGGCAGATCGTCAATCGAGCATGGCAGATTCCCGGCTCGCTGCGCAGCTCCATCGGTCGAGCCACGGTGCGGCGGCGGATCAGCTGCTGGGAGCGCGGCCCCCCTGTGTCAGGATAGATGTCGTGTGGGAGGAGCAACACTCCCCCCAGGGGGG
>CAZBDU010000117.1:0-14811 GCA_964490725.1 uncultured Spirochaetaceae bacterium | reverse complement strand
GGGCGGCGGCGCGAGGCGCGGGGCGGCGGGCGCCGCCGGCGGCCTGGCGCAGCACGGCGCAAAAAAGGGGTTTTTTTGTGTTGAAAACGCCTGGAAGGTGACTAAATTTGTGAGATAACAAAACCCGATAGGAGGAAGATGGACATGCGTCTCGAGATCACCCACCAGGATCGCTATTCCCGCGGGCAGCTGCTGCTGCGCACCTTTTTCGGATGGCTGTACATCGGCATCCCCCATGGCTTCCTGCTGCTGTTCGTGGGCCTGTGGTCCCAGGTCCTGGCGTTCGTCACCTTCTGGATCGTCCTCTTCACCGGACGCTTCCCCGAGAGCATCTTCGAGTGGCAGATGGGATACCAGCGCTGGTCCCTGAGACTGTCTGCGGTGCTGGCCAATCTCATCGACGGCTACCCCGCCTTCGGCGTCAACGGCACCAGCGAAAAGGCCGCCCTGGAGATCCAGCGCCCGGAGCGGGTCAACCGCGGCCTGGTGATTCTGCGGGTTCTCTTCGGCTGGCTGTACGTGCTGATTCCCCACGGCGTCTGCCTGATCGGGCGCGGCATTGCCACGGCGGTGCTGGCCTTCCTGGCCTGGTGGGCGGTCCTGTTCACCGCCAACTACCCCACGCGCTGGCACGCCTTCAACGTTGGCACCCTGCGCTGGTCCACCCGCATTGCCTTCTACCTGGGCTACTTCACCGACGAATACCCCCGCTTCTCCGGAAAGCCGTGAGCGAGCCTTCGATCGGCCTGCCCCAGCCCCACCAGCTCAGCGAGCGCGAGAAGGAGGACGCCATGGGCGCCTACTTCATGATGTTCGCAGCCTGGGGGCTGGGGCTCCCCCTTCCCGTGCTGAACCTGGGGGCGGCGGTGATCTACTTCGTGCTCAACCGCAAGAGCTCCCTCTTCGTGGCCTTCCACAGCCTCCAGTCCCTGCTGTCCCAGATTCCGGTGACCCTGGTAAACGTCGGCGCCCTGGCCTGGCTGCTGCGCATCCTCTTCGGCAGCCTGGTGTTCGCTCCGCCTTTCTTCGTGTACCTGATCTTCGCCGCGCTGGTGAACGTTCTCTACATCGTGTTCTCCGTGGTGGCGCTGGTGCGGGCGCGCCGCGGTCAGTTCTACTACATGCCGCTGTTCGGACGCCTGTCCTTCGCCCGCTACCACGGGCGCGGGGCCATGGAGCGGGAGCGGCGGCTGCCCCCGAACCGTCCGCCGGAGGGCTTCTGACGGAGGCCCTCTGAAGCGCCGCTACCTGCTGCGGGATCTGGCCATCCTCCTGGGCGTGACGACCGCCCTGGGCGCCGCGGCGCTGGGGGTGTACCGCCTGCTGCCCGCGCCCTCCCCCGGCCCCCAGGCTCCCCGGCGCACAGGGGAGCTCGCCCGGCGGATCGGGGCCCTGGTGGAGGAATCCTACCGCAGCCGCGGCCTGGCGGTGGAGGATCCCCGGCTGCAGGCGGCGGTCCAGACCTTGGCAGACCGGCTGGCGGCCGCGACGGGGCGAGAGCCGGCCTTCCGCGTCCTCTTGGTCCGCTCCTCCCAGGCCAACGCCCTGGCCCTGCCCGGAGGGCTGATCGTCCTGGACACGGGACTGCTCGAATCCCTGGGGGCAGCCGACCAGATGGCTGCCGTGATGGCCCACGAGCTGGGCCACGTCGCCTACGGCGACTCCATGCGGCAGCTGGTCCGCCGGCTGGGCCTGTCCGTGCTGCTCACCGCGCTGGGCGGGGGGCAGGCGGAAGCCCTGGTGAGGCGGATCCTGGGGCAGCTGGTGGAGCTGCACTACTCGCGGAGGATCGAGTCCCGCGCGGACGCCTTCGCGCTGCGCCTGCTGGCCCGCGCGCAGCTGGACCCCGCCGCTCTGGCTCGGGCCCTGGAAGCGATCCGGCGCGCCTCCGGCGGAGAAGCCAGGCTCCCCCCCTACCTGGGCACGCACCCGGCGCTGGAACGCCGCCTGAAGGAGGCCCGAGCGGCCCCCGGGCCGGCGCGCCTGCGGCCGCTGGGTGTGGACTGGGAGGCGTTCCAGCGCCGGCTGCGCTCCGTCCTCACCGCCCCGGTCCTCAACGCCGCGGATCGAGGAGAACCTTGAGCACCAGCTTGCGCACCTCCTCGCTCGCCTCCCAGCGGCAGCGGGGCTTGTGTGCGTCTCCGGGCAGGAAAAGGGCGAAGGAGCCGGTGCCCACCCGCAGCTCCGCCTGCGGCTCGCCGTCAAGGAAGAGGATGTCCCCGTCCGGGTCGTACTCCTGGATCACCGGCAGCCCCGGCTCCGGCGCCCAGTAGATGATCTCCCGGCCCCGGGCCACGTACTGGATGTCCAGATAGCGCCGGTGGGCCTCCAGCCTGCGTTGGGAAGCCTCCTCGGTGAGGTAGCTCTGCACCAGCACGAACAGCCTTTCGCCGTCGATCTCGTGGCGGCCGGCTTCCAGGGAGTGGGGGTCGGCGCCGCCCAGCCAGTGGAAGGCCTCGGAAAGGGCGGGAGCCAGAGCTCCATAGCGCCCCGCCCTGTCCAGGGTGTCAAGAATCACGATGTCACCTCCATTCCGAGCGTCCCTCCCATCGGGCCGATTGTAGCCCATACCCAGGCAGGGCAACAGACCGCCGGGCCAAGGGCAAGAAAAAAAAGCGCCTTGCCCCCTTGACGTCCCGCTCATTGTGCAGTACTTTGATTGTGGAATTGCAGCATCGTGCAATTGTGCACTCAAGGATCTGAGGGGAGGAGGTGTCCCATGATCGATCCGGCGCTCCACTGGCACAGCGAAGAGCACCGCAAGGATCTGCTCCGCGAGGCTGCCGAGGCGCGGCTGGCCCGCAGGCTGCGCGGGCAGCCGCAGCCCTCCCTGGGGCAGCCCTCTCGAACCGCCCGCCTTACCCTGAGGGCGCTGCTGGCCGCCGGATGGCCCGCGCAGGACGGCCGGGAAGGCGACCGGCCATAGCCGGACCGGCTGCAGATGGTGTAGGCTGAAAGCATGCCGTTGCACGTGGCCGCCCAGGGTGACCCTATCACAGGGCTCATCCGTTTTCGCACTTCCTCCCTCTTTCAGACTCTGGTGAGCCTGCAGTCAGTGACGCATCCCTGGCGCCACCGGGACTGGACCGAGCGGGTCCGGCAGGCCCTGGGAGAAGAGTTCTACACCGCCGCCCATGCCCTCTACGAGCGCTTCCACAACGGCTGCGACTTTGCGGAGATGGCCATCGACTACCCCGACTATCACGACTTCCCCGGCTTCCTGGAGTCCGTGGCCGCAATGCCGCCGCGCACTTTCGCCTTCTACGTGCTGGGGCGAATCTACCCTCCGGAGGAGATCCCCGAGACGCTCTCCGAACAGAGCGTATACGCCCTGGTCAGGGAACACGGCAACCTGGAGCACTTCCAGCACACCGGCGTGACCTTCGAGTGGGCTGGTGACGTGCCGGGGCTGCAGCGCAGGCTGGTGGGGTTGTGGCGCACCTATTGGGAAGGCTTCTTCCGGGAGCGCCTGCCGGAGTACGAGAAGGCCTGGGAGCACGGCATCCGCGAGAAGGAGGAGGTGCTCTACCGCAGCGGAGGGACCGCCCTGCTTCAGCAGATCACCGGCTGCGAGAGCCTGCCCCCGCCCATGCCCGAGGATCGGCCCGTCACCGTAGTCCAGATGATCCCGGCCTGCCTGATGCCCCGGAGCTACCACATGTACTACGGCTACGGCAAGGCCACCGTGGTGTACGACTGCACCCGCTCGCCGCAGCAGGAGCTTGAGGCCGAGCGCTCCAGGGACGCGGCCCTGGCGATGCTGCGCGCCCTGGCCGACGAGAACCGGCTGCGCATCCTGCGCGTGGTGGGTGAGGAGGAGTTCGGCTACAACGGGCGGAAGATCGCCGAAAAGCTGGGCCTGTCCCCTTCGGTGGTCTCACGCCACCTGGGGCAGCTGAAGGAGGCCGGCCTGGTGAAGGAGCACTCTCCGGACAACCGCAACATCCTATACAGCGCCCAGCGGGACAGGATCGCAGAGCTGCCGGGGCTGCTGCTGCGCTATCTGAACGACTAGGCGCGCCGGGGGCCGGCCGACCCGCCGCCAGCCGCCCCCGACCCACCCCGGCTGCGGCGGTGCGCCGATTTCTGTTGACCCCCCACCGGCGGAAGCGTATCTTTCGCGAATGCGAAATCTGACCGAGGGAAGCGAGGCCAGGGCGATCGTCAACTTCGCCATTCCACTGCTCGTGGGCAACGTCTTCCAGCAGCTGTACATGATGGTGGACAGCATCGTCGTGGGCCGGGGCGTGGGCAAGGAGGCCCTGGCCGCCGTGGGCGCCAGCTTTTCCATCATCTTCCTGATGATCGCCCTGATCATCGGCATCACCATGGGCGCCAGCATCATGCTGAGCCAGTACTTCGGGGCCCGCGATTTCGACCGCCTGCGCAGGACCATCGACACCACCCTGATCTTCCTGTTCATCGCCTCCCTGGCGGTGACGGCGCTGGGACTGATCTTCGGCGGCGCCATCCTGCGCGCCATGCGCACGCCGGAAGAGATTCTGCCCCTGGCACGGCGCTATCTGAACGTCATGTTCGCGGGCATGGTGTTCGTCTTCGGCTACAACACGGTGAGCGCCATCCTGCGCGGCCTGGGCGACTCCAAGAACCCCCTGTACTTCCTGATGATCGCCACCGCCGTGAACATCGCCCTGGACCTGCTGTTCGTGCTGGTCCTCCGCTGGGGGGTCGCCGGGGCGGCGTGGGCCACCGTGATCGCCCAGGCGGTCTCCTTCGGCGTCGGCATCCTGCACATGCAGCGCTCCCCCCACGAGCACCTGCACATCAGGGTGCGGAGCATGCGCTTCGACCCGGAGACCTTCCGCACCTCGTTGCGCATCGGCCTTCCCACCGGCGTTCAGCAGGCCCTGGTCTCTCTGGGCTTCGTGGCCCTGACCCGCATCGTCAACCCCTTCGGCACCAACGTGATCGCCGCCTACACGGCGGCGGGACGCCTGGACATGTTCGCGGCCATGCCCGCGATGAACCTCTCCATGGCGGTCTCCACCTTCGTGGGCCAGAACCTGGGCGCCCGCAAGCCCGAGCGGGTCAGGAGGGGGTTCGCCGTGGGGCTCACCATGGCCGGGGCGATCTCCCTGGCCATGACGCTGTTCATGATCCTCCTGGGCCGCCAGCTCATGACGCTGTTCAGCGACGACGCCCGGGTGATCGCCATCGGCCGGCAGTACCTGCTGATCGTCTCCTCGTTCTACCTGCTGTTCGCGGGGATGTTCATCACCGGCGGCGTGCTGCGCGGAGCCGGGGATACGATGACCCAGATGGTGATCACCCTGATATCGCTGTGGGTGGTGCGCATCCCCGCATCGGCGCTGCTGTCCTCGTGGCTGGGTCCCACCGGGATCTGGTGGGGAGTGCCCGCCGGCTGGACGGTGGGTTTCGTCGCGGTGTTCGCCTACTATCTGACGGGCCGCTGGAAGCGGAAGGTCCTGGTGCATCCGGCCTCCGGGGTGGCCCGGGTCCCCGGGGCGGCCGCGCTGCCGCCGGGGGGCGGCCCGCCGCTTCCGCCACGGCCGGAGGCCGCACCGTCGGTGCGGGGCCTGTCCGCCTCCTCCGGCGGGGGACCCGGCGCCGCTATTCGGTCAGCGGGTACACCGGGTGGAACTCGATATCCAGGTCCTGCCGTTCCTGAAGGGCCACCAGCTCTTCCCGAAGCTGACTGATCACCACCGTGGGCGGAATGACCAGATGGGCCCGCATGTGGAACATCGGCGCTCCGGTCCAGGGCGCCCGGGCGGTGTCCGTTTCCAGGTCCTCGATGTTGATCCCGTAGCGGCGCAGCACCGCCGTCACCGAGTGGACGATGCCGGGTGTGTCCTGGGAGACGGTCTGCAGGGCGTAGGGCCTGCCGGCCGGCGCTTCCCGGGGAGGCCGGGTGCGACGGAGCTGCAGATGAAGGTCCAGCCGCTTGCCCAGCGCCTGGAGCTCCGCATCCAGGGCGTCCAGCGCCTCGGGAGCCGCCGCCGTCAGCATGATCACCGCGAACTCCCCGCCCAGCACGGCCATGCGGCTCTCTTCTATGTTGCCCCCCAGACGGGCCACCTCGCCGGAGATGTCGTCCACGATCCCCACCCGGTCGGTCCCGATCGCCGTCAGCACCGCGTAGTTCATACCCCCTTGTAGCACGCCGGGGCAGGGCAGTCCAGCGCACCGCGCCGCATCAGGCGGGGGCGCGGACCCGGCGGAACGCGCCCGCCCTCAAAGGGGCTGCTCCGCCGCCTCCGCGGTGAGCTCCTTCACGCGCCGGATGAGCTGCGCGGCCAGCCGTTCGTGGACTGCATCGAAGGGCAGGATCGGCGGACGCACCCTGGCGGTGGCGTAGGTGCCCTCGGCCGCCAGCAGGCGCTTGAAGAAGTGGATCGAGATGTCCAGGTGCTGGTTGGCGAAGGCCAGCACCGGCAGCAGCCGATCGAAGAGGGCCTGCGCCTCGCCGCGGCGGCCCGCGGCGTGCAGCCGGTGGATGCGCACGTAGATCTCGTGCATCCCCGTGGGCATGAAGGCGTGCACCCCCCGCTCCAGGGCCTCGATCATCTGCCCCACCGCCCAGCCGCCGGCCACGTGGAGGCGCCCCTCCGTGGCCTCCAGCACCTCCGTGTACTTGACCCCCGCAGGGACCACCTCGATCTTCAGCGAGCGGAAGGCCTCGACCTCCCGGAACAGGCGGGCGATCAGCCCCACCGGAACTCCGTAGCCGGTGAAATCCCAGTCCTGGATCATCAGGAAAGCCTCTCCGAGGGCCGCGGCGATCCCCTCCGCCTCCCGGCGGTAGGCGGATTCCTCCCCCTCCCAGGGAACGCTCACCAGCACCCCCGGGCAGCCGAGCGTTGCCATCAGCCGGGCGGCGGCCAGGCGCCCGGCGGCGGTGGCCGCCGATGCTCCGCCGATCACCGGCACCCGGCCGCCGGCCTCCTCCAGGGCTGCCTCCACCAGCGCCCGGCGCTCGGCGGGCCGGAGCTTGGCCACCTCGGAGGCCATGGCCGGCACCAGGAAACCGGCCACCCCTGCCTCCAGGGCGCGCCTGAGGTTGCGCCGCAGCGAGGGCAGATCCACCTGGTCCTCCCCGGTGAAGGGGGTGTTCAGGACGGTGATGATGCCCCTGAGCTCCAGAAGCTCTTTCATCCGCCCTCGGCGCGCTCGAACTCCCGCAACGCCTCCACCACCCCGGCCGCCTCCTCGTGGGCCAGCGTCATGGAGCGGATCCGCATCCGCCGGCGGCAGCGGCCGTAGTGCTCCACCCCCGCCTTGATGGCCGCCCCCACCCGGCCTCCAGCAACCCGGATCACCGCGTACAGCCGGTTGATGCGGCGCTGGCACTCCCGCACCGTCTCCCAGTCCTGCTTCTGCGCTGCGGCGTACATCTGCACGTAGGGGCGAATGTCCACGTTGCCCAGACCGCTCACCATGCCGCCGGCGCCGATCAGCATCGACGGCCCGTGCAGGTAGTCCTCTCCCTGGATCCAGACGAACCCCCTCGTGCCGCCGGAAAGCACCCCGCGGCTGAAGGATATGAAGTCCCCGGAGGAGTCCTTGGTGCCGGCGAAGGGCTTCCCGGCGGCCAGCTCCACCACCGTCTCCAGGGCGATGGGGTTGTGGGTGTTGCCGGGGATGTTGTAGACGATCACCGGGGCGTTGGCGGCCTTCCCTACCTCGCGGTAGTGGGCCAGGATGTCCGCCTGCGACACCTTCATGTAGTAGGGGGTGACCGCCACCCAGTAGTCGGGCTTGAGATCCGAAAGCGCCCTCATCTCCTCCAGGACCAGGGGGGTGGAGGGGCAGATGCAGGCCAGGCAGAGGAACTGCCTGCCGGCGGTGACCTGCCGCACCACCTGAAAGGCGGCCCGCTTTTCCGCGGTGGTCAGGTAGGCGCCCTCGGCGGTGGTGCCGGCCACGAAGAAGCCGTGGACCCCTGCCTCCGAGAGGTACCCTACGTGCTTCTCCAGGCTCTCGAGGTCCAGCTCCCCGCCGTCTCTCATCGGACTGATCAGCGCCGGGATCACCCCGCGCAGCTCCTTCGCACTCATAGATACTCTCCTCCTGTGGTGTTGCCGTTCCTCTGGTCTCGGGGCGGCGCGCCCAGCCCGGCCACGGCGGCGCAGATCTCCAGGAGCTCGTTCACCCGGCGGTCCGGGGTGGAGGCCTGCACGTCCGCCATGACCACGTCGCAGGGGCCGAGCTCCCGGTGGATCTTCTCCATGTCGGAGCGGATCTCCGCCAGGCTCGCCTCCTGCAGCTTCACCGGGGAGTACATCACCGCCCGGTAGGTGTCCGGAAAGGTCTCCTTCACCCGCTTCAGGTCGCTCATCATCCCCATGTCCAGGTACCCCAGCCGGGGCAGCTCCGAGAGCGCCTCGATGTAGGGGGTGACGTTCCAGTTGCAGGTGTGCACCCCGAAGCGCTCGAAGCTCTCGGCGATGCGGCGGTCCTGCGGCTGGAGGAGCTCCCGGTACTGCCCGGGGGAGATCATGTTCATCACGCAGTTGCTCACTCCCAGCTGATTCACCTGGAACCCCGAGGCCCTCTGCCTCTCCTGCACGCTCTGCGCCAGGCCGATCATCACCTCGGTGATGACCTGGAAGAAGCGCCGGGCCAGCTCCGGCCGGTCGACCATGTCGAGGAACAGCTCCTGGCCGCGCAGGTTGAAGGCATTGTTCAGCACCCCCTGCCAGTTCAGGTAGCCCCCGACCCTCCCCCACTCGCCCTCGATCACCTCGATCTGGCGGAAGATCTCCTCCACCACCGGCCCGGAGAGCACCGCCCGCGGCTCGAGCTTCTCGACCTGCTCCACCGAGAGCCTGGCTCGGGGATCGAGGGAAGGCCAGCGGTCCGCCCCATAGATCAGGGGCATGCCGAAGGCATGGGGCACCGGATAGGCGCCGTAGGCGCCGGAGAGGGTGGCAGAAGGGTTGCTGGACTCCCAGTAGTCCACGGAAGGGAAGGCACGCTTCAGCTCCGCCTTCATCAGCTCCAGCGTCTGGAACCGGTAGAGCGGGTCGACGTGCCAGCGGCGGCCAAAATCCACTCCGCAGCGCCGGTGATACCAGCCCGGTTCGAACCCCAGGGAGACCCTGAGCGCGCTCTCGGTGCCGTCCGCCGGCTCCCGGCGGGCCGGGGCTGCAATGGGGATGTGGTTGCGCAGCCTGCCCGTGCTCATGCGCCGCTCCCGGCCTCCGCCTCCGCGCCGCCAAGCCGCCCGTCCTGGCAGCGGCCGCAGCGCTCCGCCGCCTCGGCCATGACCCGGAGCTGCCGCCCGCAGCAACCCTGCTCCCGGTAGAACCGCGCGGGAGGAACGGCTATGCGCTCCGCGTCCTGGAGGTCCCGCACGAAAGGGCCGGCGGCGGTCCAGTAGTGATGGTAGGCCATCCACCAGGGGTCCTCCAGGCGGAGCTCCCGCGGATCCTCCAGGCGGGTCTGCAAGCCGCCCTGCATGTCGACTTCCCCCAGCACCCGACCCCCGGGTCCGATCTCGAAGACGCGCCCCCCCTGCATCTGGACGCGCCGGGCTGGGAAATGAAACTGCCGCACCGCATCCGCTCCGCACTCGCGGCCGGCCCGGGCGATCACCTCCAGGGCCGCCAGAGGATCGCAGATCACCTCCCTCAGCCCCGTGCCGGTGAGCCGGGCGCCCAGGTCCACCCAGATCTTGGGCACCCAGGGCACCCTGTCCGGAACACCCCGGTCCAGGGCGGTGTAGAGTCGCCGGGCGGCGGTCACCGCCCCTCCTTCCCGCTCACCGTACCTACTTGCCGATCAGGCGCGGGATGAACAGCACCACGTCGGGCACGTAGGTGATGAGCAGCAGCACCCCGATCATCACGATCACCATGGGCAGGGTCTCCTTGATCACCTTGCCCAGCGGCGTGTCCGAGATCCCGGACACAATGAACAGCAGCATCCCCATGGGTGGGGTGGAAAGTCCGATCATCATGTTCAGCACCACCACCACCCCGAAGTGCACCAGGTCGATGCCCAGCTGGTTGATCAGGGGCAGCACCATGGGGATGAACACCACCGTGATCGTCGAGGTGTCGATGAACATCCCCAGCACCAGGAAGAAGACATTGACGATCAGGAGCATCAGGTACCTGTTCTGGGTGATGCTCAGCATCACGGTGGCAATCATGGCGGGGATATTCTCCCGGGCCACGATGAAGGAGAAGGTGAAGGCCGCCCCCACGATCAGGGAGAGGGTGCCGGTGGTCTTCATGGTCTCCACGATGACCTTCCAGAGAACCTTCGGGCCCATGGCGCGGTACACGAACACTGAGATCAGGATGGCCCAGAAGGCGGCCAGCGCTCCGGCCTCGGTGGGGGTCACCACGCCGGTGTAGATTCCCCCCAGCAGGATGACGGGGGTGAGCAGCGCCGGGAACGCCACCACCGTGTCCCTGGCGAACTGCCGCAGCGTCTCCCGCACGCCGTAGGGGTACCTGCGCACCGTGGCGATCACCGCCACGTAGCCCATCAGGGCCAGGGCCAGCAGCACCCCCGGCACCATCCCCCCCAGAAACAGGTCCCCGATGGAGGCGCCGGAAAGCAGGGCGTAGAAGACCATCGGGATGGAAGGCGGAAAGACCGGGCCGATGGTGGCCGAGGCGGCCGTGATGGCGCAGCTGAAGCCGTCGTCGTAGCCATAGCGGCGCATGCCCTCGATCTCCATCATGCCCAACCCGGAAGCGTCGGCCACCGCCGAGCCGGTCATGCCGGAGAAGATGAGGGAGGCCACCACGTTCACGTGCCCCATGCCGCCGCGGAAGCGCCCCACCAGGCCGTTGGCGAACTTGAACACCATCTCCGTGACCTTCCCGGTGTTCATGACGTTGGCGGTGAACACGAACAGCGGCACCGCGATGATGATGTACTTGGAGTAGAGGTTGGTCAGCACCTGCCCGGCGGCCAGGCCGATGTCCACCCCGGCGGCCAGCATGTAGAAGACCGAGGTCATGATCATCCCCAGGGCGATGGGCATGCGCAGGACGAACATCAGGACGAAGCCGGCCAGGAAGACGAGCAGCGGCCAGTTCATGCTACACCTCCCCTCGCAGAAGCTTGCGGATGTCCACCACCAGGGCGTAGGCCATGCGCCCGATGATCAGCAGCAGGAAGGCCATGTAGGGGCCGAAGCCGATGGTGAAGGGGATCCGGAGCACCGTGGACTTGTTGATCTTCTGAAAGTCCAGGTACAGGTAGGTCGGGACGATCGAGATGATGAAGGCGGCCATGACCAGGAAGTTGCCCGCCAGGCGGAAGATGAGCTGCCAGCGCGGCGAAAGCCGATCGTAGACCAGGCTGAACACCACGTGGGAGCGCCGGCGCAGGGCGTAGGCGGCGCCCAGGGTGGTGGTCCAGATGAAGGCGAACACGGTGACCTCGTAGGGCCAGGTGAGGGGGTCGTTCAGCACGTAGCGGAAGAACACCTGCAGCACGAACACGCCGAACAGGACGATGAAGGCGGCACTCGAGATGTACACCTCGAAGAGATCCAGGAAAAACTGCCCGATCTTCTTGCCCGGGCTCCTTTTCTGCTCGGCCATGGGACCTCCTTGTTTGGCAAGAGAGGGACCCCATCGACGATGGGGTCCCTCTCGGAATGCGCTTCTTGCGGCCCCGGAGCGCTACTGGGCCATCTTCTGGATCTCGTCGAACAGACTCATGTCCCAGCTCTTGGTCATCTCCTTGTCGTTCAGGTAGATGTTCTGGGCGTAGGAGATCCAGGGCTTCAGGTCAGGCTCCACGACGGTCATGCCCTGACCCTTGAAGAAGTCCAGCAGCTCCGCCTCCTGCTGCAGGTTCAGATCGTCGCAGGTCTTCTTGGCCGCGGCCACCGCCTCCATCACCTTGGCCTGCAGGTCCGGCCCCAGCGCCTGCCACTTCTTCTCATTGATCGTAGGCATGATGGGGTTGATGTAGTGGTTGGTCATGATGATGTACTTGGTGACCTCGTAGAACTTGGCGTTCTTGTCCGTGGGAAGGGGGTTGTCCTGCCCGTCGATGGTGCCGGTCTTCAGCGCCAGGTAGACCTCCGTGAAGCTCAGGGGGGTGGGGTTGGCGCCCAGGCACTTTCCCATGTACAGCCAGGTGGGGGTGTTGGGCATCCGCAGCTTGATGCCCTTCATGTCCTGCGGCGTCCTCACCACGCGGCCGACGTCCCGCAGGTTCACCTCCCGGGTGCCCAGGTAGTAGGCCCCCAGCGGACGCGCGCCGATGGCCTTGGCCATCTCATCGTACAGCGGCTGAGCGGCGTCGCTGCTGAAGAAGTTGCTCATGTGCTGGTAGGAGCGGAAGACGTAGGGCATGGCGAACATGGACCACTTGGGGATGTACTGGGCGAACCAGTTGGGCCCGCCGTACACCATGTCCACGTCACCCCGCTTCACCGCATCCTGCTCGGCTTCCTGGGTGTACAGCTGGCCCGAGGGATAGACCTCCACCTTGATCTGGCCATTAGTAATCTTCTCCAGGGTGTCCTTGAAGGTGTACATGGCCTTGGTGTGCGCGTCGTCCGGGACGCTCACCGAGGTGAAGATCAGCTTGAACTGCTGCTGGGCCGCCCCGCCCTGCTTTTGCGCGGCCGGCCCCGGCTGCTCCTTCTGGCCGGTCGCGAACGCCGTGGCGGCCGCCAGGGCCAGCACCATCAGGACCGCGACGAACTTACTTTTCATGAAAGCACCTCCTTGGGTTTTTGGATTGCGCCTCCCGCCGTGGACCGGACCGCGGTGCGCGAGGCCGCGAAGCCTCTTCCCGCACCGTCCGGCCGGACGTGAAGTAGAATGTGCTCCGATGACAGGCATGAGTTGCATCGTGAGCTTCCTGCTGCAAAGGCTAGTGCAAGCCTAGTACACGCCCCTCCCGCTGTCAAGAGCGAACTAGCATGACAAACGCAATCCTATCATGTAGAATGGAATCTGTACAGGGCGAATGATGAAAGCAACGAGGATCAACTCCGTTCTCAAGGCCATCGATATTCTCCAGGTGTTCAGCTCCGACGAGCCGGTGCTCAGCCTGGCGGAGATCAGCCGCCGGCTCGGCTACCCCAAGAGCACCGTTCACACCTTGATCAACACCCTGGAATCCAGGGGCTTCATCGAGCGGGGGGCGGGCAACAACTACGCCCTGGGCAGCGCGCTCATCCCCATGACCCAGGCGGTGCGAGTGAACGTCCACCTGCGCGACCGGGCGGCGCCCCTTCTGCGCGAGCTTGGGGACTACTGCCGGGAGTCTGTGTACCTGACGGTGCTGGACGGCAACCGCTGCCTCTACATCTACGCCATTGAGAGCTCGCATCGCCTGCTGGCCCGCACCGCCATCGGGGACAGGGTCCACCTGCACTGCACCTCCACGGGCAAGGCCATCCTGGCTTTCCTCAGCCCGGAGGAGGTCCAGCGCATCGTCGCACAGGCGGGCCTTCCGGCCTTCACGGAGCACACCCTCACCACTCTGGACCGGCTGCTGCCGGAGCTGGAGGAGAGCCGGCGGCGCGGCTACGCGCTGGACCGGGAGGAGCACGAGCTGGGCACCTTCTGCGTGGGCTCCCCCATCTTCGACGAGCAGGGACAGGTGATAGGCTCCTGCAGCATCTCCGGACCCGACCCCGCGATCGTGGCCGCCCGCCTCCCGGACTTCTCCGCCGCGGTCCGCTACACCGCTCAGGAGGTCTCGCGGCGCATGGGCTTCGTGCCCAAGCCGGACAAGCTGCTGTGGCGGGAGACGGCCAATCCCTTGAGGCCCGGGGGCTGAGTTGAGGGCGGCGTTTCTGGTGGAGCCCGGCCGCTTCGAGCTGCGGGAGGTCCCGGCGCCGGAGATCGGCGCGGGGGAGGTGCTGGTGCGCGTCCGTGCCTGCGCCGTGTGCGGTACGGATCTGCGCATCTACCGTCACGGCCACCCCCGGGTTCGGCTTCCGGCGCTGATCGGCCACGAGATCGTGGGTACCGTGGAGCGCCTGGGAGCCGGCGCTTCCCCCCTGCCGGCCGAGGCCGGTCCCGGCGCCGCGGTCATGGTCACTCCGGGCATCCCCTGCGGCCGCTGCGACAACTGCCTCCAGGGCCTCTTCTGCACCAGCAAGAGCTCCATCGGCTACCACCATCCCGGCGGCTTCGCCGAGTACCTGGCGGTGCCCGCCGCCGGGGTCCCGAACAATCTCTTTCCCCTTCCTGCCGGCTGCGATCCCGTGGAGCTCACCGCGGCCGAGCCGCTGGCCTGCACCCTCGCCGGGCTGGAGAGGCTGGGACAGCCGCCGCTTCAGGGACAGGCCCTGGTGATCGGAGCCGGCGCGATCGGCGTGATGATGGCCCGCCTCCTCCTCCGGCGCGGCCTGGGCAAGGTGGTGCTGGCGGAGCTCAACGCCGCCAAGATCCGGCTGGCCGAGGGCCTTCTGGGCCCGGAGGTCCACCTGGTGGATTCCCGCCGCACGCCTCTTGCCGAGGCGGCCGCGGAGCTCACCGGCGGGCGGGGGTTCGATCTCGTGGTTGTGGCCTGCTCTTCTCCCCAGGCGCAGGAGGAGTCCCTGGCGCTGTCCGCGCTGTACGGGAGAATCCTCTACTTCGCCGGCCTGCCCCCTGGCCAGGCGATCCGCTTCGACTCCAACCTTCTTCACTACCGGCTGGCCTCCGTACACGGAACCTACGGCTCCACGCTCTACCACAACCGCCTGGCCATGCGCCTGGCCGCCGCGGGGATCACCCGGGGGATCGTCGGCGCGCGCTACCCTCTGGAGCGCATCGGAGAGGCCTTCCGCGCGGCGGAGGCAGGGGAGGCGCTCAAGGTGGCGGTGGAGCCCCAGGCCGGGGAGCCCTGAGC
>CAZBDU010000116.1:0-15102 GCA_964490725.1 uncultured Spirochaetaceae bacterium | reverse complement strand
CCCCCCGGCCGCACCGCGAGCCCCTGCCGCGGCCGCCCTGCCGCCGGCCGGCGCCCCTTCCGCCGCCGTCCTGGGCTCTCCGCCGCTGTCCCGGGCCCCTCAGCCGCCGCCCAGGCGAGGTGGCACTCCAATTGCACAGGACCTGCGCATTTGATACCTTTAACCCGTGGACGAGAAGACACTTGTTCGGAAGCTGGACTCCCTCCAGGGCCGCTACCGCGACCTTCAGGGCGAGCTGGCGGACCCGCAGGTGGTGCGCGACCACCAGCGCTACAAGCAGCTCATGCAGGAGAACGCTGGCCTGGAGGAGGTAGTGCGTCTTGCCGAACGCTACGCCAGGCTCCGCGAGGAGATGGGCCAGGCCAGGGATCTGATCCGCGAGGGGGCGGAGCACGAGCTGGTGGAGCTGGCCAGGGAGGAGCTGCACCAGCTGGAGGAGCGCCACCAGGAGCTGCTGGAGAGGCTGAAGTTCGCCCTCATCCCCAAGGATCCTCTGGACCTGAAGAACATCATCATGGAGATCCGCGCCGGCACCGGCGGGGAGGAGGCGGCTCTGTTCAGCGCCCATCTGTACCGCATGTACGCGCGCTTTGCGGAAGCGCAGGGGTGGAAGATCGAGATCCTCTCCTCCCATCCCACGGAGATCGGCGGCTTCAAGGAGATCATCTTCTCCATCGCCGGAAAGAGCGTGTATGAGAACCTGCGCTACGAGAGCGGGGTGCACCGGGTGCAGCGCGTGCCTGTGACCGAAAGCGGGGGGCGCATCCACACCTCCGCCGTCACCGTGGCGGTGCTCCCGGAGGCCGAGCAGACGGACATCGAGATCCGTCCCGAGGAGCTGCGGGTGGACGTCTTCCGCTCCTCCGGCCCCGGGGGGCAGAGCGTGAACACCACCGACTCGGCCGTGCGGATCACGCACCTGCCCACCGGCATGGTGGTGACCTGCCAGGACGAGAAGAGCCAGCACAAGAACAAGGCCAAGGCGCTGCGGGTGCTGCGGGCCCGCCTCTACGACATGGAGGAGGAGAAGAAGGCCAGCCAGCGCGCCCAGGCCCGCAAGAGCCAGGTCGGCAGCGGCGACCGCTCCGAGCGCATCCGCACCTACAACTTCCCCCAGAACCGGGTCACCGACCACCGTATCAATCTCACCCTCTACCGCCTGGAGGCGGTGATGCTGGGCGAGCTGGATGAGCTGGTCGAGGCGTTGAAGCTCAATGCCCGCGAGGAGGCCATCAAATCGATCGCCTCATGACCGTTCAGACCGCCCTGCGCGAAGCGCAGTCGATTCTCTTCTACGCGGAGGTGGACACCCCCTTCCTGGATGCCACGGTGCTGCTGGCGGAGGCCCTGGGACTGTCCAAGGAGAAGCTGTTCGCTTCGCTGCCGGAGCCGCTGGAGGAGGAACGCTACCGGGACTACCGGCGCCTCCTGGAGCAGCGCTGTGCCGGCCTTCCCGTCTCCTACATCCGGGGGCGCAAGGAGTTCTACAGCCTGGAGTTCCTGGTGGACCGGCGGGTGCTGGTGCCGCGGCCGGACACGGAGACGCTGGTGGAGCAGGCGCTGCGGCTGGCCGCCACGCGTCGCATTCGGGACGTGCATGACGCGTTCACCGGCAGCGGCTGCGTGGCGATTGCGCTGAAGCACCATTGCCCGGCGGTGGAGGTCTCCGCCTCGGACCTCTCGCCGGAGGCAGGGGAGGTCTTCGAGGCCAACAGCCGCCGCCTGCTGGGCTACCCGCTGCCCTTCAGCCTCTCTGACTGCCTGGAAGGGGTTGCCGGCCCCTTCGACCTGATCACCGCCAATCCGCCCTACCTCACGGAGGCCGAGGTGGAGGCTATGCGCAAGGTGGGCTGGCCTGAGCCGGAGGCGGCCCTGCATGGAGGGGCCGACGGGCTGCGGCTCATCCGGCGGCTGGTTCGGCAGGCCCCCACCAGGCTGCGCCGCCCGGGCAGCCTCCTCCTGGAGGCCTCCCCCTCCCAGATGCCGGCGGTCGCCGCCCTGCTCGAGGCGGAGGGCTTCTCGGACATCGAGCTCTCACACGACCTGGCCGGCCGCGAGCGGGTGGCGAGGGCGTGCCTATGGCCAACGTAAAGGCGCTCATCCGCGACTTCGCCTCCCGCCTGGAGCGCTACCCGGAGCAGGAAAAGCAGCAGATCCTGTCGGCGGCCCGCTGGGCGGAGGGGCTGCACCACGATCAGCTGCGGGCCAGCGGCGAGCCCTTCTTCATCCATCCGCTGGCAGTGGCGGCGATCCTGGTGGAGCTGGGGATGGACTACCAGACGGTGATCGCCGGCCTGCTGCACGACGTGCTGGAGGACACCGGCCTGTCCAGCAAGGAGCTGCGCCGCGAGTACGGCAAGGAGGTGGAGGCGCTGGTCCAGGGGGTCACCAAGATCTCCGTGATCCGCGGTATGAGCAGGTCCGTTCAGCAGGCCGCCACCATCCGCAAGATGCTCTTCGCCATGGTGAAAGACATCCGGGTGATCATGATCAAGCTGGCGGACAAGCTGCACAACATGCGCACCCTGGAGTACCTGGAGTCCCAGGCGCGCAAGCGCATCGCCACCGAGTGCCTGGAGATCTACGCCCCGCTGGCGGGAAGGCTCGGGATCTCGCGCATCAAGGACGAGCTGGAGGACCTCTCCCTGCGGGTGCTGCACCCGAAGGCGTGGGAGCAGATCGGCCGGTTCGTGGAGGAGCGGGCGGCGGACCGGGACCAGTTCCTCGCCGCCATGGAGAAGGCCATCGAGACGGAGGCCCGCAAGGCGGGGGTCCCCATCGTGATCGAGGGCCGGGGAAAGCACTTCTACTCCATCTATCACAAGATGCGGAAGAAGGGCAAAGCCCTGGACGAGATCTACGATCTGGTGGGGATGCGCATTCTCTGCGACACCCAGGGGCAGTGCTATGAGCTGCTGGGGATCGTGCACAAGCTCTGGAAGCCCATCGAGGGGCGGTTCAAGGACTACATCGCCATGCCCAAGAGCAACCTCTACCAGAGCCTGCACACCACGGTGATGGGTTATGGCGGTAAGATGATCGAGGTTCAGATCCGAACCCACGCCATGCACCGGACTGCCGAGGACGGGATCGCCACTCACCTGCTGTACAAGAAGGACCACGGCGGCCTGGAGTTCAAGCCCGAGCAGCTCACCATCATCAACCTGCTGAAGAACTGGGACTCCTGGAGCCAGGCCAGCCACGAGTTTCTCGAGGAGATCAAGCGCGAGCTGCTGAAGGACTCGATCTACGTGTTCACTCCCAAGGGGGACGTGGTGGAGCTGCCCAAGGGAGCCACGGCGCTGGACTTCGCCTATCACATCCACACCGAGATCGGCAACCATTGCCTGGGCGCCAAGGCCGACGGGATGATGATCCAGCTGAAGGAAGAGCTGAAGAACACCCAGGCGATCGAGATCATGACCGCCCCCAGCGCCAGGCCGCACCTCAACTGGCTGCGCCAGGTCCGCACCTCCCGGGCGCGCACCAAGATCCGCCAGTGGCTGAACCACAACGACCCGGACCTGCTGATCGACCGCAACATCGTGGCCAAGGGCAAGGCGGACCACCCGGCGATGGGCCGGCGGAAGGGTGCAGGCAGGGCGCAGGAAACCGAGTCGCCTGAGACCACGGTGCGGGACCGCTCCAAGATCGGCATTCGCATCGGGGAGGAGCGGAACATGATGATCCGGCTGGCGCAGTGCTGCCAGCCGACCTCCGGGGACGCCATCGTGGGCTACATCTCCCGCGGCCGGGGGATCATCGTGCACCGCGCCAGCTGCCCCAACCTGCGCTACATTCGCGACTTCTCCGAGCGGCACGTCGAGGTGGAGTGGGAGACCGTCTCCCCCAAGGCCACGCGGCGCTTCCAGGTCACCGCTCGCCTGAGCGCCAACCTGTTCTCCGAGATCGAAGGGGCGATCCGCAAACACCAGGCCAATCTGATCGAGGGCAAGCTCGAAGAGGGCTCACCTCAGACGCTGCAGGGCTTCTTCACCATTGAGCTGGACAACGGGGAAGATTTCCGCCGGGTGCTGAAGAGCGTGCGTACCATCCCCTCGGTGCTCAACATCCGCACCGTGGGGGCGTGAGGTCCGGAGCAGGCCGCCGCGGCCTCCGCAAGCCGTCAGCTCTCGCCGGAACCAGCCCGCTCCCGGAGGGCATCCTCGAGCCTCGTGAGAACCATCTTCCAGTGCGAGCGCATGCTGCCCCGCGCGCAGCCGTCGGGAGTGTCCGGCGGGGCCCCGGTGCCTACTTGCGGTCAGCGTCCGGCCGGGTGGGCCGCCCGAGAGGGGGAAACGGTGGCCATCAGGGAATCCGCGTGTTTTGCCACCAGGATCTTGATGTTCTCACCCCAGGCGGCAAAGGCTTCGTCGAGCGCTTGCCGCACGCTCGGGCTGTAGCCCATCAGGAGCGATTCGCTCTTCGCTCGCGTCAACCCGGTCGTGACCAGTACGATGTCGGTTTGCAGCAGATAGGAGGCCAGATGCTGGGCCGCCCACTGCCCTTCCACGGGATCGCTGTCCCTGAGGTGCTCGAGCACCTTCTCCGGCAGGCCATGCCTGGCGAAAAGCTCCTCGGCAATGTCCGAGCCCACTCCGTTGCTGCACTCGCTCATCACGATCACCCTTCCCTCCTTCTTCACAAGGGGAGTGCGGGTGGACACGATGCCGGCCATGCCGGCAAGGGTGAAGTAGAGGCTTGCACTGGCCGGATAGGAGCCCTCGAGAATGACCACGTCTGCCTGTTCGGGGATCTCGAGCTGATATGAGCTCTTGAAGAGCTCGACGCCCTTCCTGTGGGCGGCAACGACGTCTCCGGCAAACGCTCCCAGGACCTGCCTGTCACGGTTGATCACCACGTTCACGATGAACACAGGGAGCTTTCGGGCCGCCTCTTCCATGTCCCGGCGCGGGAGGCTCGTCTCCGCGTCGCCTAGAACTCCGTGTGGATACTCGATGAACTCAAACCGGTGGTTGCTTAGGACGGTCTCCTTGCTGGAGACTGCCGGGATGATGCTCTTGGCCCCGCCGGTAAACCCGGCAAACGAGTGCGACTTGATCAGCCCGATGGTGATGATCAGGTCGGCCTGGGCGAGGCAGGTCTTGACCTCGACAGGCGTCCCGCTGGTCGTGGAGCCCAGCTGCTGGTAGTCGGCCTTTTCCCAGGCGTTGTTCGCCAGAACCGGCAGCCTCCGGAGGATCTCGCTGCCGACGATGATCTCTTTCTCCTCCTGGGTGGGCAACCTGTGCAGCCCGTTGCCGATCACTACGGTCAAGCTCCGGTCCTGGACCCCCAAAGCCCTCAATCTTGCGTACACCACCTCCAGGATCTCCCTGGTAGGAGTGGGGCGGAAGATGTCGTCGACGACCACCACGACGTTCGATTTGCTGCCGATCAGCTTGTCCAGCGCCGGACTGCCGATGGGCGAGTCAATGGCTTCCCTGATGAGCCGGCCGGTGCTCTCCGCCGGAGGCGGAACCATCGGCGGGCGCAGGATGCCGAGGAGGTTGCGGTCGGGGATTTCCACCGATTCCTGCATGGACCCAGAACTCAAGCGAACCAGCACGTTGGATTCCCTCCTTTCGGCGGCCTTCAAGGCTTTCAGGTGGTCAGCCCGAAGAGACCGGGCAGAACCATCACCAGCGCCGGCACGTAGGTGATGAGCAGAAGGATGATGATGCTGGCAACGATGAACGGAAGCATCTCCTTCACGATCTTTTCCATGGGCAGCCCGCTCACTATACACCCGGTGAACAACGCAGCGCCATAGGGGGGAGTGATCAACCCGATGACGAGGTTGAAAGTGACCACCACGCCGAAGTGGATGGGGTGGATCCCCAGGGTGGCCGCCAGGGGGGAGAGGATGGGCACGAGGATGAGGATCGCCGGGAGACTGTCCATCAGCATCCCCCAGACCAGCAGGAACACGTTGATGATGAGGAGAATCGCGTACTTGTTGTGCGTGATCGAAAGGAGGAGATTCGTGAACATCTCGGGGATCTTCTCGGTCGCCAGGATCCAGCCGAAAACGTTGGAGGCCGCCGAAAGCATCAGAATCGAGGCGGAAAGCACCCCGGCGTTGAAGAGCACCCGCAGGAGGGCGCGCACATCCACCTTGATGCGCCGGTACAACAGGATCAGAACGAACCCGTAGCCCACGGCCACGGCCGAGGCCTCGGTGGGAGTGAAGATCCCGCCGATGATCCCGCCCAGGATGATGATCGGCATCATCAGGAAGGGGATGGCCCGCAGCACCACCGTGATCATTTCCCGGAAGGCCAGCTTCTTCTGAAAGCGCGGGAAGTTCCTGCGGCGAGCCACGAAATAGATCACGATACCCTGGGCCGCTCCCACCAGGACCCCGGGAATGGCCCCGCCGATGAGAAGCCCGCCTATGGAGGTGCCGGTCACGGCTCCCACCAGCACGAGAGGTATGCTGGGGGGAATGATCGGCCCCTGTATGGCCGAGCTCACCGTGAGGGCCACGCTGAACCCCTTCTTGTAGCCGCCCTTCTCCATCATCTTGATTTCCAGCGGGCCGAGACCGGCCACATCCGAAATGGCCGAGCCCGAGCAGCCGCCGAACAGCATGCTGGCGATGACGTTGACGTAGGCCAGTCCCCCGCGAAAGCGACCCACCAGCACGTTGGCGAAGTCCAGCAGGTGGCTGGCGGTCCCCGAGTAGACCATCAGCTCGCCGGCGAGCATGAAGAACGGGATGGCCATTAGCGTGAAGGTGTCGATCCCGGTGAACATCTGGTGCACCATCACGTAGAGCGGCTTGCCGGCGGCCAGCAGATAGATCGCCGAGCTCAGCAGCATTCCGAACGACAACGGCATGCCGAAGAACATGAAGAAACCGAAGACCACCAGCATCAGCAGAAGGGGAAGGTTCACTCTTCACTCCCTTCCGAGGCGTCTTCGGTTCTTGCCGTGCTCTCCTTGCCGAAGACGTGCTTCGCGATGATCTGGATCATCATCAGCAGGGAGCCCAGGGGTAGGGCCAGGTAGATCCAGAAGAAAGATACCCGCAGGGCGGGCGTCCTGGTGATGATCTCGTCCACCGCCATGACCAGCCCTTCCCGGAAGACCGCCACCAGGACGGCGAAGATCAGAACGTCGATGAATATCCGCCAGATGCGGCGAAAGCGCGGTGAGAAGTTCTGGATTACGAAGAGAAGCGCCGGATGCCGTTCCTCGCGGATGGCAATGCTGCTGCCCAGGAGCACCATGTAGAACATGACATAGCGGGCCAGCTCTTCGGTCCAAAAGGCGGGAGCGGCGAACACATACCGAAAAATGACTTCCTTCAGGATGAGGAGGGCCATGATTGCGAGCAGCGCCGCCACAGCCAAACGGGTCGCCCTGTACAGAACGTTTCTGTGCATGCCTTTCCCTTCGCCTCCCTTCTTTCTTCTGGCCTTCTTTGCGGCGGAATGAGTAGCGCTCGAGCCCGCGTACAGGACCCGCGGGCGGTTTGGCGGTCGGGACTCCCCGGCCTCCTGTGCACGGAGGCCGGGGATCCCTGCCTTACTGGCGTTTCTGCGCAGCGGCGAGGAGCGGACCGAAAGGGGCCCGCACCCTGCCGTCAACGAAGCGCGCCGACCTCCGACTGGAGGTCGCGCTCGGCCTTGTCGATGGCATCGAGATACTCTGCCACAAACGCCTTGCCGAGCTGGCCTTCCATCCACTTGCGGACGTGCGGCACCGCCTGGTCACGGAACTTCTTCATTTCCTGGGCGCTGGGAGCATAGATCTCCATGCCCTCCGACCTGAGCTTCTCCATTGCCAGGGTATCGAGCAGCTCACCGAGGCCGGTATAGGTGATCGTGGCAACGCGTTCCCCCTCGATTACGGCCAGCTTCAGGTCCTGGGGCAGCGACTGGAACCACTTCTCGTTGATGAGGGTCGCCCCCACTCCCATCACATGGCCGTCCAGAGTCAGGTATCTCTGAACCTGGTAGAACTTCTGCGCCACGATGTTTTGCAGGGTGTTCTCCTCGCCGTCCACGACCTTCGTCTGCAGGCTTGTGTACAGCTCGAGGAAGGGTATCGGGACCGGGTTGGCGTCCAGCGACTTCATCAGCTCCATGTGGGGCACGATTTCCATCGTTCGTATCTTCAGCCCCTTCGTGTCCGCCGGGCTGCGCACCGGCCTGACATTGTTGGTGAGGTGCCTGAATCCGAACGGCTGCAGCGACAGGATGCGAATACCCGTCTTCTGAACGCAGTCTGCGATCAGCTTCTTGGTGAAGGGGTTCTCGCCATCGAACACGCGGCGCGCCACCTCCCGGGATGAGAAGGAGAAGGGCATGTCCACGATGCCCAGATTGGGATAGTAGAGAGAAGCCAGGACGCCCGAGCTGATATTGGCGGCTTCGATGGTGCCTCTTCGCACCTGCTGGACCGAGGAGCGCTGATCGCCGAGCTGCCCGCCGGGATACAGCTCGACCTTGATACGGCCTCCGGACAGCTTTTCGATTTCCGCCTTCAGCACGGCGGCGTATCCGCTGGTTGACTGGCCCAACGGATCGGGAGGATCGACCCAGCTGAACTTCATGACATAACTCTGCTGCCCGAAGGCGGTTGCGGCCGCCAGCAGAAGACAGCAGCCCAGGATCACGAGCTTTTTCATCACCGGTGTCTCCTTTCGACATGCGATTATACTAGGATGTCATATTGCATGTCGTCAGACACGACTATATACTGTAGCTGTGTCGCCTGTCAACGTCCGGTTGCCTCCCGCCGGGGCGAAGAGGCGACCGGACGTTGCGGCGTATCGCTCGTTCGGGCATGAGAAGTGAGTTCCAAATGAAGGCAATCGAGAAGGTATCGATCACGGATCAGGTGGTACGGGAAGTGAGGGAGATGTGCCTCTCCGGCGAGCTGGCCGAGGGCGAAAAGCTGCCCACGGAGAAGCAGCTCTGCGAGACCCTCAATGTTGGACGATCCACGGTCCGTGAGGCCTTCAGGGTGCTCCAGGCCATGGGGTTGATCGAGATGCGGCCGGGCAGGGGCGCCTTTCTGCGCACCAGGAATCCCGACGATCAGAATGCCATCGCCAGATGGTTCCGGGATCACGAGATTCAGCTGCACGACTTTATGGAGGTCCGGATGGCGCTGGAGCCCCTGGCCGTCAGGCTCGCCATAGAGAAAGGATCTCCGCAGGACCTCGGAGCGATCGAGGCGATCTTCGACAATTTCGAAACGGCTCAGGAGAGCGGCGATGTGGCGGGCATGGTGGTCGCCGATGAGGCGCTGCACAACGCGATCGCCGAGGCGTCCCACAACCAGCTGTTGATCATGCTCAGCAGGAACATCGCCCATGCGATGACCGAGTACAGAACCAGGTCCTTCGCCGCAGAGAAGACAGGCGGCAACGCCCTGGAGCCACATCGCCGGGTCGTGGAGGCCATCAAGCGACGCGACATCAAGGACGGGGAGAAGCAGATGAAGAATCATCTGCACATATCGTTGCGCGACATCGAAGAAGCCGTAAGACACGACTAACCCCGGGCGGGGTTGACACGGAGGATGTGCCGGGTTATAAGAAAATTGTCTGATAACATGCGATATGACATCAGCCTATGACACGGAGGTGAGCGGTGTTCGAAAAAGATAGGTACGGCAAGATCCTGGTTCCCATCGTCACCCCCTTCAAGGAAGACCAGAGCGTGGATTATGAGGCCCTGGTGTCAATCGGAGCGGAGCTGATCCACCGCCGGTTCGCCGACACCCTCGTGCTGACCGGCACCACCGGCGAGTTCTTCACCATGACCTTCGAAGAGCGGTGCAAGGTCTTCGAAATCATGAAGAAGGAGCTGGGCGGCAAGATCCCTCTCATCGCGGGTACCGGGTCCGCTTCCACCATAGAGGCGATCGCGCTTACCGAGAGAGCCCAAGACCTCGGCTACCAGACCGTCATGGTGGTGGCCCCCTATTACACGAAGCCTTCTGGGGCTGAGATCCTGAACCACTTCAGGCGGGTGGCGGAAGCGGTGAACATCGACATCATGCTCTACAACATCCCGATTTTCACCGGTGTCAATATCGACCCCCACACGGTGTCCGCGCTCGCCAAACTTCCGAACGTCGTGGCCATCAAGGAGGAGGCGGAGCTCAACCCCAAGCAGATGACGAGCTACCTGAATGCCACTCCCGACGATTTCATCGTCTACTGCGGAGACGACACCATGGTGCTGGAGGCGCTGGCCCAGGGCGGGGAGCGCATCGGTGGGTTCGTCAGCGGCGGCGCCCACATAGTCGGGGACAGGCTGAAGGCGATGATCGGCGACTTTCTGTCGGGAAAGATCCTGGAAGCCGGCACGATGCAGCGAAGCCTTCTGCCCCTGTTTCGCTCCATGGCCCAGAACGGGCGCTCCAACCCGGTCTGCATGCTCAAGGGCGCGATGAAGCTCCTGGGCTACAGGGCGGGGATTCCCCGCCTTCCGTTGATGCCTGCCAACGAGCAAGAGATGGCCGTCGTCAAGGAGGAAATGAAAAGAGTCGGGATACTTGGGTAGGGTGACCCGAACGCCCCGGCTCGACGAGGGGTCCGGCAGAGGGTGTCCAGTGCGGACTGGGGAAGCACCAAGGTAGGAATGGAAGTCAAGGAGGTAGGTATGAGTCCAACAAGAGGTCAGGTGTTGATGCTGGGGCTGGCGTTGCTGGTCCTGATCGCGGCCCCGGGTTTCACCACGGGAACGCAGGAGCCGAAGGCAGCCGCCCAGCCGAAAGAGGTAACGATGCTCACCTGGAGCCACTTCGTTCCCGGCTACAATGAAGAGTTGACCCGGGAGGTCCAGCAGTGGGGGGCCGAGAAGGGTGTCACCGCGCGAGTGGACTTCCTCTCGCTCCCGGATGTCACCACGCGGCTCGCTGCCGAGGTGGAATCGCAGCAGGGGCACGATGTTGTGCTGGTGTGGAACTTCTCGCCCGCCCTGTACAAGGAAAACCTGGCGGACCTGGACGATGTGGCCGGCGAGCTTCAGTCGAGCTACGGCTCGTGGTCCGAAGGCGCGCGCTACCTCGGCTACGTGGGTTCCCACTGGAAGGCGATTCCCTGGACCAATCAGAGTCTGCTGGCCAACATCAACGCCAAGTACTGGGCCCAGGCCGGCTACACCCCGGATCAGGTGGCAAAGCTGACCTGGGACGGATTACTGGAGGCTGCGGCGAAGCTCAAGGCGATAGGGCATCCGGTGGGCTTCCCGATCACGGACACCTTCGATGCCAACGGCGGGTTGTATCCCGTTCTCTGGTCGTTCGGCGCCAAGATGGTGGACCAGAACGGGAACATCGCGGTCGACTCGCCGCAGACCAGAGCTGCGTTGGAGTACGTGAAGAAGCTCGCTCAGTACATGCCGGAGGAAGTGTACGGGTGGAATGACGCCGGCAACAACAGATTCATGCTTTCCGGGAACGGCTCCTGGACACCGAATCCGCCCAGCATTCGTCCGGCGGCTGTGCGTGACAATCTGCCGGTGGCGCAGGAGCTGGACCACGTCCCCATGCCCGCCGGGCCTGCCGGCAGGTACCGGGTCGGCGATTTCATCAACCTGGGGGTGTGGAAGTTCTCCAAGAACGTGGATCTGGCCAAGGAGCTGATCCTGTACCTCATGAGTGCCAAGAACATGCTGGCGCAGGTGAATGCCTCCCAGGGGTACAACATACCGAACCTGTCGGGCTACACCGAGGTGCCGAAATGGCTGGCGGATCACCCGGATCTGAAGCTGCGGTACTACTTTCCACCGGAGGAACAGATTCGGCCCTCCGGGTGGCCGGCGCCTCCGGGAAAAGAGGTCCAGATCGCCTACAACCTGCACGTTGTCCCGATCATGTTTGCGAAGTACGTCAAGGGAGAGGCAACTCTGGACGGTGCCATCGAGTGGGCGGCACAGCAGCTGCGGGAAATCTACGGAAAGTAACCTGACGGAACCTGCCCGGGACGCAACAGTGTCCCGGGCACTGCTCACCGGCTTCAGGGGATGGGCTGTCCCGGTCGAGCTCTTATGACGCGCCGGGGAGGGCGCACAGTTGCGCCGCAGAACTCCCATGGTGGACAAAGGATGACGCGGGATGAGCGAAGGGAACGAACGGTTCACAGGTATGATCGCGCCTGCGGTCACGCCGTTTGAAAACGACGAGATTCGCTGGGACCTGTTCGCGGACGACGTGAGGTACCTGATCGATGCCGGCGTTTACGGCATCGGTGTCGGAGGCAGCACCGGTGAGGGTGCCGTGCTGACCGACGCCGAGCTGGCCCGGCTCACCGCCTCGGCCGCCAAGCTGACGCGGGGCCAGATGCCCCTCGTCGGCGGGGTGATTCGTAACTCCACAGCGCAAGCCGTGCGTGCGGCCCGGGGCATGCGTGAGGCAGGAGCGGAGGCACTGCTGGTAACGCCACCCTTCTACTTTGGCGGCACTGCCGAGGACAACTTCGACTACTACCAGGCGATCGCGGAGGAGGTGGGGCTTCCGATCTTCGTGTACAACGTGGTGCCCACCAACCCGATCTCCCCGGAGCTCATGACGTCCCTGAGCAGGATCCCTCAAGTGGTCGGGATCAAGCAGGTGGGGCCTGAGGCGCTGGTGCAGATGGTAGCGAAGTGCCCAAACGGCGTGCTGGTCCACAGCGCCTGCGACACCATGCTGTACAGCACCTACGTGGCAGGCGCGATGGGGGCGATCTCGGCGCTGGTCACGGTGGCGCCCAAACTGTGCGTCCAGCAATGGCAGGCGTTCAAGAACGGCGACCACGCGCAGGCGATGTCGATTCAGCGGACCCTTGCCCCTGTCGCCGACGTCTACTCTGAGCGGCCGTTTCCCGCCAAGGTCAAGGAGCTGCTCAACCTTCAGGGTAGGAGGGTGGGGCAAACCAGGAGGCCGCTGCTGCCGGTGTCGCAACGGGAAAGAGGCCTGTACAGGATGGTCCTGCAGAGAGCCGGTTTGGTGCCATAGAGGCGGCTGTGCAAACGGAAGAGATCAGGAGCGGCTACTGGATGGTTGCTCCGGTTCTTGTGTTCCTGGCGCTGCTGATGGCGTACCCGCTGGCGCAGTCGTTCTACATCAGCCTGACAGACAAGCGGGTGGGCACAGCTGGGAAGCTCATTGGGTTCCGGAACTACGTTGCTCTCTTCTCCCAGGGCGTGTTCCTGCAGGCGCTCAAGAACTCGGGCATCTACGTGGCCGTCACCGTGGTCTGCAAGACGGTCCTGGGCATGGGACTGGCGCTGCTGTTGGAGAGGGCGAAAAGAGCGGGCTCTTTCTTGCGGGCGGTGACGCTGCTTCCCTGGGTCATTCCCATTTCCATGAGCGTCCTGGTCTGGCAGTGGATTTTCGACCCGACCTTCAGTGTGCTCAACTGGTATCTTACCCGGATGGGACTGAAGGCCGTGCCCTGGCTGGCAAACGCCACCTGGGCCCGCGTTTCCGTCATCACCGTCAATGTCTGGCGGGGAACGCCCTTCTTCGCCATCGCCATGGCGGCCGGGCTTAACGCGATTCCAAGGGAGCTCTACGAGACGGCGGCCATCGACGGGGCGGGGGAGGCGCGGAAGTTCTTCCGCATCACCGTGCCCCTGCTGCTTCCGGTGCTGAGCATCGTCCTGCTCTACTCCGTGGTCATGACCGTGTCGGACTTCGAAATCGTCTTCGTGCTCACCCGGGGAGGTCCCATGCAGAGCACCCACCTCCTGGGCACCCTGGCCTATCAGATAGGGCTGGCCGGAACGGAGTTCGGCAAGGGCGCGGCCATATCGCTGTTCATCTTGCCCGTCCTGTTCGTGTCGGCGGTGTTCGCCCTCAGGACTGTGACGGGCGAGGATCGGATGTAGCGGGTCCAAGCGATGAACAGGACGGCATCGGCGATTCGCCGCGGGGTTTTTCTGGCGCTTTTTCTTGTTTTCCTGCTGTTCCCGTTCTATTGGATGGTGGTCACCAGCCTCAAGACCAACCAGGAGCTGTACAACCCGGAGTACAACCCCCTGACCATCAGTCGCGGAATCACGCTGTCACACTACGCGTACCTCTTCGCACACACACTATTCTTGCGATGGTTTGCCAACACCGCTCTCGTCGCCTTCCTCGTTACCCTGGCTACGGTGGTACTGAGCTCTCTGGCCGCCTACAGCATGGCGCGTCTGCGATACCGGGGCAGGAGGGTGTTCGCCCTCGGCGTGTTCGCGGCCTATCTGGTGCCGCCGACCTTGCTCTTCATCCCGCTGTACAGCGTCGTCAGGTTTGCAGGCCTGATCGACTCCACGTGGTCTCTTGTCCTGACCTACCCAACCTTTACGATCCCCTTCTGCACCTGGCTGCTCATGGGCTACTTCAAGACCATCCCCCGGGAGCTGGAAGAGTCGGCGATGATCGACGGGGCTTCGCGCCTGCGCTCGCTGGTTCGTATCGTGCTGCCCGTGGCCCTTCCAGGACTGACCACCGCGGCCCTCTTCTCGTTTACCCTGTCGTGGAGTCACTTTCTTTACGGCGTGGCGTTCGTGGCCACTTCCCCCGAGAAGCCACTGGCAGTGGGGGTTGTCTCCGAGCTGGTTCGCGGGGACGTCTTCTACTGGGGCTCGCTGATGGGTGGGGCTCTCCTGACCTCTGTGCCCGTCATCCTGATCTACGCATTCTTCGCTCGTTACTTTATCAGCGGATTGACCGCTGGCGCGACAAAGTACTGACGTTGCCGGCACCTCTTCCAGCGCGCGCTCATCTTCGGCCCTCCCGGAGGGAAAGCTCAGGCTGGTGAAAGGCAACGGTTGCCTCGCCGGCACCGGCCGGGAGGCGGCCTGGAGGTACTCCGCCCACTGCGGCCGGTGACCCCTCGCACCACCCTGTCGAACACCTGTGCCCCCGAGGAGCTACCTGAAGACGTACACCGCGCCGGCTTCGAGGAGGTTGACCGGCAGCGCGGCAGCGCCACATGCCGCCTGCAGGCCGCGGTCGCCCACCGCACCGCGCCGGCGGTCGCTCCCGGCGGTCAGCCGCGGCGGCAGAACGCTCACCAGCCGTCCGCCGGGCCCGGCACCTCTTCCCCGCCCCAGTAGGCCGCCGCCAGCTGCTCGGCGGCGGAGCGGCTCACGTCCTCCAGAAACG
>CAZBDU010000115.1:0-15246 GCA_964490725.1 uncultured Spirochaetaceae bacterium | reverse complement strand
CCGCAGCACCGGCTGCCCCCGCCGCGGAGCCCGCCCGGCCGCGCCGCATGACCCCCATGTACATGATTCCCGTGACCAACGAGCTGTTCCACAACGGCAACGTGGAGGCCTGGAAGCGGATCATCCAGAGCTACAAGATGAAGCACCCCGGGTTGGAGGTGTTCATCTTCTATGAAGGAGAGCGCATCCACGACATCAACACGCTCTTCAAGTGGGGCAAGGTCAAGCACGGCAGCGCCATCATGATCGCCGTGGCCGGGGACAACATCCAGGACGTTGCCAAGCTGCAACGCTACCTGCGCCAGGGAGCAAGCCCCATGTTCGAGGCTTTCCTCAAGTTTCCGGTCAATACCGTGCTGAACCTCTTCTAGAGACGGGGAGAAGAGTGATGAAGAGCAACGTTCATTTTTTCAGTGAGAGCCAGTACATCTCCAGGCAGGAAGTGCTGGACAAGATCGGCATCCGCGGGCGCCGGGCCATGGAGCTGGCCAGCCTGCAGCTGCCCATCCTGCCGGGCTTCGTCATCGACTCCGAGATCGCCTCCGACCTGGGCTCCCGGGAGCTGGCGGGCCCCCTCAAGAGCTTCTTCAAGAAGCTGGAAGCGGGCACGGGCAAGAAGTTCGGCGACCCGGAAAACCCGATGCTGGTGAAGATCGTGGTCAGTCCCAGCCTGGTGATCACCAACTATCCCACCCTGCACAACTACGGCCTCACCGAAAAGACCCTGGAGGGCTTCATGGGGTTCGTGGGGGAGAACTTCGGCCAGCACGAGACGCAGTTCCTCTGCCGGGGGAACCTGGAGATCGAGGCCAGGATCGCGGAGCTGGAGGAGCGAGAGGCGGACCTTGAGAAGATCAAGGCCGCCATAGGCACTCTGGACAAGCAGCTCAGCGACAAGATGACGGCGGCCGGGCGCGCCGAGAGTGTAAAGAGCGTTCTCCCCCTGCTGCCCAAGGGCTTCTTCGCGAGGGACGCTTACGGCCAGCTGGAGCTGGCCCTGAAGCGCATCAGCCACATGCTGTCCATCGACGAGATGAACAACAACGACACCGCGCTGCTCGTTCAGCCCATGGTCTACGGCAACTACGGCAAGGATTCCGCCAGCGGCAACTTCTTCACCCGCAACATCGTGACCGGGCAACGCGTGCTGCAGGGCGAGTTTTACCAGAGCGCCTTCGACGCCATCGGCGCCAAGGGGCAGGACGTCAACAGGATCTCCAAGAGCCATTTGAGCCAGCTGGAGAAGATCGCCCGGACCGTGGAGGACCACTTCAAGGAGATCCGCTCCATCCGCTTCACCATCGAGGCCGGAAAGCTCTGGCTCATCGACCAGCGCGCCGTGATGAGCAAGTCCACCCAGTCGGAGATCAAGACGCTGCTGGACCTGCACGCCCGCAAGGTCGTGGAGGACCGCTACGTGGTGGCCAACGTCAAGCCCCAGCAGCTGAACGAAATTCTGCACCCGGTGATCAATCCCGCCTCGGTGTCCAAGCTGGAAGGCGTGGAAGGTGGAATCGCCGGCGCCCCGGGCGCGGCCATCGGCAGGGTGTTCTTCACCACCGAAGGGCTGCTGGACGCCTACAAGGAGGCGCAGCAGAGGGGCGCCGACACCCGGCTCATCCTCTGCATGCCCGCCACCTTCGCCGAGGACGTGAAGGCGATCGAGGTGTCCACGGGGGTGCTGTCCTGCGAGGGAGGCTACGCCGCCCATGCATCGGTGGTGGCCCGCCAGTACGGGAAGGTCTCCCTGGTCAGCCCGGAGATGAAGATCCGCGGCAAGAAGGCCACCATCAGGGAGCTCGCCATCTCGGAGGGGGACTACCTGACTCTGAACGTGCCCTACTACGGGAAGCCCGCCGTCTACCTGGGCAGCGCCGAGCTGATCGAGCCCAACCCCGAGGAATCGGGGATGCTGGATTTCAACAAGCTGGTGCACCGCTTCATCAGGGATTTCCACGTGCGCGCCAACGCGGACACGCCCCGGGACGTGACCCTGGCCAGGAGCTTCGGCGCCGCCGGCATAGGGCTCTGCCGCACCGAGCACATGTTCTTCGACGAGAAGCGCATCAATCTCTTTCGCGAGATGATCCTGGCCGACTCCCTCGAGGAGCGCAAGAAGGCTCTGGACAAGCTGCAGCCCTTCCAGAAAACGGACTTCTACAAGATCCTCAAGATCATGGCCGACCGCGACGTGACCATCCGGCTGCTGGACGCGCCGCTGCACGAGTTCCTGCCCCACAACGAGGAGGAGATGAAAAAGTTCATCGCCTATCTGAAGGGCAAGAGCAAGACGGGCATCACCGAGAGGGAGATCCGGGCGCGCTGCGACGCGCTCGGCGAGTTCAACCCCATGCTGGGGCACCGCGGGTGCCGCATTGCGGTCTCATACCCGGAAATCTACGAGATGCAGGTCAGGGCCATCTTCGAGGCCGTGTACGCGCTGCAGAACGAGGGGGTGAAGGTCAAGCCGGAGATCATGATTCCCCTGATCATGAACGAGAACGAGCTGAAGCTCATCGTCTACGGCAAGAAGATCGAGGGGGGTGCGATCCGGGGCCTCGCCGACGTGGAGGAGGAGGTGCGCAGCTCCATGAAGGCCAGGAAGGCGCCGTACAAGGTGGGAACCATGATCGAGCTGCCGGTGGCCGCCCTGGGCGCCGGGGAGATCGCACGGTACGCCGAGTTCTTCTCTTTCGGCACCAACGACCTCACCCAGACCACCACGGGCTTGAGCCGGGACGACTTCAACTCCTTCATGCCCGACTACACGCAGTTCGACCTCCTGGACGGAAACCCCTTCCAGATGTTGAACCATTACGTGAAGGAGCTGGTGGACGTGGCCGTGCAGCGCGGCAGGATGACCCGTCCCGATCTGAAGACCGGGCTATGCGGAGAGCACGGCGCGGTGCCGGAGAACATCCGCTTCTGCATGGAGGCGGGCCTGAACTACGTGTCCTGCTCTCCGTACTCCGTGCCCATCGCCGCGCTCACCATCGCACAGGTCAACATCGAGGGGGGCGTTGCCTAGAGCTGCCCTTCGGTATCCTGCCAGATGGTGAACCTGTCAATTCCTTCCACGATCTTGCGCGCCGCCGCAGTGGCGTCTGACTTGGGAACGCCGGCCTCCTGGTTGAGGGTCTTCTCGAAAAAGTGAAGTATCGTCTCCAGCACGTCCGGCAGCTTGTAGAAGATGAAGGCAAAGTTGATGCCCGTGGGCTTGAGAACGGTGAAGGAGGCGTAGCTCAGGACCGGGTCCTTGCTGATCATGATGCGGGTCTGGTTCTTGGCAGTCACCACCTCCAGCTCGCCGAAGCGGTGCGGGATCTGGTGCCGGCTGTCCCGCGTGAAGGGTTCCATGTGCTTGCGGTGGTAGTTGGCCGGCTCGGAGAGCACGAACAGCTTGTTGCCGTCCGACTGGAAGGTCAGCCCCTCCTGGGTCAGATAGATGGCCTTCACCGCACTGTAAGCCACCACCTCGTACTTGGCGTAGGCCGAAGCTTCCTGGAAGAAGGAAGAGACGATGTAGCCCCCTTCCTTGGGCAGCTTGTCCTGCGCGTAGGCCTTGAACAGATCGAGTGCTCGGGTTGCCATAGTGTGACATTATAGAGCACGTTGCGGAAAGATCAAGAAAAATACTCCGCCAGGGCCGCGGCTCTGGTCATGTTTCGAAGCTTGGCCCGGGCCGCACGGCGGGAGAGCTGAAACATGCCGCAATCCGGGGCCAGCATCAGGCGCTCCGGTGGAACCCAGCGCGTCGCCTCCTCCACCCGGGCGGCCAGCTCGGCCTCCCGCTCCACGCGGTTCGAGCCCACGTTCAGGACGCCGAGCATAGGGCTTGGGGTAGCTTCCCACGATGGCGGTCTTCAACCGCTCCATCATCCCCCCGCCCGCAGCTCCTCGGCGCGCTGCTGGTAGCGTCGCGCGAACTCGGAGTTGCCGGTCTCCCGGTACACCCGCGCCAGGTTGAGGTGCGCCTTCCAGTCCCCGGGGACGGCGGAGAGAACCAGCCTGAAGGTGCTGGCCGCCTTCTCCATCTGCCCCTCCTTGAAGTACATCACCCCCAGCGGCAGCAGCACCGAGGGGCGGGCGCGGAACACCGGCACGGCCTTCTCCAGCAGCCGGATGGCCTCCCGGCGGTTCCCAGTCTCCTCCAGGCAGTACACCAGCGAACGCAGCAAGGGCTCCGAGGTGGGATCTTCCCGCAGCAGCTCCCGGAACAGGGGGACGGCTTCGCCGTACCTCTTCAGCTTGCGATAGCTGATGGCGAGCATCTTGCGCAGCTGCAGGCTTGCCGCCTCGTAGGGCAGGAGGCGCACGATCGCGTTGCTGGCCTCCTGGTAGTCCTGCTGGTCGAACAGCAGCCGCACGTACTCCCGCTGCACCTCGCGATCCTGAGGGTAGTGCTTGAGCAGCTCGGTATAGGCGCTGCGCAGCTCGCCGCCGTCCTCCAGGCGCTTCTGCGCCTCCAGGAGGCAGTACAGCGCCTCCTCGTTGGCTTCTTCCCGCCGCAGGGTCCGCCGGAACCATCCCACCGCCAGCTCCGGCAGCTCGGCCCGCAGATACTCCCGGCCCAGGGCCAGCATCAGGTGCAGGTCCGGCCCGCTGCGGCGGATCTCCTCCTGCAGGGCCGGAATGGTCTGGTCGTAGGGAGCGCCGAGGAAGGGCATGGACAGGGCCATGTAGTAGCCGGCCACCGGGTCCCGGGGCGACAGCCGGCGCAGCCTGCGCAGCACCCGCGCCAGCTCCTGGTACTCCTCCGCCTCCCAGAGCACCCCTGCCAGCCCGTAATACAGCTCTTCCCGGTCGCCGGCGCCTTCGATGGCCCGCCGGAAGTGGTTGCCCGCCTTGCGGAGCTCGCCGATGTTGCGCAGGCACTCCGCCACCAGGGCATGGAGCTCGGGGTCTCCATACTGGCGGCGCAGCAGCCGCCGGCCGCTGCGCAGCGCCTCTCGGAAGCGCCGGTTCTGGAAAAGGATCACCGTGATCAAGCGCAGCAGGCTGTCGGGGTCCGCCACCGGGGCCCGCGTGCGGCCCAGCAGCTCCATGCCGCGGCTCAGCTCCTGGTAGGCCTCAGTGTGGTTGCCCCCGGCCAGGTGGGTCGCGGCCTTCTGGAGATAGAGCACGGGATCGTCCGGGGCCAGGGCAGTGGCCCGGTCCAGGTGCTCCACCGCCCTGGCGGCATCGCCGAGCTCGCGATGGATCCTGGCCAGGTACAGGTTGACCGGCAGGCTGTCCGGGCGGTGTTTGCCAATGAACTCGAAGTGCTGCAGGGCTTCCTCGTAGCGCCGGCGGCGAAACAGCCGCACCGCGTGGGTCAGCAGCGCGTTCAGGTAACCCGTGAAGATCTGTGCCTGGTTGGGGTCCAGCCGCAGCGCGCGTTCGAAGTACTCGACGGCGGTCCTGGGCCTGCCGTCGCGCAGCAGGGCCAGGCCGGCCAGGCCCAGGGCGGGAACGAACCCCTCATCGAGCCTGACCGCCTGCAGGAGGTGACCCACCGCAGGCCTGATCACCCCCAGGGCCAGGTAGGAGCGGCCCAGGAAGAAGTGGCCCCGCACCGACTCCGGGCTGCGGCGGAGGTAGGATTCCAGGGCCCCGATCGCCCGGGGATAGTCCTCCAGGGCGTGGTAGCCCCGTCCCAGGTAGAGAAGGGCCTCGGGAATCTCGTCGGTCGAGCAGATCACCGATTGGAGCAGTTCCACGGCCCGCCGGTAGTCGCGGTCGCGTCCCGCCCGGAGAGCCTCCTCGAACAAGGTATGCACTGACTGCTCCAAATCCCACGAACCTTTACAAAAGCGACATTATCATATATCACTTGCCTTATGGTAGAGGGGCTCAGCCGGCTCATCTTCACCCGTCTCGTGGCAGAGGAGCGGCGAGCCTCCGTGGTGCGGATTTCCTACCTGGGGCTCCTGACCGTCCTCCTTGCGCTCCTGGCAGACCCGCCCCCCCTCTTCACGGCGCTGCGCCTGCTGAGCCTCCTGACCTTCCTGCTGGCGGCCTCCTATTCGGCGGCGGTCCTGGGCCTCACGGCCCGCGGCACCTATCAGGACCGCTACGCGGTGATTTCTCCCCTGATGGACGTGCTGGCCGCCGCGGTGTTCATGGCGGCTGCCCTGGAGCTGCCGCCGGGCACGGCGGGGACCCTGCTGCTGGTTGCCAGCCAGCTGTATTTCCTGGTACCGCCGATCTACGCGCTGGCGGAGCTCAGGCCGGCGGCCACTCTGGCCACGGCCCTGGCCGCCGGCCTGGCCGCCGGGTTGGTGCTGCTGCTGTACTTTCTCTTCGACCGCATCGGCGAGGTGCCGGGATACACCCTCTTTGTGCCCGCCTTCATTCCGGCGGCGGGAGCGATCTTCTGGCGCCTCTGCCGCACCTTCCACCGCCTTCTGCGGGAGAACCTGGTCACCGAGGATCTGCAGCGCTCCAGCCGGCGCCTCCGGATGGCCATGGAGATCGTCCAGGTGGCCATCTACAACCTGGGGCAGCTGGTGGCGAACCTGGAGCGGATCTCCACCGGCCTGGCCACAGGGGCGCGCAACCAGGCCGGCGGCATCGAGCGCATCGCGGCCTCGGCGGAGCAGGTGCGCACGGCCATGACCCAGATCTCCAGGATCACCAGGGAGTCCGCCGACACGGTCCGCCAGACCGCCCAGTTCTCCGCCAACGGCAACCTGATCCTGCACAAGGTGCTGGACGAGATCCGGGACATCCACGAGGTGGCGGACCGCATGGACTATTCGCTGGAGCTGATCAACGAGATCGCCGACCAGACCAACCTGCTGGCGCTGAACGCGGGGATCGAGGCCTCCCGCAGCGGGGAGGAGAAGTCGGGCTTTTCGGTGGTGGCCTCGGAGATCCGCACCCTGGCGGAGCGCTCCTCGGAAACCGCGGGGGAGATCAGCCGCCTGGTGAAGGAGATGGAACGCGTGCTGTTCGGAGGAGGGGAGTCTTCCCGAGAGGCGGGAAGCATCTTCGACCGCATCAACAGGGACCTGCGCGCCAACCTGGAGGGGGTGAAACGGCTGCACAAGGGCGTCCAGGAGCAGCTCGCCGCCATGCGGGAGGTCAGCGACGCCCTGGACAGGATCGGCCGGATCACCACGGACAACAGCATGGCCGCGGATCACGTCCGCCGGGTGGTGGGAGAGCTCAGAAAAGAGGTAGCCAAGCTCCGGGGACTGCTGGACAACAGGGCCTGGGACAGCACCCTGGTGATGAAGCGGTAGTGGAGAGCCTATGAAACTGGTCGTGATTGGTGCCCAGTGGGGAGACGAAGGCAAGGGAAAGCTGGTGGATTTTCTGGCGGAGGGGGCGGAAATCGTGGTCCGCTACTCCGGAGGCGCCAACGCGGGGCACACCGTGGTGATCGAGGGTGAGACCTACAAGTTCCACCTGGTCCCCTCCGGGGTCCTCACCCCGGGGAAGGAGTCGATCCTGGGGATCGGCATGGTGGTGGACCTGGAGGTGCTCTTTCAGGAGCTCGAGCTCCTGGACGAAAAGGGGATCCAGTGGCGGGGGCGCCTGTTCGTGGCGGACCGCGCACACCTGGTGCTTCCCCGCTACAAGGAAATGGACCTGCGGCGCGACCGGGAGCGCAAGACCCCCCTGGGGACCACCGGGCGCGGGATCGGCATCGCCTATGCCGAGAAGGCCTACCGCACAGGCGTGCGGCTGGTGGATCTGTTCGACCCGCCAGTGTGGGACGGCCTGGAGGCAGCCGACCGCCGCTTCCTGGAGCCGTACCGGGAGCCCCTCAGGGAAATGATGGTGGACCTCCCGCTGCACCTGGCCGAGAACGCAGGAAGGAACGTGCTCTTCGAGGGCGCCCAGGGGACGCTTCTGGACCTGGACCTGGGCACCTACCCCTACGTCTCCTCGGGCATGTCCTGTGCCGCCGGGGCGGCGGTGGGCGCGGGAATCGGGCCCACCGCCATCGACCGGGTGCTGGGGGTGTTCAAGGCCTACTCGACCCGGGTGGGCAACGGGCCCTTCCCCTCGGAGTTCACCCCCGAACGGGACGGAGATCTGGGCGAGCGGGTGAGGGAGATCGGGCGGGAGTACGGGGTGACCACCGGGCGGCCCCGGCGCTGCGGCTACCTGGACCTGGTGGCCCTGCGCTACGCCTGCCGCAGCAACGGCATCGCCGCTCTGGCGCTGACGCACCCGGACGTGTACGACGGCATGGAGGAGATCAAGGCCTGCGTGGCCTACCGGATCGACGGCGCCGCGGTGGATGACTTTCCCGCCTCGGCCGGGGACCTGGAGCGCGCGGAGCCGGTGCTGCGCTCCTTCCCCGGCTGGCGGCAGGCCATCAAAGGCTGCCGCACCTTCGGGGAGCTGCCGGAGGCCGCCCGCCGCTACATCGGCAGCATCGAGGAGCATGTGGGGGTTCCCGTGAGCATCGTCTCGGTGGGCTACAACCGGCACGAGACCATCGTCAGGCAGGATCCGTGGACACCATCCTGATCCTGGATTTCGGCAGTCAGACCACCCAGCTCATCGGGCGCAGGATCCGCGAGCTGGGAGTGTATTCCAGAATCGTTCCGGGGGACGGGCCTCTGGAGGGGCAGATGGGCCCGGAGGTGCGGGGGCTGGTGCTGTCCGGCTCGCCGGCCTCCGTGTACGACACGGATGCGCCCCGGCCGGACCCCGCCGTGTACCGGTGGCCCGTGCCGGCGCTGGGGATCTGCTACGGGGCGCAGAGGATCACCCACGACGGGGGAGGGCGGGTGGCGTGCCTGGACCACAAGGAGTACGGCAGGGCCAGAATCCGCATCCTGGAGGCCACCCCGCTGCTCCAGGGAGTTCCGGAAGGCTTCGTGAGCTGGATGAGCCATGGCGACACCATCGAGAAGCCTGCCCCGGGATTCCGCACAGTGGCCGTCTCGGAGAACGGGCTGGCGGCGGTGATCGCCGCCGAGTCCGCCCCGGTCTACGGGCTCCAGTTCCACCCGGAGGTCACCCACTGCGAGCACGGCGACACCATTCTGTCGAACTTCGTCGTGGGCATCTGCGGAGCCCGCCGGCAATGGACGGTGGAGGCCTACCTGGCGCAGATCCGAAACCGTCTCCGGGACCGGGTGGGCGGGGAGCGGGTGCTGCTGCTCACCTCCGGGGGCGTGGACTCCACCGTAGTGGCCGCTCTTTTGCTTTCCGCCCTGGGGCCGGAGCAGGTGCACCTGATGTACATCGACACCGGCCTGATGCGGCTGGGGGAGACCCAGGAGGTGCGCCGCCTCCTCTCGCGCCTCGGCGCGCGGCACCTGTCGGTGGTCGACGCCTCGGAACGCTTCTTCGCGGCCCTCCAGGGCGTGGAGGACCCCGAAGGGAAGCGCCGCATCATCGGGGACCTCTTCATGCGCGTTCAGGCCGAGGAGGTCGCGGCCCTGGGCGTGGATCACGCCTTCCTGGCCCAGGGCACGCTGTACACGGATCTCATCGAGTCCGGCAAGGGGGTGGGCGGGAAGGCCAAGGTGATCAAGAGCCACCACAACGTGCGCTCTCCGCTGGTGGAGGCCAAACGCGAGCAGGGCCTGCTGCTGGAACCGCTGTCCGAGCTCTACAAGGACGAGGTGAGGGCCCTGGGGCGGCGCCTGGGGCTGGCCGCGGAGACGGTGGGGCGCCACCCCTTTCCGGGCCCGGGCCTGGGGGTGCGCATCCTGGGAGAGGTCACCCGCGAGAAGTGCGCGCTGCTCCAGAAGGCGGACCACATCTACATCGAAGAGCTGCGCGCGCGCGACCTGTACGACAGGATCTGGCAGGCCTTCGGCGTGCTCCTGCCCATCCGCTCCGTCGGGGTCTCCGGAGACGCCCGGCGCTACGGCTACGTGCTGGCCCTGCGCGCGGTGAGCTCCCACGACGGGATGACCGCGGACGTCTTTCCCTTCCCCTCCGGGGACCTGCTGGAGATCTCCGCCCGCATCACCAACAGCCTGCCGGAGATCGGCAGGGTGGTCTACGACGTCTCCAGCAAGCCGCCGGCAACGATTGAATGGGAGTGAACCGGGACGCCCCACGCTCCGATAATCAGTGGATGAGGCTCCCAGACGACCCCAGCCCCTCCGAGATGCTCACTTGGATCGCCGGCAGATACTCCATGAGCAAGGCGGACCTGGCGCGGATGTTCCAGACCACCCAGTCCACGATCCACTACTGGATGAGGACGGACCGGATATCCTACAGGAACCTCAGAAAGCTGCGCGCCAGCTTCTACTATCTCCATAACGCGGCGGACCCGCATGCCGGCGAGCGCAGGTGTCAGTCGTGCCTGCTGTGGAAGGACGCCGGCGAGTATCGGGATGGGAAGGCGATCTGCCGCGGCTGCGAGAACCGCAAGACCCTGGAGGCCTACTGGCGGCACCGGGAAGAGACCCTGGAACGGCGGCGGGCCCGCGCCGGAGGCCGCCAGCGGCGACCGTCCGCCGCAGGATAAGGGGCTTGTGGGCGGTAACGGGCTCGAACCGCTGACCCCCTCGGTGTAAGCGAGGTGCTCTCCCAGCTGAGCTAACCGCCCCGCAACGCGACAGACGCTAACACGACCGCCGGGGCTTGTCAAGAAAGGGCCGCCGGCGCGGGGCGGCGCGGCGGACCCCAGGCGTCGCTACAGGAAGCGAAGCAGCTCGCGGCGTCCCGCTTCCAGCCCGGCCAGGTAGTCGCGCCGCTCCTGCTCGGTCAGCGGGGCGCTCGCCGGCCGCCCGCGGCCGCCGAACTCGAAGAAGCGCACCCGTCGGAAGCGGGAGAGCTGATCGGAGCCCTTGCCGAACACCTCCTCCAGCTTCTTTTCCACTTTTTCCTTCCAGTCCTTGAACTTCGACTCCAGGGGTTCCCGGGACTTCAACCCCTCGATCTCGCTCACCAGCGACTGCAGCTTGGACCGATCCTCGGGCTTCATGCATCTCCTCCTGCGCTGTGGGCCTCTCCGCCAGGGCGCTTCTCCGCCCGCCCCTGCTGCAAAAAGAAGCTCTCCCGCAGCGGCCCCAGGTAGTGTCCGGCCAGATAGGCCAGTGGTTTTGACGCCAGTACGAATCCGTCTGCGAGACGGAGCAGGACCTCGTTCAGCCGCCGCAGCTGCGCCTCCCCCTGGGCGGCGGCGGCCCGGTAGAAGTACCTGCCGCACTCTTCCACCGCCTCGCGCGGCTGGCGCGCCCGGGGCAGGGCCTCCGCCTGCTCGGCCAGGCGCTCGGGGAAGACCCCCACCGTGAACAGGCATACGTCGGCGATGCGGCGGTAGGGCGGGAAGCGCTGGTCCTCCTTCACCCCCTGGCTGAAGTTGATGAGGCTGGCCAGGTCGAAGTCGCTGAAGCGGAGTCTCCGCCATACCCCCCGCCGCACCCGTACCGGGATGGTAACGGTGTTGATGCGAACGAAGGAGGCCAGCATCTCCGCCAGGTAAATCCGCACCCGCCTGTCCTCCAGGAGCCGCACCACCTCGATAGTGTCGAACACTGCCATGGCGCGGTTCTCCCGCACCTCCACCGTGTAGCGCCTGCTGCGCAGCTCCTTCAGGGTGCGTTTCAGGAGGACCGTGAAGTACAGGAAAGGAGAGACCCGCAGGATTTCGCCGTCCTCCTGCACCAGGGCGTGAAAGACCCGAATGTCCCCGAGCATCCCCTCCAGGATCTCCTCGTCTTCGCGCAGCACCCGCACCATGCGCCCCAGGTCGGCGGAGCCGGGCAGCAGGGTGCGCGCCAGGTACAGCAAGTCGTTGTCCGTCAGTCTGGAAGCCGTATTCATCCCCTCAAGTTTTCTCCGTAACGGCACTTTTTTCAAGATCCTCCGGAGCCGAAACGATCTTGTTGACCAACTCGTTCCGCTTCAGTACCTTACGCACCATACATGGAGTGTGGTGATGTTCAAGCTCTTCCAGGGTGAATACCAGAAGGTCCAGGCCGACCTGGACACGTGGGTAGACGTCTACAAGCCCAAGATTCTGGACTTCAAGCAGTCCATGGTGGTGATGGAGCACAATGTCGTCGTCCTGCTCACGGTGTGCTACGAGGCCGTCACGGACACCGAAAAGGTGCAGTACAAGATCGCGGGGTACAACAAGTAGTGATCAAGCTCGATTTTGCCAAGAGCGGCGGCCTCGTGCCGGTGGTCACCCAGGACGCCGCAACGGGCGAAGTGCTGATGCTGGCCTACATGAACCAGAAGGCCTGGGAGCGCACGCTGGCAACCGGCATCGCGCACTACTGGTCGCGCAGCCGCGGCAAGCTCTGGAAGAAGGGGGAGTCCAGCGGCAACGTCCAGAAGGTACGGGAGGTCCGGGTGGACTGCGACGACGACACGGTGCTGTTGAAGGTGGACCAGGTCGGGGGCGCCGCCTGTCACACCGGCCACCGCAGCTGCTTCTTCCGCGTTGTGGAGGAGGGGCTGCTGGTGGTGAAGGGGGAGAAGGTCTTCGATCCCCAGGACAAGTACGGGAGGCCTTCGTGAGCGGCAGGACCATCAAGCTGGGCATCCCCAAGGGGAGCCTGGAGCGGGCCACCACCGAGCTCTTCCACAACGCCGGATGGCGCATCACGATGTCCAGCCGCAACTACTTCCCGTCCATCGACGACCCGGAGATCTACTGCGCCCTGGTGCGGGCTCAGGAGATGGCCCGCTACGTGGAGGCCGGCGTCCTGGACGTGGGGCTGACCGGCCTGGACTGGGTGCTGGAAAACGAAGCGCAGGTGGAAATCATTTCGGACCTGGTCTACTCCAAGTCCACCACCAGCAAGGCGCGCTGGGTGCTGGCGGTGCCCTCCGATTCGCCCATCGCCTCCGTGGAGGACTGTGCGGGGAAGAGAATCTCCACGGAGCTGGTGGGCTTCACCCGCCGCTACTTCGCCGAGCGCGGCATCGACGTGGAGGTGGAGTTCTCCTGGGGCGCCACCGAAGCCAAGGTGGTGGAGGGGCTGGTGGACGCCATCGTGGAGGTCACGGAGACCGGATCCACCATCCGGGCGCACGGGCTGAAGATCGTCGGCACGCTTCTGGAGAGCAACACCAAGCTGATCGCCAATCCCGCCAGCCTCCAGGATTCGTGGAAGCGCCGCAAGATCCAGCAGATCGCGCTGCTGCTGCAGGGGGCGCTCAACGCGGAGAGCATGGTGGGGCTCAAAATGAACGTGCCCCAGGAGCGGCTCGACGAGGTGGTCAGCATCCTTCCGAGCATCACCTCTCCCACCATCGCCCAGCTCTACAAGTCCACCTGGTTCTCCGTGGAGTCGATGGTAAACGAAGCAGTGGTGCGGGAGATAATCCCCAGGCTGATCGACTGCGGGGCCGACGGGATCATCGAGTACTCCCTGAACAAGCTGGTGGGCCGGGAAGACCGATTCGACTGAGCTTCCCGGCGGCCAAGAAGGGACGCCCGCGGCTTCTGGAGGACCCATCCGCCGCGGGCGCTACTAAGAAGGAAATTAGCTGCATGTTCATTATAGTAATGTTTACCGCCTGAGTCAACATCTTTTGGCCGCTCCGCCCGGGCCGGCGATGCCGCTGCGCCGGACCTGCTGCCCTTGACTTTCCCGGGGGGAAGCAGTAGCTATTACTTGCAGGTGAAGCAAAAGGAAAGCCCGCGCGGTGCCTGCCAGGAGCTTTGCTTGTCCGAAGACAGGGTGGTGGAGATACTCAAGAGCGCGATCCTCCTGGAACGCCGGGGCAGGACCTTCTACCGGAAGGTGTCCCGGGACACCGGCAGCCGGGCGGTCAGCTCCCTGTTCGAGACCATGGCGGAGGAGGAGGACAGGCACATGGAGCTCCTCTCCCAGGAGTTCGCCGGCTACACGACCAACAAGAGGTTCGAGGAGTTGGAGCTGCCCGAGGGGGGGACTTCCCTGGAGGAGAAGATCCTCTCCGGGGAGATCAGGCGGCAGATCGGCGCGGCCAGCTACGAGGCGGCGGCCATCTCCGCGGCCATGGAGCTGGAGAACCAGGCCGTACGCCTGTACTCGCAGCGGGCGGACGCCACCAAGGACGGCGCCGAGAAGCGCCTGTATCGCTGGCTGAGCGACTGGGAGCAGGGACACCTGAAGATGCTGGCGGAGATCAACCGCGAGCTGCTGGAAGAAATCTGGTACGACAGCCATTTCTGGCCATTCTGAGGCGCGATTCTGAGGCACAATGACATTTACCGAGCTGAAGCTTAAACCCGAGCTGCTGGGCGCGTTGGAAGAGATGGGCTACCGGGAGCTCACCCCCGTCCAGGAAAAGACCTTCCCGCACATTCTGGCCGGCCGCGACCTCATCGCCACGGCGGAGACCGGCTCCGGAAAGACCAGCGCCTGCGCCGTTCCCATCGTCCAGGGGTTGGAGCCCGAAGAGCGGACCATCCAGGTTCTCATCCTGGTCCCCACCCGGGAGCTGGCGCTGCAATACGTGGAGGAGATCGGCAGGGTGGCGCAGCGGACGCCGGTGGTTCCCTTCGCCGTCTACGGCGGCTTCGACATGGACGTCCAGAAAGCAAAGCTCCAGGACGGGGTGGACATCCTGGTGGCCACGCCGGGGCGGTTGATCGACCTGCTCTACGGCGGCCGCCTGACCCTCTCGGCGGTGCGCACCCTGGTGCTGGACGAGGCCGACGAAATGCTGAAGCAGGGCTTCATGGAGGACATCGATTTCATCATCTCCTGCCTGGTGCACGAGCATCAGACCCTGCTCTTCTCGGCCACCATGCCCGCGGAGGTGAGGAGCCTGGCGGGGCGGTACCTGCGGGAGCCGGTGCAGGTCGCCCTGAACGCGGAGCAGGTGGCGCCAGCCTCGCTGCGGCACGTGTTCAAGCATGCCGAGCCAGCCGAGCGCCTCCAGGTTCTGGTGGAATACCTGGGCGCGGCCGGGGTCCGCCAGGCCATCATCTTCTGCAATTCCCGCTTCAGCGTGGAGCAGCTCTACGGCACCCTCAAAGAGCGCCTGCCCAGGGTGGAGATGATCCACGGCGGGCTGGAGCAGGGCCGGCGGACCTCCATCATCCGCCGCTTCCGCGGCCAGGGGATCCAGTTCATGGTGGCCACTGACCTTGCCGGCCGGGGGCTGGACTTCCGCCACGTGAGCCACATCGTGAACTACGACGTTCCCCGCGATGCGGAGACCTACACTCACCGCACCGGCCGCACCGCGCGGATGGGCCGGGAAGGGGTGGCGCTGACCCTCCTGGCCCGCCGCAACGTCCGCCTGGCGCACCGCATCGGGGCCGCGAACCGGCTGGAGCCGGAATGGGCCGACGGTCAGCCCGGCCCGCGGCCGGCCCCGGAGGGCCAGGAG
>CAZBDU010000114.1:0-15281 GCA_964490725.1 uncultured Spirochaetaceae bacterium | reverse complement strand
CTTCCGGCCCCGGCGGCGCCCCCGCGCGGCCAGGTTGACCGCCGCCGGCAGCCGTGTCATCATGGCCGCTCACGGAGGGGGGTGATGGCGGGCTCTACCGTCGGCAAGGGGCTGCACTACGGGTGGATCGTTGCGGCCACCAGCGTGGTGGTGGTGATCGGCGCACTGGGATTCGCCCGCTTTGGCTACACGATGATCCTGCCCAGCATGCAGGAGGGCCTGGGCATCGGTGCGGTGGGAGCCGCGGACCTGGCCGCGGGCAACATGCTGGGCTATCTGGTCTTCGCGGTGCTGGGCGGGCTGCTGGCCTCCCGCTTCGGCGGCCGCACCGTGATCTTCCTGTCGATGGTGGTGATAAGTCTGTCCATGGCGGCCACCGGGCTGTCGGCCGGCTACGGCGGGGCTCTGCTGGCGCGCACCCTCACCGGAATGGCCAGCGGCGGGGCCAACGTGCCGGTGATGGCGCTGGTGGCCACCTGGTTCGCCGCCCGCTACCGCGGGCTGGCGGTGGGGATCACCGTGAGCGGCAGCAGCTTCGGCCTGCTCATTACGGGCCTGCTGGTGCCTCCGATGCTGGAGCGCTACGGACCAGGGGGGTGGCGGGTCTGCTGGCTGGTGCTGGCGGTCCTGGCCGCGGCGATCGCCGCGATCGGCTACCTGCTGCTGCGGAACCGCCCCGCCGACCGCGGGCTCCTGCCGGTGGGAGCGGCCCCGAGGACGGGGGAGGCCGGCCCCGGCGCCGCGGGCTCCCCAGGCGCCCCCGGTCCCCTCAACTGGGCCCTGGTGTACCGATCGGGCCGGGTCTGGCACCTGGCCGCCATCTACGTGCTCTTCGGCTTCTCCTACGTGATCTACGCCACCTTTTTCGCCCGCTTCCTGACCGCGGAGGCAGGCCTCACCATCCAGCGCGCCGGGCGGCTGTGGTCCATCGTGGGGGTGGCCAGCATCGCCAGCGGACTGCTGTGGGGCGGGGTGAGCGATCGCCTTGGCAGGAAGTGGGCGCTGGCCATGGTCTTCGCGGTGCAGGGCGCCAGCTACTTCCTTTTCGGGCTCTGGCATTCCCCCGCCGGGGTCGTGGTCTCCGCGCTCCTATTTTCTCTGGCCGCCTGGAGCATCCCCGCCATAGTGACCGCCACGTCACGAGATCTGGTGGGGGCGCGGCTGGCGCCCGCAGCGTTCGGCTTTGTCTCCCTGTTCTTCAGCATCGGACAGGCGGCAGGGCCATTCGCCGGCGGCAGGATCGCCGACGCCTTGGGTTCCTACGCCCCGGCTTTTGTGGCGGCCGGGGCTGCGGCGGTGGCCGGTGCGGCGGCCTCGCTGCTTCTGCCCCGCCCGCAGGGAGACGCCGACGGCTCCTAGCGCCGCCGCGGGCGGGGCGCGCGGGTCGGGGCCCCGGGCGCCTGCGGCGAAAAGACGAAAAGAGAGGAGGCTGCTCCACGCGGAGCAGCCTCCTCATTCCTTTACGCCTGTCGAGAGGGTGAGGGAGCGCTCTAGAAGGCCAGGCCGCCCACCAGGGCGACGGAGAAGTTCTTCAGCGGGTAGGGGTCGAAGGAGGTGCCCGGAACGGCCCCGTTCCAGAAGCGCCAGTCGGCCCTGGCTCCCACCTGAAAGATGCCCAGGGTCAAGCCCAGGCCGCCCCCCACCTGGCCGAACAGGGAGAGGTTGGTGGGAGTGTAGTCGTTGGGCCCTGCGCCCACCGCCTGGTAGTCGGTCACGTTGGAGCGACCCGCCGCGCCGAACCCGGCCTCCAGGTACGGGTCCAGAAAGGCCTTCGGCCCCAAGAGGTGAAATCGCAGGTCCAGCGAGCTGATCCAGTCGAGCCACAGCTCCTGGCCCACCGGAGGCGCCACCGCCAGCTTCTCCAGGTCCAGCAGATAGGTCATGCCGAAGCCCAGCTTGCGGGGCACCACTTCCCAGTAGAGCCCCGGGATGAGGTTGGCCCGCTGGTCGAACTCCTGGGAGACCGCCGCCAGGGAGGGTCTGTTCAGGAACTCGGCCCCGATCTGGGCGCCGAAGCGCAGTCCCCCGGCGAAGGCCGTGGAAGCGGCCGAAGCGATCAATACGGTAAGGATGAGCCATCGTTTCATGTCGTACCTCCTGTGTGTTCAAGGCTCCCGTCGGCGGCCGCGCTTTTCAGGCGGCCGTGACTGGCAATGACATGCACGATGCGTGCCACAGCGGCCCGTTCCATGTGGCCCTCTGCACGTTCTTGCAAAATAAGGACTTGCGTATCGGCACGGGATTTCTCTTCCGGCGGGCGCCCGAAACTGTATACCCGGAGATACACAACTGTCAGCCCTTGTGTTGAAGGAGGGGCGGCCCCGCCGCCCTACCGGTACGCCAGCCGGAGGAGCCCCGCTGGCGGCCGTCGCAGCCAGGGAAGGCGGGCGTCGGTCAGGCGCTTCGCCGCCGCTCCGGGGTGGGCCGCGGGCGGTTTGCAGGCGCCTCCCGTCGGCTGCGCGCCCGCCCGGGCAGTCCTGACAGCCCCTTCAGACTGCGCAGCCAGCCCTCGTCGAAGGGCTCGCCGCCGTACAGATAGCCCAGAAGCGCCCCCTCGACCGCCTCGATCTCGGCCGCCTTCTCCGGGAAGCGCGCGCGCAGCTCCGCGGCCCAGCCGGACCAGCCCACCCGAAGGGGCGAAGGGATGCCGTCCCGGCCCAGGCGCCGCACCGTCCTGCGCGCCGCCATGCGGAAGCGGGCCTCACGGCCGCGGAACCCCGCCGCCAGCAGCCGCCTGCGTAGCACCAGGAGCGCCAGGGCGCCGGCTGCCGGCAGCGTGGCCAGCAGCCACCACGGGAAGGAGCCGCCCTGCAGGGGGCCCTGGACGGCGGCGTCCACATGGGAGCGCACCGGGCTTCCCAGCAGACTCTGGATCTGCCGCGAAGTCTGGGCGTCCAGCTCGATGTCCTGCTGGTAGACCAGCTCGTCCTCCAGCGCGTCGTAATAGCGCCGGTCCACAGCATGGGTGGCCTCCCAGGTGACCCACTCGCCATCCAGCCACACCTCCGGCCAGGCGTGGGAGGAAAGCCCGGTGACGCTGGTTCTGTCTTCCTCTCGCGGCATGTACACCAGGAAGCCGGTGGCGTAGCGGGCGGGAATGCCGTTCAGGCGAGCCAGGATCACGAAGCTGGTGGCGAAGTGCACGCAGAAGCCCTCCCGCGTGTCGAAGAGGAAGCCCCGTACGAAGTCCTCCCCGCTGGCGACACGGCGCGGGCTGATGCTGTAGCGGTACCCGGAGGAGAGGTAGTCCTCGATGGCCTGCAGGATCACCCTCGGCTGCCCTCCGGAACCCTCGGCAAGCCGGGCTGCCAGGCGCCGCACCTCCACCGGGAGCTCCGCAGGGACGTCCAGGTAGGCGCGCCGCAGCCTCCAGGCCGCCTCCGCCTCGCTGCGCTCCTGTCCGCGCCGCCGAGGCCCGCCGGCGGTCCCCACGGCGGTCATCAGCTCTTCCGGCCCGCCGTGATAGAGCGGCTCGCCGCGCTCCAGCACGATGGAGTCGCCGAACTTGAGAGAGGGGCTCAGGGTCATTCCCGTGCGCAGGTCGCCGGCCACAAGGGGCGGGGTCCTGCCCTGGAAGCCGGCGCGGACCGTGTCGATGGTGTGGGGCAGACGGCTGTAGAACTCGATGTCCAGGGTGAGGCGGATGTCCCGCCGCACCCGCGAGCTGCCGCGCACCAGCCGGGGGCGGGGGAGCACTCCTTCGTACTCCACGTTTTCCACCGTGGCCGTCCAGGCCCGTCCATCGTAGCGGTCGTAGATCACCGTGCGCAGGTACAGGGTCTGTCCCGGAGCAGCCTCGACGTCGAACAGGGGCTGTGCGGAGAGGGACGGCGGCGCGCCCAGCTCCCGCTGGCTGTAGGAGTAGCCGTAACCCGGGATGGCGTACAGCAGGGGGAAGCGCGGGAGCAGGGAGACCGCGGTCTGGCGCAGCCAGGGATGCAGCGTCTGGTCCACCAGGTGGCTGCGGCGAGGCTCTCCACTGCCGGCAAGAGACCCGATCAGCGCCGCCAGAGCCAGCAGCACACCCGAGGCGTAGGCAAGGCTTGCTCCCCGGCCCCGGGCGCTGCGGCTGCCCAGCGCCAGGTACCCCAGGCATGCCACCGCCAGCGCCAGGAAGAGCCAGAACAGCGCCGCCGCCTGCACCATGACGGCCCACAGGCCGCAGGTGGCCAACGCCAGCAGGAGAACGGGAAAGGACAGCCCCGAGGTGAGCACCATGGGCCCGATTACCGAGGCGAAGAGGGTGACGGTGAGCACGAAGAGGTTGGACACCGCCCCGCGCTGCAGGCCGTTGTCCAGCATCTCCGCCCAGACCAGGTACACCGAATAGGGGGTCATCAGGATGCCCGCCAGGACGGCCAGGGCCAGCACGCAGGCGGCCAGGCGGGCACCCAGCCGCAGCCACCTGGACGGCCAGATCCTGTAGGCCGCTCCCAGCCCCGCCAGAAGCGCGACGATGCCGGCCAGGAGCAGGGGGGACAGCGATCCCCGGAGGAGCCACCAGTGCAGGAAGGGCACCCCTGCGGCCAGGAGCGCGGCTGCGACCAGCCGGGAGGGCGGCGCTGCGAGCCGGGACTCGGAGATTGGCGGCGCCGGGCGCGCCGGGCTCATGACGCTCACGCGTTCCCGCCCTCCAGCTCCTCCCGCAGGGATCGGGCCCTGCGCACGGGCACCACCCCCACGCCCCGGTCCCGCAGGGCTTCCAGGAAGGGCTCCTGGCCCCCGTCAGGGCCCGGCTGCGCCGCATGGTTGAGGATCACCACGGCGTCTCCCTCGGCGCCGGCCTCCAGAGCGCCCAGCACCTCCGCGTCCGCCAGGTGCGTGACCACGATGGTGAGGACGCCCGCTGCGTCCTGCCCTCCGGCGGCGCGGCAGACCGCGGCCGGGGATGCGGCGTCGTGGAAGCTCATGGACACGGTGGCGGCGTAGAACCCCTGGAAGTGCTCCGCCGAGGTACCCTCGAACCTGAACAGCGTGCTGCCCGGTGCCAGCACCGAGATGCGCACCCCGCGGTCCAGAAAATAGCGGACCAGCGCCACCGCGATCTCCACGGAGGTGTCTTCCAGGGTCAGCCGCTCGAGGGCCTGCAATCCGCCGCCCTCCACCCCTGGCGGCTGCCGCAGGTCCAGGATCAACCGGACGCGGCTTCCCACCAGGGTTTCGTACTCCTTGATCAGAGGCACACCGCGGCTGGCGAACTGTTTCCACGACAGGTGCCGCAGGGAGTCGCCGCTGCGGTATCCGCGCAGGTGGCTGTACAGCGAGTAGTCCGGGAGCGCCCCCCCGGCGCCCGACCGCCCCTCGGCGGTCTGGACTCCTCCCCCTGCCGGAAACGCGGCGATCCTGTGTACCAGGGGGTAGACCGTGAAGGTCTGGGGCCGCACGGGCCAGGCCAGCCCGAAGAGCTGCAGCAGGTCCGTGGCCTCCACCCGCTCGGCCCCGAGGGTGTACACGCCCCGGAAGGGGAAGCGCAGCTGATAGCTGCGCTCGAACCGCTCGCGCGAGCCCAGGAAGGTGCTGACCGTCGCCAGATCGGTCGCCGGCAGGGGTGTGGTGGAGGTGAGGTGCACCGTCACCCGGTACAGCGGCAGCACGGAGTCGTTGAGAAGGATCAGCCGGAAGACCGTCTGGTCCCCCTTGGCGGGTCTCTGGTTGTCGAAGCGCTGGATGCAGTGCAGGTGACGCACCGCCGCCACAGTCAGCAGGTAGGAGGCCAGCGGGAAGAGGAGGGACAGGTAGAAGAGGACCACGAAGAAGCGGCCGAAGTAGGCGCCGGCCAGGTACAGGAGCGCCACGCCGAACGCGTACAGCCCCAGGGCACCCACCCTGACCCGCATCGCTACAGCTTCATGCCCACGGGAATGGGGCTCTCCCCCACCAGGGAGTCCACCACCTCCCGGGCGCTCTTCTGCTCCATCCTGGCCTGGTTGGACAGGACGATGCGGTGGGCCAGGACCGCGCCCGCCAGGGACAGCACGTCCTCGGGAACCACGAATCCCCGCCCGCTCATCAGCGCCTGCGCCTGAGCGGCCAGCTGCAGGTGCTGGGTGGCCCGGGGGCTGGCTCCCAGCCGCACATGCGGGTTCTGCCGGGTACTGCGGGTAATCTCCACGATGTAGTCCTGGACTGCCGCGGAGACGAACACCTCCCGCACCATGCCCCGGATGGCCACCACCTCCTGCGGGCCGGCCACCGCGGACAGCTCGGCCAGAGGGTCCTCGTTGCGGAATCGGTTCAAGATCTGCCGTTCCTCGCTTCTGTGCGGGTAGCCGATGGAGAAGGACAGGCCGAACCGGTCCATCTCGCCCTCGGGAAGGGGAAAGGTGCCGACGAACTCCGAGGGGTTCTGGGTGGCCACCACGAAGAAGGGTTGCGGCAGCTCGTAGCTGCGGCCGTCCACCGAAACGGTCCGCTCCTGCATCGCCTCCAGAAGGCTGGATTGGGTCCGCGGTGAGGCGCGGTTGATCTCGTCAGCCAGGACGAACTGGTGCATGATCGCCCCCTGCTTGTAGACGAAGTCCCGCTTCTCCTGGCTCCAGACGGTCACGCCGGTGATGTCCCCCGGCAGAAGGTCTGGGGTGAACTGGATGCGCGCGAAGTCCAGCCCCACCGCCGCCGCCAGCGTCCGGGCCAGAGTCGTCTTGCCGACCCCCGGCACGTCTTCGATCATGACGTGCAGGCCCGAGATGAAGCCGGCTATGAGCACGTGGACGATTTCATCCTTGCCCACGAACACGCTCTGCACCGCTTCCCGGACCCGGTCGATCAGGTCCGCCTGCGCCCGGATGCGCTCTTCGGGGACCGCCTGCGCCCCCGGATTGCCGAAGGCCATACCTGAGCCGCTGTCCCGGGTCACCTTCATGTTTCCGAGTATATCCATTATAATCAGGATAAACAATACGGGACCGAGGGGCGGCGGACATTCTTCGCCGGGCGCCGGCAGTCCCCGCAGCACGAAGGCAGGCGATGCCGAAACGGTTGACCACGACGCTGCTGCGGCTTCTTCTCTTGGGGGCGCTGCTCCTTTCCGCATGTTCCCCCGCGGGTCGGCAGGCGCCCGCGACGGCGGCCCGGGCGCCCGGCGTGGCTGCGGGGGCGGCCGCTGCGGAGGCGGCGCTCCAGGACCAGCTGCGCGCGCATGTGAGCTATTTAGCCTCCGACGCGCTCGCGGGCCGGGAGGTGGGTTCCCCGGGAAGCGCGCTGGCCGAGCGCTATGTGGCCGCCTCCTTCCGCCGTTCCGGGCTGAAGCCCCTTCCCGGGCAGAAGGACTTCTTCCACGAGTTTCCCCTCTACCGGCGGGGCTTCGACGCCGCCCGGACGGCCCTGACGCTGCAGACGCCCCGGGGCAGCGAGGCGGCCGTCCCGGGGGTGGACTTCCGTCCCTTCTCCTTTTCCGGCACCGGGGAGCAGAGCGCCGGGCTGGTATTCGCCGGCTACGGCATCACGGCCCCCGAGTACGATTACGACGACTACCGGGGGCTCTCGGTGGAGGGGCGGTTCGTCCTTGTCCTCCGTCACGAGCCCACGGGCGGCGGTTCCGAGGAGTTCTTTCAGGGGGCAAGGCTGACACGGCATTCCCTGTTCACCGCCAAGGCGGACAACGCGCGGCGGCACGGCGCCGTGGGGATGCTGCTGGTCACCGACCCGGCCAGCGCAGGCGGCGCGGAAGACCTGCGCCTGATGGACCGCTACGGAACGGAGGCCTCCCTGGGGACCGGCGGCGGCCGGGGCCGCTTTCTGGCCCTGCACATCTCGCGATCGCTGGCCGAGCGGCTGCTCTTCGAGGGTGGCTTTGGCCTGCGCCAGGCTCAGAAGGCGGTGGACGGTGGAGCGCGCCCCGCAGGGCTGGCCTCCCTGCCGGTGCACCTGCACCTCCGGGTGGCGCTGGAGGAGCGAGCAGAGGAGGTGCCGGCGCGCAACGTCGTGGGCTACCTGCCAGGGTCCGACCCTTCCCTGAGGGAGGAGTGGATCCTCCTGGGGGCACACCACGACCATCTGGGCTCCTTTGCCGGACGGGGAGACACGGTGTTCAACGGCGCCGATGACAACGCCTCCGGCGTGGCAGCCGTGCTGGCGCTGGCGCGCTCCCTGGCCGCGGCGCAGCCGGCGCCGCGCCGCAGCCTGGTGTTTGCCACCTTTGCCGCGGAGGAGGAAGGCCTGTTTGGTTCGCGCCGGCTTGCCGAGGAGCTCGTTCCGGCGGGCAAGACGGTGCTGATGATCAACCTGGACATGATCGGGCGCAATCCGGACAGGCCGGTGCGGGTGATGGGCGAAGGGTTCGCCCCGGACCTGCGGGAGCTGGTGGAGGAGGCCAACCGGCAGGTGGGGCTGCCGCTGGAATACGCCGGCACCGGCTATGCGGAAAACAGCGACCACGCCCCGTTCTTCGAGCGGGGCGTCCCCTTCCTGTTCTTCTACACGGGGATGCACGAGGACTACCACGGGCTGCGCGATGAGCCCGACAGGCTCGCCTATGACCGGATGGCTGTCATCGTGCGCCTGGTGGGGCTGATCGCCCGGGCCGCGGCGGAGCGCCCCGAGCGGCCGGGCTCGGTGGTGAACGTGCCCTGGTTGGGGGTGACGTTCCGGCCGCACGGGCAGGAGGCCGGCGGGGAGCTTGCGGTATCTGCGGTGAGCCCCGGTTCCGGCGCCGAAGGGGTGTTGCGCGTGGGAGACCGCATCGTCTCGGTGGACGGCGCCGCCGTGGCGGGGGCGGAGAGCGTCCGGGTGTCATTCTCCCGGGTCAGGCCGGGCCAGGAGATCTCGGTGGGGCTGCGCCGGCAGGGCGCAGCCCTGGAGGCAACGCTCAGGCGCCAGCCTGCCGGCTACCTGGGGGTGATGGTGCAGAGGCCGGAGCCTCCGGGGGAGGGGCGTGCCGGGCCGGCTGCGGAAGGGGTGCTCCTGGGGCAGGTGCTCCCCGGCGGTCCTGCCGAAAGGGGGGGGCTGCTGCCGGGAGACCTGATCCTGCGCGTCGCCGGGCGGCCCGTGGACGCGGACAGCCTGACGGCGGTTCTCGAGCAGCTGGGGGCGGGACGCACGGTGGAGATCGAGCTCCTCCGCGGACGGGAGGCTCTGAGGAGCACCCTGACCCTGGGCCGGCGCCCTTGACCGCGCCCCGGCCCCTTGCGGGGTTTTGCGGTTTCTCATCTTGACGGAGGAGCCGAAAACGGCTATTCTGGTTGCCTGGACATCGGGCGGGCTTCTCGAAGTCAAAAAAAGAAAAGAAAGAGAGAAAAAGCCCAGTCAGACCGACCTTGCATATCCTGCCGGAAGGACAGCCGACCAGACCGCTGCGCGCTCTGCTCCTTCAGCGGTAAGTATCAAAGGGCGTGGACGACTCTCTAGGAGGAGAAGATGAACAAGAAACTCTACGTTGGCGGCCTGCCGTACTCGGTGACCGACGAGCAGCTGCACGAGGTTTTCTCGGCGCACGGCACGGTGGAGTCGGCCAAGGTAGTGACCGACAGGTTCACCGACGCGTCGCGGGGTTTTGGCTTCGTGGAGATGAGCACGCAGCAGGAGGCCGAGAAGGCCATCGAAGCGCTCAACGGCAGCCAGCTCGAAGGACGCACCCTCACCGTCAACATCGCCCGGCCGCGGGAAGACCGCAAGGGCGGCGGCCGCAAGGGCGGCGGCTACGGCGGCGGCAACCGCTGGTAGAAAGCAGCTCTGCTCACTGAGGGGAAGGGGTCAGGTCGGTTCCTCCTTCCTTCTCTGGAAAGAATCCCCCCCATGATCTGACCTCCCGGGAGACTGACCCGCGAAAAGGCCTGCGGATGGGCTGTTTCCCCGCAGGGCGCGGTCGTGTTACGATCGACTTCACGAGGAGCATGTCATGGAATCGTCTCTGTTCGACCTGGCCGGCAGGGTGGCCCTGGTGACCGGTTCCAGCCGCGGGCTCGGCTTCACGCTGGCCAGAGGGCTCGGGCAGGCCGGAGCCACGGTGGTGCTGAACGGCCGCGACCGTAAGCGGCTGAGCGCGGCGGTGGAGCGGCTGGCGGGAGAGGGGTTCCCGGTGAGCGGCTCGAGCTTCGACGTGCGCGACGCTTCAGCCATCGCCGGGGAGGTCGAGCGAATCGAGCGGGAAGTGGGCCCGTTATCGATTCTGGTCAACAACGCCGGAATCCAGAGACGCGCCCCCATCCTGGACATGAAGGAGGAAGTCTGGCGGGAGGTGCTGGACGTGGACCTCACCGGGGTTTTCCTTACCGCCCGGGCGGTCGCGCGGGGAATGGTGGAGCGCAGGGAAGGAAAGATCATCAACATTTGCTCGCTGGTGAGCGAGGTCGGCCGGCGGACCATCTCTCCCTACACGGCGGCCAAAGGGGGAGTGCGGATGCTCACCCGCGCCATGGCCGTGGAGTGGGCGCCCCACAACGTGCAGGTCAACGGCATCGGCCCTGGCTACTTCGCCACCGAGATGAACGAGGCTCTGGTCCAGGACCCTGCCTTCGACGCCTGGCTGAAGGCCCGCACGCCGGCGGGCCGCTGGGGCCGGCCTGAAGAGCTCGTGGGGGCGGCGGTCTTCCTGGCCTCACGGGCCTCCAGCTTTGTCACCGGGCAGATCATCTACGTGGACGGTGGGGTGCTGGCCTCGCTGTGACCGGCACGGGAGAGCAGAAGCGGCCCGGAGCGCGCGGAGGCGATGGTCCGCGGCAGGCCGCCGCCCAGGGCGGTGGGACCGGCCGGCCGGGGGTGCGCTCCGGACCGGAGGGGGAGGCCTTGAGCCGCCTGGCGGCGCTGATGCGCAGGCGCCGTGTCCTGGTCCTCAGCGGGGCCGGGATCAGCACGGAGTCCGGGATCCCCGACTACCGGGGGCCGGGCTCCCGGCCTTCCCGGCCCGTCTACTACCGGGAGTTCGTTTCCGACCCCCGAGCCAGGGCGCGCTACTGGGCGCGCAGCACCCTGGGGTGGCCCCTGGTGTCACGGGCCGGGCCGAACGCCGGGCACGCCGCGCTGGCGCGTCTGCAAGCCGGCGGCGTCGTGGACGGCGTGATCACGCAGAACGTGGACGGGCTGCACCAGGCGGCCGGAAGCCGGCGGGTGCTGGAGCTGCACGGCTCCCTCGCCCGGGTGCTTTGTCTGGGCTGCGGCTCCGCGGAGGCGCGGGAGGCCCTGCAGGCAAGGCTGCTGCAGGCAAACCCCGGTTGGAGCGAACAGGCCGCCTTCATGAGCCCCGACGGAGACGCCGCGATCGACCCCGGGCTGGTCCGCGCCTTCCGTGTGCCCGCCTGCCTGCGATGCGGGGGAGCGCTGAAGCCCGACGTGGTGTTCTTCGGCGAAAGCGTCCCCTCCGGGCGGGTTCAGCGGGCGTGGCGGATGCTGGAGGCGGCGGAGGTGCTGCTGGTGGCCGGTTCCTCTCTGACCGTCTGGTCGGGCTTCCGCTTCGTGACGCGAGCCGCGGAGGGCGGCAAGCCGGTGGCCATCGTCAACCGGGGACCCACCCGGGGGGACGCTCTGGCGTCGGTGCGAGTGGGGGCAGCCCTGGGGCAGGCGCTCTCCGAGCTGTGCGCGATGCTCCTGGGCGCCTGAGCGCTCCGGCGTGCCTGCCACATGCGTGGCGATCCGCGGCGCGGTAGGCTTTGCTCACCGGTTTTCCCGCCTTCCCCGCGCCGGCGGCCGGTCGCGCCGGTCGCCGGGGCAAGAAACCCCGGAAAACAGGTTGCCATGCGGACCGTTTTCCCGGTACACCTTGAGGCATCTTCCACGCTTTCAGGGGTATCAATGGAGAAGCTGTTCCGGCTGTCTGAACGGGGAACCAACCTCCGGACCGAGGTCCTGGCCGGGTTCACCACCTTTCTCACCATGGCCTACATCATCGTGGTCAACCCGGGAATCCTCTCCCAGACGGGGATGTCCTTCCCGGGGGTGTTGTTCGCCACGGTGCTGGTCTGTGCCTTCTCATCGGTGGCCATGGGGCTGTATGCCAACCTGCCCTTCGCCCTGGCCCCTGGCATGGGGATCAACGCCTTCTTCACCCTCTCCCTGGTGCTGGGCATGGGGGTGAGCTGGCAGACGGCCTTGGGGGCGGTGTTCGTCTCGGGAGTGATCTTCGTCATCCTGTTTCCTGAGCCCCCTGCTTTCGTTCATCCCCGCGGTGGCCACCGCGCCGGTGCTGGTGGGCGTGTTCATGACCCGGCCGCTGGCGCAGCTGGACTGGAAGAACTTCGAAGAGGCGGTACCCGCCTTCGTGGCGATCATCCTGATCCCCCTCACCTACTCCATCACCCAGGGGATCATCTGGGGATTCCTGGTCTACACGCTGATCAAGCTGCTGGTGGGAAAGGCCGGGGAGATCCACTGGATGCTGTACGTGATCGACGGGTTCGCCATCCTCTCTCTGATCATCCCGCTGCTCTGAAGCCTCGCCGTCTGCCGGCGGGCCGGCCGCACGCCGGTCCGCCCGCCGCGGGCGCTCAAGGTCAGGCGGTGGGATAGCCGAAGGCTTCGAAGCAGGCCTTCCAGCGACCGGCGACCTTGCGGCGGGTGGCCTCGTCGACGCGGTGGCGGTTGGGCCGGTAGCAGCGCTGGCTGTCGACGTAGCGCCGCATCGCCCCCTCCGCCGCACCGAACCCCGCAATGCCCAGTGCCTGGTACACGTGTCGCATCGTGCCGATGGGATCGCGCATCAGCTCCTCGTAGCCGATCTCCACCAGGTTGCCGGCAGGGACCAGGGGCCGCTCGCGGAAGTAGCTGTCGAACATCTGTGCGTAGAGGTCCAGAACGAACTCCTCCGTGGAAACCCGGGGCACCTGGAGATGGAAGAGAGGCACCATGCGTTCGTACATCCTCATGGTGGAGAGGAAGACCTCCACGGGGTTGCGGTGGATGTGGATGAACCTGGCTTCGGGCCACGTGTCCATGATCAACTTCAGGCGGGCGGTGCTGGGAGGGTTCTTCAGCACCAGCTGGCGCCCGCCGCAGCGGTAGGTAAGCTTCTGCAGATACAGCCGGTAGGCGCGCTGCCAGCGCCGGACGATCCGCTCCGGCTGCTCCCGCATCGAGCAGTAGCGTGCGTAGTAGCGGAGGCGGCGGGGAAAGGTCAGGCCGTGGTACAGGGAGTAGGGCACCATGTTGGCCAGGGCGAACTCCTCCTCCGAGGGACCGTCCACGTCCAGGCGGAAGTTGTCCATGGGCCGCCTGGCGGGCATGATCTGCGCCACCGAGGGCTTGAAGATCGGTTCGGCCCCCAGGAACACTGACGGCATGAAAACCTGGAAGTTGGAGGCGCAGGCGAACTGCCGATCCTGGACCATCAGCATGTGCAGGAAGGTGGTGCCGCTGCGCCAGTGGCCGATGATGAAGATCGGCGGCCTGGCCAGCCGTGTCCTGCGAATCGCGGCCCCGAAGCGCACCTGCTCGTACCAGCGAAAGGGGGCGCCGATGACGACGGTCAGGGTGATGAACAGCGCCCGCAGGGTGTAGCGCGGGCTGATCCGCAGGCGGTTCTCCCACAGCAGGTAGAGCCAGTTGCCCAGCGTGGTTCCCGTCAGGGGCAGACCGCTGATCTTGAAGCCGCTCTCGTTCATGCTCCCGGCCTTGCCGTTCGCCCCGCCGGGCGGCGGAGCCCCGGGGGACCGCGGAGAGAAGCCCTTCCTCCGGCCCCTGGATGCATCATCGGACAGCCCGGCGGCTCCGTCAAGGCGATGAAGAGAGCTCCCCCTCCTCCAGCAGGAAGAAGTGCGCCTTGCCGAGCAGCAGCTTCTTCTCCACCGGCAGCGGCGCGCTGGCTCTGCGGCCGAAATTGGAGACCAGGAACCTGTCGCTGAAATCGAGCTGCCTCTGGGGGTTCAGGTCGATCCAGGCCAGCTCCCTGCGTTTCCTGTCCTTCTCTTCCAGAAGCTCGATCCTCTTGCGGGCCTGTTGCAGCCACGCATCGAAGTCCAGCCGGTCCGGGTTGACGTCCCTGCCGGCGGGTCTGCCGGGCCTGGCGAGCCTGCGGATGAGCATCCACACCCCGGCGGCCACCGCGGCCAGGATCCCGATCTGCCAGCCGCTCACTGCTTCCTCCCTGCCCCCCGGCTCACGGCGAGTGTCAGGGCCGAAGAGGCGCTGCCTGGGATGGTAGCGCCGCCGGGGGCGAATGGCAACCGCAGGGCAGGCACAGGGAGGGAGGCATTTGACAGGAGCGGGATGCAGGGTTGAAGCTAGAAAGGGAGCAGGAGTCAGGGGTGAACGATCTGCCAGACGGAAAGATAGCGCTGGGGCCGGGGGGGCCGGAGGTCAGCCGCATCGGCGTGGGCACCAACGCCTGGGGGTCCCGCCGCAGTGAGAGCGCTGCTCTGGAGGCGGCCTTCCTTGCGGCCACGGACTGCGGCATCGACCTCTTCGACACCGCCGAGGTGTACGGCATGGGGGCCTCCGAGGAGGCGCTGGGCCGCTGTCTGGCCGGTGCGGGGAAGCGGCCGGTGGTGGCGACCAAGTTCTTTCCCATGCCCTGGCGGCTGGGTAGAGGGAGGTTGATCGGCGCGCTGCGCAGGAGCCTGCAGCGGCTGGGCCTGCCGCGGGTGGACCTCTACATGATCCACTTCCCGACCTCCCCGGTGAGCATCGAGAGCTGGATGGCCGCGCTGGCCGACGCCGTGGAGGCGGACCTCACGCGGGCGGTGGGCGTGTCCAACTACGATGCAGCACAGATGCGCAGGGCCCACCAGGCCCTGTCGGCCCGGGGTATTGCGCTGGCCTGCAACGAGGTTGAGTACAGCCTGCTCAACCGCAGAGCGGAGCGCAACGGGGTCATGGAGCTCTGCCGGGATCTGGGGGTCACTCCCATCGCCTATCGCCCCCTTGCCCTGGGCTTCCTCTCCGGCAAGCACACCCCGGAGGACCCTCCGCGGGGATGGCGGGGGCTTCTGTTCGGAGGCGGCTACGGCAAGGGGGCGGCCCGGGTAGTGGAGCTTGCCCGGGAGATCGGCCAGGGCCACGGTGGGAAGTCCCTCGCCCAGGTGGCCCTCAACTGGGTCGTCTGCAAAGGAGCTCTACCCATTCCGGGGGCAACCGGTGAGGGGCACCTCAGGGAGAACGCCGGCGCCCTGGGCTGGCGGCTGAGCGCGGAGGAGGTGGCGGCGCTGGAGGCCGCGGCGGACCGAAGCGTTCCGAGGCAGTAGAGATGAAAGAGCCTGTACGAAGAATCCTGACGGCGGCGCTGGCCGGCGCAGCGCTGGTGGTCTTCTTCGCCGGTGGTGTGGCCGCGGGCCGCCTGGAGCCCGGCCGTGGGCTCCTGGACCGCCTGTTCCCGGGGTCGGGCGACCCGGGCGGACCGGGCAGCGGCGGGCCCGGGG
>CAZBDU010000113.1:0-15347 GCA_964490725.1 uncultured Spirochaetaceae bacterium | reverse complement strand
CCGCGTACCCGAGGCCGCCCCCGCCGGCCCCTCAGCCGCGCCGGCCGGGGCGGCCGGCCGGGTGGCCCGGCTGGTGGAGGCTGGAGTGCTGCCGCCCTACTTCCTGGCCGTCCCGGAGCGGCTGGCCGCCCTGCCGGCCGAGCCGGTTGCCTGCGAGGGGCCGGAGACCGTCCTGGTGGCGGGCGGTACGGACCTGTTCGTGCAGCGCCCGGAGGAGCTCCGCGGCGCGGGGCTGCGCTTCATTTCGCGGGAGACCGCCCTGGCCGGCATCAGCGCGGCGCAGGGCAGGCTGGTCATCGCCGCCGGCACCACCGTGGAGGAGCTGCGGCGTCACCCGCTGGCCGCTGCGGCGCTGCCCGGTGCGGCGGACCGGCTGCGCCTGGTGGCCTCCGCCCCGATCCGCCGCCGGGCCACGGTGGGGGGCAACCTGGTGAACGCCTCCCCGATCGGAGATCTCACGGTGATGCTCCTGGCCCTGGGCGCATCGCTCACCCTGGAGCGCGGCGGCAGGCTCCGCGAGGTGCCCCTCTCGGAGTTCTACCTGGGATACCGGCAGACCTGCCTGCGCCCAGGGGAGCTGCTGAGGGCCGTGACGGTTCCGCTCCCCAGCCGGGGGGCGTTCAGCTTCGAGAAGGTCTCCCGGCGGGAGTACCTGGACATCGCGGGGGTGAACAGCGCCGCCTGGTTCGCCGCAGAGGGCGGGGTGATTCGGGAGGCGCGCATCTCCGCCGGCGGGGTGGCGCCGGTGCCTCTGCTGCTCCAGGGCGCGAGCTCCTATCTGGCCGGCCGCAACGTGGACGGTCAGACGGTGAGGCGCGTCCTGGAGCTGGCGGCCGGGGAGGTCGATCCCATCAGCGACGTGCGGGGAAGCGCCGCCTACAGGCTCCTCCTGTTGAGGCGTCTCCTGGTAGCCCACTTCCAGCGCTGTTTTGCCGGTGGCTTCGATCCGGAGGAGGTGCTGTGAACGCAGCGGATGCAGCGCTCCACGCCCGCGGGGAGGCCCGCTTCGTGGACGACCTGCCGAACCCCGAAGGGCTGCTGCACGCCGCGGTGGCGGTCTCCACGGTGGCGCACGGCAGGATCGAGCGGCTGGAGCTGGAGGAGGCGGCGCGCCTTCCGGGGGTGGCGGCGGTGCTGAGCGCGGAGGAGGTGCCGGGGGAGAACCAGATCGGCACCATCGTCCCCGATGAGCCGCTTCTGGCCGACGGGGAGGTGCACTTCGTGGGACAGCCGCTGGCCTTGGTGGTGGCGGACACCCCCGAGGCCGCCCGGGCGGGCGCCCAGGCGGTGCATGCCCGTGTGGAGGAGCTGCCGGCGGTGTTCGATGCGCGCCAGGCCGCCCGGCAGGGGCTGCTGATCGGCGCCTCCCGCACCCTCGAGCTGGGACAGGTGGAGGAGGCCTGGGATGAGTGCGATCTGGTGGTGGAGGGCCGGGTGGACACCGGCGCCCAGGAGCACCTGTACATGGAGACCCAGGCGGCCCTGGCGCTGCCCGGGGAGGACGGATCGTTGAAGCTGCTCTCGGCCACCCAGAGCCCCACGGGCGTGCAGCGGATGACCGCCAGGGTGCTGGGGGTGCCCATGCACCGGGTCGAGGTGGAGGTGCCGCGCCTGGGGGGCGGGTTCGGCGGCAAGGAGGACCAGGCCACCCCGTGGGCGGCGCTGGCTGCGCTGGCGGCCTTCCGGCTGCGCCGCCCGGTGAAGCTGGTGCTGCGCCGCCGAGAAGACGTGCCGCTCACCGGCAAACGGCATCCCTATTCGGCGGACTTCCGCCTGGGGCTCTCCCGGGAGGGAAGGCTGGTAGCCTACCAGGTGACCTTCTACCAGGACGCCGGCGCACACGCGGACCTCTCCCCCTCCATCCTGGAGCGCACGCTCTTCCACGCCACCGGCAGCTACTTCATCCCCCACGTGCGCGCCACCGGCCTTTCCTGCCGCACCAACCTGCCGCCCAACACCGCCTTCCGCGGCTTCGGAGCGCCGCAGGCCATGTTCGTGCTGGAGGCGGCGATCGCCCGCGGGGCGGACGCGCTGGGGATGAGCCCCCTGGAGGTGCAGCAGCGCAACCTCCTGCAAGAGGGGGACCTGTTCCCCTACGGGATGGAGGCGCGGGACTCCCGCGCGCGGCGCTGCTTCGGGGTTGCCCGGGAGCGCTTCGATCTGCCGCGCTGGAGGGAGCGGATAGCGACCTACAACGCCGCCCATGCCCTGAGCAAGAAGGGGCTGGCAGCCGTCCCGGTGTGCTTCGGGATCTCCTTCACGAACACGGTGCTCAACCAGGGGGGAGCGCTGGTGCACGTGTACACCGACGGCAGCGTCAGCGTCAGCACCGGGGCGGTGGAGATGGGGCAGGGGGTGCGGCGAAAGATCGCCGAGGCGGTGGCCCGCACCCTGGGCGTGGACCGCGAGCGGGTGCGGGTGGAGAGCACCACCACCCTTACCGTGGCCAACACCTCCCCCACCGCCGCATCCACGGGAGCGGATCTGAACGGCGGGGCCGCGCGGCTGGCCTGCCAGGCCATCCTGGAGCGGCTGCGGGAGGCTGCCGCCGGGGAGCTGGGCTGCGAAGCCGGCTCCGTGGAGGTGCGCTCCGGGCAGGTTTACTGCGGGGGAGAGCCGGCCTCCCTGAGCTGGGAGGCCCTGGTGGCGGCCGCCTACCGGCGGCGCCTGGGCCTCTCGGCGCAGGCGCACTACGCCACGCCGGGCATCCACTTCGACCGCAGCCGGGAGAAGGGGGAGCCCTTCGCCTACCACGTGTACGGAACCGCCCTGGTGGAGGCCACCCTGGACTGTCTGCGGGGCACCTACCGGATCGAGGCGGTGCGGGTGGTGCACGACCTGGGATCCAGCCTGGAGCCGGCGGTTGACCTGGGCCAGGCCGAGGGCGGGATCGTCCAGGGCCTGGGCTGGCTCACGGTGGAGGAGGTGGCTCGCTCCCAGCGCGGCGAGACCCTGACCCGGGACCTGAGCACCTACAAGGTGCCGGACCTCTACTTCGCGCCGGCGGAGATGGAGATCCTCTTCCTGGAGGACGCGCCCGGCGCCGGCGGGCTGCTGCGGTCCAAGGCCATCGGGGAGCCGCCGTTCATGTACGGGATCGCCGGCTACTTCGCCCTGGCGGCGGCCATGAAGGCCTACCGGCCGGAGCTGGAGGTGCCGCTGAGCGCACCCCTCACCCCGGAGCGGGTGCTGCTGGCGCTGGCCGGCGCGGAGGCGGAGGCGGGCAGAGAAGAGGCAGGCCCGTCGCGGCGGCCCGGGCGGCAGCCGGCGCCAGCGCAGCAGCGGAGCGCCGCGGCGGCTTCGACCCGAAGGGGAGAGGGAGGCAGACGATGAGAAGACCATGGCTGGCGGCGGTTCTGGCGGCCGCCTGTGCGGCGGGTGCGTTCGCGGGAGGGGCCGGGGAGCAGCTGCCGGCGGGTGTCTCCGGCACCGTGGTCTTCCTTTCCGGAGAGGTCAGCCTGGACGGCAGGCCGGCGGAGATCGGCCAGGAGGCCCGCTACGGGGCCACCGTGAGGACCGGAGCGGACGGAGTCTGCGAGGTGGTGTTCGCCAGCCGCAATGTCTTCCGCATCGGTGGGGACTCGGTGGCGGTGCTGCGCATGGACGGGCAGAACGGGGAGGTGGAGCTGCGCTCCGGGATCTTCGCCGCCGTCTTCGAGAAGCTGCAGTACCTGGGGGGAGACGGGTTCCGGGTGAAGACTCCCACGGCGGTGGCGGGGATCCGGGGCACCGCCTTCTTCATCAAGGTGGAGGATGCGGCCAACACCTACGTCTGCACCTGCAACGGCCGGCTGGCGCTGGCGGACGACAGCGGCGGGGGCAGCCGCAGCGTCCAGGCCCGGCACCACCGCGCCTATCGCTTCAGCCGCGAGGGCCAGGGGGTGGTGTCCCGGTCCGCCGGCATGCTGTACCACGACGATGCGTTCATGAGCTCCCTGGCCGCCAGGATCCGGGTCAGGATCCCCTGGGGCTCCAGCGGAGCGGACGGCGGGCGCAGCAGCGGTTACTAGGGCGTTCATGGAGATCCTGCGCGCGCCGGGAGCCCGCAGCCGGGAGGGGCGGGAGTTCATCGAGCTGCCCTTTCGCCTCTACCGGGGTGACCCCCACTGGGTGCCCTGGTTCCGCGCCGACCTCCGGCAGATCCTGGACCGCCGCCATCCCTTCTTCGAGCACTCCGAGGGGGAGTTCTTCATAGCCCGGGAGGACGGGCGCACGGTGGGACGCATCGCCGCCCTGGAGAACCGGCGCTACAACGCGCAGCACGGCACCAACCGTGCCCACTTCTACCTCTTCGATGCCGAAGATCATCCCCAGGCCGCCGCGGCGCTGCTGGGGCGGGTGTGCGACTGGGCCCGGAGCAGGGGCCTGGAGAGCGTGGCCGGGCCCATGGGCTTCGGCGGCTCCAGCGGCAACGGCATCCTGGTGGACGGCTACGGGCACCGGGCGGCCATGACCATGATGAGCTACAACCACCCCTACTACAGCCGCCTCCTGGAGGGCGAGGGGTTCCGGCCCCTGATGGACCTGTACTCGGCCTACCTGGACGCCCGGGAGTTCCGGCTGCCCGAGCGGGTGCGCTCGGCGGCGCAGAAGGTGCTGCGACGCGGCAACTTCCAGGTGCTGCGCTTCCGCTCCAAGCGGGAGCTGCGCCGCCTGGCCGCCGAGATCGGCCGCGTGTACAACACCGCCCTGGGGGAGCACAGCGAGAATTACCCCCTCTCGGAGGCGGAGGTGCGCCGCGCCACCGACGAGCTGCTCCTGGTGGCCGACCCGCAGCTGGTCAAGATCCTCACCTACCGGGGGAAGGTGGCGGGCTTCCTGTTCGGCTTTCCCGACCTGTCGGCGGCGCTGCAGCGCGGCCGCGGGCGGCTCAACCCTCTGTCGATCCTGGACCTGCTCACCGAGTACCGCCGTACCGACTGGCTCATCTGCAACGGGGCGGGGATCCTTCCGGAGTACCAGCGGCTGGGGGGCAACGCCCTGCTGTACTACGAGCTGGAGCGAACCGTGGGCAGCCGGAGCTTCCGCCACGTGGACCTGACCCAGGTGGCCTCCACCACCTCCCTGATGCTGAGCGACGTGCAGACCCTGGGAGGGCGGGTGTACAAGACCCACCGGGTCTACAGCCGCAAGGTGTAGCGGGCGGGGGCCCCTGTCCGGGCCCCGCAGCCGGCGCCGCCGGCGGTGAGGGTCCGCTTCCATCGGCCAGACGTTCTCGTAAGTACTTTTATCCTAAAGATATAATCCAGAAGATATATCTGGGGCTTGACCGCGAAGCGTTTAGGCACTACCATTCCTGGAAAAACGGACAGGAATGAAGGAAGGTGTTCCCGGGCGCTTGCGCGGCGCCCTGCTCTTGACGGTCTGTCTCTTTGCCCTCCCCGCCGCCCTCCCCGGCGAGCCCCGCTACGGGGGCACCCTGGTGCTCTCCACCCTGGTGGCGCCCCAGGGGCTGGACCCGGGGGCCACGGCGGACAGCATCTCCGTGCACGTGGACGAGCTGGCCTTCGACAGCCTGATCCACTACGACGGCAGCCTGCGGGTGGTCCCCGGCCTGGCGGAATCCTGGGAGGTCTCCGCCGACGGGCTGGCCTGGACCTTCCACCTTCGCCGGGGGGTGCGCTTCCAGGACGGCCGGGAGCTCACCTCCGCGGACGTGCTGTTCACTTACAATCGCATCCTGAACCCGGCGCTGCGCTCCCCCTACGCCTCCCAGTACGCCCTGGTGGAGCGCTTCGAGGCGCCGGACCCCCACACCGTCCGGGTGCGCCTGCGGGAGCCCTACGCCTCCCTTCCCTACCGCATGAACCGGGAGATCGTGCCCGCCCACCTCTTCCGCGCCCCGGGCTTCTCCGAGGAGCGGTTCAGCCGCCACCCGGTGGGAAGCGGCCCCTGGCGGGTCATTCGCTGGACGGACGCCCAGGTGGAGATGGCGGCCAACCCGGACTACTACGCGGGCAGGCCCTACCTGGACCGGCTGATCATCCGCTTCTTCCCCGACCGGGTGAGCGCCTGGTCGGCGCTTCTCCAGGGGAAGGTGGACGCGGTGGAGGACCTGGACTTCCGGGACTACCGGGTGCTCCAGCAGGACCCCCGCTACGAGGTCTACAACTACCTGGACGGCTTCTACTACACCCTGCTCTTCAACCTGGAGGATCCCCTGCTCGCCGACCCGGAGCTGCGCCGCGCCCTGGACCTGGCGGTGGACCGCTCCGACCTGATCGCCCGCGCCCTGCAGGGGCACGGGGTGCCGGCCACCGGGCCCTTCCTTCCCGGGAGCTGGCCGGCCAACCCGGCGGTGGAGACCCGCTTCGACCCCCGGGAGGCGGCCCGCATCCTGGAGCGCCTGGGGTGGCGCGACCGCGACGGGGACGGCTTCCGGGAGCGCGACGGCCGGCCCCTGCAGTTCACCCTGCTCCTGGACCGGGGGGACTCCATCAAGACCGAGGCGGCCCGGCGCCTGCGCTGGCAGCTCCTGCAGGTGGGGGTGCGCCTGGAGCTGCAGGCCCTGGACCGGCTGGAGTTCATGCAGGGGCGCCTCCTGCCGGGACACTTCCAGGCGGCGCTCCTGCAGTTCACCGTGGGGGTGGAGCCGGACGCGGCGACGACGCTGTTCTGGCACTCGCGGAGCATCGGCCGCACGAACCTGGCCCGCTACCGCAGCGCCGCGGTGGACGGGCTGCTGGACCGGGCGCGGGTGGCCATGGACCCGGCCGAGCGGGAGCGCCTCTACCGGGAGGTGCACGCCCGCATCGCCGCCGACCGCCCGGCGCTGTTTCTCTTTTTCCGCAGGAAGTTCGTCGGGGTCTCCGCCCGCTTCGGCGGGGTGAAGGTCCCCCCGGCGGAGTTCTACCGTTCCCTTAGGGAATGGCATATCAAAAGTTCGGGAGGTGCGCGATGATCCTGGAAGTGATCCACAAGGGAGCCGAGAAGGGCGGTCCGGTGCCGCAGGGCTGCTGCTGGTGGATGGTCGGCTGGGTCGGCGTCTAGAGAGAGCGGCCGGGGCGCGGGTGGCTCCGCGTCCCGGCGCCCTCCACTTGAGAGAGGTACGCGATGGAGCTCTCCCGGTACACCCTGTTTATCGACGACTTTCCACAGGAAGGACAGTCCCTTCTCTTCCACACCCGCACCCAGGCTCAGCTGCTGGTGGACCGCCGCCTGCGGGAGCTGCTCCGCGGGCTTCCCGCCGCGGCCGCGGATGCCGGCGCGGAAGGGAAGGAGGCCCTGGCCGCCCTGGCCCGCATGGGGATCGTGGTGGCCGACGCCGCGGCGGACCGGCGCCTCCTGGAGGAGTGGCTCCGCGAGCTGGCCGGCTCCCACGGGCACCTGCAGGCCACGGTGCTGACCACCTACGACTGCAACTTCGCCTGCACATACTGCCTGGAGGAGGGGGTGAAGCAGGCCCTGCGCATGGACGGCCGGACCGCCGCCGCGGTGGTGCGCTACCTGGAGGGGCGGATCGCCCAGGAGCGGCCCCGGGAGCTCACCCTGCTGTTCTACGGCGGGGAGCCGCTGCTGAACATGGAGGCCCTGCGGGCGGTGGCCCGCGGGGTGGGCGCAGCCTGCGCGGAGCGGGGGGTGCGCTTTCACGGGGGGGTGATCACCAACGGCGCCCTGCTCTCCCCCCGGGTGGTGGAGGAGCTGCTTTCCTTGAGGATCACCACGGCCAAGGTCACCCTGGACGGCACCCGGGAGGCCCACGACCGCAAGCGCCCCTTCCGCAGCGGCAGGGGCAGCTACGCGGCCATCGTGGAGAACCTCCTGCACGCCGCCGGCAGGATGACCCTGGACGTGGGGGGCAACTTCGACGAGGAGAACCTGGCCAGCCTCCACGACCTGCTGGAGGAGCTGGAGCGGCTGGGCCTGAAGGAGAAGATCCGGCGGGTTGACTTCAAGCCCATCCTGCCCAGCGTGGCGGACCGCCGCCACTGCGCCCCGTCGGCGGATGCGGGCTGCGTGTTCTCCGAGCCCCGGGTGGCCTCGGCGCTGCTGGAGCTGCGGGAGGCGGTGCTGCGCCGGGGGTTCAGCACCCTCCCCGGGCTGGGGGCCAACCGCTGCAGCATGGCCGCAGGCGACGGGTCGGTGATCATCGACCCCGCGGGCAGGACCTTCCTCTGCCCCGCCTTCGTGGGAATCGAGCGGTTCTGCACCGGGGACATTCACGACGGCGTCGCGGCCGCCGTCCCGCTGGAGCTGTGGCGGCGCTGCCTGGATTGCCCCTACGCGCCGCTGTGCGGGGACGGCTGCCTCTACGCGGCCTGGAGCCGCTACGGGGACCACACCAGGCTCAACTGCCAGCGCGAGTTCTTGGAGACCATGGTGCGGGAGGGTCTGAAGCTGGCCTACCGCTACCGCGGCCGGGGAGAAGCCCCTCCGTGACCGCCATTCCGATCAGGAGACGCCTCAGCACCCGCATCCTGACGCTGATCATCCTGGTCCTGATCGTGGCCGTGGCGGCCACGGGACTCCTGATCGCCAGCTACTCCGCCGGGGTGCTGCGCGCCAACATCTCGCAGCGCAACTTGCAGATCGCCCGGCGCGCCGGCTCGGAGATCTCCCTGTACGTGCGGGACTCCCTGGACCAGCTGGACGCGGTGGCGGAGATCCTGGCTCCCCTGGAGCGCCAGCCCTTCCTGCGCCAGGCCATCCTGGAGAACCTGGTGACCAACCTGCAGCGCTACCGCTCGGCGGTGGTCTACGGCCGCGACGGGGGCGTGGCGGCTTCCACCCTGCTGGGGGAAGACGGCCCGCCGGCTCCGCCCGAGGCGGCGTTCGCCCAGGTGGCCGGGGGCACCCCCTACCGCTCCTCCGTGCACCTGGGCGCCAACCGCCTGCCCTACATGACCGTGGCCGTGGGGGTGAAGCTGCTGGGAATCGTGCGGCAGGTGCTGGTGGCGGAGCTGGACCTGCGGGACATCTGGAAGCTCATCGACGACATCACCGTGGGCGAGCGCGGCCGGGCGTTCCTGGTCAGCCGGGAGGGAGAGCTGATCGCCCACCGGGACAAGAGCCAGGTGCTGCGCGGCGGCTTCGGAGACCTGGTGCCGCCCCTTCCCGCCGCCATCGCGGAAGCCGGCACCGTGACGGTGCAGGACTTCCCGCCGGAGCGGGGCAGCATGCTGATGGTGTACGTGCCGGTGGCCGGCACGGACTGGGTGGTGGGGCTGGAGCAGCCCGTGGCGGAGGCCTATCTTCCCCTGGGGAACGTGCTGTTCCGTTCCCTGGTGCTGATCCTGGGGGGGATCGCCCTGGCCACCCTGGCCAGCCTGGTGATGTCGCGGCGGCTGATGCGCCCGGTGCACGAGCTGCTGGAGGGCACGCGCATCATCGGCGACGGGGTCCTGGAGCATCGCATCCCCGTGCGCGACCAGGACGAGATCGGCCGGCTGGCGGCCTCGTTCAACGACATGGTGGAGCACCTGCAGGCCCGCTCGCAGCAGCTGCAGGAGTCCGAAGAGAACTACCGGCTCCTCACCGAGAACGCCAGCGACCTGATCTTCTCCCTGGATGCCCGCGGCAGGATCCTGTTCCTGAGCAGCCGCTTCGAAACCCTCACCGGCTACAGGCGGCTGGACTACCTGGGCCGGGACTTCGCCGAGCTGCTCCTGCCGGAAAGCCGGCCGCAGGCCGAGGAACGCCTGGCCGCGCTGCTGGCGGATCCCGGGCGGGACCGCGGCTCCCTGGAGGTGAGGGTGGCTCCCTCCGACGGGGAGCCCATCGACCTGGAGGTGACCCTGGTGCGGGTGCCCAGCCCCAAGGGCACCAACTGTCTCTACGGGGTGGGGCGGGACGTCACCGAACGCAAGAAGATGGAGGCCCAGCTGGTCCAGAGCGAGAAGCTGTCCTCCCTGGGGGAGATCGTCTCCGGCGTGGCCCACGAGCTCAACAACCCGCTCACCAGCATCGTCGGGTACTCCCAGCTGCTGATGATGGACGGCTCGCTTTCCGAGGGCGTGCGGGAAGACCTGGACAAGCTGCACCAGGAGGCCAAGCGGGCGGGGAAGATCGTCCACAATTTGCTGGGCTTTGCCCGGCAGGCGCCGCTGGAGAGGCGCCCCTGCCGGGTGAACGCCATCGTGCAGAGCGTGCTGGACGTGCGCGGCTACGAGATGAGCGTGAGCGGCATCCGCGTGGAGCGGAGCCTGGAGCCGGACCTGCCGGTGATCCAGGCCGACGCCGATCAGCTCCGGCAGGTGTTTCTGAACCTGGCCAACAACGCCATCCAGGCCCTCCAGGAGACCGAAAGGGAGCGGGTGCTGTCCGTGGCCACCTCTCTGGCGGGAGAGTCCCTGCGGGTGGTGTTCCGGGACACCGGGCCGGGGATCCCCGCAGAGAATCTTGCCCGGGTGTTCGATCCCTTCTTCACCACCAAGGAGATCGGCAAGGGAACGGGCCTGGGACTCTCGGTGTCGCACGGGATTGTCCGCGAGCACGGGGGGCTGATCCACGCGGCGAGCCCGCCGGGAGGGGGGGCAGTGTTCACGGTGGAGCTGCCCCTGGAGGCGCCCCCGCACGGGCCGGCCGGCGAGGCAGCGGGGGCGGGAGAGCCGGGGGGCTTGCCCCCGCTGCGGGTGCTGGTCGTGGACGATGAGCCCCTGCTGCTGCGCTTCGTGGCCCAGGCGCTCGCGGGCTCCGGGTGCAGGGTGGAGGCGGTGGATCGCGGGGATCGCGCCCTGGAGCTGCTGGCCGGCCAGGAGTACGACCAGATCGTGGCGGACGTGCGCATGCCCGGGGTGGACGGCTGGCAGCTGCTCAGGTGGCTGGAGCACCACCGTCCGGCCCTGCTCGGCCGGCTGCTGTTCATCAGCGGGGACACCGTGAACCCCAGGGTGATGGAGCTGCTGAAGAGCAGCGGCTGCCCCCTCCTGGCCAAGCCCTTCGGCGTGGACCAGCTCGTGCTGGCGGTCCGCAGGTGCCAGGCCGCCGCTAGCGAAGGGCCGCCCGGCGGCGGATCAGGAGCACCGTGAAGGAGAAGACCAGCACCGCCGCCGCGCAGTCGGCCAGGATGGCCACCACCATGGTCTGGGGGCCCATCCGGTCGAAAAGCTGGCCGATCAGCCAGGGCAGGGCCATGCTGCCCAGGGAGGCCCCCACCAGAAACAGGCCGGTGATCCGGCCGGTGAGCGGAAAGGTCTGGCTGGCCAGGGTGACAGTGCTGGGGAAGATGGTGGCCAGGGAAAGCCCCAGCAGCATGCTCGCCGTCCAGGCGGCCGCCGGGCCCGGCAGCGCCAGCAGCAGCGCCAGGCTGGCCAGGGAGCCGGCAAGACTGAGCGCCAGCAGCGGCACGGGCCGGACCCGGAGAGCCGCCGCCACGGCGGCCAGACGGCCCACCGTGAAGGCCCCCCAGTAGGCGGAGGTGAGATAGCCGGCTGTGACTTGCCCGGCCAGCCCCCGGGCCACCGCGTAGGTGTAGATCCAGTCGCCGAAGGAGGCCTCCGCCGCCACGTACAGAAACAGGAAGGCCGTCAGCAGCAGGGGGACCGCCCGCGGCGCGGCGGTCTGGCCCGTGGGGCCGTGTTCCTGCCGGCGGGGCGGGCTTTCCAGGCGCAGAAGCCGCAGCAGCCCCGGCACCACCAGCACGGCCAGCGTCCAGAACCCCCAGACCACGTCGCCGCTCAGCCGCAGAGACTGCGCCAGAACCACCGGCGCCAGGAACGCCCCCAGGCCGAAGAAGAGGTGCAGGGCGTTCATGAGCGGTCCGAGCCTCCGGGGGGCGAGCCAGACCAGCAGCACGTTGCCCCCCACGTCCACGCTTCCCTCGCTGAAGCCGATCAGCAGGAAGATCGGCGCCAGCACGGCCAGGCTCCCTGCCAGAGGTGCCAGAGCCAGCCAGAGCGCCAGCGCCGCCAGCATGGCCACCATCACGGTGTGCCCGCGGGTGCGATCGTAGAGCCTGCCCCCCAGGAAAGAGCCGGCCATGTAGCCCAGCCGGTTCCCCACGAACACCAGGCTGATGGTGCTCAAAGCCGAGCCGGTGTGGCGGGCCAGGTGAGGCAGCGCCGGCCCGATGGCCGCGCTGGCCATGCCGAGCAGCAGGAAGGCCCAGAAGTAGCCGGCGACGGTCCGGTGGATTGTGCTCGTGGACGCTATGCTCAACCGCCTGTTCCCCCTGTCCTGTATAGCCTGTCCGGGAGGCGGTAGGCAACCCGGGGCGCGGCGGTGTAGTCTGTTGGGTCATGGAGCGCAGACGTTGCGGCCGAACGGGTCTGGAGCTGGGCGTGCTGGGTTTGGGCTGCTGGTCTTTCGGCGGAGGCGAGTACTGGGGGCCCACCAACCAGCGCGATGTGGAACGGGTGGTGCGCAGGGCGGTGGACCTGGGGGTGAACTACTTCGACACCGCCGAGGTTTACAACCAGGGTCGAAGCGAGGAGTCGCTGGGGCAGGCCCTGCGGGGCGTGCCCCGGGAGCGGGTGGTGATCGGCACCAAGATCGCCCCGGGCAACACTCGCCGGGAGACCCTGCCCCGGCGCTGCGAGGCCTCCCTTCGCCGCCTGAAGACCGACTACATCGATCTGTACATGATTCACTGGCCGATCCGTCCTCACTCGATCGCTCACTTTACCGACGACCCGGAGGTGATCGCACATCCGCCGGCGGTCCGGGAGGCCTGGGAGGCCCTGGAGCGGCTGCGGGAGCGCGGCCTGGTGCGCCACGTCGGGGTGAGCAACTTCGGGGTCTCCTGCCTGCAGGAGCTGGAGGCCTTTGCGCTCCCGGTGACGGCCAACCAGCTTCCCTACAATCTGCTCAGCAGGGCGATCGAGTTCGAGACGCTGGGCTACTGCCGGGAGCACGGCATCGGCGTGGTGGGCTACATGACGCTCCTCCAGGGGGTGCTGGGGGACCGCTACGGCAGTCTGGCGGAGGTCCCTCCCTGGCAGCGGCGCACCCGGCACTTCAGCTGCCGCGGCAACGAGCTGTGCCGCCACGGCGAGCCGGGGGCGGAGCCGCAGATGGAGGAGGCGCTGCGGCGTGTCCGGGCCATCGCCGCCGAAGCCGGTACGAGCACGGCCGCCCTGGCTCTGCGCTGGGCCACCGCAGTCCCCGGCATCAGCTGCTGCCTGATTGGCACGCGCAGCGTGGAGCGCCTGGAGGAGAACGCGGCGGCCGTGGCGGAGCCGCTGGCGGAGGAGCTGGCGCGCCGCCTGGAGGCGGCAACGGAGGCGGTGAAGCGGACCCTGGGCCCCTCCTTGGACTACTACGAGAGCGTGGCGAACGACCGCACGCGCTAGATCCGATGGGTCGCGGGCACTCGCCGCGTAATCAATCATTCATCGTTCAATCGATTGATTGAAGACTTGACAGTGGCAGTGCTCTTGCGGCAGGATGGTCCCGTGCCAGGAGCAAGCGGACAGACGGGCAGCCGTACCGCCGGGCTGCTGGCCTTCTGCGTCCTGCTGGCGGCCGGAGCCGCGGCGGCGTGGGCGCAGCAGGCGGAGAGCCAGTGCGTGGCCTGTCATACCAACGGACGGTCCCTCATCAAGATCACCCGGGAGATCGCCAGGACGCGGCCGGCGCCGGCCACCTCGGTGGAGTCCACCGGCGAGGGGTGAGGCTCCGGTGAGGTGGAGCCGTTGGCTCCCTACGAGCGGGTCTTCGTGGACCCGGCCTTTCTGGAGCGGGACGCGGCGCACGGCAGCCTGGGCTGCGAGTTCTGCCACCAGGGCAACCCCAAAGCGCAGGACTGGCAGCAGGCTCACGCCGGCCTGGTGAAGGATCCCACCTATCCCGACCCGTCGGGAACCTGCGGCCTCTGCCACGCGGAGATCGCGGAACGCTACGGCGGGAGTCTCCATGCCACCCTCAGCCCCTACGTCAAGACCATCGAGATGCGGTTGACCCGCACGGCGCAGGTGCGCGAGAAGGTGGGCCACGCCATGGACCGGCACTGCCTGACCTGCCACGCCAGCTGCGGCGAATGTCATGTCAGCCGTCCCAAGGAGGTGGAAGGCGGGCTCCTGGCCTCCCACCAGTTCAAGAAGCGGCCCCCCATGCAGCAGACCTGCACCGCCTGCCACGGCAGTCGCATAGACCGGGAGTTCTTCGGCAAGAACGAGGGGATTCCTGCCGACATCCACCGAATGAAGAACCTGCAGTGCGTCCAGTGCCACGGTGCGGAGGAGCTGCACGGCGACGGCGGCAGCTACGACAACCGCTACCAGGTAACGGCGGCGCCGGCCTGCATAGACTGCCACGGGGGGATCTACCAGGCGGGAGCGGACAACGCGGCGGAGCATGCTCTGCACCGCGACCGGGTGAGCTGCCAGGTCTGCCACGCCATGCCGTACAAGAACTGCAGCGGCTGCCACGTGGGCACGGACAGCCAGGGGCTGGCCTACTTCAAGACCGGTCCGGCGGTGATGGACTTCAAGATCGGGCTGAACCCGCAGCGCTCCGAGCGCAGGCCGGAGAGGTTCGCGGTGCTGCGCCGCGTGCCGGTGGACCGGGGCACCTTCGACGCCTACGTGGCCGACGCCATGGGCAACTTCGACGCCCTGCCGACCTGGAAGATGGCCACCCCGCACACCATCCGGCGCGAGACTCCTCAGAACCGCAGCTGCGACAGCTGTCACGGGCACCCGGAGCTGTTCCTGCGTGCGGAGGACGTGGATCCGCGGCATCTGGAAGCGAACCGGTCGGTGGTGGTGCCGCCGGCTGAGATCCCCGGCCGCAGGCAGTAGTGCACCAGGAATCGAGGGCGGGGCGGGCCCCCGCCACCCATACACACCTCAGGGAGGGTAATCCTGTGAGACGAGTAACGCTGGTTGTGGCTGCGGTGCTGCTGGTCGTCGGCGCCGGAATGCTGGCGGCCGAGGGGCCGACCGCCCAGGACCTGGTGGCGGCGGCCAAGAAGCAGATCACCGGGATCTCCGTGGCCGAGGCCAAGGCCATGCTGGACAAGGGCGGCTACCTCTTCATCGACGTACGCGAGCCGAACGAGACCAACATGGGGATCATCCCCGGCGCCATCACGATCCCGAGGGGGTTGCTGGAGTTCCAGATCGCCTCCAAGGTGCCCGACCAGGGAGCCAAGATCGTGATCTACTGCAAGAGCGGTGGCCGCGGCGCCCTGGCTACGCAGACGCTGGTGCACATGGGCTACGCCAATACCGTCAACATGGACGGCGGCTGGATGGCCTGGGAGCAGGCGGGCTACCCCGTCGACTAGCCGGGCCTGCCTCCCCCCGGCCGCGGCCCTGGCTCCGGCGGCCCCGCCGGGGTGGTCGCGGCCGGCTCTTTTCTTTGCCTCCGCGCCGCGCGCCGGGGCCGCCCCCCCCCCGGCAGCCCCCCCGGCCCGGCGGCAGCGCCGGGGGGGTCCCCCGCACGGGTAGTTGGTGCAGGGGGAGTCG
>CAZBDU010000112.1:0-15746 GCA_964490725.1 uncultured Spirochaetaceae bacterium | reverse complement strand
GTGCGCACCCCCTGCCTCCTCCTCCGCCGGCAGGCTATGCCCTACGGACTCCTAGCCCTAGCCCTAGCCCTAGCCCTAGCCCTCGCCTTCGGCGAACAGGTCCAGCGGCGGAGGAGGCGTTCCCCCCTCCCAGCGCTCATCCTCTTCAGAAGTGTAGGGCCGGCCGTAGAGCTTCTCGAAGAGGTACCCTACGTCGGAGGGCTCGATGCGGAGGAACTGCAGGCCGAAGTAGGCGCGCTGTTCGTCCTTGAACTTCCTGCGCACCCGCGTTCCGATCTCCATCCGGCGTCCAGGCAGGCGCAGCGTGATGTCCAGGTCGGTCTGGAGGTGGAGGTCGTCCGCCAGGGAGGTTCTGGGATGCGCGAACAGAAGCCCCGAGGGGCTCAGGTCGATGATCTTTCCTTCGTAGCGCTGCTCCTCTCCACCCGCGGCGGCGAAGTAGCCGCTCTGCTCCAGCGCAAACGCCAGGATCTTGGCGAACTCCCAGCAGTATTCCGCCAGCTCGCGGGGGATCTTCTCCTTGCGCTCGTCCCGGTTGCAGAGATAGATGTAGCCTACGATGTAGATTCCGTAGAGAACGGGGCAGTAGAGCTGGGAGTGGATGCCCTTCTTCTGCTTTTCGTAGAGGATGTTGCCCAGCTTGCTGGTGATGATATAGCCGGTCTGGTCGAGGGACTCCTCGTATCTCACCAGGTCCCGCCGCGTGACGATCCGTTCATCGGGGAAGGGGTCCTTGACCAGGAAGTCCTCCTCCGTGGAGGGGATCCAGAGCATCTTCCCCGTCTCGGCGATCACCCGCTCCTCGTAGCGCTCCGGGTTGCGGTTGCGGAACATCACGATCCTGGCTTCGGATACCCTGCTCTCGGTCTTCTTCTTGAACGTGCCGTGGAGGCTCTGGATGCTGGCGCTGTCAGGCTGCTCGCCGATGGCGGGGCCCAGCTCCGGCAGGGTCCCGGGGCGGCTGGACTTGGGAAAATCCAGCTCCACGGTGGTCCCCCGCAGGGTGAACACCACCTCCGCCGTATCCTCCAGGCGCACGCGTTCGTACTTGCGCTGCGGGTTCTTGTACACCCCTTCCGGATGGGAGAGCACCAGCGAGTGCCCCTCGGAGGCCGCGACGGCGGCTTCGAAGGTGTGGTAGTTGTTCTGGAAGAAGAAGTAAACCTGGACTTTCTCCTCCGGGGCGAGCTGCTTCGGCTCACCCTCCAAGACCTCCACCACGAGGGTCTGGGGGCGGACCTCGGCTACCACGCCTCCCAGCTCCTTCTGGCGGCTGTGAATCTTCACCTCGATTCGCTGCTCCACCAGGGACTTGAACACGAACTCCTTGACGATTCTTCCGACCTTGACTCCCATGTGGCTACTCCTGGACCTTGCGGAGGCATTCGGCGGACCGTGACTGCGGACCAACGCAGAGCCGCACCTGCTGCTGCTCCGCGGAGCTCACCTCCAGCAGATAGTCCCCGCCGCCCAGGCTGTAGGCGTCCTCACTTGCGGCGACCTCCCCCATCTCCGGCAGGCTGAACAGTCGTACCTCCACCGGGCCCAGGGAGCCCTGCCGCGCCACGGTGTAGGAGCCGGGCTGCAGCACCCGCAGCTTCAGGAAAGCCGGCGTCCCCCCGGCGGCCAGCTCCAGGAGCGTTTCGTCCGGATAAACCTGCCGGGGCTCGATCTTCTCGAGGTGGAGGGTGTAGGCGCCGGTGTCTACCGGGTTCTGGGCGGCCACCCGCGCAAAGGTGCGGCGGGGGCCCAGGAAGACGGCTACCAGGCTGTTGAACCACTCGCCGCTGTCCTGGTCGGTGAGCCATGGGCGGCCGGCCGTCTGAAAGAGCGTCAGGGCGGTGTCCACCTGGTCGCCGCCGGTGTAGACCAGGTAGAAGCCCGGCACGCTGAAGGACAGCTCCACCCAGTCCTGGTCCCCCGCCGAGAGGGTGCGCTCCTGGACGCTGTCGGGCAGGAGAGGCTTGGCCTCCTCCATGCTGTCGTCAGGCTCGTAGGGATCGCCGGCGGAGCCCGACAAGTCGATGGTCAGGACGTAGCTACCCTGAACGTCGAAATCGTAGGCCAGGACCTCCAGGACGTAGTAGCCCTCTGGCAGCTCCACGCGGACCACGCCGCCCTCCTGGGAGCGGTTGTCCCTGACCTGGAAGGGGATGTTCTCTCCTTCCCGGTAGAACAGAAGCTGCGTATCCATGTCCGTCTTCATCTCCACCGCCACCGGCGTGCTCTGGGGGAGGTAGAAGCGGAAGCGATCGATGTCACCAGGGCTCAGGTAGCGGACGTAGCTGCTGCGCTCGCCGCTCACCTCCACCTCGAAGCCCGGCACGTCATCAGGCTCGAAAGGATCGGAGGCCGCGCCGGAGGGCTCCTCCTGCCCGGCGGCTCCCGGCCGCGCGGGGACGACTGCCTGCGGCGCCACCAGGAGCTCCCGCAGCTCGGCGGTGGAGGGAATGTCCACCCGGGTGCCGCCTCCCAGCGATCCGTCCGGCCTGACGATGCGGCAGAGGATCCGCACCGCCTCGGGGTAAGATTGGATCTCTCCGGCGACGGTGTAAACCCCGGGACCGGCGCCGGCCGGCGGCTGGGCGGCCGGCCGGCCTGCGGCCGCGGCCGCCGGTGACCCCGGGGCGGCGCTCTTCACCCGCGCCTGGTGGTAGGCCCCTGCCAGGTGGAGCTCCAGCTCGCTCTTGAGCCGGTCGCCAAGGAGGTTGCGCCCCAGCCGATCAGAGAGGAAGGGGGCGACCACGATGGTGCTTCCGGCCTGGTCCGGGACGGAGCGCTGGACGAACGCGCCGATCTCTTCCACCGCCCGGTCGATCTGCTCCAGGGTCCCGGCCCAGGCGCCGGCGGCGGCCAGCAGGCAGATCAACGCGGCGCCGGCGGCGGCCTTGGCCGCCCGCCCGCCGGTTCCGCGCATCCTCACAGGCCGAGCTCCCGGGCAATGCCCTGCATCGCCGCCACCGAGGTCTCCACGAGCTCCTCCAGGGGCAGCCCCGCCTGTTCGCAGAGCAGGATGCGTTCCCGGGAGACCTTGCGAGCGAAGTCCTTCTTCTTCATCCGCTTCAGCACCGAGGCGGGAGCCACCGAGGCCAGCCTGCGATCCGGCATCACCAGGGCGGTGGCCACCACCAGGCCGGTCAGGGTTTCGGCCGCAGTGAGGGCAAAGTCCAGGCTGGTGCGCCGCTGCACGCCCAGCGCTTCCGCGTTGTGCGCCAGGATCGCCTCCAGGATGGGCTGCGGCAGCCTGCCGTCAAGGATTTCCACGCTGCGGCGCCCGTGCACGGTGGGCTCCTGGGTCTCGTTGAAATCCAGGTCGTGGAGAAGACCCGCCGTCCACCATTCCTCAGGGTCGCCGCCGAAGCGCGGCGCCAGCGCCTCCATGACGGCGGCGGTGGCCAGACAGTGCTTCAGCAGCCAGTCACTGCTGACATGCTGTTTCAGAAGGTCTCGGGCCTGACTGCGCTCCATGCTGGCCATCCTTTCTTCTACTGGAGCGTCCATCCGTAGGAGTACGGCACGTACTGTTCCTCGCGGGGAGGGCGCTCCTTGTCGAGCATGTCGAGCCCCACCTGGAGGTCCGACACGTACCAGGCACCGTCGGTCTGGGTGAGGTAGAGCTCCCCTTCGGCCTGGCCCACTTTCCCGTACAGGCGTACGTTGAGCCTGGCATCCCGCCGCGGGCCGCCCGCCTCCTCCGGCTCCTGGAAGGAGATCCTGCCCAGCCGGTAGGCGGTTGGAGTGAGCCCCCGCTCCACGTAGTAGGAGAGGGTGCGCACCAGGCCGTCCCGCGTCTCCGGCGCCAGGAGAGTCTCCTCCAGCTTTCCCTGCTCCAGAGCGTCGAGGAAACGCTCGCTGCGCCGCAGCACGGTGAGCTCCACGGCGCTTGCCTGCAGCCCGTCCTGCAGCGGGCCAATGTCGAAGTCTTCCGGCAGCAGCCTGGCAGAGGCAAGCGGCATGAGCCGGCTTTCCTCGGGGCGAGCCGCGCGCGCGGCCTGCGGGTGCGAAGGGCCCTGCCGCTGGGGCGTCAGGGTGATCTCCCGGGGAGGTTCGGCCTGCGCGGGGTTCTGCGCCGCCGGAGGGGCGGCCTGCAGGGCCTGCGCCGCGGAGGGAGCGGCCTGCCGGGGCCGATCGGCCTGCGCGGACCTGCTCCTGCGCCCGTCGCAGGCAAACACCGCCACGCAGAGCAGCGCCAGCGCGGGGAGCCATCTGTTCACAACTCTTTCTAACAGAAGTGAGGAAGTCGTGTCAAACCGCCTGCGTCGCTGCTTGAGCAGCCGTGCGCTTTCGGTGTAGGAAAGAGGGGGAGGACCGTCCTGGCCGAGCATGAACGCATCCTGCGGCATCTGGTGAGCGATTACTCTGAGCCTGTCAAGGACCCGGTCTGGCGCAACATCGCGCTGAGCCCGGGGCTCCTGGCGGTGGTGGAGACCCCCGCCTTTCAGAAGCTCAACGGCATCAAGCAGCTGGGGCCCACCTACCTGGTCTATCCGGGAGCCACGCATACCCGGCTGAACCACAGCCTGGGGGTGCTTCACATCGCCCGGCGCATGGTGATGGAGCTGCTGCACCGCGGCGCCGGGAGGCTGTCACTGGAGGGCGTGAAGGCCTTTCTCTGCGCCGCCCTCCTGCACGACCTGGGACACTATCCCTTCGCGCACTCCCTGAAGGAGCTGGAGGTGAAGAGCCACGAGGCTCTCACAGCCGCGCGGGTCCTGGAGCCCGATTTTCGCCGGCTGATCCACGAAACGGTGGGCACGGATCCGGAGCTGGTGGCGGCGATCGTGGATCGCAGCCTGCGCTACTCCGGCGCGGAAGCGGTGGAGCTGTACCGCAATCTGCTGTCGGGGGTTCTGGATCCGGACAAGCTGGACTACCTGAACAGGGACGCCTATTTCTGCGGCGTGCCCTACGGTATCCAGGACGTGGACTTCGTGCTGGCGGAGATCGTCCCGCACCGGCGGGGACTGGCGATTTCCCGCAAGGGGTTGGGAGCGGTGGAGAGCATTCTGTTCTCCAAGTACCTGATGTACCGCAGCGTCTACTGGCACAAGACCGTGCGAATCGCCACGGCCATGATCAAGAAAGCGGTGCTGATGGCGCTGGGCGAGGGGGAGCTCCGCGTGGAGGACCTGTACTGGCTGGACGATCACGAGTTCTTCTCCCATTGCCGCTCTTCCTACCCGCCGTTAGCGCTCCTGGGGCGGGTGCGGGACCGGCGCCTGTACAAGGTGGTCGCCGGCGTGGCCTTCGACGAAGGCAACCCCCGCCACCGCCTGCTGCGGAACCTGCGGGAGCGACTGCGTTTCGAGGGGGCGCTGGCCCGGGCGCTGGGCGCTCCCGGCAGGGCGGTGCCTGCAGAGGCGGTGATCGTGGACCTGCCGGAATCCATCTCTTTCGAGATCGACCTGCCGATTCTTCCGCACACGGAGGCCGGCGAGGAGGCCGGCGTCCCGTTCGGGGAGGCCGGCAGCGTCTTCGACTCCCGCTTCGTGCTGGAGCTGCCTCGAACCCTGAGGCGTCTGACGGTCATTGTGGACCCGGAAATCGTGGACGCTCAGGCCGCCGGCGAGGCGGCCCGCAACGGCCTGGACCGGGGGTGGTGACCGGTGAGCGCACGGCGCCCTCCCCGCCTGGCCCACCGGCTGGGGGTCTTTGCCCGCAAGGTGGGGCGCGGGATCAACCGCTTCGGGCTGATCGAGGACGGGGACCGAATTCTCATCGGCGTCTCCGGAGGCAAGGACTCGCTGGCCCTCTGCGCGGCTCTGTCGGAGCGGAGGCGGTGGGTGCCCATCCGCTATGAGCTGGCTGCGCTGCTGATCGACTGGCGGGAATACCCCGTCGCCGCCGGGCAGCTGCAGGCGGTGCAGGGCTACCTCGAGGACCTGGGAATACCGCTGCGAATCGTGCAGGCGCACATGTTCCCTGAAGGGTACCAGAAGCCCTTCAGCTGCTACATCTGCTCCCGCAACCGCAAGCGCATCCTCTTCGGTGAGGCCGAGCGGCTGGGTATGCGCAAGATTGCCCTGGGGCACCACATGGACGATATCATCGAGACCACGCTGATGAACCTGTTCTTCCGCGGCGAGGTTGCCACGATGATGCCGATGCAGGAGTTCTTCGACGGGGGCATGAAGATCATCCGGCCCATGTGCGAGGTCCAGGAAAAGGACGTCCTGCGGCTGGCCCGGCATTTTGCCCTTCCCGCCTACACGGTCGCCTGTCCCCGCCGGGAGGTGAACCGCCGGGTGCTGATGAAGGAGATCGTTCGCCGCGTGAGCCGGGTCAACCGGCGCGCGCGGGAAAACCTGTACAGGGCCATGTGGAACCTGAACCGGGCCTACCTGCCGGACCCGGTGGAGGCGGCCGGGCCGGCGGAGGAGGGGGCGCAGCCGGCGGAGCCAGCCCCCCGGGCCGGCCGTCCTTGCACAGGCCCGGATTCTGCAATAGAGTAGGGACGGATGAGGATCGCCGTACTCAGCGACGTGCACGGCAACCGGGAGGCGTTTCTGGCGGTGCTCGAGCGCCTGGAGGGTCTCGGATCGGATCGGATCCTGTTCCTGGGCGATGTGGTGGGGTACAACCCGGATCCCAACTTCTGTGTGGAGCGGCTGTTCGGCCTGGACGCGCAGATGGTGCGCGGGAACCACGACAAGGCGATGTGGCGCGAGGAGGACCTGGATGCCTTCAACGCGGCCGCGCGCCGCGCGGCGGAATGGACCCGGGAGGCGCTTTCGGCGGCCAACCTGGAACGGGTAAAGAGCATGCCCTCCGGGCCGCTGGCCGCAGGCCACCGGCTTGTGGCCTGCCACGGCTCGCCGATGGACGAGGATCTATATATATTCCACCCACGGGCCGCCAGCGCCTCGTTTTACTTCCTGGAGGAGCGCTATCCCGACGCGTGGATCTGCTTCTTCGGGCACACGCATCTTCCCGTCGTCATCGAGGAGGGGGGCCGGGTGCAGCTTCCCCACGGGGGCCCGGTGGCTCTCCTGCCGGAGGGGCGCTACCTGATCAATCCCGGCTCGGTGGGACAGCCCAGGGATGGAGACCCGCAGGCATCTTTCGGTGTGCTGGACACGGAGGAGCTCCGTTTCGAGCACTACCGGGTGGCCTATCCGGTGGAAGTCACCCAGAAAAAGATCCTGGCGGCGGGGCTGCCGGCGTTCCTTGCCGACCGGCTGGCGAGAGGCGGCTGATCAACCTGCGAAGAGGTGATTCAGACAGTGGAGTATTCGAAGGTCATGGAAGAGCGCATCCGCCGGGTGCGCGTCCTGTTCAGGGAGCTGGGCTACAAGCTCAGGGAGCCGGAGCGTGCGGAGGGCAGCTACTCCGCCGGCTTCGAGAACGAGTCCGGGCTCCAGGGGGGCTTCTTCATCGATCAGGAAAGCCGCTTTCTGGAGCTGGCCTACACGTTTTCCTTCTCACCTACCATGGCCGACTACGTGAAGAGCCGGCTGGAGGAGATGTTGAAGATCTGCTACGAATACGGCTGCTACATCAACATCCAGACCAACCGGGACGAGATCGCGTTTTCCGTTTTCGACAAGCTGTACTATTCGGGCTTGAGCTACTACTCACTCAGAGACAGCCTCAAGGACTTTCAGCGCTGCGTCCAGGCTCTCACGGAGCTTCTGGAGCTGGATTCCGGCAAGAAACAGGGGTGAGGCGGTGAAGATCCACAACCTCATGGAGGACATCGTGCTGGAGCACGTGAACGACGTGTTCCAGGACGAGGAGGCGCGCCAGCGGAAGGGCTTCTGCACCTGCTCGCAGTGCCGCATGGACGTGGCCTGCTATGTGCTCAACCGGACCAGGCCCTTCTACATGCTTTCGGGCAGGGGGCTTGCGCACCTGCAGATGGACTATCAGGAGAAGCTGCAGCGGGAGGCGGACCTGGTTTCGCTGGTCCACAAGGGGATCGACCATGTCTCCCAGGCCAAGCGCCCGCATTTCCCTCACCACGACGACCAGGCGGCCAGCCCCCCGCGGGGACCCTTCTTCAACTTCCCCCAGATCACCGGCCGGCTGTTCAACAGCGTGACCTTCGAGCCGGCAGCCGGCGTTGAGGTGGCGCTCCTGGACGGGGAGGAGCTGGTGGCGATGGTGGACTCCAACTGGCAGAATCCCTATCCCATGGTCAGCCGCACGGCGGGAGTGTTCACGTTCTGGCCGCATCCGCGCCCTGCGGCCGCCCCGGGGGACAGGATCGCGGTGGAGCTGGAGGTGGCCGTGGAGGCCGCGGGCTTTGCACCCTTCCACCATTACTTCGGCGTGGAGCTGGAAAGCGGGGAGCTGTTCCTGGAGCTTCCGGTGGGCCAGCGGGTGCTCAACCTGCCGGACCTGTATCTCATCCCGGAGAAGTAGGCCGGGGCCGGCCTTGCCCGAGGCCGGCTCCGGGCCACCCGGGCTCAGTAGTGCTCCGAGAAGATCTCTGTGTCCCGCAGCCTCCCCGGCGCCAGATTCTCCGCGAAGTCCAGGGCCTTGTGCAGCACCGACTCTCCGTGGCTCTTCGAATTGGACACCACCGCCGCCGCGATTTCGGCGAAGCGCAGGGAGTCCTGCAGGCCCACCTCCGCGACGGACAGCTTGAAGCGGTGCTGCAGCTTCTGCTTGAGGGACTGGACGATCTGGCGTTTGCCCTTCAGGGAGTCGATGCCGGGCAGCTCGATGAGAAAGTGGATAATGGAGACAACCAACAGCGGCGTCCTTGTCTATCTGTTCTCGGTTTCGAACAGGCTCCGGAGATCTTCGGCCCCCAGGTCCAGGACCGAGCGTTCTGCGCCGGGGGCGCTTCGATCCTTCATGGGCAGAAAGCTCTCGTTGTACAGGCTGGCTAGCTGGTACACGTCATCCTGGCTGTAGGCCGGAGGTATCTTTACCTCCAGGTTGTAGTCCGGCTCGCCGAGCCCGCGCTTCATGACGTGGATCGGGTCGCTCACCGTGAGGGCAAAGTGCGGCCCGTACGCCACCAGGTAGGCCAGCACGATCAGGACCACGATCGCGAAGAACAGCAGGCCCTGGCGGGACTGGTTCTGCACCGCCGGCCGCACGTCGAAAAACAACTCCAGCTCCCCCCGGCTGCGATAGCCGTAGTCACCCAACGCGAAGTGTCTTCGATAGTAGTCGTTTTCGTAGCGGCTGAACAGGGTCCGGCCGCGGTATCTCACCACCAGCAGGCTGCGGTCCGTTTCTTCCAGCGTCTCCAGGGAGCTTACCAGCTCTCCGGGCCGCTCGGTCCGCTCAGCAAGAAGGGCGGCGATCCGCTCCTGGCGCTCGTCGAACGCGGTGTCCAGGCCGGGAACCTCCAGGCTGCTGGTGAGCACGGTGAAGCCCAGCAGCGCCAGCACCAGGACCGAGATGCTGATGGCGGTGATCGACGCCACGTGCCGCTGCGCCATCGGGGAGGAGACGTTCTTGATGCGCCGGAAGAGCTTGATGACCCTGAGAAAACGCAGGATCCGGGCGATGCGGATGGCCTTGATCACCTTCAACAGGTTGAGCAGCCCCCCCATGCCCAGCGCCGTGGTGCCGCCGGTGAGCACCGCCGCCGCGTAGGGGCCCGAGCTGAACATCAGGAGGGGAACCGAGGCCAGGAAATCGATCCAGCCGCGCTCGCGGGTGATGTAGGCGGCGGCCCTGCGGTTCATGAGCGCGTAGTACAGCCGCACCAGAAACTCCACCGTGAAGAACAGGTCGAAGAAGAAACCCGCCAGCTCCACCGTGCGCCGCTCCCCCGCCTGCCAGCCGGCGACCACCGAGAAGTCCTCCAGGAAGTTCTGCACCAGCACCAGCAGGATGACGGCGACCACCAGGGTTTCCAGGGCGTTCACCAGGCGTCTGTTCGTAGTCTCCATGCTCACCATCCGTTCTCCGCGGCGATCTTGTAGAACTCGTCCAGCATCTTGATGTCGAAGCCGTAGTACTTGAAGTTGCGCCGGGCGATGTTGAACCAGCTGCGGTCCGGGGTGTTCGCGCCCCTGTCGATGCGGGCCAGCGGGCGATACCCCACCGCCCGGGCGGCCATGATGGCGGCGAATCGGGAGGTGGCCTCCAGAGCCGGGTTGTCCAGACAGGAGACGTTGGCGTTGACGGCGGAACGCAGGAGGGGTTGCGGCACCAGAGGCAGCTGTCCGGCCAGGTGCTGGAGAGCCTTGTCAGCGAACTGGGGCTGCACCACCCCGGAGCCCAGGTCCTGTGTGGAGGCGCTGGTCACGGTGAGCAGATGGATGCCGGGCTTGAGAAGGAGCACCCCCCTGATCATGTGGCGCACCTGTTCCATGCTCATGCGCAGCCTCTGCACCTTGGTCAGCTCGAAGTGGACGTACTGGGTGTCGTCGAAACACTCGGAGAGGTAGCGGTCCGCGAAGCCGTGAACCAGGGCCCCCAGCGGTCCGGCGAAGGCCCGCCTGGCTTCCTGCTTGCCCAGCAGCCGGCGCATGAAGGAGCGGATTTCCCGGCGGCAGCGGTCTGCGGGCACCTGCCGCTCCTGCAGGAACGCCAGGAAGGAGAGATCCAGCCGCTCCGCGAGCTCCTCCACCAGCGGCGCCAGGGTTGCGTCGGTGGTCTGCATCAAGGCCTGGGTCAGGATCGCCAGGACCTCCTGCCACCGTTTTCCAGGAAAGAACTGGGCGGAAGAGAGGGTGGGGTAGAGCGCCTGAGCGTTGACGTTCAGGAACTGCAGGATCTGCTCTTCCTTCTGCAGAGGAGTCAGGTCCTCCAGGGCCTTGTTCGCCAGGAGGCGCTGGACGAAGAGCGCCGCGCGGTCGAGCTCGCTGCTCATCGATTCTATTCTCGGCGTTGTGGTGCAAAGAGCTGCCCGATTTTTGCGCGTTTTTTTTCCCCCCTCTTTGTGTTACGTTTTCTTGCTGTGAAGCCCCCCGCGGGTTCAACCGCCCCTTTTCGCGTCCTTGGGCTCCTGCTCGTGCTGGTTGTGGCTACCCGTGCCGGGGCACAGCTCGTGCAGCAGCAGGAGGAGGCCCCGGAGTCGGTCTTCCAGGCCGCCATCGGAGACAAGGAGGTGGAGCTGTTCCTGAGCGGCGCCTGGACGGCCTCGCTCTCGGCGGCCCTGGGAATCCTGGTCCCCCCCTCCGGAGGGGTGGTCTTCCCGGCGGCCGTGCCGGGCCTGGAGCCGGACCCGCTCTTCCACCAGGTGCCGGACCTGACCTTCTCGGTGTGGCTGATGCGCCGCTATTTCATCGAGGCCTCCGTCCAGGGTGATTTCCTGGCTCAGGGCTACGACTACCTCTCCCAGAACACCCTGCGCCTGGGCTACCGGGGGGAGCCCGGGGACTTCCTGGAGAGGCTCACCGTTGCCAACAAGGGCATCGGCATCGCGCCCTTCGCCCTGCTCCAGGTGCCCGAGCAGGGCAACGCCTCGGTGGGCGTGGAGGCGGGGCTCAACACCGGAGCGGCGGCGCACCATGTGCTGCTCCGCTACGACAACAACACCCCGGACAGCCTGCTTTTCCTGGGGCACAACCTGGTGGAGGAACACACCCTTCCCCTGGGCTCCTTCATCCGGGGGCGCTTCTTCAAGCTCCCCGACGACGGGGTGAGCGGGGTGGAGCTGTACCTGCAGGACGTGGACGGCGCCTTCGCGGCCGGCGACGGGAGGCGCTACCGGCTGGCCGGCGCCGAGGACGCGCTGGTGGACGCCGCCGCCGGGGTGGTGCGGCTGGCCGAGAGCGCCTCCGGGCGGGTGCTGGTCTACTACCGCAAGGGAGGTCTGCCAGTGGGCGACCCGACTCTGGGCAGGGGGGCCCTGCCGGGGACGGCGGGCAACCTGATCGACCTCTCCGCAACTCCGGAGAACTTCGACCTCCAGGTTGGCACTATCTACCTGGGCCAGGACATGAGCACGCGCAGGGTCGTGGTGAACGGCCACACCGCCCTGCGGCTGTGGGAGCCGGGGGAGTTCTCCCCCTTCGAGATCCTCTCCTCCTATGCCCTGGAGGACCCGGTGCCGGTGGAGCTGTCCCGCCTGCGGGTGCAGGTGGTGGTGCGGGGGAGCCCGACCCAGAAGGTGGACACCCCCCTGCGCTTCCGGCTCACCCCGGGAGCGGACCACTTCACCGCCTACCTCCAGGAGCCGCTGTCCGCCACCTTCAGGAACCTCTACCCCTTCCTGGACGCCCAGGGGGCGGGCCTGTTCGACCCGGGCAACCGCCTCTACGGCCCGCAGGCGGACCCCGGGGGAGGGTACCTGCGGCAGGAGCTGCTGGTCAGCCGCCTGACTCCGGTGGGGGAGTACAGCCTGGGCACCGGCCTGGTGCCCGGCTCGGTGCGGGTGCTGCGCAACGGCCTGCCGGAGACCCGCTTCACGGTGGACTACGACACGGGCCTCCTCTCCTTCCAGACCGCCATCGACCCGGCGGACCGGCTGGAGGTGCGCTTCCGCCGGGTGGAGAGCCAGGCAGGGGGCGGCGACCTGCTCTTCGCCTGGGGCAGCAGCATCCCCCTGGGGGAGTCCCTGACCGCCGAGATCGGTGCGGGGCTGCGCTGGAACGCGCTGCCCGGAACCTACAGCCGCGAGCCTTACTCCCGCACGGGCTCCGTGCTGGCTTCAGCGGCGCTGAAGGGAGCGGCCGGGCCCGTCAGCTACCGGGCGGCTGCCGGGGCGGCGTTCACCAACCCGGACACCAGCGGGGTGATGCGCCTGCTGGGGATGGAGGGGGGCGAGGCGCTGGTGCCCCTCACCGAGGAGCTGGCCTATCCCTCGGCCCCCCCGGCCGCGGATACACCGGCCTACTCCGGCATGACTGCGGGTACTCGCGGCAAGCTGCTGTACCGGGACTACCGGGACTACGGCATCGCCAGCACCTCCACGCTCATGCCCTACGACTGGCCGGACATTCCAGCAGACCAGGTGTGGCCCTACCAGACCGGGGGCAAGATCGGGCCCTACCAGGCGGCCGGCAGCTCCGCCGGCGCCGCCGCGGGGCGGAGCCTGGTTCTGGACTTCGACCTGGCCGCGGGCGAGTGGGTGGGCACTCAGATCCCCCTGTACACGGACCAGGGGGTGACGGACCTCTCCGCCCTGGATGCGCTTACCCTCTCCTACCGGGCCGTGGACGTGAGCGGGGGCGCTTTCGACGTGCTCCTGGAGATCGGCGAGACCTCCGAGGACCTGGATGCCGACGGCGCTCTGGACCAGGAGTACTCTGAGGCCGCCGGCGGGTTCGACTTCAACGACACCCACAACGCCGCGGTGCTTCCGGTGGGCGGCGGGCCGAAGAACCAGGGCAACGGCCGCCTGGACAGCGAGGACGTGGACGGCAATGGCTTCCTGGATGTCAGCCCCAGCGCTCCCGGCCTGGGGCCGGCGTCGGACTCGGTGGCCGCGGCGGTGGCCGCCGACACCTCCTGGCAGGTGTTCACCCACCGCTTCACCTCCGCGGAGAAGGAGGCGCTCAGGCGCACCCGCACGGTGCGCCTGCTGGTGCGGTCCACCGGGAGCGCGGTGCAGGGAAGGGTGCTGGTGGATCGCCTCTCCCTCCAGGGCAGCCGCTTCTCGGTGACCCAGGCTTCAGGCGGCCTGGAGGTCACTCCCCGGGAGGCGGCGGAGGCGGAGCTCGCCTCGCGGCCCGCGGTCGCTCTCCAGCAGGCGTTCCCGGAGGTGGGCCGGGTGTTCCACCCCCTGGGGGAAAGCCAGCAGGTGCTGGAGGTGAGCTGGAAGAACGGGCCGGGGGACTTCACGGTCCGAGGCTACACCGAGGCGGAGAGCGGGACCATCGACTACCGCACTATCCTCCTCTACTACCGGCTGCCGTCCCTGCCCGGGGGAGCGACATCCCTTGAGTTCTCGCTGCGGGACACCGACGGGCGGGGGGTGAGCTGGAGCCTTCCCGCGCAGCTGCAGAACGCCTGGGCGGAGATGGAGGTGGATCTGGACGGGGCGCGCGTGCTGGTGAACGGGACCGAGGCGGCCGGCGCCTCCGTGAGCGAGGATGCGGGGCATGGCTCGCTCCGGGTCTTCGAGGTGGGGCTCACGGGCGCGGGCCCCACCGCCGGATCCTACGGGCTGCTGGATGTGGACGAGGTGCATCTGCGCGACCCGCGCAGCGCCCTGGGCGCGGCCGCGGAGGCGGACCTGGAGCTGAATCTGCCGGGGACGCTCCTGGAAGTGGGGGGCCACCCCCTGCTGCGGGACGTGACGGTGCGGCAGACCCTTGCGGGGGCCACCGCCGGCTTCTCCACCCTCTACGGCACGCCCGCGGGGGCCGCCAGGCTGGAGGCCCACACCGAAGCCGCCGCCTCTGTTTCCGTGGTGGACCTGACGGCGGACCTGGCCGTTCAGGCCGGAGGCGAACGCCTCTCCCTCTCAGGCGGGCACAGCCTGCAGGTGCCGAACGTGCCCTTTCCCCTGGCCTTCACCGACGCGTTCAGCCGCCGGGAGGGCTCCGCGGGGGTGAGCCTCTCCCGGCGGAACGTGCTGGCCCTGACGCTTCCGGGGCTGACGGCCGGGGCGCGGACCGACGCCCTGGCCTCGGAGGGTCTGCTGAGCCAGGACTGGCGCTTCGATCTGAACGTGGCGCCCGCCCCGGTGGCGCTGGGGCAGACCCTCTCCCTGGCGACCGTGCACGACGGCTTCCTGCCCGCCGCGGGCTACCTGCCCGGCTGGATCGAAGGCTACACCCTGGTGCTGCCCTGGGAGGGAGGGGTGGAGCTGGAGCGCCGGGAGAGCCTGGAGGCGGACTGGGCCCTGGGCACCCGTCCGGTGGGCGTGCGGCTGCAGTGGGCCCTGGGCGCGCAGAGCCTGGACATCGCTTCGGGCTTCCGCCGGCAGAGGCACCAGGCCAGCGCGGAGCTGTCGCTGCCGATCGCCCTGGGGCCGCAGGGGCAGCTCACCCTTCTGCCGGGCTATCATCGCGAGATCACCGCCCTGAGCCGCGAGGCCTCGGCAGGAGAGCTGGCGTCGGACCTGGATGCGTGGGCGCGCCGGGTGGGGGCCCAGGGCTACCTGCTGCGCGCGCCGCCGCTGGCGGAGCTTTTCGGCCCCTCGCTCCTGGCGGAGTTCGCGGCGGACAGCGCCGGGCTCGAGGAGGTGACCTACGCCTCGGGACCTTCCTTGAGGCTGACGCGCCCCTTTTCCTCCCGGCTGAGCGACCTGTTCCTCCCTTCCCGGGTGGAGGTCGGGGCGGAGCGCAGCCTGCTGCGGCAGGCGGACCTGACCGGCATGAGCAACCGGTATACCCTGGAGACCCAGGCGGCGGCGGTCAACCTGTTCGGCGCCTTGGGGGCCTACCCGCTGTTCCCCTTCTACCGCAGCGACGAGTTCAGCTCGGTGCTGGGGCTGATCGTGCAGACCGCCTGGCCGGCAGGCGCCGAGGAGCTGGACAGCGTGGAGGTGAACCTGGAGCACTACCTGTCCTTCCAGGGCAGCGAGGAGGACAGCCTCACCGTGGAGAACCGGGTCTCCTGGGAGTGGCCGGGGGACTGGAGCGAGACCCTGGGGCTCACCCTGCTCTGGTACCGCCATCCGCAGGCGCCGATGAAGCTGCCCCTTCTGCCCGCGGCGGTGGGCCGGGGAGGGTACTGGGCCCACCAGGAAGGGGGGCAGCTCACCGTGACCGGGGTCGCCGAGGCGCAGGACTATCATCCCATGAACCTGGTGCTGCGCCATCGCAGCTCCCTGGTGCTGCCCCAGCGGGGCCAGCTGGCCGCCGAGGTGGCCGTGGGAGGCGACCTGGAGCGCGACCAGGTGGGCGGCCTGTACTGGCGGGCGGGGGTGAAGGGCAGCCTGGAGC
>CAZBDU010000111.1:0-16988 GCA_964490725.1 uncultured Spirochaetaceae bacterium | reverse complement strand
GCCATGGCCGCTCGGGGGGCCCCTTCGGGGGGGCGCGGAGCGGGCCGGCATGCGGGTAGGGCGGCGGCGCTGCGGCGTCTGGAAGCGCTTCCCCTCCTGAAGCGCGCCGTTGTCTGGGCCGAGATCCTGGGCCCGCCGGGGGGACTGCACCGCAACGAGCTCGGCCCGTTTGCGGAGCCTCGCCGCTAGACGGTCCGTTTTCCCGCTTCTAAAGCCTCGGGGTTCGCGCTATAATGCCGACTCCGCCCCGGCGGGGGAGACCCTGCGCCGGGCGTTCAGCACCGTGGCGACGGAGGCCGCTCGTATGCGCACGTGTTTTCTCTTCCCGGGCCAGGGAGCCCAGTACCCGGGGATGGGCAGGGACCTTTGGGAGAGCTGTGAGGCCGCACAGGAGCTGTTCGAGATCGGCTCCGAAGTGACCGGGATCGACCTGAAGAGGCTGCTGTTCGAGGGAAGCGAGGAGGAGCTGCAGGCCACCGACAACACCCAGGTGGCCGTCACCGTGGTGAACCTGTCCGCGGCGGCCGCTCTTCGGGAGATCGGCATCGAGGCCGACGGCTGTGCGGGATTCAGCCTCGGCGAGTACTCGGCGCTGTGCCTGGCGGGGGTCTTGAGCGTTCGGGAGCTGTTTGCCATCGTGGCCGCCCGAGGGCGGCTCATGGAGGAGGCCAGCCGTGCGCTGGACGGACCCGACGGCCAGGCGGGGATGGCAGCCGTGCTGGGCCTGTCCCTGGAGGAGGCCGCGCCGGTGCTGGACAGGCTGCGCGAGGAGGGGGTGTACCTGGCCAACCACTCCAGCCCCATCCAGATCGTGCTGTCCGGCACAGCCTCCGGCCTGGCCAGGGCCCAGAGCCTCTTCGAAGAGGCCGGGGCCATGCGTTTCGTGCGCCTGCGGGTGAGCGGCCCCTTCCACTCACCGCTGCTGGAGCAGGCGCGCCGTGGGCTGGAGGAGGTGCTGGAAGGATACCCGTTTGCGGACCCGGTGAGGAGGGTCTACGCCAACGTTACGGGCGGACCGGTCGCAAGCGGGGAGGAGGCCCGCCGGCTGTGCGTGCAGCAGGTGGTCTCCCCGGTGTGCTGGGTTGAGGAGGAGGCGAGCATTCTGGCCGACGGCTACCAGCGGTTCCTGGAGGTAGGCCCGGGCTCGGTGCTGAGCGGGCTATGGAAGTCCTTCCACAAGAAGCAGAAGTGCCTGCCTGTGGGCAGGCTGGAGGACATCGAGCGGCTCGGCACCGGGCAGTAGGCGCCCGGCAGAGAGGGGATCGCCTTCCCCTCCCGTTGTCCAATCGTGCCAAAAAGGATAGAGTGGCAGGCCATGAACAGACGCGTGGTGATCACCGGCATGGGAACCATCAATCCCCTGGGGGACTCTCTGGAGGGGTACTACCGGAACCTGCTGGCCGGAAGATCGGGAGTCAAACGATGGCAGTCCCTGGACATGAGCCAGATCGAATGCAAGATCGGAGGCGACCTGGGCGGCTACGACACCTCCGCCGCCCTGGAGCGCTTCCGGGATGACCTGGGGGCGGAGCAGTACAAGAAGGTGCGCAGGCTGTTCCGTTCGGCCACCTTCTCCAACCGCATGTCCGTGCTGGCCAGCCTGGCGGCCTGGCAGGACGCGGGGCTTTCCGGCACCCGGGTGGACCCCTTCCGCACCGGCGTCACCGTGGGAGGGCACAACCTCAACTCCAACTACATCTACGAGAACGCCAGGCTGTACCTGAAGGACCCCGAGCTGATCGATCCGCTCTCGGGTGTGGAGGCGATCGATCCCAACGTGCCCGCCACCATCAGCGAGGCGCTGGGGCTGCAGGGGCCGACCTTCACGGTGGGCGGGGCCTGCGCCAGCGGCAACCTGGCGCTTCGCCTGGGCTTCCGGGACATCCTGCTGGGCGAGTGCGACCGGTCGCTGGTGGTGGGGGGGCTGTTCGACGTTTCCCCGGGCGACATCCAGGCGTCGGTGATCATCCAGGCGGTGGTGGTGAAGCCGGAGTACCAGGACCGGCCGGAGGAGGCCTCCAGGCCCTTCGATGCCGGCCGCTGCGGCTTCGTGTACTCCCACGGCACCGGTACCCTGGTGCTGGAGGAGCTGGAGGAAGCGCGCCGCCGGGGCGCGCGCATCTACGCGGAGGTGCTGGGGGTCAGGGCAAACGCCAACGCCAACCACCTGCCGCAGCCGGCCGCCGAGACCCAGGGGCGGCTGATCGGAGAGCTGCTTCAGGCAACCGGCGTGAGGCCGGAGGAGGTGGACTACGTCAACTGCCACGCCACCGGCACCCCGGTGGGGGACGTGGAGGAGATCGAGGCGGTGAAGCAGGCCTTCGGCGCGCAGGCGGCCCGGCTGAAGCTGAACGCGCCCAAGAGCATGCTTGGCCACACCTGCTGGGCGGCGCCGGTGGTGGAGACCATCGGCGGGATCATGCAGATGCATGGGGGGCGGCTTCATCCCACCATCAACATCGACCGCCCGGACCCGCAGGTGGACCTGGACATCTGCGCCGGGGGCGCGGTGGATCACGACGTCAGGCTCATGGTGAAGAACTCCTTCGGTTTCGGAGGCCTGAACGCCTGCAGCCTGATCCGTCGCTGGGAGGAGTGAGGCGGTGAACGCATTCGTGACCGGAGGGTCCCGTGGGATCGGCAGGGCCATCGTGCTCAGGCTGGTTCAGGCGGGCATGGGCTGCGCCTTTACCTACGTGGGCAACCAGGAAGCCGCCGGCGAGACCGTGCGCCTGGCCAGGGAGGGCAGCTCCGGCGCCGGGCCTCGCGTGCGCTCCCACCGGCTGGACGTGACGGACGCGGAGGCGGCGGAGCGGGTGGTCGAGGAGGCCATCGACGAGCTCGGGCGCATCGACGTGCTGGTCAACAACGCCGGGATCGTGGCCAACAACGCCGCGGCCCTGATGACCACCGAGCAGTGGGATCGGGTGGTGGCCACCAACCTCTCGGGACCCTTCTACGTGACTCGCAGCTTTCTGATGCACTTCGTGGGCAATCGCTTCGGCCGCATCATCAACATCTCCTCCCTGGCCCAGGAAGGGGCGAGCGGCCAGGCCAACTACGCCGCCGCCAAGGCCGGGCTGATCGGCCTCACCAAGACGCTGTCCCGCGAGTACGGGCCCAAGGGGATCACCGCCAACGTAGTCACCGTGGGCTACGTGGAGACCGGCATGACCGACGAGCACATGGCCAGGAAGCTCCACGAGGCGTGGCTGCAGTACTGCCCTTTGCGGCGCATCGGCACCGCCGAGGAGATCGCCTCGCTGGTGCACTACCTCTCGACCCCGGAGGCGGGCTTCATCAGCGGCGAGGTGATCCGCGTCTCCGGCGGGTTGACCTACGTACCCTGAGCCAATACCATCGGGGACTATCATGAGACATGTCGGCATCGAGAAAATTAACCTATACGGATGTTCGCTCTTCGTGGACCAGAAGAAGCTGGCGGAGGCCCGGGGGCAGGATCCGGAGAAGGTGGTCTCGGACTTCCTGATCGACACCCGCTCCCTCAACCCTCCCTGGGAGGACACCGTTACCATGGGAGCCAACGCCGCCGCCCCCATGCTCATCGAGGAAGACAAGCGGTCGGTGGGCATGCTGATCGTGGGGACCGAGGGGTCCGTGGACTTCGGCAAGCCCATCAGCACCAACATCCATGGCGCCCTGGGCCTGCCGCCGGAGGTGCGCAACTACGAGACCAAGCACGCCTGCTACAGCGGGGTGGCCGCCCTGGACACGGCGATCAACTGGATCGCCGCCGGCCTCAACCACGGCAGGAAAGCCCTGATCGTGGCCACCGACTTCAGCCGCATGCACCTGAACCGGCGGGAGGAGTTCGTGCTGGGGGGGGTGGCCGCGGCGCTGCTGGTGAGCGACAGCCCCCGGGTGGTGGAGTACGAGCTCCCCAAGCGGGGCAGCTGGACCACCGACGTCTACGACACCTTCCGGCCCAGCGCCACCCACGAGGTGGGCAACAACGAGGTGAGCCTCTACAGCTACATGGACGCGCTGGAGGGCGCCTACCGCAACTTCACGGAGCATGCCGGGGAGGAGGTGGACTTCGACTCCTACTTCGTGCAGAACACCTACCACACTCCGTTCCCCGGGATGTCTTTCCAGGCTCACCGCACCCTGTGCAACCTGGCTCGCCGGCGCAGTAAGCAGGAGGTCCGGGACAGCTTCCAGGAGAAGGTCTACCCGTCGCTGCGCTACGCCCGGCGGGTGGGCTCCAGCTACGGCGCCAGCAACTTCATCGGCCTTTGCGGGATGCTGATGAGCCGGGAAGACCTCCAGGCTGGGGACCGGGTGGGCTTCTTCTCCTACGGCTCGGGGTGCATCGGCGAGTTCTACAGCGGCCTGCTCTGCCCGGAGGCTCGCGAAACCGTGGCGGCCATGAAGATCGACCAGGCCCTGGAGGAACGCCGGGAGGTGAGCGTGGCCGAGTACGAGGCCATCGAGAAGGCGCGGGAGGCGGCCATCGAGCGCTCCGACGTGCAGCCAGACTTCGGAATCCTGGACGGCTGGTACGAGCGTTTCTACCGCGGCCGCGGGCGGCTGGTGCTGAAGCAGGTGAAGGACTTCTACCGCAGCTACGAGTGGAGCTAGGGGGAAGGTCCTGGTCGAGCGGTACGTCGATTCGCAGCTGGCCGTGATCACCCTCGCAGACGGTGCGGGCGGAAACCGCCTGACCCCGGAAAGCCTGGAAGCCCTGGAGGGGGCTCTGGCTGCCTGCGGGCCGGACCCACAGGTGCGGGTGATCCTGCTGCGCTCCGGCGGGCCCGTCTTCTGCCTGGGCATGGACCTGGGGCGGCTTTCCACCCTCCAGGAGGGCTCTGCCGGGAGCGCCCGCTCCGTGCTGGAGGGGGCGACGGCGCGCTACGGCAGAGTGCTGCGGATGCTGCACACCTCCCGCCAGCCGGTGGTCTGCCTGGTGACGGGGGCCGTGAAGGCCGGAGGAGTGGGTCTGGCCGCGGCCTGCGACGTGGTGATCGCCTCTCCGGAGGCAACGCTCGAGCTGGGTGAGGTGCTGTTCGGATTGATCCCGGCGAACGTGCTACCATATCTGTTGGGACGGAGGATCTCGCTGCAGAAGGCCAGATACCTGGCGCTCAGCTCCGCCACTCTGGAGGCGGCGGAGGCCCGCCGCCTGGGGCTGTTCGACGAGGTGGTGCCGCGACCGGAGCTGGAGCGCCGGCTGCGGGAGGTGGTGCGCCGGATGATGCGCAGCTCTCCGGCCGCACTGGCGGAGCTCAAGCGCTTCAGCGCCTCCGTCTGGGGCAAGGGGCTGGCCGAAGGCTCGGAGCTGGCGCAGAGGACCCTGGTGGAGCTGGCGAGCCGGCCGGAGACGCGCCGGGGGCTGGCCGCCTTCCAGGAGGGGCGGACCCCGGAGTGGTTCGGACGCTTCCGGCCCGCCAGAGCCCTGGTGCCGGCCTGGGAGGCGGATCGGCCCGCTGGCGGGGGCTCCGCCGGGCCGGTGGAGGAGGAGAGATGAGCGCTCTGGTGCGGATCGACGAGGAGGGTCCCGGCATCGCCGTCCTGACCATGGACGACGGGGAGGGCAGGAACGTCTTCTCGGACCGCTTCATCGAGCGGTTCCTCGAGGCCCTGGACGAGCTGGAGCGCCACGTACGGCCCAAGGTGCTGATCCTGCGCGGCCGGCCGGACGTGTTCTGCGGCGGGGCGGAGAAACAGGCCCTGCTGGACCTGTGCGACGGCAAGGTGACGGTGGTGGACCTGGTGCTGTCGGAGCGGCTGGTGGCTGCCCCCTTTCCGGTGGTGGCCGCCGTGGAGGGGCACGCCGTGGGCGGCGGGCTGGTGCTGGCGCTGTGCTCGGACATGGTGGTGGCGGCGCGGGAGAGCCGCTACGGGGCCGTGTTCATGAACCTGGGCTTCACTCCGGGAATGGGCGCCACGGTACTGCTGCAGGAGCTCGTTGGCCCCTTCACGGCGAACGAGATGATGTTCACGGGCAAGCGCTTCCGGGGCTCCGAGCTGGAGGGCCGGGGTACGCATTTCAACTACATCCTGCCCCGCGAGCGGGTTTTCCCCAAGGCTCGGGACATTGCTTTACAGATCGGCGAGAAGCAGTTAGAATCCGTCTATCTCTTGAAGTTCGCCCTGAGCGCCAGGAAGAAGAAGCTGCTCGTGGACGCACGGCTCCAGGAGGAGCTGATGCACCGGGTGAGCTTCCGCTTCCCGGAAACAAGGCAAACCATCAACGAGCTGTACCCGGACTAAAGACTGCAGTGGTTACCATCGATCTGAGCGACAGTACGGTTCTTGTCACCGGAGGCACCCGCGGTATAGGCCTGGCCACGGCCCTTCAGCTCGCCGCCGCAGGCGCGCAGGTGTTCGTGACCTACAAGTGGGGCAGCGCCGACGTGGACCAGGTTCGCCGGCGCTTCACCGCCCTGGGCGCCGCCGAGCCGGGCATTCTGCAGGCGGATGTGTCCGTAGAAGAGGACACGCGGCGGGTGGTGGAGGAGATTTCCGGCTCCGCCGGGGGGATCGACGTCTTCGTCAGCAACGTGGGGTTCGCCCTGCGCACCCTGGCCCTCTCCGACTACCGCAAGCGCTCCCTGTACAAGACTCTGGATTACAGCACGTGGCCGCTGGTGGACTACGTCCGCTCCATCAAGGAGCGTTTCGGGGCCTACCCGCGGCACGTGGTGGCGGTCTCCAGCGACGGGCCGGATCACTACTACCGGGGCTACGACTTCGTGGCCGCTTCCAAGGCCCTTTTGGAGTTCTTCGCGCGCTACATGGCGGTACATCTGGCCGAGGAAGGGTGCAGGGTCAACGTCTTGCGTTTTGGAACGGTGGCCACCGAGTCCTTCCAGGCTATTTTCGGAAATGAGTTTTTCGATTATATTAAGAGGCACGGCGTGCCGGAGCGGATGATCATGACGCCGGAAGACTGCGGCCGGGCCGTGTTGGCGCTCTGCAGCGGGCTGCTGAACGCGGTGAACGGGCAGATCATTTCGGTGGACAACGGACTGCCATTCCAGGATAATTCCATGATGCGCTACCTGGCCGGCCAGTCCGCCGACGACGAATAACCTACAGCAAGGAGACCGGGATGACCAGGGAAGAGGTAATCGAAGTCATCAAGAGGAACATCATCGAGAACCTTGATGACATGGAAGGCGAAGAGATCGATCCCCAGAAGTCCATGAAGGACTACGGGGCCAACAGTCTGGACATGATCGAGGTGGTTTCCTGCTCCATGAGGGAGCTGAACATCAAGGTTCCCCGGGCGGAGCTGGCCGATATCAACAACATCGACCAGCTGGCCGATAAGTTTGTTGAGTACGTGAACAAAGAGGGCGAAAGCAGCTAAATGCCCGAGCCGGACATTCTCAGCTTCAGCCTGGCGGATTTCTTCTACAATGACAGCTCCAACGTGCTGTCGCCTCCCAGCGACTACTGGAAGTGGATCAACCACCCGAAGGTCCAGGCGGGAAAGCGTTTCTTCGAGCAGCCCCTTCTCGGGGCCCCCCGAACCACCACGGAGATCCAAAGCAACATCGACGGCAAGCGCCGCCGGATCATCAATCTCACCTCCTACAACTACCTGGGTCTTTCGACCCATCCGGAGGTGATCCAGGCGGCCAAGGACGCCCTGGACACCTACGGCCTGGGGGCTTCGGGGGCCCCGCAACTGTCCGGCACCTTCGACGTGCACCTGGAGTTCGCCGCGCGGCTGGCCAGGTTCAAGCACCAGGAGGAATGCCTGCTGTACTCCAGCGGGTTGGGGGGCAACATGGGTGCCATCCAGGGGCTGCTGCGCAAGGGGGACGTGCTGGTCCTGGACCAGAAATGCCACAAGAGCCTGATCGACGGGGGGACCCTGGCCGGAGCGAGGATGCTGTTCTTCGAGCACAACAGCCCGGAGAGCCTGGCGGCAATGCTGGAGCGCAGCAAGGGAAAGCGCGCCATGGTGGCCGTGGAGGGAGTTTACTCCATGGACGGAGACCTGGTGCGCCTGCCGGAGATCGTGGAGGTGTGCGACCGCTACGAGGTGCCCATCTACATCGACGAGGCTCATTCCACCCTGATGTTCGGGCCCACCGGCGCCGGGGTGGCAGAGCACTTCGGGCTGGAGCACAAGATGGGGGTCTCCTTCGGGACCTTGAGCAAGTCCTTCGGCGGGGTAGGCGGGTTCGTGTGCTCGAACGCGGGAATCATCAACTACGTGAAAGGGTACTCCTCACCGTGGAACTTCTCCTGCGCCCCCTCGCCGCCCGTGGTGGCCGGGCTGATGAAGGCCCTGGAGGTGGCCACGCGGGATTCCACCCTCCGGGACCGTCTGTGGGAGAACGTGGCCTACATGAAGAAGGCCCTGCTGGCGATGGGGCTCGACCTGGGCGACACCGAGAGCCAGGTGATCCCCATCATCATCGGCTCCTCGGGGGAGAAGCTCCTGAGGCTGGCCTACGAGATCCAGACCCGGGGCCTGTTTCTGCAACCGGTCGATTTCCCCGCCGTGCCGGCCGAATCGCGGCGTTTCCGCCTCTCGGTGTCGGCCCAGCTCACCCGGGAGGAGATGGACACGGCCCTCACCATCATCGAAGAGGTGATCGCCAAGGCCCTCAAGGCCGGCTGAGAGCGGCTCCAGCCTCCGTGGACTACGATCAGCTTCTGCGCCGCCACAGGAAGAAGCCTCTTGCCGAGCCCGGCAGTCTTTCCCCTCTGGCTCTGGGCCGGGAATCCATCGCCCGCATTATCCCGCACCGGGAGCCGTTTCTGTTCCTGGATCGCCTCACGGGCGTGGACCTGGAGCAGGAGCTGATCGAAGGCGAACGAACGCTTTCCGAGGAGGACCCGGTCTTCCGCGGCCACTTTCCCGAGTATCCCCTCTACCCGGGCTCCCTGCAGCTGGAGACGATCGGACAGCTCGGCCTCTGCCTTTACCACTTCCTCCGCGCCCGCTCCACCCGCATCGACGCCGAGGCCCGCCCGGCGGCGGTGCGGGCCACCAGGCTGCTCGGGGCCTACTACCTGGAGCCCGTGCGGCCGGGGGCAACCTTGAGGCTGCTGGCCCGCAAGGTCAGCTACGACGGCTACTTCGGCACGGTTCTGGGACAGTCCATCGCGGCCGGGAGCGTGGCCTGCGTCATGGCCATGGAGGTCTGCTTCCTGGAATAGTCCCGCGCCGGTCCGCGCCCGCCGCGCCGGCGGGCTCCTGCCGAGGGCGCGCTACTCGAATCTGGAGATGACCAGGGTGGCGTTCTGGCCGCCGAAGCCGAAGCCGTTGGACAGCACGTGTCTCACCCGTGCCTCCCTGGCCTGATTTCTAACCACGTTCAGGTTGATCCGCGGGTCCTGCTCGAACTGGTTGATGGTGGGGTGGATGACCCCCCGCTGAATGGTGGCGGCGGCGGCCACGGCCTCCACGCCCCCGGCGGCCCCCAGCATGTGCCCCACCATCGACTTGGTGCTCTGCACGGGCACCCTGGCGGCGTGCGGGCCGAAGACCTGATTGATCCCCAGCGCCTCGGAAAGATCGCCCAGCGGCGTGGAGGTGGCGTGACAGTTGATCAGGTCGATCTGCTCGGGATTGAGCCGCGCGCTGTCCAGGGCCGCCTGTATGGCCTGGGCGGCGCCGCGCGCCTCGGGGTGGGGCGCCACCAGGTCGTGGGCATCCCCGGAGAAGCCCACCCCGGTGATCTCCGCATAGATGCGGGCCCCGCGGCGCCGCGCGTGCTCCAGCTCCTCCAGGCAGAGCACCCCGGCTCCTTCGCTGAGCACGAACCCGTCCCGATCGCGGTCGAAGGGACGGCTGGCCGTTTCCGGGGAGTCATTGCGCTCGGAGAGCGCCATGATGTTGCCGAACGCCGCCAGCCCGGTGACGCACACCGGCGCCTCCGAGCCCCCCGCGAACATGGCGTCCGCCAGCCCCATCTTGATCAGCAGGCAGGCCAGCCCTATGGAGTGGTTGCCGGTGGCGCAGGCCGAGCTCACGGCGAAGTTCGGTCCCTGCAGGTTGGACTCCAGGGCGAAGTAGCCGGCTCCGGTGTTGTTGATGCCCATGATGAAGAAGGGAGAGGCGGCCTGCATGCCGTCGTTGACGATCTTGCGGGTGTTGTCGTACTTCGTAAAGACGCCGCCCTCACCGGTGCCGATCAGGCTCCCGTAGCGGTGCGGCGCGGCCCCTATCTCCAGCCCCGAGTCCTGCAGGGCCTGGCAGCCGGCCACCTGGGAGAGGACGATGTAGCGGTCCAGGCGGCGGCTCATCTTCTTCTCGCGGAAGTAGGGAGTCAGGTCCGGGAGATCGATCTCCCCGGCGATCTTCACATGGTAGTTGTCCACCGGAAAGTTGCGGATCCTGCGGATGCCGCTTTTCCCGTGGACCAGGTTCTGCCAGAACTCCTCCACGGTGTTGCCGATGGGCGTGATCACTCCCATGCCGGTCACAACCACGCGCACCTCGTGAGGATTTCTGAGCTTCCCGTCCACTCCCTTACCCTTCAGTCCCTGTATCATGCTATTCAATAGAGAATAAGGGCCGCTGTCAAGACAGCTTTGGGGCGAGACGCTCCCTCAGCGGAGGGTGAGCTCTCCCCGGCCACCGAGAGGGTGCGGCTGAAGATCTCCGAGCGCGGGCGCTGCTCGACGTCGTGGTGACTCGACTCGCCTTTCTACGGCATACCGATCCCTCCTCCATGCGGGCTGTATGGAATACATTCTTGGCGACCCGGGCAGCCGTCGCCGTAGCCCGAAGGGGACATTTCCGGCCTGGAAACAGATTATCCGAAGATCGGAAGCCTGCGACCTGGGGCCGTGGAGCTCTTTGCAGGTTCGGTCCTTGCGCCTTATGATGGGTGGCGATGTCCGAGCTGCCGCCGCTCTGGCTCCCCGGTCCCTCCGAGCCGAGGCTGTCCGCGGGAGAGGTACACCTCTGGTTCACCTCGCTGGAGTTGCCGCCGGAGGTCCAGTCCGCGCTGGAGCTGCTGCTCTCCCCCGAGGAACGCCGGCGCCGCGACCGCTACCGCTTCCCCGCCGACCGCCGCCGTTTCGGGGCGGCCCGGGGAGGGCTGCGGGCGTTGCTGGCCCGCTACGCCGGTGTCCGGCCGAGGGAGCTGCGCTTCGCCGACGGCGAGCGGGGCAAGCCCTACCTTCTTCACCCCGGGATGAGCCCGGGCATCGCCTTCAACCTGTCCCATTCCGGCGAGCGCGCGGTGGTGGCGGTCACTCTGGGCCGGCAGCTGGGCGTCGACATCGAGGCGGTGCGCCCGCTGGCGCGCCTGGCCACCCTGGCGGACCACTTCTTCCCTCCCGTGGAGGTCCGCCTCCTGCGCTCCCTGCCGCCGCCGCGGCGGGAGCAGCTGTTCTTCACGCTCTGGGCGCGCAAGGAGGCGGTGGTGAAGGCCGCCGGGATGGATCTGGCCGCCACCCTTCAGGCCATTGCGGTGCCGCGGGTGCTGTCGCGTCGGGGGCGCTCCATGCACTTCCCCCTGTCCGGAACCCGCCGGGGGCGCCACTGGTTCCTGGCGGACTTCCTGCCGGAGCCGGGCTTCCGCGGGGCGCTATGCGTGGTGGGCGGGCGCTGCCGCATCCATCGCTGGCTGTTCGACGCCGCCGACGGAGGCGATTCTTCTTGACCGGGGCAAGGGGTCCTACTAGACTAGGAGTATCATGCTGGTTCTCGAGGAGGTTAGTTTATGAAGGACAGGTCCTTGGTTCTGTTCCTTCTCCTTCTGCCGGCGTTCATCCTGTCTGCCGGAGGGACTCAGGAGAAGAAGGCGGGTCCCGTGACCCTCACGCTGTGGTATCCGGCCGGCGAAATCACGGTGACCTCGCTTCCCTTCCGTGACGGCTCCAACCCCTTTGCCCGGTTCGAGGCGGACAACAACTGCAAGATCGACTTGGTGGCCGTTGACTACAACACCATGCAGCAGAAGATCTTCACCGCCCTGGCAGGCGGGCAGGCGCCGGACATCGGCTTCATCGATGGCTCGTGGATGAGCGGCTACCTGAAGGACGACGCCCTGGTGCAGATTCCGGACGCCGCCGCAAAGAAGTGGCTGTCTTCGGTCAGCCCGGAGGTGGTGGTCCTCTCCGACTGGGGCGGGGGCAAGATGTACGGCTTTCCGTCCTGGGGTGAGGACGCCTACGGGCTCACCTGGAACAAGGACTTCTTCAGAGAGGCCGGGCTGGACCCGGATCAGGCTCCGAAGTACTGGGACACGTTTCGCAAGGCCTCGGCGGCCACCGCGGTCAAGAACCCCGACGGGACCCTGAAGCGGGTGGGCTACGCCATCCGGCACCTGGGGCAGCCCCACGGGATCGTGGACAAGTGGAACTGGCTGCTGTGGGGAGCGGGGATGAAGTTCATCTCCGACCACAACGCGCTGAAAGGCGGAACCAGCACCTTTGACCTGCCGGCCGTCCGTCAGGGCCTGCAGATGGCCCACGACATGGTGTGGGTGGACCGCTCCACCAGCCTCGATTTCCCGGATCCCCGGGACTGCCTGCTCAAGGGGATCGCCTCCATGCAGATCAGTGAGGTGATCAGCATCCAGGTGCGCGCCCCGAAGGAGGCACCCAACCTGAACTGGGGTTTCGCGCCTCCGCCGGCCATGGCGCCCGGCAAGGATCCCGCGGTGGACGTGGCGGCCTGGAGCACCTCGGTCTTCAGCCAGTCCAAGAACACCGACCTTGCGCTCAAGGCCATCGAATACTACAATACCGAGCAGATGGACTTCGAGCAGGCCTCCAAGTATCACTCCACGCCGCGCTACAAGGTGAACTGGGACAAGGAGCCCTTCGTCAGCGACCCGTACGTCAAGCAGTTCAAGGAGCTGCTGCCCTACGCGTACGTCTACCCCCGCACGCTGGCGCTGAACGGCATCCTGGACGCCGTGGGTGCGGCGGTGCAGAAGATCCTGCACGACGAGATGGCCGTACAGGCGGCGCTCGTGGAGGCCCAGAACAAGGCCAACGCGGCGATCAAGGCGCTCGAATAGTCGAGGCGCGAGCAAGCCTTCAGGCCCTCTTCCGCGCATGCAGCGGGAGAGGGCCTGCCTTCTTGACAGCCGCGGAGCGGGGAGGCTTCACATGGCCGGTCTGCTGACCAGGATCCGCAAGCGGCGGTGGCACTACGCCTACCTGTTCATCTCTCCCGTGCTCATCCTCTTCGGGCTGTTCCGCATCTACCCGTCGGTCCAGACCCTGGTCTTCAGCTTCTTCAAGATCAACGTGGTCACCCGCGAGTACAAACCCGTGGGACTGGAGAACTTCCAGCTCCTTCTGCGCGACGCGGCCTTCGGGAAGGCCCTGGAGAACACCTTCATCTACGCGGTGGCCATCGTCACCATCGCCACGTTTCTGGGGATTGTCCTGGCGGCCCTGTTTACCTCTCGCCTCCCCGGGGGCGGGATGTTCCGGGGGATCTACTTCGCCCCCTACGTGACCAGCACCGTGGCCGCCGCCGTGGTCTGGAGCTATCTCTACGACCCCAAGTTCGGGCTGTTCAACATGATATTGAGAATGCTCTCCCTGCCGCCCATGGGGTGGATCGCCTCCTCCCGGGACGCGCTGCTCAGCATCATCATCTTCAGCATCTGGCGCACCGTGGGGTACAACATGGTGATCTTCGTGGCGGGGCTCAAGGCCATCCCCAGGGACTACTACGAGGCGGCCCTGATCGACGGGGCGGGTGCCCTGACCCAGTTCTTCCGCCTGACCCTCCCGCTGCTGGCGCCGACCACCGTGTTCGTGGTGATCTACAACACGATCCTCTCGCTGAAGGTGTTCGACCAGGTGTTCGTGCTTACCGCCGGCGGACCGGCTGACGCCAGCACGGTTGTGGTGCTGCAGATCTACAAGCAGGCGTTCGAGAACTACCGCTTCGGTTACGCCGCCTCCATGGCTCTGGTGCTGTTCGTGCTGCTGGTGGGCATCACCGTGCTGCAGCAGCGGCTGAGCCGCCGCTGGGAGGTGCAGCTGTGACCGCAGCGTCCCGGGCCGGCCGCACGGCCGGCAGGCTGGCGATCTACCTGGTGCTGATTGCCTTCGGGGTCCTCATGGTTCTGCCCTTCTACTGGATGATCGTCACCTCTCTGCAGACTCCGGAGAACCTCATCTCCTTCCCGCCAAAGTGGTGGCCCCAGCCGCCGGTGGCGCAGCACTACCGCGACGCCATTGCCCAGGCGCCCTTTCTGCTGTACTACCGCAACAGCCTGATCGTGGCGGTGGTCTCCGTGGGCTGCTCGATCCTGTTCGGGCTGTTCGCCGGATACGCCTTTGCGGTCTACCGCTTCCCCCTCCAGGGGTTCTTCTTCGTGCTCATCCTGAGCACCCTGATGGTGCCGATCCAGGTGACGTCGGTCTCCCTGTACATCCTGATGGCCCGCTTCGGCTGGATCGACACCTTCCCGGGAATCATCGCGCCCAACTTCGCCAGCGCGTTCGGGGTGTTCTTCGTGCGCCAGGCGGTCAAGAGCATGCCCTCCGAGCTGATCGACGCGGCCCGCATCGACGGCGCCGGGGAGCTCCGCATCGTGCTCGCCGTGGTGGCGCCTCTGATCCAGACCGTGCTGGCGACGGTGGCGCTCATCCTGTTCATCGACTCCTGGAACGATTTCCTCTGGCCGGTGATCGTCATCAACTCGGAGTGGCTGCGCACGATCCCGGTGGGGATCGCCTTCTTCAAGGACCCCTATCACATCAGCTTCGGCCCTCTCATGGCGGCGGCGGCCATCGCCACCATGCCGATGATCGTGGTGTACCTGTTCATCCAGCGCTTCATCATCGAGGGCATAGCCACTACCGGGCTGAAGCTGTAAACTGGGGCAAGGAGTCTAGTCGTGGAGAGGCTGGCGATCATGGGCGGACCGAAGAGCAAGACCACCCCGTTCGGGACGGGTCGCCGCTTCGGAGAGCAGGAGAAGAAGGAGGTACTGGAGGCGCTGGACAGCGACATCCTCTTCTACGTCTTCGGCACCAAGGTGAAGGAGCTGGAAGCGGCCATGCGGAGCCTGTACGGAATGAAGCACTGCAACGGCTGCTCCTCCGGCACCGCGGCGGTGCACATCGCCCTGGGCTCCCTGGAGCTTCCCCCGGGAACGGAGGTGATCACCTCCTCGGTCACGGACATGGGCACCCTCACGGGCATGTTGTATCAATGCCTGGTGCCGCGCTTCGCCGACATCGACCCGGAGACCTACAACATGGATCCCGCAGCGGTGGAGAGGCTGGTCAACGAGAAAACCGGGGCCATCGTGGCGGTCCACCACGCGGGGCTGGCCGCGGAGGTCGAGGAGATCGCGGGTGTCGCCCGCCGCCACGGGCTGGCGCTGGTGGAGGACTGCGCCCAGGCGTGGTGCACTCCTTACAAGGGGCGGTGGTGCGGCACCTTCGGCGACATCGCCTCCTTCAGCCTCAATCACTTCAAGCACATCACCAGCGGCTCAGGCGGGCTGGTGCTCACCAACCGGGACGACCTGGAGGAGAGGGTGAAGCTGTTCGTGGACAAGTGTTACTTCCGCGACGGAAGGGCGCGCAACCCCTACTTCCTGGCCCCGAACTACCAGATGACCGAGCTGCAGGGCGCGGTGGCCAAGGCGCAGCTGGCCAGGGTGGAGTCCGTGGTGGAGCGCCGGGTGGCCCTGGGCCGAAGGCTGATCGAGGGGCTGGCCGGGATCGAAGGCGTGATCCCGCAGAAGGTGCCGGCGCACTGCGCGCACACCTTTTTCCTGTTCGTGGTCCGCCTGGACCCCCGGGTGATCGCCGTCCCGGTGGCGGAGTTCTGTGCGGCCCTGGACGCCGAAGGGATCCCCTCGGAGCCGGGCAAAATCACCGGCGGCATGCCCGTGTACCTGTACGACCTTTTCCAGCGCCGCAGCGCCTTCCCGCAGAGCCCCTTCCCCTTCGTCTCGCGCGATCTGGGCTCGGAACTGTCCTACCCGCCCGGCCTGTGCCCCCGCGCCGAGGAGGCCTTCCGGCAGACCTTCAATCTGAACCTCACGGAGTTCTACAGCGAGCAGGATATCGACGAGATGATCCGCGGGGTGGCCAAGGTGGCCGGCCACTACCGGGCGGGGTAGGCGGCGCCGTCGGCGCCGGCCGGCTTGCTGCCGGGTGCGCAAAATCCTTATCTTCTCTACATGCGGAGCAGAGGAAGGCGGATCCTGGCGGCGGCGCTGATGAGCGTGGCTCCGGCCCTCACGGCGGCGGCCGCGCCGCGGGCGGACCTCTGGCCGCGCTGGCAGGCTCACGATCCGGCCAGCACCGTCGCGGTGGACCACACCCCCTGGCAGCGCTTCCTGGACGCCTACCTGATGAGGGACGATCCCTCGGGGATCAACCGCCTGCGCTACGCCCGGGTGAGCGCTGCGGACAGAGAGGCCCTGGCGGGCTACCTGGAGCGGCTCCAGTCGGTGCCGGTTTCGGAGCTGAACCGGAATGAGCAGCGGGCCTACTGGATCAACCTCTACAACGCGCTCACCGTGAAGGTGGTGCTGGACCACTACCCGGTCTCCAGCATCACCAGGATCAACCTGGGGGGCTTGTTCAGCCGCGGCCCCTGGAATGCCAGGCTGGCCACCGTGGAGGGGCAGGGGCTTTCGCTGAACGACATCGAGCACCGCATCCTGCGTCCCATATGGAAGGACCCCCGCATCCACTATGCCGTGAACTGCGCCAGCCTGGGCTGCCCGAACCTGCAGGGCAGGGCCTACACGGCGGCCAACGCCGATGAGCTGCTGGAGGAAGCAGCCCGGGGGTACGTCAATCATCCCCGGGGAGCTCGTTTTCAAGACGGCGTGCTGGTGCTCTCCAGCATCTATGACTGGTTCCGGGAGGACTTCGGCGGCAGCCGCCAGGGGGTGTTCCGGCACCTGCTGCGCTACGCCCGCCCCGCTCTGGCGGAGATGCTTCGCGGGTACGGCGGGCGCATCCGCTACGAGTACGACTGGACCTTGAACGAGCCGGGCCGCTAGCCCATGTTCAGGGTTTTGCCGATTTCCGGCGTGTAAGTCCTTACAGCG
>CAZBDU010000110.1:0-17082 GCA_964490725.1 uncultured Spirochaetaceae bacterium | reverse complement strand
GGGCAGCGGCGGGCCCGGGGCGGCGGGCGGCCCGGGCGGGGCGCAGGCGCCGGTCCAGGCGCCCGACTTTCCCCTGATCCGGGAGGCCTGGGACACCATCGAGGGACACTACGTGGACCGCTCGGCGCTGCAGTCCAGGCCCCTCACCTACGGGGCGATCGCCGGGATGGTGGACGCCCTGGGCGACACCGGCCACAGCACCTATCTCACCCCCGAGATGGCGCGCCAGGAGCATTCCTTTCTGCGGGGGCAGTACGTGGGCGTGGGGCTGGAGATACGGATGAAGGGCGGGCGGGTCACCATCGTCTCGCCTCTGGACGGATCTCCGGCGGCCGCCGCTGGGCTTCAGCCCGGAGAGGAAATCCTCAAGGTGGACGGGCAAAGCCTGGCTGGCCTGAGCCTGCAGCAGGTGGTGCAGCGCATCGTCGGTCCTCCCGGCACTTCCGTGACCCTCACCGTGCTGCGGCCGGACTCCGGCAGCAGCTTGGAGGTGAGGCTCCGGCGCGCCCACATCCGGGTGGACAACGTATCGTGGCACGCGGTGCCCGGCACCTCCCTGGGCGACCTGCGGATCGCGGCGTTCAGCGCCGGGGTCACGGAGCAGGTGCGCTCGGCGCTGCAGGAGATGGAGAAGCGAGGCATCGCGGGGGCGATCCTGGACCTGAGAAACAACCCGGGCGGCCGGCTGGACGAGGCGGTGGGAGTGGCCAGCCAGTTCCTGAGCCAGGGGAACGTGCTGCTGGAGAAGGACGCCCGGGGGGAGGTGCACGAGGTCCCCGTCCGGGGGGCAGGCGCGGCCCCGAGCCTGCCGCTTGCGGTGCTGATCAACGGGGGCACGGCCAGCGCGGCGGAGATCGTGGCCGGTGCGCTGCAGGACGCGAAGCGGGCCGTCCTGGTGGGTCAGACCACCTTCGGGACCGGCACGGTGCTGCGGGATTTCCGGCTCTCCGACGGATCGGTGCTTCTTCTGGCCACCCTGGAGTGGCTCACCCCGGCGGGACGCACCATCTGGCACCAGGGCATCGCCCCGGATCTCACGGTGGCCATGAGGCCAGACTCAAAGCAGCTGACCCCGCAGCTGCTGGCAGGGATGAGCGCGGCGGACCTTGCCTCCGCGGCGGACCCGCAGCTTCTGCAGGCCATCGCGGAGCTTCAAGGCAAGCGCTGAAGCCGGCCCGCCGGGCGGGGGCTGCAGAGGATGCGGAGGCCGGACCCTGGCCCAGGCGCCGGCCGTCCGGCACGGAAAGGAGGGAAGGGTGAGAGCCGCCCGAGGGTGGGCGCACGCGTTGGTGCCGGCTCTCCTGGCGCTGGCCAGCCTGGCGCCGCTGCCGGCGCAGGAGGTCCGCATCTTCGAGGACCCCGAAAGCTGGGCCCACCCCGAGGAGGTCTCACTTCGCGAGCAGGATCTTCTGTTCAACGAGCCGTTCACCCAGTCCTTCGGCAGCCGCGCCTTTCACTTCATCGGGCGGCTGGACGACGGCACCCAGTACGTGTTCATCGTGTTCAAGTGGGTCTCCGCCTTCCTCGGCGGCTGGGGTATGTCCGTGCTGGTCACCGAGCCGGACGGCAGCACCTTCGCCTACGAGGAGCGGATGCCCGACGACCAGGTGACGGTGGAGTCGGAACGCTTCCACATCCGCATCCAGGACAGCGAGCTGGACGGCGCCGACGGCCGCTACCGGATCCGCATCAGGGTGGAGGGCTTCTCCTGCGACCTGCGGGTCCGCAACCTCCTGCCGCTCTGGCGGCCCGGGGACGGGTACGTGTTTCTGGATGCCCGGAGGGACGCCTACATCCGGCTGGGCGTGAACAGCCCGTGGGCGCAGACCGAGGGCTACCTGGTGGTGCGGGGGAAGTGGATCTCGGGCAGGGGGCAGTGCTACGGGGACCGCAGCCTGCACAACTACCCCCTGGGCCGCACCACCGCCTCCACCGTGGCCTTCCGCGGTTTCAGCCCCGCGGGAGCAGCCCCCGGCGAGCGATGGTTCCTCAGCGTGCTGCGCTATCAGACCCACCAGAGCTACGGCTCGCGCTACGCCCACGTGCTGATTCTGGCCCACGACGGGCAGTGGGTGCTGACCGCCAGGAACTGCACCCTGAGGCTGGAGGGGTTCCGCAGCTCCGGGCTCTCCCCCTACCCCTACCCCGCCCGCATGGTGGTGGAGGTCGAGCGGGACGGCTACCGGTTGGAGGGGGCCTTCCGGGTCCGCCGGGTCTACCATCTGTCGGACATCTACCAGAAGCTGCCGCCGGTGTTCCGCGCCATCGTCTCTCTGTTCTTCCAGAGGCCGGTGATCTACCGGGTGAGCGGTGAGTTTCGAGGCACCCTGACCCGCCCGGACGGAAGCCGGCAACCCCTCTCGCTGCCCGGGCAGGGCGAGTACTCGGTGCTGCGCTGAAGGGCGGGCCGAGCCGGGGGGACCGCGGTTTGCAGTCGGGCGGCCGTTTCACTATCCTAGAGGTATCTCGAAGCCCGAAAAGCGACCCGATCTTGGAGGTGCATCCAAATGGCAAGCCCCGCCCTGAGGCAGCGCGCGGCCTGGAAAGCGCTGGCGGCGCACTACGACGAGGTGAAGGACATCCACCTGCGGGAGATGTTCCAACGCAGCCCCGACCGGGCCACGCGGCTCAGCCTGCAGGTGGCCGGTCTCTACATGGACTACTCGAAGCACCGCATCACCGGGGAGACGGTGCGCCTCCTGCTGGAGCTGGCCCGCGAATGCGGCCTGGAGGAGCGGCGGGAGGCGATGTTTCGCGGGGAAAAGATCAACTCCACGGAGGAGCGTGCGGTGCTCCACGTGGCGCTGCGCGCGCCCAGGGACGAGCGCATCCTGGTGGACGGGACCGACGTGGTGCCGGGGGTGCACGAGGTGCTGGAGAGAATGGCCAGTTTCGCCGACCGTGTGCGAGACGGCGAGTGGAAGGGGCATACCGGCAGCCGTATCCGCAACGTGATCAACATCGGCATCGGCGGCTCGGACCTGGGCCCGGTGATGGCCTACGAGGCGCTCAAGTGGTACGCGCCGCGGGACATGACCTTCAAGTTCGTCTCCAACGTGGACGGCACCGATCTTGCGGAGGCCACCCGGGGGTTGGATCCGGCGGAGACCCTGTTCATCGTCTCCTCCAAGACTTTTACCACCCTGGAGACCATGACCAATGCACACAGCGCGCGGGAGTGGGCGCTGAAGCGGCTGGGCAGCCCGCAGGCCGTGGCCAGGCACTTCGTGGCCGTTTCTACCAACAGGGAGGGGGTGGAGAAGTTCGGCATCGATTCGGCCAACATGTTCGAGTTCTGGGACTGGGTGGGCGGCCGCTACTCGATGGACTCGGCCATCGGGCTGTCCACCATGATCGCCATCGGGCCCGACAATTTCCGCGCCATGCTGGCCGGCTTTCACAGGATGGACCAACACTTCCGCACCGCCCCCCTGGAGCAGAACCTGCCGGTGCTGATGGGCATGCTGTCGGTCTGGTACAGTGATTTCTTCGGCGCCGAAACCGTCGCCGTGCTCCCCTACGAGCAGTACCTGCACCGCTTTCCCGCCTATCTGCAGCAGCTGACCATGGAGAGCAACGGCAAGTCCGTCACCCTGGCCGGCCGGCGGGTGGACTACCACACGGGGCCCGTGTTCTGGGGCGAGCCGGGCACGAACGGGCAGCACTCCTTCTACCAGCTCATCCACCAGGGCTCCAGGCTGATCCCCTGCGACCTGATCGCCTTCCGGCAGTCCCTCAATCCCATGGGCAGGCATCACGACATCCTGCTGGCCAACGCGATCGCCCAGGGGGAGGCGCTGGCCTTCGGCAAGAGCGCCGAAGAGGTGAGAGCCGAGGGAACCCCGGAGGCGCTGGTGCCTCACCGCACCTTCGAGGGCAACCGTCCCACCACGACGATTCTGGCCGACCGGCTCACCCCCGAGACTCTGGGAACGCTGGTGGCCCTGTACGAGCACAGCGTCTTCACCCAGGGAACGATCTGGCAGATCGACTCCTTCGATCAGTGGGGGGTGGAGCTGGGCAAGGTGCTGGCGCAGAGAATCATTCCCGAGCTGGAAGGCGCGGGGGATGCCGAGCTGGAGCACGACGGCTCCACCAACACGTTGATCCGCTACTGCCGCGCGGGAAGGGAAGGGCTCCGGGAGGGGCCCCTGTCAGGTTCAGGAGATCGGCCATGAGGCAGGGAAGAAGATCCTGGAACGGTGCGGCCCGGGCGCTTGGGGCGGCGGCGCTCCTGGCGGCGCTGCCGGCGGCGGTGGGCGCCCAGGCGGGATTCGCGGAGGAGAGGACGGCGAAGGTGGCCGCCGCGAACCAGCTGGAGGCCCAGATCGAGGCGATCGACGGCAAGGTCGGGCCGGGAATTCTCAACGTCACCAGCAGCATCGTCACCCAGAACCGGTTCAACCAGTCCGTTCCCGCACAGGGCACCGGTACCGGCTGGGTGTTCGACCGCAAGGGCCACATCGTGACCAACTATCACGTGGTCAAGGATTCCCGCTTCACCATCGTCACCCTGGCCAGCGGGGAAGCCTACAAGGCCGACATCGTCGGCTCGGATCCGGGAAGCGATCTGGCGGTGCTGCACGTTGACCCGGCGCACCTGCCGCCGCCGCTGGAGCTGGCCGACGAGGACAGCCTGAAGGTCGGCATGTTCGTGGTGGCGCTGGGCAATCCCTTCGGCCTCAACCGCACGCTCACGCTGGGGGTGATCAGCGCCCTGCAGCGTGTGATCCAGAGCCCCGACGGCAGCTTCATCGGGGAGGCCATCCAGACCGACGCAGCCATCAATCCGGGCAACTCCGGCGGGCCGCTGCTGGACCTGGACGGCAAGGTGGTGGGCATCAACTCGCAGATCCTCAGTCCCAGCGGCACCAGCGCCGGGATCGGTTTCGCCATTCCCTCCAACCTGGTGGCCAGGGTGGTGCCGAAGCTGATCAGCCAGGGCCACTACGAGCACCCCTACCTGGGAATCCAGGGGGTGACCATCAACCCCGTGATCGCGGAGCTCTTCGCTCAGCAGGCCAGGGTGCGCTTTCCCGTCTCCAGCGGCGCGCTGGTGGTGAAGGTCGTGCCGGGAAGCCCTGCGGCGGCGGCGGGGATTCGCGGCGGCAGTCGAACGGCGACGGTGTTCGGCAGTCAGGTGCCGGTTGGGGGGGACATCCTGGTCCAGGTGGACGGCAACTCGATTCGCAACTTCGAGGAGCTGGGCGCCTACGTGCAGTCGGAGAAGGAGGTGGGGGACTCCGTCCGCATAACGCTCTACCGCGGAAACAGAAGGATGACGGTGAGTGTCAAACTGACCGCCCGTCCCTCGGGTCCCTGAGGGCGTGAGGCGGGCGCGCGCCTTCCGGCTCATACCTCGCGGCAGAAGCGGTCCAGGGCTTCCCTGTTCTCGTGGATGAACCGCTGGGCGTACTCCTGGAGGGCGGCCACGTGGTCGGGGTCCGCGTCGTCCATCTGGAAGTGCTCCTGGCTCAGACGACCGTCCACGCGGATGTAGTCCACCCCGGGGAGCTTGCTCAGCTGGTGATCCACGCACTCGCTCTGGCCCCTGGCCATGACGCTGGACAGCGGAGCCCCCCTGGCGGGATTGACCCACTCCAGGTACCCCCAGGTCTTGATCTCCTCGTAGGGATAGCGCTTGGTGACGATCCCGGTACCCAGGGACAGGATCAGGAAGCGGCGGGCGGAGGTGAAGGTCTTGCGGGCCTCTACGTAGGCGCACATGCTGGGATTGGCCGCGAAGACCGCGCCGTCCACCAGGCAGAGGGTGGTCCCGGAATCGCCGATGGGGCTGAGCAGGACCGGCTCGAAGTAGGTGGGGGCGGCAGCGGCTGCCCTGGCCACGTCCTTCAGGTAGAAGTTGGGGTCCGTGTCACGGCGGTCCTTTCTCTGGGGACGGTGCTTGAAGAGGAAGACGGTGCCGTTCTGGGTGTCGTAGCTGGTGACCAACAGGTGGCAGAGGGCGTCCTTGAGGGTGGCTGTCCCGAACAGCTCTTCCAGCAGCTCGTAGAACGGCCCGGTGTCGTACTTTTCGTGAACCGCCTGGGTCAGCACCCGCAGGCCGCGAAAGACCGAGCGCGGGAAGATGGCCTGTCCCTTCTCCCGGTAGATGCTCACCACCCGGTCGATCGAAAGCGCGGGGCACGGCAAGAAGCGCCCCGGACGGCGGTGGTCCGCCGCGGGTGTCCCCAGGGCGAGCACGATGAGGCCCCCGCTGGAGGTGCCCGCCATCAGGTCGAAGACCTGGTGGAGCTCCTGGTGCTTCCCCCGCTCCCGAAGCCTGTCGCGGAGGTGGCGCAGAACCAGCGCCGGGATCAGCCCGCGGATGCCTCCCCCATCCACGGACAGGATGCGCACCGTTCTCTTGCCAAACATCGTGGGCTCCCTTCTCCTGTACCTACAGCATCGCAGCTGGGCGCGGCGATCGCAACAGGCACGCAGAGAACGGGTGGGGCCCACCGCCGGCAGCCGGGCTCGCGGCCCGGGCCGACGGAGGCGGAAGCGGCGCTGTGATCCCGGCCGTGCCCGCCCGCGGGCGGAAGCGGCGCGGAGCTACTTGGCCTGTGCAGGTGTCACCGGCGCCAGGGCGTCCAGGACCTTCTGCGCCAGGGCGACGGCGTCTTCGTACCTGCGCGTGTTGAATGCTGTCCGCGCCTTCCCCAGGTCCTCCCGGGCCTGGGCGAGGACGTCCCGGAAGCGGGGATCCACGCCGACGTCGCGGAAGTATGCCACCCTTTGCTCGGCCTGCTTCAGCCGGCTGTTGGCGCGGTAGATCAGCAGCTGCCCGGCCACGTAGGCGTCGGAGCGCTCCAGGTAGGTCCTGGCCTGCTCCGAGAGCTCTGCGGCCTTGTCGTAGTCGCCCGCGGCGTAGGCCGCCTGCGCCTGGCGCTGGAGCTGGACCGCCTTCTGGTAGTCCGGATTGTCCAGCAGGGATTGCCCGAACAGGGCCGGCGCCAGGAACAGCAGCGCCGCCGCCACGAGCAGGTTCGCAGTCTTTGCGCTCATTTCTGCCTCCCGCTCAGCGGCCGGAGCCGATCTCGGAGTCGGCCTCTCTGCCCTGGCGCTGCGAGTCGGCCAGCCCCTTGTCCGTGGCCTGAAGCGCCGCCTCCGCGGCGGCCTTCTTCTCCCGTGTGGCGGCCAGGAGCTGGTCGAACCTGCGCCGGGCTTCGGCGAACAGCTGCAGCGCCTTCTCGTACTCGCCGGCATCTTCGGCGGCGACGGCCTGCCGGTAGCTGTCCAGCGCTTCGGCGTAGAGATCCTTTGCCGCCACCTGGGCCTTGAGCTCCTCGGCGTCCGCCCTGCCCTTCTCCGCCTCCGCTCGCAGGGGCGCGATCTTGAGGGGGAAGCCCTTGTCGATCACGACGGTGTAGGCCTGGACGGCTGCCTCCAGCGCGGCCTTGGCCCCTGAGTTGTCCTTGCCGTAGAGCTGCTGCGCCTCCTGGAAGCTCGACTCCGCCTGCCGGTACTCCTGGGGTACCAGCTCCCCCAGCCCGTTGCCGTCCACCCGGGCCTTGAGAGCTTTTGCCTTCGAGTATTCCTGCTCGGGAAGGGGAGCCGCCGGGGCCGCTGCCTGCGGCTGCTGCGGTTCGGCGGGCTGCTCCGGCGCCGTGGCGCAGGAGGCCAGCATCACCGCCGCCAGGAGCAGAGGCGGCAGGAGCCGGCCCTGCTTGCGGTACACGTTCACTATCCGTACCTCCCTTCTGTGGCTTGTCACTCCGCGCGCGTGGGGACCGGCGCGCCTTCATGATACCATACCCTGCGCAGATTCGCCATGCAGCGGCTCGCGCCGCCCTGCCGGGCCGGCAGGCCAGGCCCCGCCCGCAGGCGGGCGCAGTCACAGCCACCGCTTGGCCCAGTCCCCCAGCCCCCGGGCGGCCTTGATCATCACCAGGGGGCCCGGCCACTGCCGGGCGACTTGCTCGGGGGGAGCGGCCACGCCCACGCGGCGCAGCCAGGAGGCGCGCAGGCCTACGACTGCGGCCTCGTTCGGCGCCGCCCTCTGCAGCACCGCGCGGGCGCTGTCGCCCGAGGCGTGCGGCAGGACCCGCACCTTCCCGGCGGGTATCTCCGCCTGGCGCAGGAGCCGCTGGGTGTAGCGGGCCAGGGCGCCCGGGCGCCTTCCCCCCCTGGCAGCCCGCACCGGAAGCACGCTGATGCGCCCGCGCCGCGGCTCGACCAGGCTGCGGGCCACCTGGAGGGCGAAGGCGTCGTTGCCGTTTCCGAACAGCGGCACCAGGACGCTGCCGAAGCTCCGGCTGCCGCAGTCCTTAAGAATGACCACGTTGCAGGGCGAGCGGGAGAGGACCGGGTCCAGGGTGCTGCCGAGCTTGAAGCGCCGATCCTGCCGCCGGCCGTGCCAGCCCATGATCAGCAGGTCGATCTTCTTCTCCCGCACGGCGCTGACGATGCCGCGGGCGATGTTGCGGCAGTAGCGGATGGTGGTGGTGATGGGAAAGCGCTGGACCAGATACAGCATGGCCTCCACGATTCCCTCCCGCCCGTCCAGCAGGTACTTCTCGGCATCCCTCAGGAACACCTGATCCGGCACCGGCACCATGTGCAGCAGCTTGATCCGCGAACGCCGGGCGCTGGCCAGCCGGTGGGTGTGCCAGACGATGGACAGAGCGTTGGCCGGGTTCGCGATGGGGACCATGATCCGGTACTCGCCCCCCTCGGGGGCCCGTATCGTGGCGTTGAGCGCGGAGGTTGAGGCGAAGATCACCGCCAGGGTCAGCAGGAAGTTTCCCGCCGGGAGAAGCCGGGCCACAGCTTCGCCGAAGCCGCGCTCGCGGTGACTGGCGATCCACTGCCAGGGCTCTCCGATCGTTCCGGGGCTTCCCGATTTGACGGCCACCACGGTGGCGAAGGCCACCAGCAGATAGGTCAGCCCCACCGCGTACACCGAGTACAGCATGGCCTTGGGCAGGTTCCGCTTGGGCTCGATGGCCTCGTCCCCGGCCTGGGCGATCACCTCGAACCCCTCGAAGGCCACGTAGGTGAACCCCATGGTCATGAACAGCGGCGACCAGCCGTAGGGCAGGAAGGGTCGGAAGTTGGCCAGGCGGGAAGGATCCCGCACGGCCACCGCCAGGCCGACGGCGCCGATGAAGATCAGGAACAGGGTCTGCCCCGCGGTCATGGCCGCCCCGACCCTGCCGGTCTCCGAAGCGCCCCGGTAGTTGATGAACAGGAAGAACAGGGCGATGGCCGCCGCCACGGGCTTCACCAGCAGAGAAGGTGCGGTGAGCCAGGACAGCAGTCCCAGACCTTCCAGGTAGCGGACCGTATAGATGCCGAAGGCCACGGCATACATGCTGCCGGCCACGCTGGAGGCGAACCACTCCATCCAGCCGGCCATGAAGCTGGTCCCCCGGCCGAAACCGATGCGGGCAAAGTTGTACGCTCCTCCGGCGCGGGGGATGGCGGAGGAGAGCTCCGCGTAGGACATGGCGCTGAAGAGGGCCAGCAGGCTGTTGAGAGAAAAGGTCAGCAGCACCCCGCCGGGGCCGGCAAAGTGCATGGTGTTGCCGATGCCCAGGAACACCCCGGCCCCGATCATCATCCCCAGGCCCATCATGGTGAGGTGGAAGAGATTGAGGTCCCGGGAGAGCTCGGTGGTGACCGCCCGCTGGCTATCCATCCCGGTTCCTCAGGATGTCCCGGCAGGTGGAGCTCTGAAGGCGCGAGATCCGCTTCACCCGCCGGCGGCCGTGGAGCACCAGCGCCGTGGTGGCGCCCAGGCAGAACGCGATCAGAAGGACCCCGATGATGATGTCCCCCAAGGGCCCCCCTTCGCTGGCGACGACGATGCGTGCACGATAGCCGGCGCCGGGACGGCTGTCAAGTTTTCACACTCAAGACGCCGCGGCGGCTGCGGGGCTGCGGCGGCCGGACTGACGCGGAAACGCTTTTCATGGTACATTTGCGGGAGGGGGAGACCGATGAGCGGGAACCATACGGGTCCGCAGCACCCGCTACAGTGCATCGTCCCGCCGCACATGATCGAGGCCATCAAGATGCGGGGCGACCGTGCCCAGAAGAAGATGGCGGAGGATCTGGAGCGGGAGAGCCTGCAGTTCCGGCAGGCAAGGGAGGCTTTGGCGCCGGCCGCGGCCTACGCGGGGGTGGCTGCAGTGGCTCCCGGCGCCGCCCCGCACCCGGACAGGGAGCTCTACGACTGCCGAAACGGCACTGCTCTGCCGGGACAGCTCGTGCGCAGCGAGAACGATCCGGCCACCGGGGACCGGCAGGTGGACGAGGCCTTCGACGGCGCCGGAGCGACCTACCGGCTGTTCTTTGTCGAATACGGCAGGGACTCGATCGACGGGGAAGGCTCCAGGATCGTTTCCAGCGTGCACTACGGGCGCGACTACAACAACGCCTTCTGGAACGGCGAGCAGATGGTCTACGGAGACGGCGACGGCGTGATCTTCCGGCCGCTCACCGGGGACCTTTCGGTAATCGGCCACGAGCTCACCCACGGGGTGGTCCAGTACTCCGGAGGGCTGGTGTACCGCGATCAGTCCGGCGCCTTGAACGAGCACATCGCCGACGTCTTCGGAGTGCTGACCAGGCAGCACCAGATGGGGCAGGCCGCCTGCGAGGCCGACTGGCTGATCGGGGCCGACATCCTGGGCCCGGAGATCCGGGGAGTAGCCCTGCGCTCGATGGCGGCCCCCGGAACGGCGTACGACGATCCCCTGCTCGGCAAGGACCCGCAGCCCTTCCACATGGACGACTACGTCTACACGCAGTCCGACAACGGCGGCGTGCACATCAACTCCGGGATCCCAAACCATGCCTTCTATCTGCTGGCCGTGATGCTGGGGGGGCAGGCCTGGACCAAGGCCGGGAGCATCTGGTACGGGGCGCTGCAGGGGATCAACAATCCCCACGCACGGTTCGCCGACTGGGCCGAGGCGACCTCCGAAGGAGCGCGGGAACGGTTCGGCGCCGGCTCCAGGGAGGCCACGCTCGTGCGCCGCGCCTGGAAGCTGGTGGGGGTCCTGTAGCCGTGAAGCTCGCTATCGGCACCTCCGGCGGCTTCGGCAACATCCGGATTCAGGGGCAGGTGGAGACCGATCGGCTGGAGCCCGGGCTGGCGGCCAGGGTCCGTTCGGCCCTCAGCCCGGAGCGCCTCGGGGCGCTCTCGGCTCCCGCCGGCGGCGGCGTAGCGGACGCGGTGCAGTACGAGGTCACGCTCTTTTTGCAGCCGGGGGTGAGGCGCTTCGTGGTGGACGAGGCGGCGGCCCCCGCGGACGTTCAGGAGGTGCTGCATGCCCTGGTGAAGGAGATCGTGCACAGGCGCAGGACGGGGGGCTAGCCGGCTGTTGCGGCGCAGTCACAGAGAATCTGTGTGTCCCGAATCAGGCGTGAGAGCGGGAGGATTGTGAATGTGAAAAGGCCTATTGCCCTGGTGCTTCATGCCTTTGTCGGGTGGGCGGCTTGCGCGGCAACCATGGGTATCGGCATGGCTGCCATGTCGCTGCAGAACGCCCTGATCGTTCATGCGATTGGCGCGCCCATCTACTTTGCCGCCGTGTCGGTGGTGTATTTCAAGAAGTTCAACTACACGAGCCCCCTGCAGACCGCGGCGATCTTCGTGGCTTTCGTGATGGCGGTTGATTTTCTGGTGGTGGCGCTTCTGGTCAACAGAAGCCTGGAGATGTTCGCCGACCCGCTGGGGACCTGGATTCCTTTTGCGCTGATCTTTGCCTCGACCTATCTGACGGGACTGTACATGGCGAAGGGCGCGAGAGGGACCGCCGTCCCCGAATAGCGGGCGTCCCGGCAAGGTTCGTTCTTCCTGGGGGGACCGCGCGTGCGGAGAGAAAAGGCCGGCTGGCCGCTTGTGGCGGAGTTCGCCAACCATCTCGAGGCCGATCTGGCCTTGAACCTGCTGGAGAAACACGGCATCGCCGCGGCCGTGCGCTCCGATGGCTGGGGAGGACTGGCCGGGGGCAGCCTCGATCACACGGCTGTTCTTCTACCCGGACAGGTTCAAAGACGCGAATCTGCGCCTCGGGCGGCCAGTAGACTACGCCAGGTTCTGGCTTGCCTCCCTGGGCATCACGGCCCTCTCCTACGCGTTGTTCACGCTCCTCGGCGCGGGCTCCTGGGATTTCTCCGGACTGTCGTTCCTGGACCGTGTGGCGCGCCAATTCGCGAGCGCCCGCCAGGACATCGGCGAGACGTTGCCGCCCCGTTTCACGCCCCAGATGCGAGCAGATAGCGCAGCCGGGCCAGCTGCTGGAAGCGGCATGAGCGCTGCGAAGATGCACATCATCGGAGTCGACTGCGCGACCGACCCGCGAAAGACCGGGCTGGCGCTGGCCGCCTGCGCAGGGAGCGCCGTGGCGATTCGGGAGTGCACCCTCGGCAGACCGGGGTCCGCCGTCGCTTCACAGCTTCTGCCGTGGATCGAGGGCGCCGGGCCCCTGCTGGTGGCTTTGGACGCGCCGCTGGGATGGCCTGCCGCAATGGGCGGAGCCCTGGCAGCGCACCGGGCGGGAATGCCCCTCGGGGTCGCCCCCAACGAGCTCTTCCGCAGGCATACCGACCGCGTCGTGAAGGCAAGACTGGGCAAGACTCCCCTGGATGTGGGAGCCGATAGAATCGCCCGCACGGCGTGGGTTGCCCTGTCGATCCTCGGCGATCTCTCGCGGCGCCTCGGCCGCCCCATACCGCTTGCCTGGGATCCATCGTTCGACGAGGGAGTTCGGGCAATCGAGGTCTACCCGGCAGGGACGCTTCGGGCACACGGGCTGCAGAAGAGAAGGGATGGGGCGGCAGGTTCCCCGGCCGCGGCCGCGGTGGTGCTGGGAAGGCTGAGAGGAGAATACCGGATGAGCCTGGCGCCGGGAATCGAGGAGCGCCTTGCCAACGAGCATCTTCTGGATTCCGTGCTGTGCGTTCTGGCGGCCGTGGATTTCCTGCGCGGGGATGTCATTCACCCGCAAACCGATGAGGAAAAGGCAGCCGCCCGCAAGGAAGGGTGGATCTGGGTGAGGGAGGCTGGCCTCCGCCAGGAGGCGGAAGGGGGGTCTCCTTGCCCGGGTGCCGCGAGGATGGTACCCTGTGCCGGTCGCGCGAAGCGGCTGAGGTCTGACGGTGGGCCGAAACCATCGATGCGGGAGAACGGCCCCTGACGTCGCGCCTGGCGGGGTCCAGGTGGCGGTTTCGCAGGGGCCGCCACGAGCTGTTCGTGGAAGTGGAAGACGGCGAAAGAGGGAAGCCGATGAAGCCGCAGAAAATCCGCCTGAGCCGGGAGAGGGAGACCCTGCTGGTGCCGCTGTACAGCAAGGCGCTCGAGAGCCGGCGGGCTCATCCGATCATCGCTGACCCCAAGGCCTGCGAGATACTGGACCGGCTGGACTACGACTTCGGCGCGTTGCGGGTCCCGCGCCAGTCGCTGGTCACCCTGGCCATGCGGGCCAGGAAGCTGGACTCCTGCGTGGAGGAGTACCTGCGAGGCGCCGCGAACCCCCTGGTCCTGCACCTGGGCTGCGGGCTGGACAGCCGGGTGCTGAGGGTGGGCTCCCGCCGGGGGCGGTGGTACGATCTGGACTACCCGGAGGTGATCGAGCTCCGCAGGCGCTTCTACCGGGAGACGGACCATTACCACATGATCGCCTCCTCGGTCACGGACCACGCCTGGCTGGCGGAGGTGGAGGGGACCGGCCCCGCCTGCATCATCGCGGAGGGGCTCCTCATGTACCTGGACGAGGGGGAGGTGAGGGCTCTGTTCGCGGCGCTGCAGGCGCGCCTGCCGGGGAGCCAGATCGCCTTCGACGCCTACAGCCGCTTGACGGCGAAGCGCGCCGGCGGCCACCCCTCGCTCAGGAAGACCGGCGCCCAAATCCGGTGGGGCATAGACGACCCGCGGAGGATGGAGCCCTGGGGTAGGGGAGTGCGGGTGCTGGAGGAGTGGTGCTTCACCGAATCCCAGGACATCGCCGCGCTGGGATTGGGGTTGCGGCTTCTGTTCCGGATCGCCGGAGCGTTCGCCGCCGCCAGGAGGGCGCACCGGATCATCCGCGTCCAGCTGTAGCGGTTCCCCGGCGGGGCGCCGCTGCGGCGCCGGCCCTCGTCGACAGGGGGGGCGCGGGCTGGTATAGTTGGGCATGGCTTCGAGGGTGATCGGCATCTCCGGCGGGTCGGGCTCCGGCAAGACCACCATCGTGCGGCGGATCGCCGAGATCGTGCCGGACTTCACCTTCCTGGCCCAGGACAGCTACTACCGATCCGCCGAGTACGTGGACAACGAGAACATCACCGCCTTCAACTTCGACCATCCTTCCGCCTTCGACACCGAGCTGATGGTGGAGCATCTGAGGGCCTTGAGGCGGGGGGAAGCGATCGACGTTCCGGTCTACGACTTCGTGCACCACCGCCGCAGCGGCCAGACCGTGCGGGTGGCGCCCCGGCCCCTGGTGATCTTCGAGGGGATCATGGTGTTCGTGCACCCCGCGGTGAGGGAGCTCCTGGACCTGAAGCTGTACGTGGACACCCCGGACGACATCCGCTTTATCCGCCGGCTCAAGCGGGACATCGAGGAGCGCGGCCGCACCGTGGAGTCGGTGATCACCCAGTACCTGGACATGGTGCGGCCGGGCCACCAGGAGTTCGTGGAGCCCACGAAGGCGTACGCGGATCTGATCATTCCCGAGGGGGGCAGCAACGAGAAGGCCCTGCTGGTGCTGACCTCCTTCATGCAGGCCATCGGGTAGAATGAGGAGCTACGTCGTGCTGCTCCGGGGGATCAACGTCGGCGGGCAGAAGTCCGTCCGGATGGACCGGCTCAGCGGATTGCTGGAATCGCTGGGCTTGAGCGGGGTGACCACCTACATCCAGAGCGGCAACGCTGTCTTCGCCAGCCGGGAGCAAAGCGCCGACGGGGTCAGGAAGATGCTGGAGGAGGGCATGCGCGGCGCCTTCGGCTTCCCGGTCACCGCGATCGTGCGCGGCCTGGGCGAGTGGCGGGCGATCGTGGACAACAATCCCTTCAGCCGGAAAGAAATGGATGAGGGAAGGCTGTACGTGACCTTTCTGGCCCGGAGGCCCGCAGAAGAACGGGTGCCCGGCCTCGTGGGGATCGAGGGCGGCGCCGATGAGGCCAGGCTTGCGGACCGGGAGGTCTATCTTCTCTGCCGCGGCAGGTACGGAAAGACCAGGTTCTCCAACTCCTTCATCGAGCGGCAGCTGGGCGTGGAGGCCACCACCCGGAGCTGGGCCACCGTGAACGCCCTTCTTGCCATGGGTCGGGACCCGTGAAGGGCCCCGCGGGCGGGCCGGGGAGGCCCTCCGCCGGCCGCCGGGATCCGCGGCTGGCCGAGTACACCCTGCCGGGGGGATGGCGGGTGCTGGTGGGCAGGAGCGAGGCGGACAACGACACCTTGAGCCTGAAGATCGCCCGGCCGGAGGACTGGTGGTTTCACGTGCGCGGGGTGAGCGGCAGCCATGTGGTCCTGCGCTGCCCGCCCGGGCAGTCTCCCGGCCGGGAGACCCTGAAAGCCGCCGCAGGGATCGCGGCGTACTTCAGCAAGGCCCGGAAAGGGGGCGTGGTGCCGGTCTCCTGCACCCGGGCCCGCCACGTGAGCAAGCCGCGGGGCGCCAGGGCCGGCACCGTACAGATCCGGGGGGAGACGGTGTTGAAGGTCCGGCCCACCCTGGGGGAAGCGGCGCCGGCGCCCTAGACCCGAAAGGTCAGGCCCTCCTTGCCGCGGTCTACGGTGACCGCGGCTCCCTCGGCCACCTCGCCCGCAATGATCCTGCGGGCCAGAGGGTTCTGCAGCAGGTTCTGGACCGTCCGCTTCAGGGGGCGCGCGCCGAACATCGGGTCGTAGCCCATCTCGGCCAGGTACTGCCTGGCCCGGTCGCTCACCTTGAGGGTGATCTTCTGCTCTTCCAGGCGCCTGGCCAGCAGGCCGAGCTGGATGTCCACGATCTTGAGGATCTCTTCCCTGCCCAGGCGCTTGAAAGTGATGGTCTCGTCGATGCGGTTCAGGAACTCGGGCTTGAACGTGGCCTTCATGAGCTCCTCGATCTGCGGCTTTACCGCCTCGATGTCCTCCGCCTGCTGGATCAGCTGGCTTCCCAGGTTGGAGGTCATGATGATGATGGTGTTGCGGAAGTCGACCACCCGGCCCTGGCCGTCGGTGAGCCGGCCCTCATCCAGGAGCTGCAGCAGCACGTTGAACACGTCCGGATGCGCCTTCTCGATCTCGTCGAAGAGGATCACCGAGTAGGGCCTGCGGCGCACGGCCTCGGTGAGCTGCCCGCCCTCCTCGTAGCCGACGTAGCCGGGAGGTGCGCCGATGAGACGGCTGACCGTGTGCTTCTCCATGTACTCGCTCATGTCGATGCGGGTCAGAGCCTTCTCGTCGCCGAACAGGAAGTCCGCCAGGGTCTTGGCCAGCTCGGTCTTGCCCACCCCGGTGGGACCGATGAAGATGAAGGTCCCCAGGGGCCGGGCGATGTCGGAGAGGCCCGCCTTGTTGCGCCGGATGGCGTCGGAAACTGTGCCGATGGCCTCCTCCTGCCCCACCACGCGGCGTGAGAGGATCTCCTCGAGCTTGAGGAGCTTCATCTTCTCGGAGGACAGCATCTTGCTCACCGGAATGCCCGTCCAGTGGGAGACGATCTTGGCGATGTCCTCCTCGGAAACCTCCTCGCGGAGCAGCCTGGTCTCTTCCTTACCCTCTTCGCCCACTTCCAGAGCCCTGGTCCTGGCCTCCAGCTCCGCTTGAGCCTGGGGCAGGAGCCCGTGCTTCACCTCGGCGGCCTTGGCCAGGTTTCCCTCGCGCTCGTAGCGCATCTCCTCGATGTTCAGCTCCTCGATGCGCTGCTTCAGTGCGCGGATCTCCCCGATCACCTTCTTCTCGTTCTGCCACTGCAGCTGCATCCCGTCCCGCCGCGCTTTCAGCTCCGCCAGGTCCTTCTCCAGGGACTTCAGGCGTTCCCGGGATGCGGGGTCGGTCTCCTTGGAGAGGGCCTGCTTCTCGATGTTGAGCTGCAGGATGCGCCGCTCGATCTGGTCCAGCTCCGTGGGCTGGCTCTCGATCTCCATCTTCAGGCGGC
>CAZBDU010000109.1:0-17534 GCA_964490725.1 uncultured Spirochaetaceae bacterium | reverse complement strand
CGCTCGATCTGGTCCAGCTCCGTGGGCTGGCTCTCGATCTCCATCTTCAGGCGGCTGGCCGCCTCGTCGATCAGGTCGATGGCCTTGTCCGGCAGGAAGCGGCTGGTTATGTAGCGGTCGGAGAGCACCGCGGCGGCGATGAGCGCGTCGTCGCGAATGCGCACCCCGTGATGCACCTCGTAGCGCTCCTTCAGCCCCCGCAGGATGGCGACGGTATCCTCCACGGAAGGCTCGGCGGTGTAGATGGGCTGGAAGCGTCGCTCCAGGGCGGCGTCCTTTTCGATGTGCTTGCGGTACTCGTCCAGGGTAGTGGCGCCGATGGCGCGCAGCTCCCCGCGGGCCAGGGCCGGCTTGAGCAGGTTGGAGGCATCGACCGCCCCTTCGGCGGCGCCGGCGCCCACCAGGGTGTGCAGCTCGTCGATGAACAGCACGATCTGGCCTTCGGAGTCCACGACCTCCTTGATCACCGCCTTCAGCCGCTCCTCGAACTCGCCGCGGAACTTGGCTCCCGCCAGAAGCGCCCCCAGGTCCAGCGCCAGCACGCGCTTGTTCTTCAGCGAGTCCGGCACGTCGCCGCTGACGATGCGGCGCGCCAGGCCTTCCACGATGGCGGTCTTGCCCACTCCGGGATCACCGATCAGAACGGGGTTGTTCTTGGTGCGCCGGGAGAGCACCTGCATGATGCGGCGGATCTCATCGTCCCGGCCGATCACCGGGTCGATCTTCTCCTTGCGCGCCAGGTCGGTGAGGTCCCGGCAGTAGCGCTCCAGGGCCTGGTACTTGTCCTCCGGGCTCTGGTCGGTGACCCGCTGGTTGCCGCGGATCTGGCGGAGCGCCGCCAGCACCGCGTTCTTGTTGACCCCGGCCCGGTTCAGCAGCTCCCGCCCGCGGCTCTGCACGTCCAGCAGCCCCAGCAGCAGGTGCTCGGTGGAGACGTACTCGTCCTTCAGCTGCGCCGCCTCGCTTTCCGCGTTGTGCAGGGCCCGATTCAGCTGCGGGGAAAGCTGGACCTGGGAGCTCTCGCCGTACACCTTGGGCATGGAGGCCAGGAGCCTCTCCAGCTCCCCCTTCACCTGCCCGTCCTGGACGCCCAGGCTCTTCAGCAGCGGCGGGATCACCCCGTCGCGCTGCTCGGTGAGGGCCAGCAGCAGGTGCTCGGGCTCCAGGGTGCCGTGGTTGTAGCGGTGGGCCACCGACTCGGAGGCCTGGACCGCCTCCTGGGCCTTGATCGTGAATTTGTCGAATCGCATACACTGTCTCCTTGGGTCAGTGTGTGTCTAGAGAGGACTTCGATTCGCTACACACCCCGAGGACACCGATAAGATACGAATGTCCGGGCAGCGGGGTCAACCGGGCGGTGCTCCCCGGCGGTTCCCGGCCGGTGGATTCAGGCCCCGAGTATAGGGCCGGCCGGGCGCTGCGGTCCAGAGCCTGGGGAAGGGGCGGGGCGCCTTGCCCCACCGGCGGTTTGCTCCTATATTTTCTGGTATCGAACGCGAAGTGCCGGGGGTGCGCGATGGAAGCGGTGCGATGGGGCGTGCTGGGTGTGTCCGATCATTTCACTCGCAGGGTGGCGCTGCCGGTGCGCGGCTCTGAGGCGGCTGCGCTTTCCGCCATCGCCTCGCGCAGCAGCGCCAGGGCGAAGGAGGCGGCCTCCAGGCTCGGCGTCGCCAGATCCTACGGCTCCTATCAGGAGCTGCTTCAGGATCCTGAGATCGAGGCGGTATACATTCCCCTGCCCAACCATCTTCATGCGGAATGGATCCGTCGTGCCGCCGACGCGGGCAAGCACATTCTCTGCGAGAAGCCCCTGGCCATGAACGCCCGGGAGGCGGAGGAGGCGGCGGCCTACACGGCCGGGGCGGGGGTGCGTCTCATGGAGGCGTTCATGTACCGCTTTCAGCCGCAGTGGCGGCGGGCCTGGGAGCTGATCCGGGCGGGGGAGATCGGGGACGTGCGGGCCGTGCATACGCACTATGCCTACAATCTCCAAGATCCCAACAACATCCGCAACCGCCTGGAGGCCGGAGGCGGGGCCATCATGGACATCGGCTGCTACGCCGTCTCAGCGCCCCGCTTCATTCTGGAGGCGGAGCCGGTCCGGGTGATCAGCCTGGTGGAGCGGGACGAACGGTTCAAGACGGATCGGCTCTCCTCGGCCATCCTGGACTTCGGGGAAGGACGCCGGTCGGTGCTCACGGTGGCGACTCAGGCTTTCCCCGCGCAGCGCGTGGACATCCTGGGCACGGCGGGGCGCATGACCGTCTGGATCCCCTTCAACGCCTTCCCCGACTCCCCGATGCGCCTGAGCATCTGGACCTCGGTGGGGGAGCGGGAGCCGCAGCTTCCAGCGGTGGATCAGTACAGGCTGATGTTCGAGGCCTTCTCAAAGGCCCTGCGGGAGGGCAAACCCGTACCCACCCCGCCTGAAGACGCCGTGAGCAACATGAAAGTGCTCGACGCCCTGTTCCGCTCGGAGAAGAGCGGGAAATGGGAGGCGGTCTAGTGCCCACTCGCAGGCTGAAAAGCCCCAACGGCTCTCCCGGCTACGAGGCCAGGGATCTCAGCGAGGTGGTCCAGTCCCTGACCAGCCCGGAGCACCGGATGCTGTCCTGGAAGAACAAGGGCGGGCGGCTTCTGCCCTCCCGCGACCAGGTGGTGGAGGCGGTGGAGGCGCTGCGGTCGGTGCTGTTCCCCGGGTACTTCGGCGTCTCCGAGCTCACCGAGCAGAACATGCGCTTCCACGTGGGGGCCACGCTGGACCGGGTTCTGCTGGTGCTCCAGGAGCAGATCAAGCGCGGCTTGTGCTTCGAATGCGAGCATCACGGGGTGGAGTGCCCGAACTGCGTGGATAAGGCGCGCCGGATCACCTCGGAGTTCCTCAAGCGGCTGCCGGCCATCCAGCACGCCCTGGCCGGCGACGTCCAGGCCGCCTACGAAGGGGACCCGGCCGCCCAGAGCACCGACGAGACGATCTTCTGCTATCCCGGCATCATGGCGGTCACCTACTACCGGCTGGCCCACGAGCTGAGCGATCTGGGGGTGCCGCTGATTCCGAGGATCGTCACGGAGCAGGCCCACAGCCTCACCGGGATCGACATCCACCCGGGAGCTCAAATCGGCGCACGCTTCTTCATCGATCACGGAACGGGGGTGGTGATCGGCGAGACCTGCAGGATTGGCGACCGGGTGCGCCTCTACCAGGGAGTGACCCTGGGGGCCAAGAGCTTTCCCCTGGACGCCGAGGGCCACCCCATCAAGGGCATCGACCGCCACCCCATCGTAGAGGACGACGTCATCATCTACTCGGGAACCACGGTCCTGGGCCGGGTGGTGATCGGCAGGGGGTCCACCATCGGCGGCAACCTGTGGATCACCCGCGACGTGCCTGCGGAGAGCCATCTCACCGAGAACCTGGACTGACTGAGGCGGCGCTCAGGCGTCCCTGTGCAGAAAGTGGCGGAGCCAGGAGGTGTCCAGGGACATCACCAGGCCCACCAGTCCTCCCAGGAAGCTCAGGCCCAGGAAGAGGAAGAAGAACTGGGCCAGCGCGTTCTGCAGCGCAAAAAAGTCGGTCAGGATGAAGGGATTGATCCCCATGAGGGCCAGGAGGGCCAGATTCACCGCAGAGAACACGCCCCAGAGGTAGGCCTTGCGGTAGGGGTGCGCGGCCAGGCGAACCCGCGCCATCACCTTCTCAACGAACCGCCGCTCTTCCAGATACGCCAGAAGCGCCTCTTCGTCTTCACCGGGAAACTCGATTCCCCTGAGCAGCTTGTCGAGCTCGTCAGTCATCCGGCTCTCCTCAACTGAAGCTTCCTCCTGATCAGCGCTTTTGCCCTGAAGATGTGGCTCTTGATGGTGTTGACCGGGATCTCCAGGATCCGCGAGATCTGAGGGTAAGTCAGCCCGTCGAAATAGTGCATCTTCACTACAGCGTTGTACGCCTCCGGCAGCTCCCGCAGGACGCCCCGCAGCCAGTGCACGGACTCCCCCTTCAGGTAGAGGGTCTCCGGGGTCACGGTGGTCTCCGCTGCGGGTTCCTCCACGCTCACCTCCACCAGGCGCCGCCTGCTGGCGTGATACTGGTTGACCGCCAGGTTGTAGGCCAGGCGGTACAGCCAGGCTGAAAAGGGGACCTCTCCATGAAAGCTCCCCAGCCTCTCGAAGGCCCGGACGAACACCTCCTGGGCAAAGTCCTCCGCATCCTCGCGACGGCGAAAGAACTTCAGGCCCAGGTAGTAGATCCTGCCCTGGTGGCGCTCCACCAGCGGCCGAAACGCCTCGGTATCCCCGGCAACAACCTCTTGAACCAGTGCATTGTCGTCACAATTCGACACGGCAGACAGCTATCTCTTCTTGAGTCCAATAATAACATAGTACGTGATGATTCCCAGCCCTGCGGTGGTGGGAATGATCCCCCCGAGCAGGCTGTTGCTCAGGCCCGTCTTGAGGGAAAAGAACACCAGCAGGCCCACGCCGACAAACAACGACACGATGCCGATCAGCAGCAGCTTGTCGTCGATGTTCCTGGGCGCCGGGGTGCCTCCGCGCTCGATGACGATCCTGTTCTTGCGGTACTCCCACAGCATGTAGAAGAAGGTGAGCACTCCCAGGATCACGATCGCAGCGAGCGGCAGGGAGGCGATCAAGACCTGCGCGGGGGTGCTGGAGCTCACGAAGCCAGGCCGCTGGGCGGCAAGAAAAAAGAGAGCCAACGACTGGTGGGGTAAGAGGTTCACGATCATTGAAGCCTCGAGCCTCCTGCTCATTCGTCGGCCGCTGTCCACCTGCGATCCGGACCCTCCGGTTCGCTACCCAGAGGGACAGCGGCGTCCCGTCTCGGGTTGCAGGGGAAATCCTACGGCGCCCCTGCGTCCAGGTCCGCCAGATACTCGCGGATCTTCGCCCGCCTCTGCTGCAGCTCCCCGAGCCTGGCGCGCTCCCTGCCCACCACCTCCGGCGGGGCCTTGCTCAGGAACGCCTGGTTGCCGAGCTTCCTGGAGGCGGCCTGCGCCGCGCGCCCGGCGGCGGCCAGCTCCTTGTTGAGCCGTGCCACCTCGCGGTCCAGATCGACGGCCTCCTGCAGGTAGAGGAAGGCCTCGAAATCGGCGGCCGCCACGGGAATGCACCCCCGGCCGCGGCTGACCCCCGGGCCCATCGCGGCCACGCGGCAGCCTGCCAGCAGGGAGATCAGGTCAACGAAGCCGCGGAACACCTCCAGCAGCGCCCCTTGCGCACGCACCTCCGCGCGGATATCCCGGCCCGCCGGTACCGTGAACTCGCTGCGTACGGTGCGGATGGCCCGCACCAGGTCCTGGAGGCGCGCGAAGCGGCCCGCCGCCTCCGCGTCCACCCGCTCCTGCCGGAACTCGGGGTAGGGCGCCGCGGCCAGCGCAGGCTCGTGAACCGGGAGCTTCTGATAGAGCTCCTCGGTCACGAAGGGCAGAAAGGGATGCAGCAGCGCCAGCGACTCCCCCAGAAGCGAAAGCAGCAACCCCAGCGCCCTGTCCCTCTCCCGCGCATCGCCGCCCTGCAGGCGGAGCTTGCAGGCTTCGATGTACCAGTCGCAGAAGTCGCCCCAGAAGTAGTCGTAGACCCCGCCGGCTGCGTCGTTGAAGCGGTACTGATCGAGGGCGGCGCGCGTGGCCCGCACCGTCTCGTTGAGGCGGTGCAGGATCCACCGGTCCACATCCGAAAGCGCGAGCGCATCCGGCGGCGCCGGGGCGCCCCCGTTGAGGTTCATCAGGATGAACCGCGCGGCGTTCCATACCTTGTTGGCGAACTTGCTGCCCAACCGGAAGGAGTCCATGTTCACCAGGATGTCCTGGCCCTGGGCGGTGAGGAAGGCGATGGTGAACTTGAGCGCGTCGGCACCGAAGCGCTCCACCACCTCCAGCGGATCGATTCCGTTGCCCAGGGACTTGGACATCTTGCGGCCCTGGATGTCCCGCACCAGCCCGTGGATGTACACGTCCCGGAAGGGCACCCGGCCCATGAAGTGCCTGCCCATCATGATCATCCGGGCGACCCAGAAGAAGATGATGTCGTAGCCCGTGACCAGCGTGGAGGTGGGATAGAACCTCTCCAGGTCCGGCGTCCGCTCGGGCCAGCCGAGGGTGGAGAACGGCCAGAGCGCGGAGGAGAACCAGGTGTCCAGCACGTCCGGATCCTGGCGTATGTCCGCTGCGCCGCAGTGGGCGCACGCCTCGGGCTCCTGCCGGTTGACGGTCATCCCGCCGCACGCGGCGCAGTACCACACGGGGATGCGGTGGCCCCACCACAGCTGGCGGGAGATGCACCAGTCGCGGATATTGCGCAGCCAGTGGGTGTAGGTGTTTTCCCATTTCTGCGGGTAGAAGACCACCTCCCCCCTCTCCCAGGCCTGAAGCGCTTCCGCAGCCAGTGGCTGCATGCGCACGAACCATTGGTCCGAGAGGAAGGGCTCAATGACGGTGTGGCACCGGTAGCAGTGGCCCACCTGGTGGCGGTGCACCTCCTCCCGAACCATCAGTCCCGCCGCCTTCAGGTCCGCCACCACGCGCTCTCTGGCCTGGAGGGCGGTGAGGCCGCGATAGCGCTCCGGGACGTTCTCGTTCAGGGTCCCGTCAGGATTGAGGATGTTGATCCTGGGCAGATCGTGGCGGGTGCCGATCTGGTAATCGTTCGGATCGTGGGCGGGGGTCACCTTGACCATGCCCGTGCCGAACTCCATGTCCACGTAGCCGTCGGCGACGATGGGGATCTGCCTGCCCGTGAGCGGAAGGTGGACCTGCGCCCCCACCAGCCGGCGGTACCGGCGGTCCTCCGGGTGGACCGCCACCGCCGCGTCTCCCAGCATGGTTTCCGGCCTGGTGGTGGCGATCTGGATGGACCCGTCGCCGTCGGCCAGCGGATACCGGTAGCGGTACATCCGCCCCTCGATCTCCTCGTGCTCCACCTCGTCATCGGAGATCGCCGTACCGCAGGAAGGGCACCAGTTGACCAGGTAGTTGCCCCGGTAGATGAGACCCTTTTCATGGAGGGCAACGAAGACCTCCCTCACGGCCCGCGAGAGCCCTTCGTCCAGGGTGAATCGCTCCCGCCCCCAGTCGCAGGAAGAGCCGATTCTCTGTAGCTGCCGGACGATGAGGCGATGGTGCTCCTCCTTGACCTTCCAGGTCTCCTCCAGGAAGCGCTCGCGCCCCAGCTGCTGCCTGGAGCGTCCCTGCCGGGCCAGCCGCCGCTCCACGACGTTCTGGGTGGCGATGCCGGCGTGGTCGGCGCCCGGAAGCCACAGCGTGGGCTGTCCCAGCATCCGGTGGTAGCGCACCAGCACGTCCTGGAGGCAGTTGTTCAGTCCGTGCCCCATGTGCAGCACGCCGGTGACGTTGGGCGGGGGGATGACGATGACGTAAGGGTCCCCGGCCGCGCGGAGGTCCGGGGCGAACAGGCCGCGATCGAGCCAGAAGCGGTACAGGCGCTCCTCGAAGCTCCGGGGCTCGTAGGCTGTGCTCAGCTCGATATCACTCATACCGGGGAAGCTCCTCGAGGGCTTCCCCCGAGGACCAGCGCATTCTACCAGGGACCGGCCCGCCCTGGCAAGGAAGGGGCCGCGGACTGCGGTGAAGGGCCGGGCGGGCCCGCGAGGCCGGCCTGGCGCGGGCAGAAAATGCCTTGCCGCGCCGCCCGGCCGGGGCGTATACTTTCCTCGAGCGGTGTGAGCAATTTGGACGCGAGGAGGTACCTTCTATGCCAGAGTGGTTTCCGCTGCCGATGGACATGCAGGTTCCCCACAAGGGACATGGCAAGCATCTGTGCGTGGCCCACGTGATGAATTACATCCAGACCAATCTGGAGGACTACAAGAAGATCGTCCGGGACGGGAAGTTCGTCTGCAAACAGTGCGGGCGAGTCGCCAACAGCGCCGAGTATCTCTGCGATCCAGACAAGCTGTAAGCTTCAGTTCTTCCGGGAAAGGAACGGCCCTCTTTGCCCGGTGCCGCCGGACAGGGAGGGCCGTTTCGCTGCGTGCAGATGACGTTGACAAATCGATCGTGTGGGCTAAATTCTTATCGATGAACGCATTCTGCCGTTTTTTTTAGCCATGGATCATTTGAAGGACGCCGATGCATTGATTATCCTTTTACCAACTGAAGGGAACGGCCGTGGCGAGTGAAAGAGCGACCCTCCTGCAGAAGCCGGTGATGCAGAGCTTCCCCAAGATAGAGCTGCACCGTCACCTGGAAGGCACGTTTCCGGTGGAAAAGCTCCACGAGCTGTCCATCAGGAACAAGCTGGGCCGGCCGCAGGATCTGGAGGAGTTCAAGAAAGAGGTCCAGTTTCCGAAAGACTCCAGCCCGGACTTCCTCACTTTCCTGTCCAAGTTCAAGAACGACTGGTACCGGTCGCTGGACGACGTGTACTTCATCACCTACCACTCGATCCGCGAGCTGGTGAGGGATGGGCTGTACTACTGCGAGCTGCGGTTCTCGCCGGAGCACTTTGCCCTGGAGAACGACTTCGACAGGCAGGAGACCACCAGGCTGATCGTGGAGGCCGGCAACAAGGCAGCCGCGGAGACGGGCGTGCAGGTTCGCTACCTGCTGACGTTCAACCGCAGCAAGCAGAGCTGCCAGGAGATGATCGCTCTGTACGAGAAGCTCAAGACGCTGCAGCTGGAGGAGATCGTGGGCGTCGACCTGGCCGGAGACGAGATCAACGACCCGCCGGAGAAATTCCGCGACCTGTTCGCCCTGGTGCACAAGGACGGGCGGTACAAGTCCACGGTCCATGCCGGGGAGGTCAGCCCGGCCAGCCAGATCTGGGAGGCCATCGACAGCCTGCACGCCAGCAGGATCGGTCATGGAACCAGCACCGTGGACGACCCCAGGCTCCAGGAATACCTGATCGAGAAGAACGTCGCCCTGGAGATGTGCATCACCTCCAACTACCAGACCGGCTCCTGGGCGGACGAACGGAACCACCCGATCGGCACCCTCTACCGGGCCGGGGTGCCGGTGACCTTGAACTCGGACGACCCCTTCATCCAGAACACGGACCTCACGGACGACTACATGAAGGCCGTCGACTATTTCGACCTCACCCTGGAGGACCTTGTCAGGCTCAACCACATCGCCATAGAGGCGAGCTTCTTGTCTCGGGGGGAGAAGAAGGCGCTCCAGGCCGCCTACGACCGGGCCGTGCAGAAGTTCAGGAAGGAGGCGCTCAAGGAGGTGCGAGCATGATCGTCCGCGTGATCGACGTGCAGGTGAAGCCGGAGAGCGTGGAGGCCTTCGTGGAGGCCACCGTGCAGAACCATGCCGGATCGATCGCCGAGCCGGGAGTGCTGCGCTTCGACGTGCTGCAGGACGCCTCCGACCCGGCCCACTTCCTGCTCTACGAGGTCTACCGCGACCAGGAGGCCACCTTGGCGCACAAGGAGACCGCGCACTACGGTGCGTGGAAGTCCGCCGTGGAGTCGATGATGGCCCGTCCGCGGCGAAGCACCTCCTGCACCCCCATGGCTCCCACCGATCCTTCTTCCTGGCGGGCTTCGGTGTGACCCTGTACCTCGTCCAGCACGGCCAGGCCAGGAGCAAAGAGGAAGATCCCGACCGGCCCCTCACCCGCGAGGGCCTTGCCGCCACCGAGGCCGTTGCCCGGCTCTTCGCCCGCCTCGCGCCGGCTGGCGCGGAGGTCTGGCACAGCGGCAAGACCCGCGCCGAACAGACCGCCGCAGCTTTCACGCAGGCGCTGGGAACCGCCTGGCAGGCGCGGGCGCACCAGGGACTGGATCCCATGGATCCGGTGGAGCCCGTGGCTCAGGAGCTGCAGAGCCGGGGGGAGGCGCTGATGATCGTGGGACACCTGCCCCACCTGTCCAGGCTCGCCTCGCACCTTCTCTGCGGCGACCCGGAGGCCGGCACCGTGGGTTTTCGCAACTCCGCAGTGGTCTGCCTGACCCGTGAGGAGGGGAGCTGGCAGGTGAGCTGGCTGCTGACGCCGGAGCTGGCTGTTCTCCTGGACGATACTCAATCCGTGTAGCTACCTGGGGGCGTGGGCAGCGCGCACTGGCACTCTTACTCGATTTGTGTTAGATTACAGGCATGGCAAATTTCGCAGAGCGGCTGCGGCTTCTGCGCAAGCAACGCAGCCTCAGACAGAAGGATCTGGCGGCGGAGATGGGCCTGGCTCAGACCACGATCGCCAACTACGAGCAGGGCAGCCGTTTCCCCGACGGGGACATACTGCAGAGGCTCGCTGATTACTTCGACGCCTCCCTGGACTACCTCCTGGGGCGAACGGAGCTGAACGTAGCCCCCCGGGCGCTGGCCGCGGGCCAGGCCGGCGAGTCGGCCGGGACGGAGCAGCAGCCGCTCTCGGACCTCGCCCGTCGCTACCTCCAGGCCCTCCTGGCCGGAGAGCGGGAGGGGGCCGCCAGGCTGGTGGTCGATGCCGCCCGCGCCGGCCGGGAGCCGCGCACGCTCTACCTGGAGGTGCTCGAGCCGGCCCTGAAGGAGGTGGGCAGGCTCTGGGGCCTGGGCGAGCTGGACGTGGCGCAGGAGCACTACGTCTCCGCCGCCACCGAGAGCGTGATGTCGCAGCTGTACGCCTGCGCTGCTCCGGCAGCGAGAAACGGCCGGCGCTGCGTGGCGGTCTCGGTGAGCGGGGAGAGCCATTCGCTGGGCATCCGGATGGTGAGCGACTTCCTGGAGATGGCAGGGTGGGAAAGCTACTTCCTGGGCTCCGGGCTCCCGGTGGTGGAGATCCTGCGCGCCCTGGAGGACTACCGCCCCGACCTGCTGGCGCTCTCGGCCACGATGAGGTTCAACGTGGAGGCGGCGGGGACGCTGATCCGCACCGTCAGGCAGACGCCGGGAATCCGGCAGCCCACGATCATGGTGGGCGGGCGGGCCTTCGCCCCGGCCGCCGCCCTGTGGCGCCGCGTCGGGGCGGATGGGTGCGCGGCCAGCGCCCCCGAGGCCGTGGAGGTTGCTGCGCGCCTGGCAGGGCTTCCCGCGGGAGCCGCCGCGCAGGGCAGCGCCTAGGGGCTCAGGTGGCCGGCCCTGTTGCCCCCGCCGGCCTTCCCGGGGCTCCGGGCTCCTTCCGCCTCACCTCCGGCGGCGCGCGCCGCCCTCCAGCGCCCGGGCGGCAGTCCGCCTGAACCGGATCGGCTCGGCCCGGAAGATGCAACAGAGGCCCAGCCGGATCACGGCGGCATGGGGCGGTCAGGGGGAGAGCGATGCAGGAGAGCCGCAGAGATGCGGCTCACCTCTGCGCCGAGCCGCTCCTCCTCCACACCGGTGAGCCTGCCCCCGTCCACCGCCAGCCGGCCGGCCACGATGGTGTAGGCCGTGCGGTGGCAGCTGCCCGCGAACATGAGGGCTGCCAGGGGGTCGCTCAGGGAGCCGGCGTACTCCAGCCCGTGCACGTCGAAGACCGCCAGGTCGGCCGGGCCCTGCTCGCGGATGACCCCGAGGGTGGGGAAGCCCAGCACCCTGGCGCCGTGGACCGTGGCCATGGCCAGCACCTGCCTGGCCCCCAGAGCCTCTGAGCCGTAGCGGACGCGCTGCAGCAGCAGCGCCTGGCGCATCTCCCCCAGATAATCCGAGGAGTCGTTGGAGGCCGAGCCGTCCACGGCCAGAGACACCGTGATCCCCCGCTCCAGCATCTCCTTCACCCTGGCAACGCCGGAGCCCAGCCGCATGTTGGAGGAGGGGCAGTGGCACACCGCGGTGCCCGTGCGGGCCAGCACCTCCAGCTCCCGATCGCTGAAATGGATGCCGTGGGCGTAGGAAACGTCGGGGCCCAGGAACTCCAGCTCCTCCATCAGCTGAAGCGGCCGCCTGCCGTAGTGGCGCAGGCAATACTCCTCCTCATCAACGGTCTCCGCCAGGTGCGTATGGAGCCGCACGCCGAGCCTTCTGGCCAGGGATGCGGTTTGCCGCATGAGCTCCTGGGTCACCGAGAAGGGGCTGCAGGGTCCCAGGCCCACCTTGTGCATGGCCAGGGGGTCCGGATCGTGGTAGCGCTCCACCACCCTGAGGCTGTCCGCCAGGATTTCCTCCTGGCTCTGCACCACGGAATCCGGCGGCAGGCCGCCGTCCTTCCTGCTCAGGCTCATGGACCCCCGCATCGGGGCGAACCGCATTCCCACCCGGTCGGCGGCCTGGAACTGCAGGCCCGTCAGATCCGCGCCGAAGCCCCGGGGGTAGAGGTAGTGGTGGTCCGTGGTGCAGGTGCAGCCGGTCTTGAGCAGCTCCCCCATTGCCGCCGTGGAGGAGGCCAGCACCGCCTCCGCATCGATCTTCTTCCAGACCTCGTAGAGAAAGCGCAGCCAGTCGAACAGCTTGGCGTTCTGCACCGCCGGGACGTTGCGCGTCAGCACCTGGAAGAAATGGTGGTGGGTGTTCACGAAGCCCGGAACCACGACGTGACGGCTGCAGTCGATGGTGCGGCCTCCGGCGGGGGGGGTGATGCCGGAAGCCATGCGCGCGATGCGCGAGCCTTCGATCAGGATGTCCACCCCCCGCAGGGGCTCCGCCTGGTGGTCCGTCACCACCGCGTAGCAGTCCTGAAGCAGGATCACGCTTAGTGCCCTCCTGCCCCCGCTCCGGCCTCCTGCAGCGCGCGCCACACCTTCTCCGGGGTGAAGGGCAGCTCGTAGAGGCGCACGCCCACCGCGTCGACGATGGCGTTGGCGATGGCCGGCGCCGGTCCGTTGATGGCGATCTCCCCCACCGACTTGGCGCCGAAGGGGCCGGAACCCTCCTGGGAGGGAACCAGGATGGTGGTCAGGGCGGGCAGGTCCCGGGCGGTGTAGATTCTGTAGTCCCAGAAGCGGGGGTTGGTCATGCGCCCCTGCCCGTCGTAGCGATACTCCTCCAAGAGGGCGTAGCTGATCCCGTTCAGCACCGCCCCCTCCACCTGGCCGTGCACCAGCTGGGGATTGACCGGGCGTCCGCAGTCCACGGCGGAGACGAAGTGCAGCACCTCCACCCGCCCGGTGCGCGGGTCCACCGCGACCTCGGCGAACTGGGCGATGAAGGGAGGAGGGGAGAGATCCGAGACGTGGCTGGCCTGCGCCTGGATCTGGAACTGGTCCCGGTTGTACAGCGCCGTGCAGGCCACCTCCTCGTAGCTGACGCTGCGCCCCCCGGCGGGGTCCGTCACGCTTGCCTGCGCCACGGCGAGCCGATCGGCCGGCGCCTCCAGCATGGCGGCGGCCACCGAGAGGATCTGCGCGCGCAGCTCGGCGGCGCACTTGCGGACCGCCTCGCCGGAGATGTAGGTGGTGGAGGAGGCGTAGGCGCCCACGTCGAAGGGAGTGAGGTCGGTGTCCGAGGAGAGCACCAGGATCTTTTCCAGTCCCACCTGGAGGACCTCGGCGGCGATCTGGGCCAGCACCGTGTCCGAGCCGGTGCCGATGTCGGTGGCGCCGACCAGGAGGTTGAACGACCCGTCCTCGTTCATCTTCATGCTCGCCGCGCCCATGTCCACCCGGGGGATGCCGGAGCCCTGCATGGCCACCGCCAGGCCCACGCCGCGAACCCGGCCGCCGCCGGCGGGCAGGCGCCGTCCCCGCTTCTCCTTCCAGCCCACCGCCTCCGCTCCCCTGTCCAGGCACTCCGCCAGAGAGCAGGAGCCTATTATCTGCCCGACCCCCTCCTTTCCCTCGCCCAGCGCCTGGAAGACCGGCGAGGTCTCTCCCTCCCGGATGTGCCAGCGGCGGCAGAGCTCCAGCACGTCCTGCCCGCTACGCCGGGCCACGATGTCCAGCTGCTGGTTGAGGGCGAAGTAGCCCTGGGTGGCTCCGTAGCCCCGGTAGGCGCCTCCCACCGGCAGGGTGGTGTACACCCCCCTGCCCCGGAAGCGCAGGTGCACGATCTTGTTGAACAGGGGCAGGACCTTGGAACCCGTGTTGGAGAGCACCGTCAGCGCATGAGTGCCGTAGGCGCCGGAGTTGAGCACCGCCTCCATCTCCAGGGCCGTGATCCGGCCGTCGCGCGTAGAGCCGCTCTTCAGGCGTATGCTCATGGCGTGCCGCGTGCGCGTGGAGAGAAACACCTCGCGCCTGGAGAGCACCAGCCTGGCCGGCCGGCGGTGGCGCCAGGCTACCAGGCCCACCAGCGGCTCCAGGATGACCTCCTGCTTGCCGCCGAAGCCGCCCCCGATGCGCGGCTTGATGAGGCGGATCCGGTGCAGCGGGATCTCCAGGACGCGGCTGACGATGCGGCGGGCGTGGAAGGGAACCTGGGTCGTGGAGACGATGGTGAGACGGCCGCGCTCGTCCAGGTACGCCAGGGCGGCATGCGGCTCGATGGCGCAGTGGGCGGCCGCCTGGGTGGAGTAGCGGCGCTCCTCGGTGATCTCCGCCTCGGCGAAGCCCCTCTCCGGGTCCCCGCAGCTGAACTCCACCTGGGAGGCCAGGTTGCGCCCGGGGTCGTACACCACCGGGATCCTGGCGTAGGCCTCCTGGCCGTGGATGCGGGGCGCTGCCTCCCGGTCGGCCTGCAGCGGGTCAAGCAGGGGGGGGAGCTCCCGGTACTCCACCCGCAGCCTGGCCGCCCCCTCCCGGGCCGCCGCTTCGCTCTCGGCGGCCACCAGCGCCACGCGGTCGCCCACGAAGCGTACGCGCCGCTCGAACAGCACCGCGTCGTAGGGGGAGGGCTCCGGAAAGCCCTGTCCCGCGGTGGTGTGCAGCACTGCCGGAACGTTCTCGAAGCTGAAGACCTCCACCACTCCGGCAACGGCCAGGGTGTCGCTCGCGTCGATGCGCAGGATCTCCGCGTGGGCGTGGGGTGAGTAGACCAGGGCGCAGTGCAGAGCCTGCGGTGCGGCGAAGTCCGCGGTGAAACGCTCGGCCCCCGTGGCCAGGGCCAGAGCATCGATCTTGGCTTCCGAGCGGCCCACGTGGGTCAGGGCGGCAGTGCGGCTCACTGGCGGCCACCTCGAGGCTTCGGGCGGGACTTCAGGCGCCGTCCGGCCAGCCGCACCGCCTCCACGATGCGCGCGTAGCCGGTGCAGCGGCACAGGTTGCCGTCCAAGGCCTTGCGGATGCGCTCCTCCGCCGGCGCCGGCTCCTCGCTCAGCAGGGCGTGGGTCGCCAGCACCATGCCGGGCGTGCAGAACCCGCACTGCACGGCGCCCGCCTCCACGAAAGCCTCCTGGATGACGTGCGGGTCGTGGATGGATCCCAGGGCCGTGACGGTGGTCACCGAGCGCCCTGCGGCCGAAGCGGCCAGCACCTGACAGGAGTTTACCAGCACTCCGTCCAGCAGCACCACGCAGGCGCCGCAGGCCCCCTCGCCGCAGCCCTCCTTCACCTCCACGTGCCCGGCTCGACGCAGCACGTGGAGCAGGACTTCCTGCGGATCGAAGCGGAGGCCACGCGCCCGCCCGTTTATGATGAATGTGGACTCCATGGGCTTCAGCCTTCCCGTCCGAGCACGGCCGCCAGGGACCGCTCCAGGGCCACCCGGGCACAGTGCGTGAGGTAGTCGGCGCTGAACCCCAGGCGCGGCTGGAAACGCGCCTCCAGGCGCCCGGCGGCCTCGCCCAGCGGCACCGCCGCCGGTTCGTGCTTCGAGACGATCTCCTCACACTCGGTGGCCCGGTGGAAGCGGCCGCTGCAGCCGGCCACCACGATCCGGCAGTCGACCGTCCCGCCGGCCGGGCCGGGCTGCCGCGCCAGCACGGTGAGCGTGAAGGCGGGGCGGTCGGTGCGGGTACGGGTCTGGCGGAAGTGGACCCCTCCCCACTGCCCGTCCCGGAAGCGGATGCCGGTGACCAGGGAGCCTTCGCGCAGACCCCGCTCTCTCAGGTACCGCTCCACGGGGTGCACGCCCTCCGCCTCACCCGCCAGGAGCACCTCCGCGTCCAGCGCCACCAGTGGCCCCACCAGGTCCGACCACGCCGGAGCGAAAGCCAGGCTTCCTCCCAGGGTGATGCGGTTGCGCAGCGGGGTGGAAGCGGCCTCACCCACCGCCTGGGCCAGCACGTGTCCCGGCTGGCGGGCGCCGAGCTCCCTGGCCGCCGCGGCGTAGGTGCAGGCCGCCCCCAGGGTCACGCGGTCGCCCGCCGCCTCCACCCTGTCCAGACCCAGGCGGCCCAGATCCACCAGGCCCTGCAGGCGCCGCAGTCCGGTCATGAGCAGGCCGGTGCCTCCCGCATGCGGGACGACGCCGGTGCGGCGGATCAGCGCCACCGCCTCCTGCACCGTCGCCGGGTAGTACCATTGAAGGTCGGCCACTCGCTCCTCCGCCTGGGAGAGTATGGAAGCGCAGAGGCTGGAAGTCAAGAAAGTCTCCCGGCGGCGGGAGGAGGGAGTCCCGGGCCTGCCGGGGGCAGGCAGCCGGAGCGGGGGCTCCCCGGCCGGCCGAGCGCCGCCGGCCCGCCGGCCCGCCAGGCTCAGGCGCCCACGACGTTGCCTATGATCTTCTCCGGCTTCATCAGCAGGCGGACGTACTGGGCGCGGGTGTAGACCCAGGGGTCGGGATTGTGCTCGTTGTCCATGGAGCCGCGGAAGCTGTCCACGTCCTTGTGCCCCTTGCTGTCCATCCAGGCCTCCAGCTCGCGGATCATGGCGGTGAGGCGGGAGACCTTGTTGCGGAACAGGGTGCTCACCACCTGCACGCAGGCGGCTCCGGCAAGGATGAGCTTGACCGCGTCTTTGCCGGTCATGATGCCGGAGCTGGAGCAGATGTCGCCTTTCAGCTTCCCGTGCAGCAGCCCCGCGTAGCGCAGCGGCAGGCGGTGGGCTGTCTCGGAGCTCAGGTTGTGCAGAATGAGGTTCTTCATGCCGTCCACGTCCAGGTCCGGCTGGAAGAAGCGGTTGAACAGCACGAAGCCGTTCACGCCGATGCCGTCGAGCTGCTTGATGAAGTGCAGGGGGTTCGTGTAGAAGGGGCTGAGCTTCACGCTGATCGGCAGCTTCACGGAGCCCCTGATCTCTTTCAGGATCTCGATCTGCTCCTTCTCGATCTCCGCTCCCGTCTGCTCGAAGGAGGTGGGTGTGGCGTAGAAGTTGAGCTCCAGAGCGTCGGCGCCGGTCTGGGCCAGCAGCCCTGCGTAGTGCACCCAGGTCTGACGGTTGACCGCGTTCAGGCTGGCGATCACCGGAATTCCCAGAGCTTCCCTGGCTCGGCGCACCCACAGCAGGTGCTCTTCGGGCCCGGCGTGCTTGACCTCCGGGAAAAGGCTCGTCATCTCCGAGTACAGATTGTCGTACTTGTGCAGGTCCTCTTCGAGCAGGAAAGACTCCAGCTGAATCTGCTCCTCGAACAACGAGGAGATCACCACCGCCGCGGCGCCGGCCTCCTCGAGGCGCTGAAGCGGCTCCATCTTCGAGGTCATGCTGGAGGCGCCGGCGATGAAAGGGTTCTTCAGCTCCAGACCCATGTAGCGGACTTTCGTGTTGACCATTCCGGCCTCCTCGTCGTCTAGTCGATGTGCGCTGTACCCCGGCGGGGACCCTCCTCTCAGTATAGTGGCCGCTTCGGGGCGAGGCAAGCCGCCGGGGCCGGGCGTGGCCGCCCGGGCCGGGCGTGGCC
>CAZBDU010000108.1:0-17783 GCA_964490725.1 uncultured Spirochaetaceae bacterium | reverse complement strand
CCCGAAGGATGAGCCGCGCGCTGGGCAGGGGCGGCCGGGGGCGGCTCGGCCAGGCGCAGGCTGTAGCGCGGCGGCTGCTGCCGGACGGCGCGGAGCGGAGCCTCCGGCAGCCCGCGGAACAGGAGAAACGCCACCAGGTGGGCCGCGGCCGAGACGGCCAGAAAGAGCGCAAAAGGCCGTCTTGTCACTGTTCGGCTGGCTCCACCAGGAAGGAGACGTCCCCGGCCCCGGCCTCTCGCGAGATCTCCATCACCCTCACCACAGCGCCGAAGGAGACCCGCCGGTCCGCCTGGATGAGCACCCGGCGGTCCGGGCTCCCCGCGAGGAGCCTCCCCAGCTCCCGGCCCAGCCCCGCCTCCGACACGGACCGCCCGTTCAGCGAGAGGGCCCCATCGCGCCGCACCGTGACGGTGGCCGGCGGCAGGCGGCGGCTGGCCGGGCTTTCGGCCGCCGGAGGGGAGACATCCACCACCGGCAGGCTGAACACCGAGGTGAGGAGGAAGAAGACCAGCAGCAGGAAGACCATGTCGATCATGGGGGTGAGGTCCACCCCCCAGCCCTGCTCGGTGAGATGCTCGTCCAGGTCGAAGCGGATCACCGCCCCTCCTCCAGCATGGCCACCACCTCCTCGCCGTAGGTCTTCATCTCGAAGGAAAGCGAGCGCAGCCGGTTTTGGTAGAGGTGATAGAACACCAGGGTGGGGATGCCGATGAGCAGGCCCGCCACCGTGGTGATCAGCGCCTCCCAGATGCCGCTGGCCAGCAGGCTGGGGTCGCTCAGGTGCCGCACCGCGGCCACGGTGCGGAAGGTGCGGGTCAGCCCCAGCACCGTGCCCACCAGCCCCAGCATGGGGGAGATCCTGCCTATGAGCTCCAGCCAGTGAAGGCGCAGGGACAGCCGCTTCAGCTCGGAGGAGCCCACCAGGGAGAGGCGGCTCTCCAGCTCCTCCCTGGGCAGGCTCCTGCTGCGCACCGCCTCCGCCAGCAGCGCCGCCACCGGGCCCCGGAGCGCTTCCAGCCCCTCCCCGGCCCGCCGGTAGTCGCGGCTCCGGAGGGAGGCCAGCGCGGAGTCCAACCCGCCGCGGCTGGTGCCCGTGCCCAGGAAGTGAACCGCCCGTTCCAGGATCACCGCCAGGGAGAGCACGGAGCAGGCCAGAAGCGGGTACATCAGCGGCCCGCCCTTGAGGAAGAGATCGATCACTGACAAGAGTTATGCAGGCGAAGGGCCAAAGAGGTCAAGGGCCGCAGCAGCCCCGACTCCCGCTCCCGTCCGCTGGCTACGTGTTCCCTTGCCCCCGGCCAACCGTTCCCCCTGCCGGCGCTGCAGGAGACGTTCCACCCCAAGGGGGTGGGTGCTGCCGGCGCAGCAAAATAAAATGGGGATGCCCGGCAAACCGGACATCCCTCAATTCGGACCGAAAGAGTTGCTGCCTCAGAAACTGAGTGTCACGCCGCCGTACAGCCCGTTCCCGTACTCCGTGTCGTCCGCGTTGACGGGAATGTCCGTGTAGGCGCCAGCGGCGTCTTTGATGCCAACCACGTAGCCCAGAATCAGGCTGGCCGCACCGAGAGTCTTCTGGGCCTCGATCACCACACCGCTGAAGGCGCCACCGGTAACGTAGCCGGCAACGTCAAAGAACAGGCCGTCCATCGGGGTGACCTTGGCTTCGAAGGCCATGTTGTTCAGCGGGGTGCTGTCGGTCCCGCCCAGGCCTGCAGCGACCATGAACATGCCGTAGCTGACGTTCAGCCCGCCGCCGAACTCCATGCTGCTGGCGCCCAGGTCATAGCGGAAGTAGGCTGGAACCATCAGGGTGATGACGGAGATCTCCTTCTCGAACTTGGCCTCCAGTGCGACCTTGCCGCCGCCCAGGTCAGCCACGGTGGCCTTGTAGGCCAGCCAGGCGCTGATCATATCCATGAGGGAGGCGTCCACACCGATGGACAGGTCGTCAAAGGGAAAGCTGTTCCAAATGTGGAGGGTGGCCGGTCCAAAGCCGACGTCCAGCTGCAACGCTCCGCCGTCCTTGCGGGACAGCCAGTAGAAGCTACCCCACTCCCAGCCGCTGGAGCTGGCGGGATAGTACCCGCCGAAAGCCCCGCCGAACCTGCCCAACGTGGCGTTGACGGAAACGGGGGCCTCCACCCCCAGCGCGCCCATGATGTCCGACTTGACGTAGAAATCCCTGACGGTGACGTTGCCAGGGAAATTGCTGCCGCTGGCTTCCAGCATCAACGTTGCTTTGGTGAAGTCGTCCACGGCAGCGTTCGCCGCCACCCTCGTCTTCACGAACGAAGAGGTCCCGCTTGCGAAGTCCGGGGTGTTAGTGTACCAGGCGAAGTTGCCCGCCACCGTGACGTCGGCGAATGCCGCGCCGCCGAGCAGGGCAAGGGCGGCGACGAGAATCCACAGCTTTTTCATGTCCACTTCCTCCTAAGCCTTCTGGGAACCAGGTCGACGACCTGCTACGCTCCCTGGGTTATTTTGGCGCCATTATATCAATGCCTAGATCGGGTGTCAAGGAGTTTTTTCCCCCCTGATTCCAGGAAATGCAGGACAATCCGGGCGTTCAGCCACCCCCGGGAAGGCCCCGCAGCCCGGGGCGGCGGCGCGCCGGAGCCAGGCCCGGGGGCGCTTCCTTAGTTCGGCGGACTGTGGTACCCTGCGGCATGAACTGCAACCACGCGCCTCTGGTCGTCTCGATCTTGCTGTCCCTTCTGGCGGCCGCCTGCGGAACGACCCGCGACGCGCTGGAGGCGGTCTCGGAGCCCCTGGCGACCGCGGAGCAGGACGGCCTCAGCGCGACACTGCGCTTCCGTGACGAGGCGAGCCTCATCCGCCAGTTCGGCCGCAGGAGCAACCCCTTCCTTGCCGAGCGGTACCGGGTGATGTACCGCCGGATCATCGTCTTCGAGCTGACTCTGCAGAACGAAAGCTCCGCGCCGTACTCCTTCCGCCTGGCCCGGTGCCGGCTGCGCTTCGCCGGGAAAGAGATCGGCCCGATCAATGGGTTCCAGCTTGCCAACTACTGGCAGGGCCTTGAAGCGGCCGCGGCGCAGGACAAGGCGGCGATAGTCAAACGGTACCTGCTGCCCGACAGGGCGAGCGCGCCTTCAGGGTCAGCTCTCTCGGGCTTCCTGGTGTTCCAGGGGAACCTCCCCTCCAGCGGGGAGGCCAGGGTTCTCATTCCAGGCCCTGTCGAGAACGGGGAGCCTCTCCGCTTCGACTACGTCTTCTGAGAGCCGCCGCGGGAGGCGGGCGGCCGCGGGGCGGCCCGACCGGCCCCGCAGCGAGTGCGTTGATCGACACCCTTTCAGCCCGTACAATACGCTCAATGGTCGAGCTGGACAGGCGGGTCAGCGGCGACTGGATCGACCTGCGGGAGGCAGGCGCGGATCCCTACACCTTGAGCACCTTTCTCGGCGTATCCGCCCCGCGGATGGAGCGGCTGGCCGCCGAGCTCCAGGCCGCGGTGGACGTGGGCCTCCCGGAGTACAAGCGCACGGTCCTGGGGCCCGTTTTCCTCGGCCTGGAGGAGATGCAGTACCAGAGCCGCACTCTGGAGCAGCTGGCCGCGCAGGACGATCCCCTCACTGCGCTGGTGTTCCTGGTCATGCTCCAGCGCATGCTCTGTGCTGGGGCCATTCCCCTCTCCCGGGGCAGGGCGGCCGAAGCAGTGGACACGCGGGGAATCGGGGTCAATCAGATCATCGCCGAGGTGAAGCAGCGCATTCAACGCTCCCCGGACTTCCAGAAGCACCCCGCGGTGAAGAACATCCTCATGCAGGTGGCCATCTATCAGCGGGAGCGGCGCAAGATGGCGGAGCTCCTGCCGGCCATCAAGGAGGAGAAGCGCGACACCTTCAAGCAGAACTTCCACCGCACCTTCCAGAGAGTCTTCGACAGCATCCGCAGGAACTACGCCGACATCCTGGCCGAAGAACAGACCCGAAAACAGGCCCGCCGCAGTGAAGGGGAGCTGCTCCGCCGCCTGCCGCTGAAGGAGCTGGTGCCGGTTCTCACCGACCAGGCCAGAGGGGTCTCCCGGCTGCGCTCCACCCTGGCGTTCGCCCGGGAGGACAAGTACAAGACCCGCATCATCCTGGTGGGGCTGTACCGGGACCGCGCCTCCTACCTGCGACTCGCCGAGCGGGAGGAATCCGCCTACCAGGCGCTGTGCGGCCAGATCGGCACCGGGGCGGACTGCCCGCAGGAGCTCTCCCGCAGGCTGCGGGAGGAGCTGGTGCGCGCGCTGGAGCGCATCGCCAGGGCCGCGGAGGATTCCCCCGGAGAGCCCGCCCCCTAGTCAGAGCAGCTCCTGGGGGCCCTCCGAGCGGATGCGCTCCACCACCTGCCTGACCAGCTGGCTCTCCCCGCGCCGGCAGACCAGCACCGCACCGTCTCGCACCACCACCAGGAGGTCCTCCACCCCCGCCAGGGCCACCGGCACGTCGGTGTGCACGAAGTTGCCCTGCGCCTGCACCGCGATCACCCTCCCCGAGCCCTCTGCGTACAGGGCGGCCACCTCGTCCCAGCTTCCCACGTCGCTCCAGGAAAAGGTGGCCGGCACCACGGCCGCCCGCCGGCTGTGCTCCATGACCGCGTAGTCCACCGAGATCCCGGGGACCTGCGCGTAGGCCCGCTCCAGCCCGGGAGGCGCCGCCAGCACCGCCACGGGAGCTTCGCCCTGCTTCGCCGCTTCCGGCAGGCGCGCCTTCCGGCGCAGGGTAGCCAGGGCAGCGGCCACCTGCGGGGCGTGCTCGCCCAGCTCGCGGAGAAACACGTCCACGCGGAAGGCGAACATCCCGGAGTTCCAGTAGTGCCGGCCCCCGCGCAGGAACTCTTCGGCGGTCCTGCGGTCCGGCTTCTCGGTGAACCTGACCACCCGCAGCCCCTCCTCAAGGCTCTCTCCAGCCTCGATGTACCCGTAGCCGGTCTCCGCACGCGCCGGCGGGATCCCGTAGGTGACCAGGTGCCCCCCGGCGGCCAGAGCCGCAGCCCGCTCCGTGTCCCGGCAGAAGGCGGCCGCCGGCTCGATCCGATGGTCCGCCGGAAGCGCCAGGAGCCTATCGCCGGCGGCGCCGGAGCCCTCCAGGAGCAGGCAGGCCAGGGCAATGGCGGGGGCGGTGTTGCGCCCCTGGGGCTCGGGGACCACCAGGATTCCCCGCCCGGGCACCCCCGGGGAGGCCGCCTGGCGGCAGGCGGCTTCCATGGCCGCCACCTGCTCCCGGTGCGTCACCACCAGGATCCAGCCCGGCGCCTGGAGGGCCAGGGCCCGCCGCAGGGTGGCGGCGAACAGGCTCTCTCCGCCGCCGAGATCCAGAAGCTGCTTGGGCCGCCGGGCGCGGGATGCCGGCCACAGCCGGGTGCCGGATCCGCCGGCCAGGATCGCCACGTGCTCGATCACCGTCTGCTCCCTCCGCGAGACCGGCCGCTGCCTGCACCGGCAGGGGCTCCCCTTTGAGCAGGACGCGAGGCCGGTAGCGCTGGTCTGCTCTTGTTCCTGTATTGTATATCAGCGATGGACGGGCGGCGCAAAGGGTGCGGCGGGCCGGCTCAGCTCAGCTCCTCGATGCCCACCAGCCACAGCCGGTCGTCCCGGTAGACGTGCTTGAAGCGGAAATCGCCCCGGCGGCTGATGAACACCAGCTCTCCTTCCTCCAGGAAGAAGTCGTCCAGCTCCCGCGAGATGTCCACCGCATAGTAGCGGGTCAGGTAGGTCAGCAGCCTGTCCAGGTTGATCTGCTCGAAGTGGTCGATCAGCCGGTTGTAGGCCTCGGTGTGCCCGATCCGCTCCAGGTAGTACATCTTCTGGGCGATGAAGAAGATGATATGGTCGCGGGTGTTGTTCATCCTGTTCCTATGATCGACCCACCGCCGGCAAACCTGGGGTATTTTTTTGGCTCCTGCCCCCGCGGCGCCCGGTCGCTGCGGCGCCGCGCTCGCTTCCGCGCGTGCGCCCGTGCGCAGCGGCTTGACCCCCGCGGCGGCCGGAGGTAGTATGAAGCACACTACAGACACCGGAGGAACGGTCACTATGGCCAAGGGATTCACGCTCGAGATCTATCCGTGGGTGTATCTGGCCCGGCACACCGAGGAGGGCACCTGGACCGAGCGGTACATCGAAAAGGAGCACCGCAGCCCCGAGGAGGAGGCGGCGCTTGACGAGGAAGAGCGCCGGGAGCTCCTGGCCAGGCGCAACATCTTCCCCGAGCTTCCCCTGGTCAACTACACGACCCAGTACGGCCTGGGCTGTTTCGAGGGGCTGAAGGCCTTCCCGCAGAGGGACGGACGGCTCAAGTTCTTCCGTCCTGACGGCAACGCCCGCCGAATGGCCGCCTCCATGCGCGGGCTGATGATGCCGCTCTTCCCGGAGGACACCTTCCTGCGCTCGATCCGTGAGGTGGTGCGCCGCAACCAGTCCCTGGGCTTCGCGCCGGCCTACGACCCGCAGTGGGAGAAGGACACCTTCGTCAGCGCCCACTCGGTGTACGTCCGCCCCTTCACCTACGCGGAGCCCGGCATCGGCGTCAACCTCAGCAGCCACCCCTGGGTGGTGATCATCACCACGCCGGTGGGCTCCTACTTCAAGCCGGGCAGCAACAAGGCCACCACCACCACCCGGGTCCGCGCCAACCACGGCGGCACCGGTTGGATCAAGAGCGCGTCGAACTACGTCACCAGCGCCCTGGCCAAGAAGGAGGCCGAGAGGGGGGGCTTCATGGAGGCGATGTTTCTGGACGCGAAGGAGCAGAGGTACTTCGAGGAAGGCTCCTCCTGCAACCTGTTCTTCCTGCTGAAGAGCTCCACCCTGGTCACCCCTTCGCTGGAGGACACCATCCTTCCCGGCATCACCCGCGCCTCGGTGATCCAGCTGGCCCGCCACCGGGGCCTCACTGTGGAGGAGCGCCGCATCTCGGTGGAGGAGGTGTTCTCCGAGGCGAAGGAGGTCTTCGCCACCGGCACCGCCGCCGGGGTGACCCACATCGCCTCCATCACCCATGAAGGAAAGGAGGCGATCTTCGGGGACGGCAGCATGGGCACGCTCACCGCCGAGATGCTGCGCACCCTGAAGGGCATCCAGTACGGAGCCGTCGAGGACCGCTACGGCTGGATGGTGGAAGCCTGAGCCACGATCGAGACGCTACAAACGGCCTGTCCGCTACGCTAGCTCGCCGAAGAGATGGTACGGCTGAGCCGTCCAGGGGTTCCGAAAAAGCAGTGAGAAGTGACTGGCCAGGAGGAAGGAAAGAAGGGCGTTTCCAAACAGGAGGTTGCCAAAACTCCAGCTGCTGCCGCAGCCGTTAGAAGCGGCTGGCTTCCAGATCCTCCGGAAGCCTGTTGTAGATTTCCAGCTGGAAGCCCGGGTCCGCACCGGGCATCATGACGGCCCGCTGGTTCAGGAAAGCCAGGTTCCGGCTCTCCCCGCGGGTCAGGGTCTCCGGCTCGCGGGTGAGGGCGTCGAAATACTCCGCCGAGAAGGTCATGTTCACCAGCGCCTTGGACTCCTTTTCCGGGTCCGCGGTGCGCTGGGAGAGCCTCTCCAGGGTCACTCCCAGGTTGTTGTACGCCTTCATGATGAACTCCACCAGAGCCCGGTGCTCCGGGTTGTCCTCGATGCGCAGGAAGGTGATGCGGTTCTTACGCGTCTCCAGGAGATCCAGGAGGTGCAGGTAGTAGCCCTGCGCCGCGGCGTAGTCGGAGCGGTAGTAGAGGGTGTTCGCCAGGGCGTAGAGGGCGTTCTGGTTGGTGGGGTAGGTGTCCTGAACCTCGGCGAAGCGTAGCATCGCCTGGTCGTAACGATCCTGAAGGTAGTCGATGTAGCCGATCCGGTAGTCCAGCTCCTGGGTGTGGTAGAGGTTCCGCTCCGCCTTCTGGTAGTATGCCAGCGCCGCCTCCAGGTCGCGGTCCACGTAGTAGTAGATGTCCCCCAGGTTGGCGTAGACGCGGCCGAAGAGCTCCTCGCGGCCGAACACCTGCTGGTCCTGGGCCTGCTCGATCAGAGTGATCGCCTCGACGTAGCTCTGCTCCGCGTCCAGGGTGCGTCCCTGCTGCCAGTACCACCTGCCCAGGCGGTTGAAGACGTCGATGCGCATGCGCTGCTGCTCCCGGTCCAGCGGCGCGGCGGCCTTCAGATAGCCCCTGGCCTTGTCCAGCGCCACCTTCTCCTGTCCCGGGTCTCCCGCCCGCTGGAAGAAGCGCGCCAGGTTGTAGTGGATCTTGGGGAGGTCCTCCTTGGCCCGGGCCGCCTCCATCAGCACGTCGAAGGCAGGCTCGTTCCTCTTCTCATCCAGCCAGTAGGCCCCCAGGTCGGCGTAGGCGCGGGCCAGCCGCGCCGGGTCCACCTGCAGCGGCTTGACCCGCTCCAGCGCCTCCTCCAGCTCGATGGTCTGCTGCAGCTTGCCGGTGCCGACGAAGTACTCCATCATGCCCAGCAGGGCCGCCGCCCGCTGGCCGTAGTAGTCCAGGATCGTGGCGAAGGTGAAGCGGGCCTGCTCGTACAGCCGCGCGGTCTGCTCCCCCCCCTTCTCAGAGCGCGCCCAGCGCAGGTAGTTGTCCCCCCTGGCCAGGAGGGCACCGTAGTCGCGCACGTCGCGCTTCAGCACTCCGTCCAGCACCTGGTCGGCCCGCTCGTAGTTGGCCAGATAGCGGCTCTCCAGGCTGGCCAGGTCCAGCTCTCCCTTGCGGTCGACGGGGTAGCGGGCCAGGAGCTGCTCGTACTTCTCCTCGGCCAGGCGGTACTGCCGCCTGGCGGTGAAGCCCTCGGCGTAGCGGTAGAACCACCCTTTCACGGCCCAGATCCCCACGGCGCGGTCGAACTGCCGGTTGGCCAGGGGAAAACGGTCCTTGGTCAGCTGCTCGTATCCGCTGCGGTAGAGGGAGAGCGCGGAAATCGGGCGGTAGACGAAGCGGTAGCCCAGGAAGGCCAGCAGCCCCGCCACCGCCAGGCTCAAGAAAGCCACCCGCACGATGGGCAGGACGTTCTGCCGGAAGGCGTAGGCGAAGGTGCGGCGCTCCTCCTCGAAGGCCAGGCCGGTGAGCCTCTCGAAGGCCCTGGGGATCTGGATGCGCCTGCCGGTGATACGGGACACCTCGGCGGCAATCGCCGATGGGGCGGCCCCCTGGACCAGCAGCCCCGTGAGGCTGCGGAGGTTCTCCCCGGCCAGACCGCGCTCGCCGATCAGCTCCTCGATGGCCACCTTGAGGTTGCGGGGCAGCCGCTCCAGGGTCCGCTGCAGGGTCAGGAACTGCCGGTCCGAGAGAACGAACTCCTCCTCGACCGCCTCGATCTCCTCCGGCGGGGCGGCCTCCACAGCCGGCGGCGGTGCCTCCTCCTCCAGGGAAGCCTCCGCCAGCTCCTGGCGCTCCTCCTCACCCAGCTCGAACTCGTCCCCCAGCCCCTCCAGGGAGAACTCGTCGAACTTCAGCTCCGCTTCCGGCGCCTCCGCCCCGACCTCCTCCGGCGCCTCCTCGCCCGGTGCCGGGCCCTCCTCGAAGCGCGCCGCAGCGGCCTCCTCCTCCGGGAAGCCGGCGAACGCGGCTTCCCCTTCCGCTCCCGCCTCCGGAGCCTCGACCGCCTCTTCCCCGGCCTCTGGGAACTCGAACTCCTCGGGCAGCTGGAACTCCTCCTCGCCGAAGGGAACCTCCTCCTCCCCGGCCCCGGGGGCCTCTGCGCCGAACCCGGCCTCCTCCTCCGGGAACTCCGGCACCTCGAACTCCTCGGGCGGCGGCTTCCCGGCGGGGAGCTCCGCAGCGGGGAGCTCCGGCGAAGGCTCTGCGGCGCCCTCCTGGCCGAGCAGGCCGGCAAGCTCCTCCTCGCCGAACGGCGCCTCTTCCCCCGCAGGCTCCTCCGGCCCCGCGGCTTGCGGCTCCTCTTCGGGGAGGGCGAACTCCTCGGGAAGCTCGAAGGCTTCCTCTTCCCCGCCGGGAGCCTCCCCTCTAGCCGGCGCCTCCTCCGGGGCCGCCTCCTCCGGGGCGGCCTCCTCGCCCAGAAGCGCCGCGAGCTCCTCTTCGCCCAGCTCTTCGGGCAGCTCCCCGGCGGGCTCTCCAACCTCCTGCTCTCCCGGCGGAGCCTGGACCCCCTCCGGGATCCGTTCCTCGACCTGCTCCGGCGCGGGCTCCGGCGCCTCCTCTGGTACCTCCTCCTCTCCAGGGAAGGCGAGCTCTTCCGGAAGCTCGAGAGCTTCCTCCTCCGCAGGCTGCTTCTGCTCCATCTCCCCGCCGGGGAGCTCGAAGCCCTCCGGAAGCTCGAACCCCTCGGGAAGCTCCGCCTCGAACTCCCCGGTGGGTGCCCCGGCCGCCTCCTCGCCGGCCTCGGCCTGCTCGCCAAAGAGGGCGGCAAGATCCTCCTCGCCGAAGGGCTCCTCCTGCCCCGCAGGCTCCTCCTGGGCCGGCGCTTCCTCCTCAGCGGGCAGTTCCTCTCCCGCCGGTGCAGCCGCCCCCGGCTCCTCCAGGACCTCGAAGTCCTCCGGAAGCTCGAACCCCTCGGCGAACTCCTCGGCCTCCGGCCCGCCGGCTTCGGCGGCTTCGGCAGCCTCGCCGCGGCCCTCTTCGGTGCCCAGCAGCGCCGCCAGGTCCTCCGGGAGGCTCTCCTCCCCCTCGCCGGCCCAGCCGGCTTCGGGCTCCGCCGGGAAGGGCGCCTCTTCCGGCATCCCGGCGCCTTCCGGCTCTTCCTCCGGCGGCCCGGCCTCTTCGGCCGGCCACTCGGGAGGGAGCTGATCGAGGTCCGGCGGCCCCTCGCCCTCCACCAGCTCCTCGGGGCCGATCCCCTCACCTCCGGACGGCGGCACCTCGGCCTCCAGAAAGACGTCTTCCTCCGGGCCCTCGCCGGGCTCCAGCAGCTCGCTGAGGCCCTCAGGGAGCCCTTCCTGCGGAGGAGGCACATCCTCGATCTCCTCTCCGCGCTCGGCCAGGATCTCACGTTCGGAGCCCAGAGAATTGAGAACGTCTTTGAACCGCTCGATTTCCTGAAGGGTGGGCATGGCTTCTTCTATCTACACACAATGTCGGTCCGGGCGCCGTGCAGGTTGAGATGGCCCCTCAAGACCTTGACTCCTTGTGTCGAATCATAGACTAGTGTCACAAGTATAGCAGAACTATGCAGGAGCTTAAACGCCGGATCGCCGCCGCCGTTTGCCTCTCGGTGCTGGCCCTCAGTCCGGCTCATGCGCTGAACTCGCTGCTCACGGATATCCGGGTCACCGGCCTGCGGGAGGGCGCCGCGCCGCAGTTCCTGGGCAGGACCATCCTGTTCTCCTACTCTCCTCAGGGGGGGGAGCCGGTGCGGCTGGTGGGGGCCCGCTTCTCCCACGAGGACTACCGGGTGTTCCACCCCTACCTGCGCAACCAGAACGGGGTGTTCGTGCTGCTTCTCGACGCGCCTCAGGGGTACGCCGAGCTCCAGTACCGGATCGCCGTGGACGGGCTGTGGATGCCCGATCCCTACAACCCGGAAAGCCGCACCGACCGCACCGGGACGGTCTTCTCGGTGGTGCGAATCGATTCGCTGCCGGCGCCGCCCATCAAGAACCCGCGCCTGGAGCCCGACGGCGCGGTCACCCTCCGTCTGCGCACCGTGCCGGGAAGCGCGGTGAGCCTGGCGGGGGACTTCAACCACTGGGACCCCTACTGGGACCCGCTCCAGGAGAGCTCCCCGGGGCTGTTCGCGATCACGCTGCGCCTGCCACCGGGCAGGCACTACTACGTGTTCATCGTGGACGGCAGGCGCGTGGTGGATCCCTTCAACACCGAGACCGCCTACGATCCCAACGACATGCTGGTCTCCACGTTCATGCTCGGCCGGGCGCGGCTCAGGCCGGAGGCAGGCATCACCGCCCGCCCCTAGAGTGCCGGCAAAGGACTCGGCTCCATCTTTACCAAGCGCTGAGCGCGTAGTACTCTATCAATGACACATAGTAGCACAAATCTTTGGCCTCGAGGTCGGTCATGTGGGAATACAGCAAGAAGGTGATGGAGCACTACGAGAATCCGCACAACGTCGGAGAGATCGAAGGCGCCGATGCGGTGGGAGAGGTAGGCTCCATCGTCTGCGGCGATGCGCTGAAGCTGAGCCTGAAGATCGAGGACGGCAGGATCGCCGACGCCAAGTTCAAGACCTTCGGCTGCGGGAGCGCCATCGCTTCGGCCTCGGCTCTCACGGACATGATCATTGGCAAGAGTCTGGAGGAGGCGGCCAGGATCACCAACCGCGATATCGCGCAGTTTCTCGGCGGGCTGCCCAAGGAGAAGATGCACTGCTCGGTGATGGGCCAGGAGGCGCTGGAGGCGGCCATCGCCGACTACAAGGGTTTGAAAAGGGCTCACCAGCAGGAGGAGGACGAAGGCGAGATCATTTGCAAGTGCTTCGGGGTCACCGACGCCAAGATCAGGCGCGTGGCCCTGGCCAACAACCTCCACACCACCGAGGAGGTCACCAACTACACCAAGGCCGGCGGCGGCTGCGGAGGGTGCATCTACCGCGTGGAGGAGATTCTGGACGAGCTGTGGCGCGAGGAGGGGGAGAGGCGCTCCCTGGGCGGCAGGATGACCACGGTGCAGAAGATCAAGAAGATCGAGGCGGTCTTCGAGGAGGAGATCCGGCCCATCCTCAAACGCGACGGCGGGGACATCGAGCTGGTGGACCTGGTGGACAACCGGGTCGTGGTGCGTCTGATGGGGATGTGCCAGGGCTGCCACGCCTCGGACCTGACCATCCGGGGGCTGGTGGACGAGAAGCTCAAGGAGCTGGTGGATCCCACCCTGGAGGCGGTGGAAGATGGCATCCAGTAGGATCGTCTACCTGGACAACAACGCCACCACCCGGGTGGCTCCGGAGGTCCTGGAGGAGATGCTGCCCTTCCTGCAGGACCGCTACGGCAACGCCTCCAGCATGTACACCTTCGGCGGCAGGCTGCAGAAGGACATGGACAGGGCCCGGGAGCGTGTGGCGGAGCTGCTGAGCTGCCAGCCCTACGAGATCGTCTTCACCTCCTGCGGCTCGGAGAGCGACAACTTCGCCATCCGCGGGCTGGTGGACGCCTACCCCGAGCGCGGTCACATCATCACCACGAAGGTGGAGCACCCCGCCATCAAGAACCAGGTGCCGTACCTGCGCAAGAAGGGCTTGAGGGTCACCGAGATCGGCGTGGACAGCAAGGGCAACATCGACCTGGCGGAGCTGCGGGAGGCCATCGAGCCGGACACCCTGATGATCTCCTGCATCTTCGCCAACAACGAAACCGGCGTGATCTATCCAGTGCGCGAGATCGGCGAGCTGGCCCGGGAGCGGGGCATCTTCTTCCATACCGACGCCGTCCAGGCTGTGGGCAAGATCCCGGTGGACCTGGCCGAGCTCCCGGTGGACCTGCTGTCCTTCTCGGGGCACAAGTTTCACGCACCCAAGGGGGTGGGAGGGCTGTTCGTCCGCCGGGGCCTGAAGATCCGGCCGTTCATCATCGGCGGCCACCAGGAGCGCAGCCGCCGCGGCGGCACCGAGAACGTGGCCTCCATCGTGGGCATGGGAAAGGCCGCTGAGCTCGCCGGGCAGCGGCTTACCGAGGAGGCCGGGCGCGTCCGGGCGCTGCGCGACAGGCTGGAACGGGGCGTCCTGGAGAGCGTGGACCACACCGAGGTCAACGGCGACACGGAGCACCGCGTTCCCAACACCACCAACATCGGCATCCACTTCATCGAGGGGGAGGCGCTGCTGCTGGCGCTGGACAAGCACGGAATCTGCGCCTCAACGGGCAGCGCCTGCGCCTCCGGTAGCCTGCAGCCCTCGCACGTGCTGCGCGCCATGGGGGTTCCCTTCACCAGCATCCACGGATCGCTGCGGCTGTCCTTGAGCGTCTACAACACCGAGGAAGAGATCGACTACGTGCTGGAGCGGATGCCGGCCATCGTCAGCCACCTGCGGGAGCTGTCTCCCTTCCATTCGCTGCAGGACATCGAGGTCTTCGGCGCCTGAAAGGGCTCGCGCCTGCCTGCGGGACCTGAGGCGGTCGCGGTCGAGCCGCCTGCGGCCCCGCCTGCGCGGCGTGAGGCGGGCCGGCACGGTCCTCTCAGGAGCAGCCCGTGGTGGTGCCGCAGGTCATGCACTTCAGACAGGTACCGTTGCGCACCAGGGTGAAGTGACCGCACACCTCGCAGGGGTCCCCCTCGAAGCCGCGGCTGCGGGCCGCCACCGTTGCCGGCTGCGCCTCCGGCGCCGCCTCGCCTGCGCCCGGCGCCTCCTCTTCGCTCTCCCGGTAGTCGTTCGTCTGTGTGGCGATCAGATCATCCGGCTTCACCTGCACCAGATCGGTCCGTCTCAGGTAGGAGAGGGCCAGGTCGCGGAAGATGAAGTCCAGCACCGAGGTGGTCATCTTGATATTGTCGTGGCCCTGGACGATCCCGTTGGGTTCGAAACGGGTGAACACGAAGGCGTCCACAAACTCCTCCAGCGGCACCCCGTACTGAAGGCCCAGGGAGACGGCGATGGCGAAGCTGTTGAGCAGCGATCGGAACGCCGCACCCTCGCGGTGCATGTCCAGAAAGATCTCCCCCAGGGCGCCCTCCGGGTACTCGCCGGTGCGCAGGAAGAGGCTGTGGCCGCCGATCTTGGCCTTCTGGGTATAGCCGCTGCGGCGGCTGGGAAGCCTGCGCCGCTGTCGAGCGCGCTCTCCGGCCGGGGCGGAAGGAGCGGGCCGGGCGGCCGCGGCCGGAGCGGGCCCCCGCCGGGGCTCCCGTTCCGCCTCTCGCTTCAGGCGCATCACCCGCTCCGCCAGCTCGTCCCCCTCCGCAGACAGGGAGGAAAGCGGCTGGCTCAGCTTGGAGCCGTCGCGGTAGAGTGCGATCGCCTTCAGCATCTTCTTCCAGGAGATGAAGTAGGCGTCCTTGACCTCTTCGATGGTGGCGGTGCTGGGCATGTTGATGGTCTTGGAGATCGCCCCCGAGATGAAGGGCTGCACGGCCGCCATCATCTCGATGTGCGCCTGGAAGCGGATGTAGCGCGTGCCGCTTCCGGTTCTGTTGGCGGTGTCGAACACGGGGTAGTGTTCCGCCTGCAGGTGAGGCGCCGCCTCCAGGGTCATGGCGCCGCAGGCATAGCGCTGGGCGCTCTCGATCTCCTGGTTCGTGAAGCCCAGGGCCACCAGGAGGCGGAAATCCGGCCTGCCGGACTGCTGCGGCGAGATGCCCAGCCTCTCCAGAGTCTCCTGGAAGAGCACCGCCGGCGCAAAGGCCTCGTGGAGGGAGAAGGCGTCGCCCAGCGCCTGCTCCACCCGCCGAAGATCCTCCCGGTCCAAGCCCTTCTCCTGGAGCTCCTCCCAGCCGATCGCCGGGGAGCCCTTCAGGGTGCGCCGGCCGCAGGCGTAGGCGGTGATCTCCTCGATCTGCCCCTCCTGGTAGCCCAGGCGCCTCAGAGCCGGGGGAATCGAGGCGTTGATGATCTTGAAGTAGCCTCCCCCGGCCAGCTTCTTGAACTTCACCGGGGCGAAATCCGGCTCCACGCCGGTGGTGTCGCAGTCCATCACCAGGCCGATCGTCCCGGTGGGGGCGATGGCGGTGGCCTGGGCGTTGCGGAAGCCGTGGCGCTCCCCCAGCCTGAGCGCCTCGTCCCAGGCCGCCCGGGCGGCCTCCACGATCTCCGGCGGGCACAGCTCCGCCCGCCATGGCTCGGGAAGCACCGACAGCCCCTCGTACTCCTCCGGGCCGGCCCCGTGGGCCGCCCGGCGGTGGTTGCGGATGACCTTCAGCATTTCCTCCCGATTAGCCTGGAAGCGCGGGAAGGGACCCAGCCGGGCGGCCATCTCCGCCGAGGTGCGGTAGCACTCCCCGGTGAGAATGGCCGAGAGCCCGGCGGCGATGCTGCGCCCCCGGTCGCTGTCGTAGGGCACCCCCATCACCATCAGCAGCGACCCCAGGTTGGCGTATCCCAGCCCCAGGGTCCGGTAGTCGTGGCTGCGCTGGGCGACCGTGGCGGTGGGGTACTGCGCCATCAGCACGCTGATCTCCAGCACCATGGTCCACAGCCGCACGGCGTGAAGCAGATCCTCCACCCGGAAGGCCCCGGACTCCGCGTCGTAAAAGCGCATCAGGTTGAGAGAGGCCAGATTGCAGGCCGTATCGTCCAGGAACATGTATTCGGAGCAGGGGTTGGAGGCGCGGATCTCCCCGTCCGCCGGACAGGTATGCCACTCGTTGATGGTGGAGTGAAATTGCACACCCGGGTCGGCGCAGCTCCAGGCAGCCCGGGCGATGCGGTCCCAGAGCTCCCGGGCAGGGAGGCTGATCTTCAGGGAGGTGTCCATCCGCCCGGTGAGCGTCCACTCCCCGTCCTCGATCACCAGCCGCATGAACTCCGAGGTGAGGCGCACCGAGTTGTTCGAAGACTGTCCGCTCACCGTGAAGTAGGCCTCCGAGTCCCAGTCCACGTCGTAGTCCCGCACCTCCAGACCGCGCGCTCCCTGAGCCAGGAGCTGAAGGGTCTTGTAGAGGTAGGCGGGAGGGATCTCCTCCCGCAGTGCCTCCACGATGGCCTGGCGCAGCGCCGTGTTGCGCTCGGGGTCCAGCCGGTCGGCGGCCACACGTGCGCCGTTGCCGCCGGGAGAGCCGTTGCCGTCCGCCCAGGTGGTCCCTTCCTTGGGCTCCTCCCCGGCGCTCCCCCCGGTGACGGCCTCCTCCAGAGAGCGGGTGTGCCGGCGCAGGATGCGGCTGCCCACCACCATGGAGGCCACCTTCTGCTCCTCCCCCACCTTCCAGTCGATGTAGTCGCGGATGTCGGGATGGTCGGCGTCCAACGTCACCATCCGCGCGGCCCGGCGCGTGGTGCCGCCGCTCTTGATCGCCGAAGCCGAGCGGTCCCCCACCTTCAGGAAGGACAGCAGCCCCGAGGAGACCCCGCCCCCGCTCAGCGGCTCCTGGCGGGCCCTGAGGCGCGAGTAGTTCGTTCCGGTGCCCGAGCCGTACTTGAACAGCCGCGCTTCGCTGGTGACCAGGTCCATGATCCCGCCCGGGTTCACCAGGTCGTCCTGGACGGACAGGATGAAACAGGCATGCGGCTGCGGCCGCTCGTAGGCGCTGGCGGCCTTCTTCAGCCGTCCGCTCTCGGGGTCCACGTAGAAGTGGCCCTGCGCCGGACCGCGAATCCCGTAGGCGGCGTAGAGGCCGGTGTTGAACCATTGCGGGGAGTTGGGGGCGGCCATCTGGCGCGCCAGCATGGCGCACAGCTCGTCGTAAAAGGCCTGGGCGTCCTCCTCCCCGTCGAAGTACCCGTAGCGCCGGCCCCAGTCCATCCAGGTCAGGGCAAGGCGGTGGAAGACCTGCCTGGCATCGCGCTCTCCCTCGGTCTTCCCGCCCTCGGCGGGAACGCCGGTCTTGCGAAAGTACTTCTGCGCCAGGATGTCGGTGGCGATCTGGGACCAGCCCGACGGCACCATCACCCCTTCCTGCCGGAATATCACGGTTCCGTCGGGGTTCCTGATCTCGGAGGTACGGCTCTCGAACGAGAGCCCCTCGTACGGGCTCTTACCGGCCCGTGTGAAACGACGAGCAACCTTCATGTCCCCTCCCTGTGTCCCTAACGCCCGTGCTCCCCTTCGGCAGGGCCGGCCGGCCCCATCCCCTCGGCGGGGCACGCTCGAATCGGAGCCTCTGCGGGCAATGAATAAGGTAATCCTCCCGGGCCTCTCCTAGCAAACACAAGATACCCCTGCGCCCCGCGCCGCCCGGCACCGGCGGCGGCCGCAGCCGCGGCACAGGCAGCCTGCGGCCGCGAGCCCCCCACCGCCGCGACCCCTTCGGAC
>CAZBDU010000107.1:0-18797 GCA_964490725.1 uncultured Spirochaetaceae bacterium | reverse complement strand
CCCCCACCGCCGCGGGCCCCGCGAACCACGCTCCCGGCCGGGTCTTTAATTATGACTGGTCTTATCAAGTATGTCCAGCTCCGCGGCATGGCCGCCCACCATCCCCGCGGTTTCCCTCAGATCCGCCTCCAGGCTGTCGTACAGCCGCCGGAAGCGGTGCGGATCGGCGGCGATGAACCGCTCTAGAGCGGGCCGTTCCCCGGGAAAGCTGCGGGCCAGCCGCGAAGCCATGAGCGTGCCGAAGTAGTACTCCACTCCGCGGCGATCCTGCTGGAAGAGGTAGGCCTGGAGCTCGTTTGCCATGAGGTAGGGATCGGTCAGGTCGTAGCCGACCCAGCGGAACATCAGCAGCAGGTACGCCCGGGTGGGCTCATCCAGGCGCTCCCAGGCCCGCATGCATGCTTCACGGTAGGCCGGCTCGGCAAAGAACAGGCCGTGAAAGACCTCGTGGGTGAGCAGCAGCCTCCGCAGCTCGGGGGAGGAGCTGCGGGAGACGGACAGCACTGCCCCGGCTCCGGGGGCGATCCTCTCCCCCTGCCGGCGGAGCACCCCGTTGGCCAGCAACAGCTCCCGCAGCATCTCCTCCTCGGCGTTGAGGGGGAAGCGCTGGTCGGCGGCCTTCTGATAGAAACGGGCCAGATCCTCCGCGTGGTAGTCGTGTGCGTTGTAGCCGTGGCGGTCGTCGAGCTCCCGGTCTTCCAGCAGCCGGCCGCGGAAGCCCGCCTTTTCCACGAAGAACGCCAGGCGCTTGAACAGGCGCGCCTGGACCCGGTAGTCGGCGGTGTCCAGGATCAGCACCTGGGGGTAGCGGCTCCAGGCGAACAGCTCGAAGTCGGGCCGCCGCCAGAGGCTTCGATCGTAGGCCAGCACCGCTCCCGGGTCTGCGGCCAGCGGCGACCAGCGGTTCGCGGGCACCGGCAGCAGCTCCGCAGAGCTCAGCCGGGCTCGTTGGTCCGGCGCCGGCTGCACGGTCAGCGCCTGCGGGCGGAATCCCAGCAGTCCTGCCGGCAGATGCACGGTGGTGTCGCCCGCCAGCCGGCGCACCGACAACCTCATCTGGCGGCTCCCGGCCGAGACGGTGAGGAAGACCGTGGCCGGCTGCTCCGGCAGCGCCGGTGGACCCTCCGCTGCAGCGCCGGAGGTGCGGAACCCTTGCCGGGAGAAGGGCGTGTAGAGGTGCAGGTGAAGGGCGAGCTCCCAGCTCACCTGTCCTTCCGGATAGAGCTCCTCCCGCAGCCCCAGCTGCGTCTCGGCTCCCTGCACGGTGAGATAGGAGACCCCCCTGCCCAGCTCGGTGAGAACGCCCTCACGGCGCATCCCGCGGAAGGTCGGCTCCAGCCCGGCCCCCTCCACGGCCACCGTCCCGGAGGAATTCACCCACAGCCCGGCAAGGCGGGTGCCCGCCGCCACGGGAAGCTGTACCTTCAGGGTCCCGTCACCCGCTGGGGGCAGCGCAGAGGGCGGCGGACGCGCCGGCGCCGCCGCCCCGGACCGGGCTGGCGCCGGAAGCGGCACCGCCACTCCTCCATTCCCCCGATACTGGAGGTAGAGGCTCATCCCCCGGGGAACGGTCAGCGGCCGCCTCAGGAGGTAGCGGCCGGTCGAATCGATCCTGAGCCGCACCTCATCGCCGCCGGGGACGGTGAAAGCCGGCCCCGGGGGGCTGCAGCCCGCCGCCAGCGCGGCCGCGACCAAGAGGAGAGCCAGCCGCAGAGCCAGTTTCATGCCATGGCAATGAGGCTGCGACCCAGCAGTCCGGCGATCTCTCCCTTACGCTCCGGCGGCAGCTCCGGGTCATCCCGCAACAGGCTCTCGAAGCGGCCGTGGAAGCCGTCGGGAAGTTGGGGCAGGGCGCGCACCCGCTCGAACAGCATCCGGCCGGAGGGCTCGAAAACGCGGTTGAAGGCAAACAGGAAGCTGCACACTTCGCGGAGGAAGGCGGCCAGGGAGAGGGTGTAGAACAGGGCGTCACCCCGGTGGACGGCGGCGCGCAGGTCGTTGAGGTAGTAGCCGATGTTGCTGCGACCGCTCTGCTGCACCTGGGTCCAGAACCGCTCGGGAAGCGCCTGCAGCTGCTTCTTGATGGTATCCAGCCAGGGGGTCGTCTGAACCAGCACCTGGCCGTGAGCCAGCCTGTAGAGGGGCCGGGTGCCGGATGCATGAGAGACCCAGCTGCCCTCCTTGATCCGCTTCAGGATGAGCTCGAAGCGGCCGGTCTCGTGGTAGCGGATGCGCACGGGCAGGTCCTCGCGCAGAAACCTGTCCTCGGGGAAGACCGGCGCCGCCTCGAATGCCGTGGGGTTGCCGAAGCGGCTCCTGCGATCGTTGGCGGGCGGGAGGTTGCCGGTAAAGTAGACGTCCAGGGTGATGCTGAAATAGGGGTCCAGAGTCTCGATTTCCGCAGCCTCGCCCAGCACGATGGCCGTGACCCCCAGCCACTGGCGGATCAGCTCGGTCAGCTCCTCGGACAGTCGCTGTACTTTTCTCTGCAACGACTCCTCCTTGTGTTTACACAGGACCCGTCTCATCTTACCATAAACACTTTGATTGACAAGAGATCCAGAATTGAGGCCATGAGCATCCCGAAGAGCTCCCGCATCAGACAAAGGCTGTGGCTGCCCCTGCTTCCCGTGTGGGCCGCCTCGCTGACGGTGGCGGTGTTCGTCGGGAGCTACGCCCCCCGGGCCTGGCCCCTGCTGGCGGCGGCCGCAGCCGCCTGCGCCGGCTTCACCGTGCTGCTGGGCGTGCTGGCGGCGTCGAACCTGGACCGGCTGCGGCGCTGCGAGCGGCCGGAGCCGGTCGACCTCTGCGCCCTTCTGAGCGCGAACGCCGGGTTCTACCAGGCCGCCGCCGAGGAGAAAGGGCTGCGGCTGGAGGTGAGCTGCCCCCTGGAGGCGCCGGCCATCCTGGCACGCCGCGGGCCTCTCCAGACCGTGATGGGCAACCTCCTCTCCAACGCCATCAAGCACGCTCCCGCCGGCGGTTGCGTCACCCTGGCCCTGTTCACGAAGCCGGCGGAGGTGGTGGTGGAGGTGGCGGGCATGAGAATCGGAGCCGGCAACACCTGCACCGTGACCGAAGCGGACGCCGTCATGAGGCTGGCCACCGTGAAGGTCGCGCTGGAGCAGTTGGGTGGCACGATCCGGGTGGAGCGCCGCGAAGGACGGGGGAGCACCTTCAGGGTCCACCTGCAGAGAGCGGCCCGCTCCGGAAATGGACGCGGTTCGGGAAGCCGGACCGCCGTCCCGCATGCGCGGGAGGCACGGCGAGCCGCCGGCTCGCGGCAACGCAGCCGCGCGCACCCGCCGGCAGGCGCACACCGCGCCTCCGACCCGGCACCGCAGCCGCCCCCACCCCGCTCCGCCCCGGAGCGCTGAGATGCATCTCCTGCTGTGGGCCCTCTCGGTGCCCACCAACGTGGAAAAATCGGTTCGGGAGCTGCGGCTGCGGCTGTTCCAGGAGTGGGGTCTGGTGTCCGCCCTGGCCTTGCCGGAGACCCTGCCCCTGCTGTTCCTGCCCGGCGCCGCCGCATACCCGCCGCGGCACCGGCTCCCCGGGAGGCTTCCGGCCCCGCTGCTCAGCACCGGCGGGCTGAGCGCACTGGAGGACTGCCTCTACTGGGAGGTCCAGCCCGCCGCGACGGTGGCCCAGGCCGCCGAGCTGTGCCGCCGGCTGACCCCGCCGCCCGAAGGCCTGAAGGCGCCTTTCCCGCCGCACCGCGGGTTCTTCCTGGCCCAACGCGAAGGAAGGGAGCAGCTCACGGAGATCCTGGCCGGCCTGCCCGTCCCCGCCTCGCACACCTTTCCCGCCCTGGAGATGGTTCTGCTCCGGCTTCACAGCTCCGGCGGCCAGGCCGGCGGACGGTGGTGGGAGTCGGTGGTCTGGCAGGAGATCCTGGGCGTCCCGCTCAGGCGAGGCAAACAGGCCGGCTGACCCGCTTCGCCCGCCCGGCCGGGGAGCTCAGGTCAGGAAGGGAAGCTCCTCCCCCACGAGCTTCCGCAGCCCGGCGATCACTTCCACTGGACCGCAGCGGAAGCCCTCGAGCTTCAGGCTGGTGCAGAACTCCAGGTGCGTCCGGCCGCAGCGGTAGTCCGGCACGCGAGAGGGGAAGCGCAGGTAGCGCTCGAAGAGGCTCAGATCCGGATCCACCAGCAGGCTGGCCTGGTAGAACAGCAGCCGGCGCCGGCGGTAGACGGTGGTGCCGACGATCTTCCGCTCCCCGATGGCCAGATCCGAAATGCCCCGGTCCTCGATCGTGGCCCCCCCGTACGGCGCCAGGGCCCGCCGGAACCAGCCGTTGATGGTGCGGGCGTACTCCAGGTTGCGGAAGGGCGAGGAAACCTCGGTCACCAGCGCCAGCACCACCTGGCCCGGGCTCAACACCACGGTGCCGCCGCCGCCCCGGCGGCGCAGCACCGCAACGCCGTCGGCTTCGGCGTTGTCCAGGATGACGTCTTGCTCGGCCTTCCGCCCGGCCCCCAATACGATGCTCACCTCGGATGGTTCGTACAGCAGGAACACCGGCGGCCCGCCGGCCAGGTAGCGATCCAGGAGCTCGTCGTTGACCCGCCCGGACCCCGTCTCGGGGGCGGCGGTGCCTGGCTCAGGCACCGAACTTCTTCAACCGCTCCGCGTAGCCCAGGGCCAGGCGGATGAGCTGGGTGGCCGGAATCACCCCCCACAAGCCGCGCGCACAGGCCCGCTCGCCGAACTCCGTGATCCCCTCCGGGCGGACCAGCCGGCTGTGGATGAGGAAGGGAACCGGGTGGGCGGAGTGAGAGCGCATCACCGCCGGGGTGGAGTGGTCTCCTGTCACGATCAGCACCGAAGGCTTGAGTCTCAGAATCTCGGGAAGGAAAGCGTCCACTTTTTCGATCTCCGCCACCTTGGCGTCGAAATCCCCATCCTCGCCCCGGGAATCCGTGTACTTGTGGTGTACGAAGAAGAAGTCGTGGCCGGCCCACTGCCCGGCCAGGGCCTTTCCCTGAGAGGAGAGGTCCTTGAGGTCCTCCACGACATCCATGCCCAGGAGCCTGCTCACTCCTTTGTAGTCTGGATACACCGCCAGGGCCACGCCGGTGAGCCCGGAGGTCTCCTTCAGCGAAGGGATGTGCGGCAGCTCGGCGAAGCCCCGCATCAGCACGCCGTTGGCCGGGTGCCGCTCTTTCAGGATGCCCCACGCCTGGCGCACGAACTCGGCGGCCACCTCGGCCATCTTCCTTCCTTCGTCCGAGACCGCCCGGGGCGCGAGCGGCGCCACACCTGTCTCCTGCGGATCGGTGTCCGCCACCTTGTCGGACAGGCCCTCCCCCCGGAACACCACCGCGGCGCGGTAGTCCTTCACAGGCCGAACGAAGACCTCCACCCCCGGGATGGAAACCCCCTTCAGAGCCTCCGCCAGCTCGGCGCACTTCTCGGTAGGGATGCGCCCGGCGCGCCGATCCGCCACCTTCCCCTCTCCGTCCAGGGTGCAGAAGTTCATGCGGGCCGCCACGTCTTTCGGCTTCAGGGGAAAGTCGATCCCGGTGGCCGCCACCACGCCGCGGCCGATCGGGTAGTCCAGCGGCTGGTAGCCGAACAGGGCCAGGTGACCGGGAGCCGAGCCCGGGGTGATCCCGTAGCCCAGGGGCATGTGCAGGCCGCACTCCGACTCCCTGGCCAGCGCGTCCAGGTTGGGGGTCCTGGCTGTTTCCAGCTCGGTCTTGCCGCCGCGCTCCCTGGGCAGCCCCCCCAGGCCGTCCATCACCAGAAGAACGATCTTGTTTTCGTTCACCTGCACCAGGTCCCTCATGGCATCCTGCATCTGCGCCGCTCCCTCGTTCCCCCCGGCCCGGCCCGCTGGCCGGCGCCCGATCCGGCGGGGCGTGATCTACCAAGGAAGGTACTGTGGCCCCCGGGGTTGGTCAAGAACGGAGGGGCCGGCCGGCGGAACCCATCCGCCAGGCAGCGCGTTCAGCGGCCGGGTGCTTCCGGCAGCCTGGGCGCCGCCCGCTGAAGCGACCGGCCCAGAACGATCAGCACCGAGCCCAGCCGATAGCGCAGGCTGGCGCGCCTGCCCGGCCGCCCCTCCAGGGCCTTGCGGGACCGCCGCCCCGCGTTTCCTTCGGCTATGAGCCGCCGGAGCTCCGCCGTGGCGGCCAGGTCCCGCTGCCGGATCCTGCTCAGCAGGTACTCGGAATACCAGTCAAACATATGCCCCCCTTGACCGCTCCTATAACCAGCGCTAAACTGTACACAGGTTATATGGTAGGCGCATTCTTATAACCTGTCAATAGGATTTTGATGGTTATAGAGGACGAGTTGGCAGAAAAGCTCAGGAAGCGGTTCGCAAAGTTCGAGCATTTCGATCTGGACGGCGGGCACCCGGTGCTGGATTTCACCAACACCGTGGACTGGCGGGGCACCGGGCGGGACCACGATTGGCTGGGCGACTTCACGGATCTTCTGGCCTGGTCCCACCGGACCGGCTACCTTCCGGACACAGCCCTCGCCGAGCTGGCCAGCCACGCGGCCGAACACCCCCAGAGCGCCGCCGCTGCGCTGGACCAGGCCCGCGAGATGCGGGAGGCGCTGTTCGGCCTCCTGCGCGCCGCAGCCAGTGGAGGTCCGCCGGCACGGGATGACCTGGAGGCATTCAACCGCCATCTGCGCCGGGCGCTCAGCCGAGCGGTCCTGCGAAGAGGCTCGGCGCCTGGAGGGCGCTACGCGCTGGAGCTGGAGCGGGGGGAGAACCCCCTGGAGGATATTCCCCTGCGTCTGGCCAGGCAGGCCGCTGATCTGCTGACCTCTCTCGATCCCGCCCGCCTCAAGATTTGCGGGAACCCCGAGTGCGGCTGGCTGTTCCTGGATACCAGCCGTAATGCCAGCCGGCGATGGTGCGACATGGCCGGCTGCGGCAACCGGGCCAAGGCCAAGAGATTCTACGACAAGAGGAAGCGGCCGGGCGGGAACCGGCGCGGCGGTGGTGCGCTGAGGCACGGGGACGGCCACACCCGGCAGCGGTAGGTCCGCCGCCCCCGGCGCGGAGCGAAAAAAGGCGCTTTGCTCTGAGCCGGAAAATGATGTATTGTGTATGTTGATGCAGGCGAAGCAGCTTCATGAGGCGAGGAGGGGCATCTGACAGGTCAAGAGGCGAGACGCAGACTCATCCTCTCCATCCTTCGGGAGGAGCGGATCCACAGCCAGGAGGAGCTGCAGCAGCGCCTGAAGCAGGTCGGAAAGGACGTGACTCAGGCAACGCTGTCGCGCGACCTGAAGTTCCTGGGGATTGCCAGGATTCCGGATCCCAAGGAAGGCTACGTCTACACGGTCAAGGACGACGTCAAGGCCGTCCCGGAGCCCTACCTCCACGATGACATCCGCCGGGGAATCGTAGACGTCCAGTTCTCCCGCAACCTGGCGGTGATACACACCAAGCTGGGCCACGGACACAGCGTGGCTTTTGCCATCGACCGGCTGGAGATCCCGGAGGTCCTGGGCACCCTGGGCGGGGAGGACACGCTGCTCGTGGTCTTTCGCGAGGGCGCCGACAAGTCGGAGTTCCTGAAGAAGCTCGGCGGGGAGGGCACGCCACCGGGGTTCTAGCCCCCCTCCAGTGCCCGCAGCCGGGCGGCCGGCGGAGGGCGCTCATGTTGACCGCACTTCCCCAAACTCGGTATAGTTGAAAACAGTCTAGCGGGATGTAGCCTAGTGGCCAGGGCGCCTGCTTTGGGAGCAGGAGGTCGGAGGTTCAAATCCTCTCATCCCGATTGGCGGCGTGGAGCAGGGGCGGCCGGCGCGCCTCGGCTCCCGCACCGCCACCTGGCCCCAGGTGCAGTCATGCGTCCATAGCTCAGCTGGATAGAGCAACGGCCTTCTAAGCCGTGGGTCGCAGGTTCGAGTCCTGCTGGACGCGAAATCACATCAAGAGTGGAGGCTCAATCCCCGGCGGCATTCGGTCGCCGGCATCTCGGGCCGGCGCTATAATAGGACTCATGGTTGTGTGGCTGCCCGTGGCCATGTCCACAGCGGCGCTGCTGGTCTCCGCGGCGTCCTTCCTGGGGGGCCGGCGTGCCAGAAAACATGATCTTTTTCTGGCGCTCTGGCAGGAGTACGGGTCGCCGGAAATGCTCGACGCCCTGATGGCCGTCTATCGCCTCTGGAACGAAAGGGGTGGCGTCTCCGAGGAGATCGCGGAGGAGTACGTGCGCAGATTCAGCGCCGGCGACCTTACGCTCCACGAACGGCGCCGCAGGGTGTCGCTGCTGTTCCGCAAGCTCGCGTTCCTGCACCACCACCGCTTGATACCGGCCGAGTTCCGCAGGGATTTGGCCGGCTTCGATCTGGACGCAATCGCCGTGCTCCATCCGATCGAGACTCAAGCCATGCCGAGGATACTGCAGGGTGAGCCGCAGTTCCCCCGGGCGCTGGAGGCGGACAAAGCCGGTTCGGAGGAGTCCCGCCGGATGTTCCAGCTGTACAACAGGATGCGCGGACCGGGCGGGCGCGTCGGACCGTGGCTGGTGCTGTTCCTGTCGCTGACGGCCATCGCCCTGGTCATACTGGCAGAAGCAGGCTTCTGACTCGGCCCTCCCCCGGCTACGCCGGACCAGGGCGATGGCCTTCGACCCGCGCTTGCCCGCCATCCCCCGGCTGCGCCGGACGAAGACGCTGGCTTGGCGCGGGACTCGGCCCTCCCCCGGCTACGCCGGACCAGGGCGATGGCCTTCGCCCTTCAGCATGCGGAGGGCGTGCTCCATTACCGGGAGCAGGAGGCGCGTGCACAGCTCCACAGCGGCAGTCGATCCCGGGAAGTTGACGATGATCGTGGCCCCCTTCAGGCCGGCCACGCCCCGGGAGAGCATCGCGCTGGGGGTGTCGCGGTAGGAGGCCGCGCGCAGGGTCTCGGCGATTCCGGGAAGGAGCCGGTCGCAGTACCGCCCCGTCACCTCCGGGGTCACATCCCGGGCTCCGATGCCGGTCCCGCCGCTGGTGATGATGAAATCCGCCTTCCGGTGGCGGCGGAAGGCCGCCAGGATCTCCTCCTGCTCGTCCGGCACCACCTCACGGCTGATCTCCGCCCGCGGCAGGCCTTCTTCCAGCAGCTCCACGATCCGCGGCCCCGAGCGGTCCGGGTAGACCCCGCGATGGGCCCGATCAGAGATCGTAATAACAACGACTGTCACTGCTGATGGTCCCTCCCCGGATCACCCGGGCGAAGATCCCCTTGCGGGGCATGACGCAGTCACCCACCGCGCGGTAGATCGCGCAGCCGTGGTGACACTCCTTGCCGATCTGGGTGACTTCCAGCACGCATTCGCCCAGGTGGAGGCGGGTGCCCACCGGCAGGCTCCCCAGGGGGACCCCGCGGGTGGTGATGTTCTCGGCGAAGTCGCCGAAATCCAGCTCCACTCCCCGCCGGCGCATCAGCTCGACGTCCTCGTCGGCCAGCAGCGAGACCTGCCGGTGCCAGGCGCCGGCATGGGCGTCCCCGTCGATCCCATGCTCTTCCCTCAGGGTGGCCTCCCGGACTGGCTTCTTCTGCACTCCCTTGCGCCCGGAGACGTTGATGGACAGAATCGCGAACTCCCGCCTCACCGCGCGGCCCCCGGAAGCTCTTCCTTGGTCTTTTCCAGGAGGCGCACTCCGGAGACCACCATCCCCTTGTCCACGGCCTTGCACATGTCGTACACCGTCAGCGCGGCCACCGCCGCAGCGGTCAGCGCCTCCATCTCGATCCCGGTCTTGTCCGTACACACCGCCCGCGTGCGGATCGCCACGGCGCGCTCCTCCAGGGCCAGCTCCACCTCCACCAGGTCGATGGCGATGTTGTGGCAGAGAGGGATCAGGTCGGTGGTGCGCTTGGCCGCGGCGATGCCGGCGATCCGCGCCACCGCCAGCACGTCTCCCTTCTGCACCTGATTGTCCCGGATCAACCGGACCGTCTCGGGGGCCATCTCCACCCGCGCCTCAGCCCGGGCGCTGCGCCGCACCCGCGGCTTGGCCGACACGTCCACCATCCGGGCCCTGCCCTGCTCGTCCACGTGGCTGAAGCGGCTCACCTTCACCCTCCGATCTCCACCATGGGACGGTTGGTGCAGGCAGCGCCCCGGGCGGGCTTGGCCAGGATGGTGCGGCGGAGGCTGCCGGCGATGTCCTGCGGGTCCAGGCGGATCTCGCTGTTGGAGTGCAGGCACGGTTTGAGCGCGCCGTCGGCCAGGAGGCGGATGCGGTTGCACTCGGCGCAGGGACGGGGACGGTCGAAGCGGTAGGGCTTGTCCTTGCGCTCGGTGAGCAGGAAGTGGTTGATCAGCTGCAGCCGGACTCCTCTCCGGAGGCAGAACTGGCGCATGGCCTCGATTTCCTCCGCCGCGGTGTCCTCCAGCACCACCATGTTCAGCTTCACCGGCAGCCCCACCGCCAGCGCCGCCTCGATCCCCGCAAGCGGCGCCTGGATGCACCCCCCACGGGTGATCCGCCGGTAGCGCTCCGCCTCCAGGGTGTCCAGGGAGACGTTCACCCTGGACAGCCCCGCCTCCCGCAGGGGCGCGGCCTGAGCGGCCAGGAGCACGCCGTTGGTGGTCATGGCCAGCTCCTCCAGAGGCGCCCGGGCGCGGATGAGGCGCACCAGCTCCAGGATCCCGCGCCTCACCAGCGGCTCCCCCCCGGTGAGCCGGACTTTCCTGATCCCCAGGGTGGTGGCCACCCGGCAGACCTCGGCGACGGTTTCGAAGCTCAGGAACTCCTCGTGGCTCCTCCGTCTCACCCCTTGCGGGGGCATGCAGTAGGTGCAGCGCAGGTTGCACTTGTCGGTCACCGAGATGCGCAGGTAGTCGATCTCGCGGTCAAAGGAGTCGCGCATCCAGCTCCTCCCCTTCCTCCAGATAGGTGACGCCCTGCTCCACTCGGACCAGTGCGTTCGCCTCCCCCAGCGCGTTCAGATGGGAAGACCCGTGGTAGTCCAGGAGATGGATGCGCCCGTTCTCCAGACGCACCGGGCGGTACTCCACGCGCTCCGCGTCCCGCCGCCTCAGCGCCGCCCCCAGCGGCGCCCGCAGCGTCGGCGGCGCGTAGGCAAGCCCCATCCAGCGATAGAGGAAGGGCTTCACGAACAGCTCGAAGATCACGAAGGTGGAGACGGGGTTGCCGGGAAGCCCGAACGCGAAGCGCTGCCCGTTGCGGGCAAAGAGCGTCGGTTTGCCCGGCTTGATGGCCATCTTGTGAAAGAGGATCTCGCAGCCTGCCTCCTGCAGCACCCGGGGTACGTGGTCGTAGTCTCCCATGGACACCCCGCCGGACAGCAGCAGCACGTCCACCTCCGCCAGGGCGCCGCGCACCACGCCTGCGAGCAGCTCCGGCTCGTCGGGGGCCACCCCGTAGTCCCGGGTGGGGCAGCTCATGGCGGCCGCCTGGGCGCGGAGCTGCGGCCCGTTGCTGTCGTAGATCTGCCCCTCCGCCAGGCTCTCCCCGGGATTGCGCAGCTCCGACCCGGTGGTGATCACCCCCACCAGCGGCGCCCGGGCCACCCGCACCCGTGCGAGCCCCAGCGAGGCCAGCACCCCGATGTCCTGCGGGGCCAACACCTTCGGGCGAAGCACCGTCTGGCCGGCGTGCAGGTTCTCCCCGCGACGGATGACGTTGCGTGCGCTGTCCGTCCGCAGCACCTGCACCGCGCCGTCCCGCTCGCGGGTGTACTCGACCCGAATCACCCGGCCGGCCCCGCGGGGCATCATGGCGCCCGTCATGATGCTGGTGCACTCCCCGGCATGGACCTCCCGCTGCGGCACCTGGCCCGCGGCCACGGTCTCCAGCAGCCTCAACGTCGCGGCGGACTCTCCCTCCACCACCGCGTACCCGTCCATGGCGGCCTTGTCGAAGGGGGGGCTCTCCATGGTGGAGGCCACCGGCCCGGCCAGCACCCGCCCCAGGGCCTCCCCCAGGCCCACCTCTTCCGTCTGCGGGGTGACCCGCACCCCCTCCAGGATCTCTGCTGCCTCGTCGGGATGAAGCATCTCCGTTTCCTCTCCCAGCGCTCCTAGTACAGCCGCACGGCGGAGGTCTTGAAGGAAACACACAGCCTGCGGCCTGCGCGGACCGCCAGCTCCTCCACGGACGCCGGCGTGACGGTCGCCTGAACGGCCACCCCACAGTCTACAGTCACCAGGAACATGTGGTCCACAGGCTGCACCGCGGTCACCGTCCCCTCCCACTGGTTCTGGGCGCTGGAGGAGAGCGGCGCCTGGCTGAGGATCACGTCCGCCGAGGCCACCACCGCGGTGGTGAACTCCCCCTCCCGAGAGGGGCAGCGCAGCACCCGCGGGCCCTTCGGCCGGAAGTAGGTGAACCGATCGTCCCGCCCCTCGACCCGGCCGCGGTAGATGTTCTCGCGGCTCGGCACCAACCTGCCCTCCTGGAGGCTCACCAGCCGGTCGCACAGGCGGAAGGCGAAGGGAAGGTGGTGGGTGGCGAGCACCACCGAGGTGCCCCGCCCCGGCAACCGCCGCACCAGCTCCTCGATCAGCCCCACCGAGGCGGCATCCACGCTGGCGGTGGGCTCGTCCAGCAGGAGCACCTCCGGCTGCAGGGCCAGCGCCCGGGCAATGGCCACCCGCTTGCGCTCCCCCCCCGAGAGCTGGTCCGCCCGGCGGCCGTCGAACCCCGGCAGACCGGTGAGGTCGAGTGCCTCCTCCACCCGGCGCCGCAGCGCCTCCCCGCGCTCCCCCCGCACCCGCAGGCCGTAGGCCACGTTCCAGGAGACGGTCCCGCCGAACAGGTAAGGATCCTGATGCACCAGGACGACCCGGCCGGCGGCGCCGGGCCGGCCGGCAAGAGGACGGCCGCGATACAGGAGCTGGCCGGAGGCCGGCCGGATCAGCCCGGCCAGGAGCCGCAGCAGGGTGGTCTTGCCGGCCCCGTTGGCTCCCGCCAGCACGGTCACCGCCTCCTCTTCCACGCTGAGCTCCGGAATCTCCAGGACGGGACGGTCCCCGAAGCGGAAGCGCAGCCCCTTCAGCCGAAAGAGGCTTTCACCTTCAGGGCTCACGGCGCACCGCCCAGTGCAGAAAGGCGTTCACCCCCAGCGCGATAGCCAGCAGGACGAACCCCAGCGCCAGCCCCAGCTCGAACTCCCCCTTGCTCGTCTCCAGGGCCACCGCCGTGGTGATGGTGCGGGTGTACCAGCGGATGTTCCCGCCCAGCATCATGGAAACCCCCACCTCTCCGATCACGCGCCCGAAGCCCGCCACCAGGGCGGAGAGGATCGCCAGGCGCGCCTCCCGCAGGGTCATCCAGAACAGGTGCCGGGTGGAGCCGCCCAGGGTGACCAGCGTCTCCGGCAGCCTGGGATCCACCTTGCTGAGCGCCCCGTAGACCAGGGCCGTGATGATGGGAAAGGCCAGCACGGTCTGGCCGCCGATCACCGCGGCCGGCGTGAACAGCAGCCGCAGCGTCCCCAGCGGGCCGGTGCGGGTGAGCAGGCTGTAGACCGCCAGCCCCACCACCACCGTCGGCAGGGCCATCAGGGTGTTGAGCACCGTCACCACCGCCCGCTTGCCGGCGAACTCCTTCAGCCCCAGGAGCACCCCCGCCGGCAGGGCCAGGGCGGCGCTGAGACAGGTGGACGCCGCCGCGAACCGTACCGAGGTGAAGGCAATGAAGTAAAGCTCCCTGTCCCCGGAGGCCAGCAGGCGGAAAGCATGTCCCAGCGCGCCCAGCACCGCTCGATTCCCCCCGGCCGTCAGGGCCTGACCGCGTCCGGAGTGAACAGCCGCTCCCCGTAGCGGCGGAAGCCGTCGACGATCCCCTGCCCCTCGGGGCTGGTGATCCAGGCGATGAACAGCATGGCTCCGAAGTAGTTCACCCCGCGGTAACGGTCGGGGTTGACGGCGATCACCCCGTAGGGGTTGAACAGGACCGGGTCTCCCTCGACCAGCACCGGCAGTCGGAGCTTCTCCTTCATAGACAGGTAGGTGCCCCGGTCGGTGAGGGTGTAGGCGCCCATGTCCGCCGCCATGGTGAGCACCGCGCCCATTCCCTGGCCGGCCTCCTTGTACCAGCGGCCCCGCGGGGTGAGGCCGGCCTGGCTCCACAGCTGCTGCTCCTTGATGTGGGTGCCGGACTGGTCCCCACGGGACACGAAGGAAGCCCCGGAGGAGGCAATGCGGGCCAGGGCGTCCGCCGCGGAGCGCATGCCCTTCACGCCGGCCGGGTCGGAGGCGGGACCCACGATCACGAAGTCGTTGTGCATGACCTTGCGCCGGTTGACGCCGAAGCCCTTCTCCACGAAGCGCAGCTCCGCCTCGGGGGCGTGCACCAGCACCACGTCCACGTCGCCGTTCTCACCCAGGGCCAGGGCCTTGCCGGTGCCCACGGCGATGACGTCAACCTTGATGCCGAAGCGCTCCTCGAAGGGGGGGACCAGCGCCCCCAGCAGGCCGCTGTTGTCCGTGCTGGTGGTGGTGGCCAGGCGCAGCCGGTCGGCGCCGGCGGGCAGGGCTGCCAGCGCGCACACCACGGCCAGGACGAGGGTTACTCTTTTCATCCGTTTCCTCCAGGCTATGGCGGCAAGAAAGGTACAGAAGGGATCTTTCTCGCCTTTCCAAGTGTGGGAGGCATGTCCGTTTCCAGGCATACCCTGTCGGCAGGGCTCCATACCCCAATGGGGCTTAGGTCCGTCCTGCTCGGCGATACTCGCTATGAGGCGAGACTACAGGGTGAGCGGCGGGCTGTCAAGCCGTTTCCCCCAGCCCACCAGCCCACCCGACAGCCGGCCGGCGACCCCCTTGTCATATCCCTGCCGTGCGGTACAATACACTAGCAACTGAATCATGTTGTCGAGGAGGAAGGGGCAAATGCAGCCGTCCAAGAGGTTTGTCCTGGTTTCACTTCTGCTGGTGCTGCCGCTGAGCTTTGCCGTGGCCCAGCTGCGGGACTACGTGGCCATCATCCGCCCGCAGTTCCACCAGACCACGCGCCAGCAGTTCGCCGCCTGGGCGGACTACTTCGCCAAGCAGGGAGACTCCTACTGGGAACGGTTCTTCCGCTGGTACGCAGGCCAGTCCACGGGGCACGGCACCGGGTGGGTGGTGGTGGATAACAGCGGGGAAAACTTCGTAATCACCAACCGGCACGTGGTCAAGGAAGCCGAAACTGTGGACATCATCTTCGAGCTGGAAGACGGCAGCAAGAAGACCTTCGAGGACTGCCCCATCGTCTACGTCGACGACTTCATGGACCTGGCGGTGCTCCAGTTCCCCGGCGGACGGCGGGCGTTCCGGCAGGGGTTCCCCATCCTGCCGCGCCGGCAGCCGGACGGCACCGAGATCGTGGCCGCGGGCTTCCCGGGATTCGGCTCCCAGCCCCTGTGGCAGTACTCCGCCGGGATCGTCAGCAACTCCGCGGCCCGCATCGACCCCAACTACGACTACCTGATCCAGCACACCGCACCCATCGATCCCGGCAACAGCGGCGGGCCCCTGATGATCCGCGACTCCTCTGCCCCTCTGGGCTACCGGGTGGTGGGGGTGAACACCTCCAAGGCAATCAACCGCGAGAACACCAACTTCGCCATCCCGGCCCAGTACGTCCTGCAGGTCCTGGACAAGGCGCGGGAGGCGCTGGCCATTCAGGAGGACCCCAAACGCCTGGAGAGCGAGCTGGAGAAGTCCGCCCGCATCCTGGCGGCGGAGCTGGCCAGCGAGAACCCCGACCAGGCACGCCTGGGGCGTCTGATCTCCTACGCCTTCGTCGGTGAGCGGGGGCTGGATAGCTACTCCGAGGTGGTCTCTCTGGTCCGCGATCCGGATCAGTGGAACAAGAGCTTCCAGGAGGACCCCATCGAGACGATGCGCAACGCCGTCCAGATCCGCTTCTGGCTGGAGCTGGAGAACCGGGGCGACCTGGCCTCCATCGAGTTCTCCGGCATCAATCCGGCGGACCGGGACGAGATCGTTCGCAAGAGCTCCGTCCGGACCACCTTCACCATATCCGGCGCCCCCACGGAGATCGTCTGGACGCGGGAGTACGGGCACTGGCGGGTGATGGACATGCAGATGGCCGACCTGACCGCACCTGCTCCCCGCACGGCCGAGGCGCCCAAGACGGAGAAGGCGCCCGGCACGGCGGAGGCACCGCGCACGCCGCAGGCGCCGGCGCAGGCTGCCGGCGAAGAGCCCGAAGGCGTGTACCAGTGGCGGTCGAACTGGGCCTTCGGCGTGCGGGGCGGGATGGGCTGGGGATCCGCCGACGGCAGCCTCTACAGCACCTACAGCGCCTTTGGCAGCCGGTGGGACGAGACGAGCTGGTACGCGGGGCTGGTGGCCGAGCGCGGCTTCGGCAACCTCCTGTGGGTGGAGACGGGAGTCGGGCTGAGCCACGTGGGGCACGGCTACGACTTCTCCAACGGCGTCATCGACGCGGGCTTCAACGAGACCGTCACCTATCTCCAGGTTCCCCTGATCGCCAAGCTCGGCATCACCGGCATATGGAGCAGTCTCTTCTTCGGAGCCGGGGTGGCCGTGGACTACGCCGTGGCCGCCGGGGGCAGCTACCAGGACTACGCCGGCGCCACCTCCGGGACACTCGGCTCCTCCTACTACAGCGGCTATCTGAACCCCTTCAACGTCTCGGTCTGCGCCGTGGCCGCGATGGAGTTCGCCGTCTACAAGCGGAACATCCTCGGCTTCGAGCTCGCGGTGGACTACCATCTGCTGAACGACTTCGACTGGCAGGTACCGGAGAGCACCCACTTCCTCTCCCTGGGGGGCGGGATCTACTACCGGCTTGTGCTGTAGAGCTTTTTGAGGGAATGACCGCGGTAGCGAGGTGAAAGGAGGCGCTGGCTGCTGGGCAGGCTCAGCCGTCGGCGTCGGCTTCCGCGATCTCTTTCAGCAACCTCAGAAACGCTTCCCTCATCCTTGCGCTTCTGATTCTGCGGAACCGCCTCAAGAGGGAGACCTCCGCCGCCGTAAGCCGCTGGAGGCTGGCCGGCGTTCTTGAATACTCGCCCGGCGCCTCGGCCGCCTTTGGAGGCTCCGGCTCCCAGAAGGCGCCGATCGGCACTTCCAGGGAGGCGGCGATGCTCTCCAGACGTTCCAAGGTGAGCCGGCTGCGACCCTGTTCGTATTTTTGTACCTGCTGGAAGGAGACATTGATTCGTTCGGCCAGCTCACTCTGGGAGAGGTTCCGCTCGAGGCGAAACTGCTTGATTCTGCGGCCAAGTTCCTTGGGGTCCATCCAGCCCTCCGGCTACGATCTCTTTGTAAACTCGACGGGTCCGGCTGTTCCACCAACCCCGGGTTGTATTTGTCTTTGACAAAAAACTACTTCCAGTTGTATGATCCAGAGGCAGAGGGTTTCCAGCCGTGAAGAGAAAGGTCCTGATTGTGGATGATGACCAAGGGGTCCGGCAGTTTCTGCTCAGAGTGCTGGAAAACCGCAACCTGGAGCTGGACGTCGCCTGCAGCGGCCGGGAAGCTCTGGCGTTGCTGGCCGGCAAGCGCTACGACCTGCTTATCACCGACTACCAGATGCCCGAGGTGGACGGCGCAGAGCTGATCCGCAGGGCCAGGTCCAGATACCCCGCTCTGGGGGTAATCGGGATCAGCGGGCACTCGCAACAGATTGCCCTGCGGGAGGCGGGAGCACAGGTCTGCCTGCGGAAGCCCTTTTCCTTGCCCCTCCTGGACGAGGCCATCCTGCAGGTGCTGGGGGCCTCGCAGCAAGGGTGAGGGGCTTGCCTCAGCGGCGCAGCAGGGCGTGGCGGCGCCTGCCGTGTCAATCCCCGGGGGTACTGCGGGCGAAGCTGTAGCAGTTGTTCTTGTTTCTGCCGACGATGATATGATCCAGCAGCCGGATCCCGAACAGCCGGCAGGCCTGGCGGACCCTTTCGGTGAGGCGGACGTCTTCGGCGGAGGGCGTTCCCTCCCCCGAGGGGTGATTGTGCACGATGATGAGGGAGCTGGCCGACTGCAGCAGCGCTTCCCGAACGATTTCCTTGGGATCTACGACGCTTTCGCTGATGCTTCCCCGGCCGATTTCCAGGTGAGCGACGGGCTTGTTCTTGAAATCCAGCAGAATGAGGCAGAAAAACTCCTTGCGGGCGTCCCTGAGATAGGGAGCGTAGTACCGGCCGACGTACTCCAGAGCGCCCTCCGCCCCGTTGATGCCTGGCAGCAGCCGGGCCTTTTCCCGTGAAAGGCGCTTGCCAAGCTCCAGGGCGGCCTTGAGCTGAGCCGCCTTCGCCGGCCCCACGCCGCAGATGCGGCACAGCTCAGCGACCGGGGCCGCGTCCATCCGTCGCAACGATCGGAAGTGATTCAGGATCTTCCTGGCAAGCTCTTCCGCGCTGGTGCCTGCGGTGCCGGTGCGCAGGATCACCGCCAGGAGCTTGGACAGGGGCAGACCCTCGGTTCCGTGCGCCAGCAGCAGCTCCCGCGGTCTCTCCTCTGCGATCCAGTCCCTGATGGGGACATTCCGCCGGCCCGCCTGGACCGCGCTGCGCTGCGTCGCCCGTTCTCTGCCCTCCAACGGCCGCTTCCCCCTCATAGTGTAGTAACGGGGTCCAGGCGCCCGGCGCTTCAACCGCCCGCAATTCAGACCCCCACCCCGCTCGCCCCCTTCGCCTTGACAAAGAAAAGTGAAATGTGCATATTCGTACCCGAATTGAACCGCCTGTGCGGGGTTCATGGTGAGTGTAGCTCAGTTGGTCAGAGCGCCAGTCTGTGGAACTGGAAGCCGTGGGTTCAAGTCCCATCACTCACCCGCCTCGCGTCCGTAGCTCAGCTGGATAGAGCGCCGGACTTCGAATCCGTAGGTCGCAG
>CAZBDU010000106.1:0-18868 GCA_964490725.1 uncultured Spirochaetaceae bacterium | reverse complement strand
GCCTGGGCGGGGAGGAACGCCGGGAGGAGGCCCTCGCAGCGCGCTCCCTCGCCAGCGGGGCTCCCGTGGAGGTGAGCTTCCGCAACAACTCCGGGGTGTTCTCCTTTGCCAGCCACGTGGCGGCCCGCTCCGGACCGCGGCTCAGCCTGGCCCACTCGGAAGACCTGCGGCGCATCCAGCGGCGGCGCTACTTCCGCAGAGCCGTGAGCCTCCCCGTGCTGGTCAAGCCTGCGGGAACGGAAGAGCAGCCCCTTCGCGCCACTCTGCTGGATCTGAGCGGGCAGGGAGCAAGCCTGATCAACCCCGCCGGCCGCTATTCCCCCGGGGAGGACCTGGAGCTGTCCTTTTCTCCCGCGGAGGAGGCGGTCACGGTCGTGGCTGAGGTGCTGCGGGTGTCGCGGGGCGGCGCCGTGCTGCACGTGCGGTTCGGCCCCATGCGCGAAGCCCTCCGGGACCGCATCATCGGCTCCCTCTTCCGCGCGGCGGCCGGGTCCCAGGCGTGAACCGCCCTGCCCGCCCCTCCCGCGCAGCCGGGCCCGGGCCTGGGGCGCCCGTCGGCACGCGCACGCTGCTGGTAGGCTGCTTCGGCCCGCAGGACCGGCAGTTCGTCGGGATCGCCGCGCTGCTGGCTGTCCTGGGCCGGCGCCCCCGCTGCCACTCCCTGGTTGCCGGCGGCGCGAGCCTGACCCTGCGGCGCCGGCGCCTGCTGTCCGCCGTCCTCCTGGCCGGGCACGGGGCGGAAGACCGCCCCCGGCTCTCGGGAACGGACTGCGCGCTGACCCCGGAGAGGGTACAGCTGCCGGCGCGGGCGGAGCTCTACCTGCTGGGCTGCCACCAGGGGAGGCCGGAGCTGCTCCGCGCCTGGGCGCGGGGAACGGGGCTGCCCCCGCAGCAGGTGCACGGCTGCGAGGGGGAGACCGACACCGCCCTCAGCACCTGCCTGCTCCTGCATCTCCTGGAGGATGGGGTGGACGCCCTGGCCCGCTGGTTCCCGGAGTGGGTCCGCTGCAATAAGGGGCTGCGGCCGCACTTCACGCTCATGCGCCGCATCTACCAGAGCTGCGGCCGCGACGGGCCTGCCACGCTGGCCGCCCTGTCGGAAATGCTGGATCTTGCGCCCTGGGAAGAGTTCGTTGAGGTGGTGCGCCGCCATCCCGACTATCTGCGGGACATCGCCGCCGGTTCTCTTCAGCTTTCCGCGCGGATCTTCTTCTCCTCGAGGTCGAGACGGCGGATGGTCTCCTGCGCCCGGTCCACCTCGCCGACGAGCCCTTCCAAAACCGGCGAGCCCGCGGTGGTGCCGTCCTTGCGCGCGGAGTAGTAGCTCCTGCCGATCTTACGGTACAGCTCGTCGATCCTGCGGGCTTCGGAGCTGCGGCGCGCGCGAATGCCCAGCAGGCGCGCCGATTTCCTGGCCGCCTTGGCGGTGGCCTTCAGGGCCCGGCCCACGCCCCTGCCTGCCTTCTCGAGCTCCCTGCCGGCCCGCTCGGCGGTGGGCCTCACGGCCTCCTCCACCTTCCTGGCGGTGCCCTCGATTCCAGCGCCGGCCTCCCGCACCTTCTTGCCGACCTCCTCGGCCTGCCGCGTGGCTCTTCCGGTCACCTCGCGCACGCGCTCCGCCGCCTGCTCGCCCCCGCTCCTGACCTTCTCGCCCAGCTTCTCTCCACTCCTGCGAACGCGCTTCACCGCCGCAGCCCCCGATTCCAGGGCCTCCCTGGCGCCGGTGGAGGCGGAACGGAGCGCATCCTGAGCGGCGCTGGCGGCCTGCTCCGCCGTCTTGCCGGCCTGGGCGGCGGCCTTCCCGGCGGCCCCGGCCTTCCCGGCGGCCCCGGCGGCCTTCTCGCCAGCAACGGCGGCGGCCTTCCCGGCGGCCCGGGAGGCGGTTCGCGCCGCGGCGTTCCCGCTGGAGGCGGCGGTCTTGCGCCCGGCCGACTTCGCCGAAGCCCCCGCCTTCTTCGCCGCTCTGCCCGCTTTCTTTGGCTCAGCCCCCTTGTTCTCCGGGCCGTTCGCCCGCTGCGTCTGGTTCTCCTCTCGCTTTTGCTCCTCGTTCATGGCTCACCCCCTGTATGACAAAAGATAATATCAGGGCGGACCTCCGTCCATTTGCCGGCCGCACCTCCTCAGGCGGTGAACGGACCTTACCCAGGCGGGTTGGCCGGCGCCTGCCCTTGGGCTACACTGCCGTCAGGGGGAGCAGCGCCGCAGGGTGCCCGGACCGCTACACCGGCGGTCAAGAAAGCGCCTGCGTGCTACAATGCAGTAGCGAGGAAGGCGGAGATGCTCAAGGCCAGAGTGATGGTTGTCGAGGACGAGAGGGTCGTTGCCCTGGCGATCGCGAAGTGCCTTCAGAAGATGGGCCACACCGTGCCTGCCACGGTGTCTACCGGCGAGGAGGCGGTGCGGCGCGCCGAGGAGCTGGACCCGGACCTGATCCTGATGGACATCCGACTGGCCGGAGAGGTGGACGGTGTGGAGGCGGCCAGCCGCATTGCCCGCACTCGCCAGATCCCGGTGATCTACCTCACCGCCTACTCGGACGACAAGACCCTGGAGCGGGCCAGGGTGACCGAGCCGTTCGGCTACATTCTGAAACCCTTCGAAGAGAAGTCCCTGCGTTCGGCCATCGAGATGGCCCTTTACAAGTCCTCCAGCCAGAGAAGCGTGCGCCGCGCCGCGGGCAGGCTCTCCTCGATCCTGGGCTCCCTCGGTGAGGGGGTGATCGTCTGCGACACCAAGGGCACCATCACCTTCCTGAACCCCGCTGCCGAACGGCTGACGGGTTTTCCGGCGCCGGAGGCGTTGAACCGCGTCTTCGGGCAGATCCTTCGCGTTGTCAGGGAGGGCGGCAAGCCGGCGATGCTGCCGGTGACGCAGATCATCATGCAGGGCAAGACCCTGGACCTGCCGGGCTACCGGCTGCTGGCGCGGGACGGCTCGGAGCTGCCCGTGGACGTGCACATGGCGCCCCTGCGGGGCGAAACTGGCAACATCTCGGGCATGGTGCTCACCTTCCACGAGCCGCCCCGGCAGGACTGAACGGGCAGCTCCCACGGCCGGTGCTCCCGGCGCGGGCCCGGCGCCCTCATCTCTCCTGGAAGGACAGGGTGAAACGGGAGCCCCCCTCACGGCAGAGGTCGATGGTCCCTTCCAGCTGATCCGTGAGGGTGCAGACGAGCTGCAGTCCCAGGCTCCTGGTGGTGCGGAAATCCACCTTCGCCGGGAAGCCCCGCCCGTCGTCGGCAACCACCAGCTGTAGGGCGCCCCCCGCGCCGCTCGCTTTTTCCCCGTTCTTCAGGCGCCGCAGGGTGATGCTGATGCGGCCTTCGCTCTTTCCGGTGAAGGCGTGTTTCAGGCTGTTGGTCACCAGCTCGTTCACGATCAGCCCCACCGGGACGGCCGTGTCCATGTTGAGCACTATGTCCTCGGCATCGATTTCCAGGCTGACCGGAACCGCGGACACGCTGTAGGAGTTGAGCAGGTTGTCGGCAAGCTCCCTGATGTACTCGGCAAAGCTGAATCCCGAGCTGTCGCGGGTCTGGTACAGCTTCTCGTGGATCAGGGCCATGGAGCGGACCCGGTTCTGGCTCTCCCGGAACAGCTCCTTCACCTCCTCCCCCTCCACGTACATCGACTGCAGGTAGATGAGGCTGGAGATCACCTGCAGGTTGTTCTTGATGCGATGGTGGATCTCCTTGATCAGCAGCAGGTTCTTGCTGGCCTCCTCGGCCCTCTTGTGCTCCGAAAGGTCCCTGGCGAGCGCCACCACCCCCTCCACCCGGCCATCCTCTCCGCGAATGGGCGATCCGGACAGGAGCATGGGGATGCGCCGGCCCGAGCGATCCCGATAGGTGGCCTCCCGCCCGGCCAGACCCTCCCGCAGCAGGCGCTTGAAGCCCTGCCCCGAGAAGGGGTTGTCTCCGTCGGGAAGGACCAGCCGCACGTGCTCGCCCTTCAGCTCGGCCTCGGAGTACCCCAGCAGCGCGCAGGTGGCTCTGTTGACGCGGCGAATGCGGCCGTGGGGGTCCACGATCATGAGGGAGTCCCCCATCTCGTCCACGCTCTTGAGAATGTTCTCGTTGTAGTTCTTCACCTGCACCAGGTCCGCGATCGTCCTGTGCAGCGTGATGCCCTGGCCGACGATGGAACGTACCGTGCGCAGGAGCTCCAGCTCCCGCCTCTCCACCGGCCGGGTGCCCGTCCGGTTCGGCACCAGCAGCACCCCGAGCACTTCCTCTCCGTGGCGCAGGGGCAGGCAGACGAAGGAGGAGGCCAGCTGCACCTCCTCGGCGCGCAGGTCCTCCCGCATCGCCAGCCGATCCGTCAGCTCGCCGGGCAGCTGATAGGTGAGCTCCGCTCTTTCCCAGGACTTGCGGTCCACGCTGCGGTGCCAGTCGCGGATCGTCTCGCCCAGCGCGGTGCTGAGCGGATCGCCGCCGTAGGTCCTGCAGTTGCCGGCGATGTCGAAGTAGACCAGCAGGCACTGCTCGAAGCTCAGGAAGTTGCGCAGCACCCGGACCACCGAGCTCATCACCTCGTCCACGTCCACGGTGCGGCGGAAGGTCTCGCTGAGGATGAACAGCAGCGTCTGCTCGGACAGGCGCCGCTCCACTTCCTGGTAGGCCGTGGCGTTGTCGATCGAAGTGGCCGCCTGGTTGGCCACGGTGTTCAGGAAGCGCAGGTCCTCCTCGCTGTAGATGGCCCCGGAGAGCTTCTCGCCCACGCCCAGCAGCCCGATGAGCTGATCCTTCAGCAGTATGGGTGCCAGGACAGGACACTGCTCGAACAACAGCGAATGCGTCGCGATGAGCTCCGCAAGCTCCGCAGCCAGCCCCGCCTCCTCACGCAGGAGGGGAGCCTGGTGGCGGCGCAGCCAGTCGGCCAGGGGGCTGCCATCGGCAAGACTGAGCCGTTCCGCCACTTCCGGCTCGATGCCGCAGGCCCTGCGGATGCGGAATGTCCGGCCCTCGCGCTCGTGGAGCATGATGAACACCCGGTCCACCTGCATGGTCTGGCGCACGGTCCTCTCGATCAGGCCCAGCATCTGCTCGGGGTCGTAGATGCTGACCGCCGAGGCGCTGAAGGCCTGAAGCACCTTCTGGTAGTCGTAGCGCTCGCGAAAGAACAGGCGGTCGAGCTGCCTCTGCATGAGGTTTCTCAGGGGCAGGAAGACCGCCGAAAGCACGATGATGGCCAGTACCGCGTAGACGGGAGAGGTGTAGCCGAAGCCCTGCCGCGCCAGTGCCTGCAGGCCCAGAACGGCCCCGATGTAGATGGCGATCACCAGCCCGGTGAGCAGGCTGTAGAAGAGGCTGCGAAGGAGCACCACGCGAATGGCCAGCAGGCGGTGGCGCACCACTGCGTAGCCCATCACCAGCGCCCCTATCAGATTGGCCGTGATGTCCACGGGATAGTCGCGGAGAAGCGTGAAGTTGGAGGCGGCGCCCACGATCACGATCCCGGCGCCCAGCAGCACGTACTTGATGCGGTTGCGCTGAAACGCGGAGCGCTGCCTCACAAGCCCACGGATCAGGTTGGCCACCCCGTAGCCCCAGAACAGATACGCCACCGAACCCATGACGTAGGGGATCCTGGTAGTGAAGGCCGGAACGTAGTAGCCGGCGCGGCCCATGTAGACGCTCTCGAAGGGCAGCCGCAGCGCACCGGCGGCCAGCAGGAGCACCGCCACCAGGTAGGCCAGCAGGGCGGCTCGGCGCTGCCTCCTGATGCCGAGAAACGCCCTGGTGAAAGGGAAGAAGAGCACGTTGAAGGTCCCCGACCCGGAAACCAGAAGGCTGTACCACAGCAGCGCGGTCTCCGGCTGGCGGGAGAAGTTCACCATCAGGGAGGTGAACTGCCAGTAGATCATGCCGAAGAGGTACACCGCAAACAGGCGCCGCAGCCGCTGCGGGGTGGAGCTGCGCAGGTTCAGCCACTCCAGAATGAGATAGCACCCCAGGGCCACCGCCTTTATGATCGTTGACAACAGCAGCATCGCCTGGCCGCTCTTCCGGCTTCTACAACTTCCACGCGCTCATTCTGAGCAGGCTCGCCAGCGCGTCCGGAGAGGGGTTGACGTGGGCCGGCTTCAGATGAGCCAGGTCCGCCCCTGCGGCCTGCCGCTCCTCAAAGTACCGGCGAAAGGTGCCGCGGGACAGAATGCTCACCCGCAGCGGCTTCAACCCGGTGATCTTCTCCAGGTCGCGATAGGGCTCGTCCAGCTCCTTCAGACACTCATGGACCCGGCGGCCCATCTCCGCAGGGCTCACCGAGTCCTTTGGCTCGATGTACAGATGCAGCGTCGGCTGCTCGGAGTCGGTTTCCTTCACGATCGCCCAGTCGGTGTAGGGAAGCCCGGCATTCTCGACGGCCTGCCAGATCACCTTCTCGGTCAGCCTGGTGAACCCGCCGATGTCGATCACCCCGTCGATGCGTGCCGAGAAAGCCGCCTGGGGAAGCCTGACCCCCGCCTCCGGGTCTCCGGGGGCGGTGATGCGAATGAGATCGCCGACGATGTAACGCACCAGCGCCCCCCCGTGCAGGCTGGTGCCCACCAGCACGTACTCGCGCCCGGGCCGCACTTCGCTCAGGTCCAGCACCCGGGGACGGTAGGAGGGATCGCGGCTCAACCGGCGGTAGTCCTCCTCGCCGATAAACTCCCAGAAGGTGGCGCCGGGAAAGAAGGTGAGCCCTTCCAGGGTCCAGCTCTGGGTGGCGCTGATCCCGCACTCCGTGGAACCGTACGCCTCCAGAGGCGCCACTCCCCAGGCGGCGGCCACCTTGTCCTTGAAGATCGAGGTGTCCATTCCGCCGCAGACGGCTCCCCGCACCGTCCAGATGTGCCGCGGCAGCAGGGACCTGCCCCGCAGCCGGGCCGCCAGAAGCGCCCGCGCCAGCCTCAGGGCCGCCCTGAAGCCGATGGAGCCCAGCGAGCCGCGGCCGGCGCTGCTGCCGGCCGAGCTGAACTGGTCGCTGATGCTGAGCAGGATCGAGGAGACGCCGTAGAAGAAATCCAGCCCGCCGGAGAGGGCCAGGCGGAACGCCTCCTTGATCCGGTCCTGGAACTCCATCTGCCTGGCACGGTGAGTCGGCGGAAAGACCCGAAAAGAGAACTGCTCGATCAGGCTCTCGGTGAAGATCCCCGACACGTATGGAGGGGGGGCGATAGTGTACAGGAAGCTCATCCCCGCCTTCAGGTTGACCTGGCCGCGCGAGCGCGCGGCGGCCAGAATCATGCACGCCAGGGCGTGCTCTCCCCCCAGCTCGTAGAGGCGCCTGGTGTAGGGCAGCCACTTGAACTGGTACTCACCGCTGCGCCCGGAGGTGCGCACCCAGGTGTAGGGCTTCTCCGGCAGCTCCTCCTCCCGGCGCTCCAGCAGCAGCGGCGCGTAGTCCTTGTAGGTGGTGAGAGGCGCGGCGCGCCGGAACTCGCCAGCGGTGCGGGGCACCTGACCCCCGAACACGCTCCGTCCCAGCGGGCATTCGGCGAGCCGCCGCAGCTGCTCCTCCAGCTGCTTTCGCTGCGCCTCCAGGAAGGCTTCCAGCTCCAGGTCCAGGAAGCCGCAGTAGTGGTCCCACACCTGCCCCTTCCGGCCGGCCCGTAGCGCCTCGATGACGTTCATTCCCCCTCCCTGTCAATTCCTCCCACCGACCTGATGCAGCGCCTCACGCTGCGCCCCGTGGGCAGGAGCATCGGCACGCGCCTGGAGTACTCCAGGTAGCGGCGGCCGAACAGGCGGGGAAAGATCAGCCGGTCCTGGAACAGCGCGTAGCAGGCGTCGAGTGCACCCCACACGGGCAGGGCCGCCGCCAGGAACACGGCCCCGGTGGCCGCCAGGAGGCCCGCCAGAAACAGCGCGAACCACAGGACTCCCGGGTGCCTGGTGAGCGCGTAGGTCCCGGTGGTGATCAGCGCCGGAGCGGGGGCGAGGGACCCATGAGCCCCGCCCGAGCCGTAGGCCTGAGCCGAGGGGATCTCGATGAACAGCGAATAGATCAGCAACCCCAGGAACACCGCCGCCCAGGCCCAGCCAGCCGCCCGCAGCCACCCGGGCAGCGGCCACCGGCTCGAGCTCAGGATTCCTCCCACCAGCGCAGAAAGAATGAGCACCCCGCCGATCGCCAGCGGTACCTGCCTGAAGCGCCGCCCGGCCAGCGTCAGCCAATCAAACACCGGCAGCAGCGCAAAGCCCACCACGCCAACGGCCACAAAGAACAACAGTATCACGCTCCGCACCAGGCTCCCAACGCCATGGTATCCTTTCGACCCTCTTCGCACCAGCCCCCGGGCCCCGGGCAGCGCGCTGGCGCCGCCGGACCCCCGGCCGGCGCCGCGGGAGCCGGCGCGTTTGCATTTCCCCCCTCCATCCATTAGGATTCTACTCGAAGGAGGCCGACATGAAAGCAATCGTCGACGAAAGCGTATGCATGGGCGCCGGCGTGTGTGAGGACACCTGTCCCAAGGTCTTCAAGGTGGTGAACGGCATCTCCCAGGTGCAGGTCGACACTGTGCCCGTGGAAGAGGAAGACCGGGCCCGCCAGGCCGCCGAGGGCTGTCCCTCCGGGGCCATCTCTCTGGAGTAATGAGCCGGGCGCATCAACGGCCGCCGCATCCACGGCGGCCTTTTTTGTAGGCCGGAGCCGACCGGCCCCGCGGCGGGCCTCCGCGCCCGCCGGGTACGCGGTCTGGAGGCGGGCCCTCATGGAGCTGGCCAGCTACATCCCGGAAAACCGGATCTTCTTCCTCAGGAGCAGGCGCAAGCGCAGCGCCATCCGCGAGCTGGTGCGCGCCGCCTGCGCCACGGTGGCCGGGCTTCCGGCGGAGCAGGCCTTCCAGGCGGTCTGGAGCCGGGAGGCCATGGCGAGCTCCTGGATCGCCCCCCAGGTGGCCATACCCCACGGCAGAATCGCGGGGCTGAAAACGCCGGTGGTGGCCCTGGGACGCAGCCGCAACGGAATCGACTACGAATCCACCGACGGGGTTCCCGTGCTGATCCTGGTGCTCATCCTGGGCGCCGAGGAAGACGTGGGCCGCCACATCCAGATTCTCGCCGAAACCGCTCGCACCCTCCGCGCAGCCCAGGTCAAGGAACGGATCCTGAAAGCCCGGGACCGCAGGGAGATCCACGGCGTTCTCCGCGGCCGGTCCCTGATGACCGAAAGGCGGCGGGAGAACCGCAGGATCTCCTCCCTCCTCCTGGAGGACGCCTTTCACCTGGCCGGGCGCCTCGGGGCGGCGGCGGTGTTGCTCCAGGTGGACGTGCTGGAAAGCCCGGACATCCTGGCGCGGGCGCGCCAGCCGGTGAAGACCATCCTGGTCACCTCCGGAGACGCCCGGCCCGAACCTGGCGAGCCTGCCCACCGGGTCCTGCACCTTCCCTTCGGCAGCCTGGACCGGCCGAGCCGCCTCTCACTGGCCCTTCTGCTGGGCGTCTCCCGCGGCCTGATCGGACGGGAGGACAGGGTGATCGCACTTCAGGGGCCCCCCGGCGGCGGCGCATTCGACACGCTGAGGGTGGTGGACGTGAGCGCGGAGGTGCCGACGCTGCCGCCTTCGGGGTACGAGAACCTGCTGGGCGACGTGCAGCCCCAGGTTCTGGAACGTGTTCTGGAGGTGGCCGTGCGGATCGCCGTGGAAGGACGGGAAGGACGGCCGGTGGGTACGATCTTCGTGGTGGGAGATCATGAAGCGGTGCGGCGACGTACCCAGCAGCTCATCATCAACCCCTTCAAGGGGCACAGCGAGGCGGAGCGCAATGTGCTGGACCCAAGCCTGGAGGAGACCATCAAGGAGCTGGCAGGGATCGACGGCGCCTTCGTGCTGAGGGGCGACGGCGTGGTGGAAGCCGGCGGCGCCTACCTCCTGAGCGGGGACAGCCCGCCGCGGCTGCCTTCGGGGTTCGGAACCAGGCACGTGGCGGCGGCCGGGATGACCGCGGTGACCCAGGCGCTGGCGATCGTGGTGTCACAATCGGGCGGCAGGGTCAGCGTGTTCCGCAGGGGCAAGCTGGTCGCGGGTCTGGGGACAACCGGCCGGGCCTGAGACCCGCGGCGCGAGCCCGCAGGCCCCCGGCGTATCGCCGGCCGCCTGGGGGCGCCCCTCCGCCGCCCGCGTCTTGACCGCCCCTCGGTGCGAACACTATGGTTCTTCCATGGGAAGGTCTTGCTGACAAGTGCGCCGGGAAACCCTGCAGATCGTCGCCGCCTACCTGACCATCTACCTGGTGTGGGGATCCACCTACTTCTTCATCAAGCTGGCTGTGGAGACCCTCTCGCCGCTGTACCTGCTGGCCGGACGCTGGACCGGCGGCGGGCTGCTGCTGCTGGCCATGGCGCTGGCGGGACGCCGCGCCGCAGTGGCCGGTGCGGCGGGCCGGGAGGGGCCAGGAGGCCCGGACCCGGCAGGCCGCCGCATGCTGCCCACCCTCCGCCAGGTGGGCGCCGCGGTCCTGATGGGGATGATCCTCATCCTGGGGGCCAACGGCCTGGTGTCGGTGGCGGAGCGAGAGGTGGACAGCTACGTGGCGGCCCTCACCATGGCCGCGGTTCCGCTGATGGTGGCGTTCTTCGATCGCTGCGTGTTCCGCAAGAGGGTCGGCGTGCTGCGGGTGGCCGGGATCGCGATCGGGGTGGCGGGGGTGGCGCTCCTGCTGTACGACGGTCACTCGGTGGCTGCGAGCCTGGGGGCGAACACCTTGATGGTGCTGGCCGCGATGCTGCTCTGGTCCTTCGGTACAAGCCTCGGAGGGAATCTGGACCTGCCTGCGGACAGCCGCGTGGGCAGCGCCATTCAGATGCTCGCCGGCGGGATCGCGGCCCTCATCCTGGCGGCGGCGCTGGGCCAGCATCCCGCGCTGAGCCCGACGGGGGTCTCCGCCCGCTCGCTGCTGGGGCTTGTCTACCTGGCGGTGCCCGGCTCGCTGGCCTTCTTCGCCTTCGCCTTCCTGATCACCCACGAGCCCTCCACCCGGGTGGTCAGCTATGCCCTGGTGAACCCCGGCATAGCGGTCCTACTGGGGCTGCTGGTGGGCCACGAGACCCCGAAGCCCTTCATGCCTCTGGCCATGCCGATGATTCTCCTGGGCCTGGGGATCATGCTCTACGGGGACCGGCTGGGCCGGGGGCCTGGCTTCCCGGGGCGGCGGGCAGGCAGGGGGAGGGCCAGGGCATCCGGGTCGGCCCACAGCTCGGAGCCTCCCTCCGCGTAGGCGGCCAGCATTCCCCCCGGCCCGGGAAGCAGGTCCAGCCGCCTGCCCCGGGGCAGCACGACCCCCCTGCCGTCCACCAGCACGTAGGAGCTGCCGGCCTCCTGCAGGGAGGCCGCCTCCAACCGGCCTCCCTGCAGGGCGACGATCGAACTGGCGTGGCCGGCCACGGTGGTCTCCACGGTGAGCGGCTCCCCTCCTCGAGGGTCCAGCACCGTGATACTGACGGCGTGGCCCAACGGGGTCCGGTTGATGGCAAACAGGTACAGCGCCCCTTCCCGGGGGTTCACCAGGGGTACCGCCTCCACACCGGGCCGGTCGCTCCAGGCGTAGCGCGGCCTGAGGCCCTCCCGCCTGGCCAGCCAGGAGAAAAAGGGTCCGTCCGGCGCGTAGGTCCCCAGCACCAGGACCTTGCCCTGGCCCACCCGCCGCTCGGCGGCCACCGGCTGTCCCTCCCGGTTCACCGCCTGCACCTCCCAGCCGGCGGAGCCGATCCGCAGAGTACTCATCAGGCGGCGACCTCGCAGGAGGCCCGGGTAGCCCCGCCATCGCAGCGGCTCCCCGCGGCCCAGGCGGCGCGGGGCGGAAAGCTCCAGCCCCTCCAAGAGCCCCCCGGGCGGCGCGCCGGCGGGTGTCCCGCCGCGGGGCGCCCCGGGCAGGAGCACCAGGAAGCCTCCCGCCCGCACGTAGCGCAACAGCCGCAGCCGGACATCCTCACCTGCGGAAGCCCCGCTCAGGACCACCAGCATCGGGTAGCGCTCCAGCCTTATCCCCGACGCCTGCAGGTTGACCGCCCCGTACTCCATGTCGGCGCGGATGAAGGCCTCCATGAAGTCCTGCAGGAAACGGTTGGCGCCGACCGGGGCGGGGAACACGGCGCTCAGGTAGCGCTGGGGAACGCCCCCCCATGCGGTGTAGATCTCGGGGTAGTTGTCCGGCGGCCAATAGCCCAGGGCCACGTCTGCCGGCAACCTGGCTTCGGTGAAGCGCCGCCCCTCCGCGACGGTGAAGCGCACCAGCCGTTCCAGCCTGCCGTAGGCGGGCGTGGTCCTGCCGGCCGCATCGATCGGGGCGGCTCCGGGATAGGGTTCCGGGTTGTTGCTGTAGGCCTTCCCGCCGAGCTGCCCGGCGTCGTCGCTGTCCAGGATGGGGTAGACGCTCGTCCCCCGGGTGTAAGGCATGGTGTAGCGGGTGAGGAAGTCGTACTGCCCCGCATCCCCCCAGCCCCAGTTGAGCTCGGTGGCGATGGCCGGCCGGCCGGGCTGGCTGGCCTCCAGCTGCTTGAGGCGGCGAATGCCCTGCGTGTAGGAGGCCAGGCTGAACATGGGGTGCGGGTGCAGCCAGAAGTTCACCCCCAGCCAGGCCACGGAGGCCAGCGCGGCGAACGACATGGGCGGCTCGTCCTCCAGCATGCCGGCATTGTGGTACGCCGGAAGCGTGATGCCGCCCTCCTGCAGCAGCGTCCGGTAGCGGCGCAGCACCTCGGCGCCGTACCAGGCCTTGAAATCCAGCCACTCGGCGAGCCGCCGCCACTGCGCCGCGCCGATCGGGGCCTGCGGAGGAATCGGGGGCTCCGCCGGCGGTTCGCCGCGCCCCTCCCGCCACCGGTCGTACAGTCGCCGCAGCGGCGGCGAATAGCCCCAGGAGAAGGGATTTGCCAGAGCGCTGGTGCTGTAGATCAGCTCGTTGTCCAGCTGCACCGCCACGATCGGTCCCTTCGGGGCCTCCAGCCCACTCAGCGCGCGGCCCAGCGCCCGGTACCAGCCGGCCACGTAGCGCAGGTACACCGGGCTCAGGTGCGCCGGCAGGGGGGTTCGGTCCTGGCGGAACAAAACCGGCCGGCCGCGCCAGTCCTGCATGATCACCTCCGGATGCTCGTCGGTGAGCCAGTCGGGGATCCCCCCGTGGCGCACCTCCGCGCAGATGAAGGGGCCTGGCTTCAGGATCAGGTACATGCCGGCGGCGCCGACCAGCCTCACGAAGCGCAACAGATCTCGCTGCGGCGCGGTGCGTCCCGTGAAATCAAAGCTTCCTTCCCGCAGCTCGTGCAGATTCCACGGCACGTACGCGGTCAGGAAGCGGATCCCCGCACGGCGAATCAGCTCCAGCCGGCTCTGCCAATCCTCGGGGCGCAGGCGGTAGTAGGGGAACTCCCCGGACCAGAGATAGAGGGGCGCGCCGTTGAACAGCATTGTGCGCCCGGCGCAGGACAGGCCCCGGCCGGAGGCGGGCAGGGGCGGGGCGGAGATCCGCCCCCCCTGCGGGAGCACGGCCACCGGCACCCAACCCGATCCGGCCTGGGGAGTGCGGCAACCGCCGGCCGCCAGCAGCCACAGGAGCAGCAGAACCAGGCTCGGGTGCGACGGAATCCTGGTGTGCGGCCGGAGCATCAGCGGGCGGGGACCTTCCGCTTCTTCACCGTCACCCAGAACTCCAGGTACCTGCCCAGCATCAACCGGGTCTGAGCGTCCAGTGCCGGCACGGCGCCGAACAGCATGCCCACCAGCGGCAGCAGCACCCACTGGGCGGCGAACCAGAGGCGCTTCAGCACGCCGAACCGGCCCGCCCTTCTGGGCAGATAGAGAAACGACAGCAGCGCGTACAGCAGGAAGCCCACGAAGGCCAGGTTGAACAGGGTGCTCAGCACCCTGGGCTCGTTGTAGTCCACCACGCTGTAGGCGTAGCGCTTGCCCAGAAAGATCGCCGGCAGCCAGCTGGCCACCCCCAGGAGGAAGGGCCAGGTGGTCCAGGAGACGTGGGTCTCCACCAGCTTGTAGCCGTGCCGGAGTCGCGTGGCCAGCGGAATGCCGCGGGTGGTCAGGAACGCGGTCAGCACCGGTGGGATGTTCTCGGCCCCCCAGGCCCAGCGGCGCTTCTGCTTGTAGACGTTCACCGCGGTCTTCCACCAGCTCTCCGCCTGATTCACGTCCATGTAGACCGTGCTGAACATGGGCACCACCCGGTAGTCGCCCCGGAAATGGATCAGGGATTTCCAGAAGATCGCCGAGTCGTCCGATATCATGTCCACGGGCCAGTACCCCACCTCCACCAGGGCCGCGAAGCTCATGCTGTGGCTGGAAAAGGTCACGAGCCTCTCGGGGTTGCTGGCCTCCACGAGCTGGAAGAAGGTGGAGCCGATGTCGAGGATCCGCGCAAACCCGGGGGCGTCCCATATGTTGTTGGTGTACATGGGAATGGGCTGGTAGCTGGCCCTGGTCCGGGCTGGAGTCACCATGAAGTGATAGGTCAGGCACCCGAAGTAGTCTGCGTGGACCACCGTATCCGCGTCGAAGCAGGACACGATCACGTTCTCGAAGGGGATCTTCCTGGCAGACAGGTACTCGGCGGCCCGCCTGGCCGCGTGGCTGGCATTGGCGCCCTTGACCCGCGCCTCCCCGGGGACGCCGTCCGGGTGGTAGGCCACCAGAAAATCCAGGAAGCGGGGCCGGTACTGCTCCCGGACGCTCTCGGCGTCACGCTTCACCTCTTCAGCCGACCGCGCCTCCACGGCCAGAATCAGCAGAATCCGCTCCGAGGGGAAGCCGCCTTCCGCGATGCTCTGGACGCCCGCCTCGAAGATGTCGCGCCCCTCCCCGACGATGGGGATGATCACCACGTGGTAGATCTCCTGAAGCGGCGGCGGGAGGCTCCCGCTCGCCAGCAGCCTGAGCAGCTCACGCCGGTGAGCGGACAGCGAGAGCCTGCGGCGAAAGGGCAGCCGGCGGCGCTCCGATTCCAACTCCCGAAGGCGGGCCGGGATGTCCCCCAACCCCGCCAGGCGCTCCATCCAGTCGGTGCCGCGCTCGGCGGTCAGACGGAAGTAGGAGGCCGCCAGGAAAATGTTCGAGTAGACCAGGCGAAACAGCCAGGACAGGACAAAGGCGATCACCACCAGCGCCGCCAGCAGGGGCCGGAACACGCACAGCAGCACCACGCCGATGATGATCGTCCAGCTCAGCGCGCCGGGAAGGATCTCGAAGAGCCGGCCCAGCATCCGCTGCACCCCCCGGCGCCGATGGGGGGAAAAGGACACCTCAGAGCTCATTCCTGATCTCCAGAATGCTCAGCTTCAGCAGCTCGCTGCGCGGCACGATCTCCAGGCTCATGAGGGCGCCGGTGGCACCGATGTAGAAGAGCGTGCCCGTGCTGCGGTCGTACTGGACGCCCGTCCCCTTCTTGCAGGTCACCAGCGGGGAGGGCGACGGATCCTCCTCCCCCAGGGGCACCAGCCACAGGCTGGTCCCGTCCCGCACCAGCACGTGGGAGAAACGGAACACCCAGAAGGCCTGGGCAACATCTGCTCCGCCGCTGTAGACCCAGCGCAGCCGCGTGGGCGGCTCCCCCGAGGCGCGGCGTGAGGCGGGCACGAACTCCAGCACCCCCACCCGTTCCCGCGTCCAGACCAGCATGCGGCCCCGCAGCGGCTCCCAGGTGAACCCCCTGACGCCTGTCAGGGCGGCGTGGTCGGGCGGCAGCAGCGCCAGGAATTGCCCCTGGGCGCCCAACAGGCACACCTGCCGGTGCGCCAGCGGGCGGATGCGGTAGAACTGGTCGGTGCCGGTAAGCCCCGTTGCCGGCACGTCCGCCACCGGCTGCCTGGTGCCGTCGGGATAGGCCAGGCGGTAGAGGAGGCGCTCGGTCGAGAGCACGTATAGATGCCGCTCGAACACGCCGGCCCCCTGCGCCTGGCGAACGAACACCGGTAAGGTGCTGCGGTCCTCCAGGTCCACCATGCCGATGGTCTTCCCCGAGACCGGAAACAGAACGGAGTCGTCGTGGGGGTCCCAGTCCACCCGCGCAAAGCCGGCCGGGAGGAGCGCGGTGATGTCCTCCAGCCTGACCGCCTCCGCGTGGATGGAAGCCTGCAGGACCCTCGGTTTCCCGGCGCCTGCCACCTCCAGCAGGAACGAACGGCTGCGGTCCACGGTGTAGACTTTGCGAACCTCCGCGTCCGCCAGAGCCGTCCCGGCGGCCGAAAGTGGAAGAAGCTGGTCGCGCTGCATGAGGTAGATCCGGTAGTCCCCCACCGTCCCGCCCCGCTTCAGGATGCAGAAGGGTGCGTCCTCTGCGGGTATGAGGTCCTGAAAAGGCGCCTCCGATCGCTTCACAGCGCTCCAGACCTCCGGCAGCAGCAGCACCCTGTTGAACCACCGCACCTGGTTGGCCCGCAGCGTCACCCGGGTGCTCCAGCTCCGGTAGCCGGGGGCGGCCACGCGCACCTCGTAGGTGCCGGGCGTCAGATTGCGCACCGCGGTGGGGGTCCGATCGGGCTGCAGCCGCCCCTGGAGGTAGAGCTCGGCCCCTACGGGAATGCTGGAGACGTAGATCATTCCGGTGCGGACGATCGTCCGCTCCCCGCCGGGACGCAGGCTGATGCCCAGGGTGTACAGGATCAGCAGCGGGCAGACCACCAGGTACGCCGCCACGAACAGGTAGAACAACAGCTTGCGCCAGAACAGCATCGAAGGCGTCCGCATTTCCATTCCAAGTATAGAGCGCCTGGAGGAGCGCTGCCACCTCTGCCCCGAACGGCAGGCCTCAGGGGGCGGGACTCTCGAACCACACCGCCGCCAGGAACACCCGCGGCCAGCGGCGGCGCTCCAGCGCCTTCCGCACAGACCAGGCGGCCGCCGCCAGAGCGAAGGCGAAGAAAACCAGGTTCAGCCGGCCTTTCGGGTCCAGGCTCAGGGCCTGCGAGGCCAGGAAGAGGAACGAGGTGGCGGTGAACATGTACAGAAACAGGAGCTCCATGGATGCCATTGCGCCGCTGCGGTGCTCTCTTGCCCCACTTTATAGTACGAAAGCGCCTCACCCGGCAACCCGAAGCACCGCGGCCTCCCGCCTGCATCCAAAGGCGTACGCTCCGGGGCCAAACCTGCGGCAGAATGAATCCAAAGGTGTGCGAAAGTTCCCTCCCGCAGCGCTACCTTCGGCAACGAAATGCTTCAAACAACCGCAAGGACCGGGTGGTGAGCGTGGACAACGCCCGGTTCGACAACGGCACCAAGTCCTACCGCGTGGGCTTCAGCCTGGGAGGAGCCACGGAGTACCTGGCGGCCCGTCTCGAGATGACGACATCTACGGAAACCGAGGGCGTGGAGCGCTGGGCCACCCGTAACCAGACCACCGGGGCCTTCACGATCGGGTAGCAGCCCGACTCTTTCGTATTGTCTCTTTGGTATTATATTGATACCAGAGAGAGGAAAAGCCCATGCTGGCCAGGATTTGGGATTTCATCGCCACGCTCATAGGAAATCTGAGACAGGAAAGCGGGTTCAACCCCACCCCCCTGGAGATCACCGTGTTCCTGGTGCTCATCGGAGCGTTCGTGGCGCTGCTGCTTCTGGCGTTCATGGCCCAGCGGGGCAGCGAGCTGTGGAAGAGCCGGTCTCTGATCCGCAGGGAGTTCCGGCGCCTCAGCAGGGAGCGCGGTCTGAGCCGGGGCCAGGCCCGCACCGTCCGCCTCCTGGCCGGGGCGCTGCCCCGCGGCACTCTGCGCCGGCACCGCCTGCTGACGGACTCCGCCATGTTCAGCGCCGCCGCCGAGCGCGCGCTGGAGCGCTCGGCGGTGTCCGAGGAGGCGGTGGCGGCGCTGCGGGTGCGGCTGGGGTTCACCGCGGCGCGGCCGGATGAGCCGATCCACTCCACCGCCGAGATCGCCCCCGGTTCCAGGCTCCTGCTGGCCATGGACCGCCGGCGCTTCTACGGAACAGTGACGGCCATTCAGCCCGAGGGCCTGGTGATCAGGCCGGAGGCCGCCCCGCCGCCGGAGGAGGGGGAGATGGTCCACGCTCTCCTGCCCCGCTCCAGCGGCGTGTTCTCCTTCGCCTCCCGGGTGTGCGCTCGCCGCGGCGAGGCCTTCGAGGTGGAGCACCGCGAGCGTGTCGATCGCGTGCAGAGGCGCCGCTACTACCGCCGCCAGCTCAACCAGGCGGCGCTGGTTCTGCCCGCCTCGGAGCCCAAGGGGCCGCTGCGCACCACCCTTACCGACATCGGCGGGGGAGGGGCCGGGCTGGTGAATCCGGGAGGCCGTCTCAAGACGGGAGACCGGCTCCGGGTGCTCTTTCTGCTTCCGTCGCGGGAGAAGGTGGTGCTGGCCGCCACGGTGGTGAACGCCACCCGCCGGGGCAGGCACCTGCACGTCTCCTTCGACCCCATGCCGGACCCCCTGCGGGACCGCATCGTCGGCTTCTCCCTGAAGCGGCGCCGGAAGGAGCCCCAGGCCCCTGCCCGCCCGCAGGAAGCCTGGAAGGCCCGCTGATGTTCTTCTTCGTCGGCGGCGTCCAGCCGCGGCTGGTCGTGCTGGAGGAGGGGCGCAGGTGCCCTTCCTGCGGCGGGACCTCCGCGCGCCTGCAGCGCGCCGACAGCTACCTGAGCCTGTTCTTCGTGCCCCTGCTGCGCCTGAAGGAAGGTGATGCCTACCTGGCCTGTCCGCGCTGCGGCTATGCCGGCCCCCCCCAGGAGAAGGCCGCCGGGATGCGGCCTGGCGAAGAGGAGGGCTGGCTCCAGGCCCGGCTGGAGGGTCGTGAGGAGGAGCCGGAGAGCTGCCCGCGCTGCGGCCAGCCTCTGCAGGCCGGGTTTCGCTACTGCCCCCACTGCGGGCGGAGGCTGCGCTAGGAGTCCGTAGGGCATAGTTGACCGGTAGCCGGGCGTAGGCAAGGCGATCC
>CAZBDU010000105.1:0-18993 GCA_964490725.1 uncultured Spirochaetaceae bacterium | reverse complement strand
GGCCATCCGAGACTGTTGCCCAATGCGCACATTTCATTTATCTTCCCCACCGGACGGAGCGGCGGCGGAGATTCCGATGGGCGCCGACGGCGTGCGGGCCGGGCTGACGCTGGCCCGCGCCGGGGACATGCGCCTGGACGGGGTGCGCGCCCAAAGGCTGTTCGCTCGGCTGGGCGTGGAGGCGCCGGCCTGGGTCCGGCAGATCCACTCCCGCAGGGTGCTGGTCGCGGGCGCCGGAATCAGCCCCGGCGCGCCCCTCGGGGAGGGCGACGGTCTGGTGACGGACGCGCCTGGGGTGTTCCTGGCGGTGACGGTGGCCGACTGTCTGCCGATCTTCCTGGCGGAGCGCGACGGCCGGGCGGTGGGGCTGGTCCACTCGGGCTGGAGAGGAACCGGGATCGCGGCGGAGGCGGTGCGGGAAATGGGCCGCCGCTGGGCGGTGGCCCCGCAGCGGATCACCGCCACCATCGGGCCGGGGATCGGCAGCTGCTGCTACCGCGTGGAGGAGGAGCGCTACCGCGGCTTCCGCCGCGACTTCGGCGCCGCGAGCGCGCGCGGCGCCGCCGGGGACCGTCGCCTGGATCTGGTGGCCGCAAACCTGCGGCTGTTGCGGGATGCAGGCGTAGGGGAGATCGTGGTGAGCGGAGACTGTACCTGCTGCAACCCCCTGTTGGGCTCGTTCCGCAGGCAGGGAAGCGCATTCACGCACATGGCGGCCTTCATCGGCCGCACGTCGACCGGGGGAGCAAGATGTTGAGCTACAGAGAGCGATGGCGGGCCCTGGTGCACCGCGCCTTGATCGCGGAAGGGGCCCGCGGCGGAGAGCTGCCGCCCCAACAGGTGGTGATCGAGATTCCGCCCAGACCGGAGCTGGGCGACCTGGCCTTCCCCATGTTCTCCTACGCCCGCCTGCTCCGCCGCCCGCCGCAGCAGATCGCCGTGCAGGTCGCTGGCCGCATCGCCGCGGAGGGGCAGGGGCCGGGCAGCGCCGAAGCCGAAGGCCCCTACCTGAACGTGCGGCTGGACCGGGGAGCGGTGGTTCGGGAGGTGCTGCAGGCTACCGGCGATCGGGAGCGGCCCTACGGGGCGAACGACTCCATGGCGGGCCGCAAGATCATGGTGGAGTTCTCCTGCCCGAACACCAACAAGCCGCTGCACCTGGGTCACCTGCGCAACGATGCACTGGGAATGAGCGTCTCCCGGCTGCTTCAGGCCTGCGGCGCCGAGGTCATGCGGGTGAACCTGATCAACGACCGGGGCATTCACATCTGCAAGTCCATGCTGGCCTACCAGCGCTTCGGGGAGGGAGCCACCCCCGAGAAGCGCGGGCAGAAGAGCGACCACCTGGTGGGGGACTTCTATGTACGCTTCGCCGAGTGGGCCAGAGAAGACCCCTCCGCGGAGGCGGAGGCCCGCCGGCTGCTGAAGGCCTGGGAGGATGGAGACCCCGAGGTCAAGGCGCTATGGGAGCTGATGAACCGCTGGGCCATCGAGGGAATCGAGGAGACCTACCGGCGCACCGGCGTATCCTTCGACAAGGTCTACCTGGAAAGCCAGACCTACCTGCTGGGTCGCGAGGAGGTGCTGGCGGGGCTGCGCCGGAGGACCTTCCAGAAGGACCAGGACGGCTCGGTGTGGGTGGACCTCACCGATGCGGGGCTGGACCGCAAGGTGCTGCTCCGCAGCGACGGCACCTCGCTGTACGTCACCCAGGACATCGGCACGGCCGTGCAGCGCCACAGGGACTGGCCTTTCCAACAGATGGTCTACGTGGTGGGAAGCGAGCAGCGCTACCATTTCCAGGTGCTGTTCAAGACGCTGGAAGTGCTGGGCTACTCCTGGGCGGCCAACCTGCACCACCTGGCCTACGGCATGGTCAATCTCCCGGAAGGGAAGATGAAGAGCCGTGAGGGGACGGTGGTGGACGCCGACGATCTGCTGGACGAGCTGGAGAGGCTGGCGGAGGCGGAGATCCGCGAGCGGGGCCGCGAGGAGGCGATGGAGAACCCCGCCGGCACCGCCTCGAACATCGCTTTGGGCGCGCTGGGCTACTACCTGCTGCAGCCTTCACCGTACAAGGACATGGTCTTCGACCCCCGGGAGTCGATCTCCTTCACCGGAAACACCGGCCCGTATCTGCAGTACACCGGAGCCAGGCTGTGCAGCATGCTGGAGAAGTTCGAGGCCCGACGAGAGCGGTTCGCCGGAGGGCAGGTGCGCCCGGAGCTTCTGCAGCGGGACGAGGAGTGGCAGATCTTCAGCCAGCTCGCCGCCTTCCCCGAGACCGTGCTCCTGGCGGCCCGGGAGCTCAACCCCTCGATCCTGGCCGGCCATCTGTTCGAGACGGCCAGGAGCTTCAGCCGTTACTACCACGACAATCCGGTGCTGCACAACGAGGACCCCGACCTGGTGGTGAGCCGCATCGCCCTGGCCCGGGCCGTCCGCGACGTGCTGGAGACCGGAATGCGGCTCATCGAGGTGCCTTTTCTCCAGAAGATGTGAGCAGCCGGTCGGGAAAGAAGCTCCCCGCCATGTGCAGGCGTCCCTCCCGGTCCCGGTAGCCCAGCCGGTGGTAGCGCTCCAGGTGGCCCGCCGGCAGGAGGTACAGAAAGCTCCGGCCGGCTGGCTCGAAGCGGCGGGGCTCCACCGGATCGAGCCCCGACAGCAGCACCGGCTCCACCGCCGCCTGGGACACGAAGCTCCCGGACAGCAGGTACCCCCCCTCTGCCGGCCGCACCGCCAGGTCCTTCACCGCCAGCACGGCGGCCAGCACCACCCACACCCGTTGCCCGCCGCCGGCTGGGGCCGTGCCGACGCCCAGGTGCGTCCAGCCGGGATCCAGCAGGACGGCCCGATGCCGCCCGCTGTCCAGCCAGGCCCTGGCCACGCGGGCGGGATCGGGACCGGCGCCCAGCACTTCCCCCACCCTGAGCGCCGCCCCTCCCCGGTCGCGCTGGCGCTCCAGGGCGCTGCCCCCGCGGCTGTCGCGGTGGCTGAGCCGGCCCGCGGCGGCCAGCTCGCGCGCGTACTCCCGGGCGGTGCGCGCCAGCACCGGCGAGGTCTCCAACACCGTCAGCCCTTCCCGCAGCCGGGCCGCGTTCACCCACTCCGAGAGGAAGGCGGCCGCGGCCAGGGAGGGGGAGGACTGGGCCCAGAGGGGAGCCAGGCCGGCCAGGAGCACCAGGAGGGACAGCGAGCTTTTCATTGCACCGGGAATTGATTATATATAGTGAAACCGCACCACGTACAGGCTGACTGGAGATTCCACCCATGGCCGATCTGAAACGGATACGCAACATCGGCATTATCGCCCACATCGATGCCGGCAAGACCACCACCACCGAACGGATTCTCTTCTACTCGGGCAAGAGCCATCGCATCGGCGAGGTGGACGACGGTGAGGCCACCATGGACTGGATGAGCCAGGAGCAGGAGCGGGGCATCACCATCACCGCGGCGGTGACCACCTGCTTCTGGAAGGAGCATCAGATCAACATCGTCGACACCCCCGGACACGTGGACTTCACTGCGGAGGTGGAGCGCTCCATCCGGGTGCTCGACGGGGCGGTGGTGATCTTCGCGGCCGTAGGGGGAGTGGAGCCGCAGTCGGAGACCGTCTGGCACCAGGCGGATCGCTACAGGGTCCCCCGCATCGCCTACATCAACAAGATGGACCGCATCGGGGCGGATTTCCCCGGCGTCATCCAGGAGATGAAGGACAAGCTCGGGGCGGCGCCCCTGGTCCTCCAGCTCCCCATCGGCGCGGAGTCGAGCTTCGAGGGAGCGGTGGATCTGCTGGCCATGAAGGAGCTGCGCTGGAACCAGACCGACTGGGGCGCCAGCATCGTGGTGAGCGAGCTGTCGGAGGCCATGGCGGGCGAGGCCCGCTCCTGGCGCCAGAAGATGATCGACCAGCTGGCCAGCGTCTCCAACCAGGAGCTCTCGGACCGCATCACCGGGCTGTACCTGGAGGGAAGCGACATCCCTGCGGATCTGGTGCGCCTGGCCATCCGCCAGGGTACGTTGGAGCGGGCCTTCGTGCCGGTTCTCTGCGGCGCCTCGCTGCGCAACCTGGGGGTCCAGCCTCTGCTGGACGCGATCGTGGATTTCCTTCCCGCCCCCGACGAGGTGCCGCCGCCGGTGGGGGTCCACGCACGCAAGGAGAAGCCGATATCGGTCCCCTGCGACCCGAACGGCCCGCCGCTGGCGCTGGTGTACAAGATACAGTTCGACCGTGAGGCCGGCCCTTTGAGCTTCGTGAGGGTCTACTCCGGCTCCCTGCGGGCGGGCTCGGCGGTCTACAATGTGGACAAGAACAAGCGGGAGCGCATCCACCGCCTCCTGCGCATGCATGCCAACCGCTCCGAGCAGATGGAGGCGGTGAGCGCCGGGGACGTCGCGGTGGTCGTGGGGTTCAAGCTCGCCCAGACCGGCGACACCATCGGCTCGGATCACCTGCCGATCATCCTGGAGCGGATGAGCTTCCCCGTGCCGGTGATCCACGTGGCCATCGAGCCCCGCACCCTCTCCGAGCGGGAGAAGCTGCAGAAGGCGCTGCACCAGCTGGAGAAGGAAGACCCCACCTTCACGGTCCGGGAGAACGAGGAGACCGGCCAGCTGGTGATCTCCGGGATGGGGGAGCTGCACCTGGACGTGCTCGTCAGGAGGTTGGTGGAGGACTTCCGGGTGGATGCCAAGGTGGGCCGGCCGCAGGTCACCTACCGAGAGTCGGTCACGGGGCGGGCCCGGCACCGTGAGAAGTACCACCGCGTGCTGGCCGGCAAGGACAACACCGCCGACATCACCCTGGAGGTGGAGCCCCTCCCGCGGGGCAGCGGCAACCGTTTCGACAGCCGCCTGGCCCTGGAGGTGCTGCCGCCGGCGCTGCAGGAGGCGGTGCGCAGAGGGGTGACCGGCGCCTTCGCCGCGGGGGTCTCCTACGGCTACCCGATGATCGACGTGGGCGTCCGCCTGGTGGAGGCAGGCTACAACGAGGCCTCCGCCACGCCGATGGCCTTTGAAGCCGCGGCCGCCATGGGTCTGGACGGGGCCTGCCAAAAGGCCTCGCCGGTGCTGCTGGAGCCCGTCATGAAAGTGGACGTCCTTGTGCCCAAGGAGTTTCTCGGCGAGGTGCTGGGAAACCTCACCGCCCGCAAGGGCGAGATCACCGCGGTGGAGAGCAAGGCGGGCGCGGAAATCGTGCACGCCCACGTGCCACTGGCCAGCATGTTCGGCTACTCCACCTCCCTGCGCAGCGCCACCCAGGGGCGGGCCACCTTCACGATGGAGTTCAGCCACTTCGCTCCGCGGACGGATTTCACCCCTTGAGAGCCTTCAGAAACAGGTCTCCGTCCCTCAGATCGGAGAGCACCGCCGTGGCCCCCGTCTTCTGCAGAGCGGCCTGGCTGTACAGGCCGGTGGCCACGGCGATGCTCAGCGCCCCGTTGGCTCTGGCGGCCTCCACGTCGAAGGGGGTGTCACCAATCACCGCTATCCGATCGAAAACCGCGCCGTGACGCTCTTCGGCCTTGCGAATGCCAGCGGCGATCAGATCGCTCCTCTCCACGGAGTCACTGCCGAACCCGCCCGTGGAGAAGTAGCTCTCGAGCCCGTGGAAGCGCAGCTTGATCCTGGCGGCGCCTTCCAGATTGCCGGTGCCCAGCCCGAGGAAGATCTCTCCCCGGCGCGACAACCCATCCAACAGGGTCCGGACCCCTGGGAGCACAGCTCCCGGGTCGCGCAGCACCGTCTGCTCCAGACTGGCCATGTAGGCCCAGGCGAGCCGATCGAGAGCCATTCTGTTCGTGCTGACTCCCTTCCGCGCAAGCAGCTCCTGCATGATGGACAGATCGGTTCTGCCTGCGGTGAACCGTTCGTCCGGGTCGACCTCCACGCCGAAGCAGTGCCGAATCGCCTCGGCGTAGGCCACCTGGCCCGCGCGGCTTCCTCCGATCAGAGTTCCGTCCACGTCGAAGAGAAGCAGGACGGCGGGGCGCGGATTCTCCATGACCGGCGCCAAGAGCAGCCGCCCCGGGTGGACGGTCCGCCCGGGGCTTCAGCGTTTCGGACCTAGTGCTTCCGGCAGAGGCTGCGGATCGTCTCCGCCGCTTGCTTGAGCGCCGCGTCGGCCTTGCCGGTCCCTGTGACGATGGCCGAGAGAGCCTGGTTCATGGTTTCGTGCTGCTCCGGATAGAACACTGGCCCCGGATCCCCTCTGGCGATCTTCAGTGAGGCCGCCATCATCTCGTAGTACTCCGGAAGCGGCAGCGTGGGGTCGTTCAGCACCGAGATCCTGGACGGTGTTCCGCCGGCCTTCACCATGGTGCGCATCCCTTCCTTGCCGGTGAGATACTGGAGGAACATCCACGCCGCTTCCTTTCGCTTGGAGTTGGCGTTGAGGAGGAGGACCTTACCCTGCTGAAAAGGCGTGCGATAGATCGTCCCGTCGGGCTTCTTGACTCCCGGCACCAGGGTGATGCGGATGCTGTCCTTGAACGGGCTGTCGCTTGTCTTGATCATCGGATAGGCGGCGTTCCAGTATGGGCCCGCCATGGGGACCACCCCGGTCTTGAGGGCATCCAGGACGTTGGAAAAACCCCAGGAGTATATGTCCGGGGCCCACAGCCTCTCATCCCTGAGTGTCTCGTAGAACCGCGCGGCCTCGAGGGCTCCGGGGCTGTCCACACCGACCCCGCACCGATCGTCGACGATCCAGCCGCCGTACGACCACATCACCGAGTAGAAGACCTTGGGCTGCTCGGAGCCGGCCAGAGCCGTCAGCGCTGCGCCGAACTGTGTGGGCGAGCTCGGATTGCGGGAACGCGTCCATTTCCGGGCCGTCTCCAGGTACTCCTCCCAGGTCTGGGGCGGAGTAGAGATGAGGTCGGAGCGGTAGTAGAGGAAATGGGTGCTCACGTCGAAGGGTAGCGCGTAGATCTTTCCCTCGTAGCGGTACAGGAAGGCCAGGTCATCCAGGTCGTAGTCCTCCAGGTCGGTGAGGTTCTTGTCGTAGATGTAGGGCTCGATCGGCGCGATGGCTCCTGAGGCGGCCAGAACGGTCACGTCCACGTCGTTGGCCTGGGCGAGATCGAACTCGTCAGTGCCGCCGATGAGCTGCGTGTGGACCGTGGCGTAGAAGCCGCTTCGGCCCGCCTCCATGATCTCCACGGGGTTTCCCGTCTTGGCCGTGTAACTCTGAGCAACTGCGCGGATCGCGTCCGCCTCCACACCGGTGCGGACGAACACCACCGCTTTCTGCAGCGTTGCGGCCGCGGGTTCCTGCTGTCCTCCCGCCCAGAGGGCGAAGCCGAAGGCAGCAGAAAGGACGGCCAGAAGCACCAGAACTCCTGTCCTGCGATTCATACAACACCTCCTCACAGATTTGTCCGGGACCAAGGGCCCTGGGAGAAGCCTCATCGAAAGGCCCCCAGTGTCAGGCCACGGATGATATAGCGCTGAAGAAAGACCGCCATAAAGAACACGGGGATCACGATCAGAGTCCCTGAGGCGAACACCGGTCCCCAGTTGATTGCGTAGCCGGTGACGAAATCCCCGGCAGCCACCGGAAGAGTCTTGACGCGAGTGGCCGTCGCAAACACCAGCGCAAAGAGGTACTCGTTCCAGGCGAACACGAAGGTCAGGATCGAGGCCGTGACCAAACCTGGGCTCGACAGCGGAAGCACTACTCGCGCGAGAGCCTGAAAACGGGTACACCCGTCGATCACCGCCGACTCTTCGAGCGACCGCGGCACCTCGTCGAAGAAGCTGCGCATGGTCCATATCACAAAGGAGAGGAGAAAGGTGGTGTCAGCAATCACCAGCGCCGCCAGGGTGTTCAGCAGATCCATCGTTCTGAAGATCATGAACAGAGGGATCAGCAGCACCGGCGAGGGAAGCATCCGGGTGAAGATGATCCACAGCCGGAACGGGGCGCCACCGAAGTTGAAGCGGCTGATGCTGTAGGCGGCCAGGCTGCCACAGAACACCGTCAGGGCCGTCACCGAAATGGCCACCACCACGCTGTTCAAGGTGAAGCCCAGGAATGGCTGCTTGAGGAAGATGAACCGGTAGTGCTCCAGAGTGGGCCTGTACAGCAGCTCGAGCCTGGTCGAAATGATGAGCTGAGTGGGCTTGAGCGAGCCCATTGTCATCCACAAGAATGGAAAGGCCCAGACCAGAAGCAGCAGGACCACCACAACGCCGAAGGACAGGGCCTTCAGCCTCCCGGCGATGCCGGAGCTCACGGACCTTCTCCTTCCGGGAAGAACCTCTGAAAGAGGAAGTAGAGCCCGAGAGTGATTGCCGCCACGATGAGTGACAGAGCCGAGCTGCGTCCGTAGTTGTGCGTGGCCAGGCCGACCGTATGGATATGAATGTTCAACGTGGTCGTGATGGGGGCATTCCCGAAGAGAGCCCAGATCACGCCGAAGGTCTTCATGATGTCGATCCCTCGAATGAGCAGAACCACCTTGACTACCGGCTTCAACATGGGCAGGGTCACGTAACGGAACATCTGCCAGGCGCTGGCGCCGTCGACTCGCGCGGCTTCGAAAGGCTCCTGTGGCAGGGCGGCAAGGCCGGCGGATAGAAGCAGGAAGACCATGGGCGTCCACTGCCAGGTGTTGGTGAAAATGATGGAGAAGAAAGCGTAGTTGACGTTGAGATGCCGGGCGAGCCACTCCCCAACAAGCGGAAGGTCCCGCAGGAGGGGCAGCCCCTGGTTGGTGAGCCACGGCTGGGGAGAGAGCCCGAGCTTGAGCAGGACCAGATTGATGAAGCCGTTGTAGTAGTTGAGCATGTATTTCCACAGCATGCCCACCACGATGGAGTTGGTCATCACCGGCAGCAGCAGGATCGTGCTCACCGTGCTGCGAAACCGGAACCCGCGGTTGAGCAGCAGTGCAAGAGCGAATCCCAGGATGAGCTGAAAGAGCAGCCCCAGGAAGAGCAGCTCCAGGCTGCGGATCAAGGCAGGGAGGAACAGGGGATCGTCCACCAGCAGGAACCGGTAGTTCTCCAGTCCTGCGAACGGCCACTGCTTGCGGAAGTTCAGCAGCGTCACCGTGTGGATGCTCACCCAAAGCAGAAAGCCAATCGGAACGAGGGTGATCCCGATCAGGATCACCAGGCTGGGGATCGCCAGGGCGTATGGGAAGATGCGGTCCGGGGTCCTGGAAAGGACGATCGTGAACAGAAGCAGGAACAGGAACGCCCCCAGAGAGAGCCGGCGGGCCGCGGACAAGGGCGCAAGCAGAATGGCGGCGGCGGCCAGAGCTGCCACGCCCGTCCATGGCAGAAGAACCCTGAGTCCAAATTTCCAGCGCTGCAGCCCCGAATGCACCGCGGCCCCCTGGAGGTTTGTGTGCGAAAGACACTATAGCCTGTGTGGTGTTGATCGATCAAGAGCTTTTCTGGTGTTTTTTTTTCTTTTCTATTCCATTCGACTCTCGCCCTGGAAAAGGACTTCCCTGGCATGGTAAAATGGTATGATTCGATTGACATCGAACAATAACAACCGGAAAGGACACACATGCTCGCGGCGGAGCGAATGACGAAGATCGTCGAAATCGTGGACAGCAGGGGAATCGTCTCGGTGAAGGAGCTGAGCGACCTGCTGAACGTCTCCCTCATGACCGCCCGGCGGGATCTGTCGACTCTGGAACGCCACGGCATGGTCAGGCGCACCCATGGGGGCGTGCTGTCGATGAAGTACAACAGGGACGCACCCTACGGGACTCGCTCGCGCCTGGACGTCAGCGAGAAAAGCGCCATCGGCAGAAAGGCAGCGGAGATGGTCGAGGAAGGTGACGTGGTCTTCCTGGGCTCGGGGACAACGGTGGCTCACATGGCTTCGGCCCTGTCGCACAAGGTAGGCCTCACCATCGTCACCTCTTCCTTCCAGATCGTGAACGAGCTGGCAGGCGAGCAGGGGATCACGCTGATCTTCCTCGGGGGAATCGTCAAAGGCGACACCTATTCCACCGTCGGCCAGACGGCCGAAAGGGAACTTGCCAACTACCATTTTCAGAAGGCATTCCTGGGCGTGAGCGGCATCCTGCCGGACAAGGGCGTGTTCAACAGCGATTTTCTGATTTCGGCGGTGGAGAAGGTCGTGGTGGCGAAGTCCCAGAAGATCTTCGTGCTGGCGGATCACACGAAGTTCGCCCGGAGCGCCCTGGTGCATATTTGTCCAATGGAACAGGTGACGGGCATCATCACTGACAGCAGTCTGCCCGCGGGGCTGGTGAAAAGCCTCCAGCAGGCCCGCATCCCCATCCTGCAGGCCGGAACGCCCTGAAGATGCGCGTCACCGCGGTTCCCGAGGCACGGGCGTCGGGCGGGCTGCTCGCGTTGACAAAGGCTCGCGGGACTGGCTATAGTGAATCGTAGATCCCAGACATGTAGAAGGAGCACGAGCCCATGAGCGCTGGTACCGACGCAATTCGCAATATCGCCGTGGCCGGACACGGAAGCACCGGCAAAACCACCTTCGTAGAGCAGCTCCTGTTCACCGGAGGCAGAATCCCGAAACCGGAGACCGTCGAGTCCGGCAAGACGGTGAGCGACTTCACCGAGGAGGAGGTGGAACGGGGGATCTCCATCCACATGGCCCTGGCGAACCTCGAGTGGCAGGGCAGGAAGGTGAACGTCTGCGACACCCCCGGCGCCAGTGATTTCGTGGGCGAGGTGGTGGCGGCCCTGCGGGTCTGCGAGTCCGCGCTGGTGCTGATCGCCGCCGACGCGGGCGTGCAGATCGGCACCATCCAGACCTGGCGCCGGCTGAAGGAGCGCGGCACCCCCTATCTGGTCTTCGTCAACAAGATGGACAAGGAGCATGCGGACTTCGCCCGCTCGCTGCAGCATCTGAAGGACAACTTCAAGGACAACTTCGTGCCCCTGTCGGTGCCCATCGGCTCCGGCGCCTCCTTCAAGGGAGTGGTGGACCTGCTCCGCATGAAGGCGATGCTGCACCAGGGTCCCGGACAGAAGGCGGTCGAGGCCGAGATCCCCGCGGAAATGAGCGCCCAGGTGGCAGAGCACCGCCAGGCTCTGGTGGAGGCGGCGGCCGAGGGCGACGACGCGCTGATGGAGAAGTTCTTCGAGACGGAGAGCCTGAGCGAGGAGGAGATTCTCCAGGGGCTCTCGAAAGCACTGGAAGCGGGCACTCTCGTGCCGGTGCTCTGCGGCGCCGCCACCTTGGGTTCCGGCATCGCCGTCGGCCTGGGCGCGGTCACGGCCCTTTGCCCGTCCCCCCTGGGCAGGCAGGAACCTCTGGCCGGCGAGGAAGCGGGCACGGTGCCCATCGACCCCAGCGGGCCTCCCTCCTGCCTGGTGTTCAAGACCGCCATCGACCAGTTCTCCGGAAAGCTCTCCTACGTGAAGGTGGTGACCGGGAAGATGACCTCCGACGTGGAGCTGCTCAACCCCACGGCCAGCAAGAAGGAGAAGGCGAGCAAGCTCTACACCTGCGAGGGCAAGCGGCTCGACGACGCCGAGGAGCTTCCGGCGGGGGACCTGGGGATCATCGCCAAGCACTCCTCGGCCATGACCAACGACACCCTGTGCTCGCCGGAGAAGCCCGTGCACTATCAGCCCCTGCGGCTGCCCCAGCCGGTCCACTCCGTGGCCATCTCCGCGGCCGCCAAGAAGGACGAGGACAAGCTCAACCAGATGCTCCAGCGGGCGGCCGAGGAAGACTTGACCTTCCAGCTCAGCTACAACGCGGAGACCAAGGAGAACGTCATCTCCGGGATGGGAGAGCTGCAGCTGGACATCATCCTCAACCGGATCCGCAAGAACGCCAAGATCGAGGTGGAGACCCGGGTGCCCAGGGTGGCCTACCGGGAGACCATCCGCAAGCCTGCAGCCGCCGAGTACCAGCACAAGAAACAGACTGGAGGCCACGGCCAGTACGCGCGGGTGTCCCTGGAGATCGCGCCGCTGCCCCGGGGGGAGAGGTTCAACTTCGTGAACGCCATCGTGGGAGGCGCCATCTCCAGGGGATACATCCCCGGCGTGGAGAAAGGGGTCCTGGAGGGGATGGAGCAGGGCATCCTGGCCGGATACCCCGTAGTGGACCTGGAGGCGAAGGTGGTGGACGGCAAGGAGCACCCTGTGGACTCCTCGGAGCTCTCCTTCAAGCTGGCCTCCCGCGGCGCCCTGCGCGAGGCGCTGGAGAAGGCGGACCCGGTGCTCCTGGAGCCGGTGATGAACCTGACGGTGTTCGTGGACGACCAGTACCTGGGGGACGTGCTCTCCGACCTGAGCTCCCGGCGCGGCCGGGTGCTGGGGCAGAACCCGCTGGGCGGCGGCATCCAGGAGATCAAGGCCCAGGTCCCGCAGGCGGAGCTGCTGCGCTACTCGATCGATCTACGCTCCATCACCTCCGGCACCGCGGGCTTCGAGGTGGAGTTCAGCCACTACAACCCCGTCACCGGGAAGGTCGCCGAAGACGTGATGAAGGCGGCCCGGGCCGCCAAGGAGGAGGAGTAGCGCCGGTCCCGCGGTTCCTACAGGAAGAGCGCTCCCGGCAGCAGGAAGTGCAGCACCGCGACGACGATACCGGCAATGCCGAGGGGAACCCGGTAGGACATGACCACCTTTTCGAAGCCGCCGATCGCCTGGTTGCCCTCGGCGCGCTCCCGCACCATCCCGATGAGGAGGCTCACGCCCATGGCCAGGCCCGCCAGCGCGGGCAGCAGGTCGCCGACCACCGGAACGTCGCTGCCCACCGAGCGGATGAGCAGCTTCAGGAAGCCCACCACCAGGGCCACCACGCCGACGGTGGCGCGAATCCCCTTGCGTCCCAGAAGCTCCTTGAACGGCGCAAAGGAGGGGAACCTTTCTCCCAGGTAGTCCGAGGTCAACGCCATCCCCGCCAGCAGATTCGAAAAGACACTCAGGAAATAGAACTGCAGCATACGCCCCCCCTTCTCACTCACAAAGATAGTGAAACTGCCGAACTGTTGTCAATCAAACAACTTCACTGGTCCAGGGAGCGGCGCAGCCGCACGGTGCGGCTGCCTATCCGCGCCACTGCGTTCACCACCGCCGGCCTCTGCTGGTAGGGAAGCACCGCACGCAGCACCGTCTCTTCTGCCGGAGAGGCCGGCAGCCGGGCCGATACAGGCTGCTCCTCCCCGCTTCCCGGAGACAGGGACAGCAGCACGTAGACGCGCTCCTGCGCCTCAGAGGCGGAGGGGGCCCGGCCGCTGAAGCGCACGGTAACGGTGGCCAGCACGCTGTCCCGATCGCGCAGAGCCCGGAGGGTGATCGTATAGGGCTGAAGCCGACCACTGCTCGCCGGCCCGCCGATGAAGCGGAAGAACGCGAACCCGAGGATCAGGATGATCAGCAGGTCCAGCAGGAGGATCGTGAGCGAGCGGTTGCGTTTCAGGAACCCCCCCGTGGGCGGCGGACCGGGCGCCCCGGGAAGCCGCAGCCGCTCCTCGCGGCTGTAGTGATACTGGAAGCCGGGCTTCTCCACGCCGTCGCCCCCCTGCGGGAGCTGCCCCTCTCCGCCGCCGCGCGACCTTTTCCACCCCCCCCTTCGCTTCACCAGCCGGCCTCCCCCGACAGGACCTGCGAGACGTAGGGCAGCAGGTCCTCGGCAAGAAAGTAGCCCTTCTCCGCGAACGCCCGCCGTCCGGCCGCCGAATGGGCCATCACCGCGGCCCGCGCCGCGGCGACGGGGCTCATTCCCGTGGCCAGAAGCCCGGCCACGATCCCCGCCAGCACGTCCCCGCTTCCCCCGGTGGCCATGGCCGGGTTGCCCCCGTCCAGGATCCAGTATCGGCCCTCCGGGGAGGCCACGGTGGTGCAGTGTCCCTTCAGGACGATCACGGCGTTTAGCCGCCGGGAAGCCTCCAGGAGGGGGGGCCAGGGATCCGCCAGCACCTCGGCGGCAGCCCTACCCAAGAGCCGGGCGAACTCGCCCGGGTGGGGGGTCAGCACCCAGCGGCCGCCCAGATCCACCTCTCCTTCCCGGCCCATGCCGCCCAGGAGAGTCACCCCGTCGGCGTCCAGGGCGCCGGGGACCCCCAGGTCGATGAGCTGCTCCAGCCAGCGGCGGCGCCCCTCACTCAGGCCCCAGCCGGGTCCCACCAGCAGCGCGGTGTAGCGGCCCAGGTCGGTCTCTGCCGGATCGTCTGCCTCCCGCCAGGGCCTTACCATCACGGAGCCGAACTTCGCCACCAGCGCCGGGTACAGCTCCTCCTCCGCAAAGAGCGTGGCCAGGCCGCTGCGGCTCCGTCCCGCCGCAGTCGTCGCCAGCCAGGCCGCTCCCGTCGTGCCTCTCCCGCCGGCGAAGGCGGCCACGTGACCCCGGCGGGTCTTGTAGGTGTCCGGCGGGATGACGGGAAGCTCCGCGGCCAGCCCGTGGGTGTCCAGCAGCTCTCCCTTGAGGCTGTCCGCCTGCAGCAGCTCCTGCGGGAAGACCCCCGGCACCACCAGGATCTCCCCGGCGTGAGACCTGCCCGCGGGGAGGTACAGGCAGCGCTTGGGAAGCGCCACCGTGAGGGTGGCCTCCGCCTCCACCACCGTGTAGCCGGGAAGGAAGGCGTCCCCCAGACCGCTGGGGACGTCCACCGCCACCCTGCGGGCGCGCGAGCCGTTGGCCAGCCGCACCAGCTCAGCGGCGGCGCCCCGGGCCTCGCCGCGCAGCCCCGTGCCCAGCAGCCCGTCCACGATCCAGGATGCCCCGGAGGCCCGCTCGGCGGCGGCGGCAGGCTGCGCACCGTAATCGATGATCTCGATGCCCAGGGCCGCGCAGGCCGCCAGGTTCGCCGCCGGCGCCCCGCCGGCCTTCGGCTCCCCGGCCAGCACGACCGCCAGCCCCTCAAGGCCGTCCAGGCGCGCCTGCCTGGCCATCACCAGCGCGTCGCCGCCGTTGTTGCCTTTGCCCGCCAGGAAGAGGACCGGCCCCCGCGGTCCTGCCTGGCCCCACAGCCGCTCGCGGAGCAGCCGGTACATCCCGACTCCGGCGTCCTCCATGAGGATGCTCTCGGGAATGCGGTATCTGCCCTGGGCTTGCCTGTCGATGGCCGCCATTTCGGCCGAATCAACGACCTTCACCGTCCTGCTCCCGCACCAGTCTGTCGCTGCGCCACCACGCCACCTGGGCCCGCGTCTCCCCGGCGAGGAGCGCGTAGATGATCCCTCCGGCGGACAGCCCCACCTGCTTGAAGTACAGGTCCGAATCCTCCATCACCAGGTGCCGTCTGGCCAGCTGCTTCCCCTGGGAGTCCAGGATTAGAAGCTGGAAGAGGTTGGCCTCCTCGCGGCGCAGGAGGAAGAACACCCGCCCCTCGCTCACGCCCAGAAGCTCGTAGGAGGGCGCCGGCACCTCCACCTCCTGCGACCCGATGCGCTCCCTGCGGGTGTCCTGTTCCGGCACCTCCACAGGGGCGCCGTAGCGCATCGTCGCCAGGTCCAGCGGGTAGATCAGCGCGGCGTAGTGCTCGATCTTGGAGGGAAGCCCGGTGGACTCGTCCACCGTGTCCTGGTAGTAGTGCAGGTACAGATGCAGGAGCCGCCGGCCGTAGTCGGGAACGATGGTGGAGACCGACGGGATCAGCCCCTGGGGGCTTTCCGGCACGGGCAGCCTCTCCTGGTCGATGCGCACCGTGTGCACCAGCGTGCCGCCGGCGTCGAACCAGAACACCAGCCACGCGCTGGGGGTCCGGCACACCACCACCGGCTCGTCGTTGCCGGCCACGTAGAGCCCTTCAATGTAGGGGAAGGGAGTGCCGCCCACGCCCTCCTGCCCCAGGTAGTCCAGGAGATTCCCGTGCCGGTCGAAGCGCAGCACCGTGCGGTTGAGAATCACTCCCAGCTCCCGATCCTTCACCTGCCGCTCGGGGGAGACCACGTCCTCCACGTAGAGGCGCTTCTGGCTGTCCACGGCCAGCTCCCCGATGCTGTTCAGCGGGTAGGTTGCCGCCGTGCGCGTGGCGGAGACATCCCGGGCTTCGGGGCTGCCCGAGCCGAAGAGCACCGGCGGCGGGTTCTCCTTCGGGTTGTAGAGCAGGAAGATCAGGTCCCCGTAGGAGGAGAACTCCATGATCTTGGCGGCCGGCCCGTTGGCCACGTAGAACAGCCCGTCCCTCATGATGATGCGATTCTTGGACCCCAGAGGGTCGTCGGAGACACGGAAGAGATCGATCTGGTCGTCCATCTTGCCGATGGCGAGGGAGAACAGCTCCTGTTTGGAAATCTCCTCCACGCCCCGGGTTCGGCAGGAGAGCAGCAGAATAAGCGGAATCAACAGACCGAGGATGGCAGGTTTCAAGCTGATCCAATCATACACAGCCGGCGCCGGAAGTGTCAATCTTGACCAGCAGGGGGTAAATCCTTACCATTGCCCGTTATGGTAGAGAAAGTCATCTCCCTGTTCATCGGCTCCAAGCAGGAGCGGGACCTGAAAGGGCTGCTTCCCCTGGTGCGGCGCATCAACGCGCTGGAGCCCAAAATGGTGGCGCTGCCGATCGAGCAGTTCCGGGCCGTGACCGGCGAGCTGCGGGCGCGCCACGCCGATGGAGAGTCCCTGGATGCCCTGCTGCCGGAAGCCTTCGCCCTGGTGAGGGAGGCGGCCCGCCGGGTCCTGGGGGAGCGCATCTACGACGTGCAGCTCATGGGAGGGATCGCCCTGCACCAGGGCAACATCATGGAGATGAAGACCGGGGAGGGCAAGACCCTCTCCAGCGTCACCGCCGCCTACCTGAACGCCATACCGGGCCGGGGCGTGCACATCGTCACGGTGAACGACTATCTGGCCGGGCGCGACGCCGAATGGATGGGCAGGGTTTACCAGCTCCTGGGAATCAGTGTCGGGGTGGTGCTTTCGCAGATGGACAACGCCGCCCGGCAGGAGGCCTACAGCAGGGACATCACCTACGGGACCAACAACGAGTTCGGGTTCGACTACCTGCGGGACAACATGCGCTGGGAGCTGGGCTCCAAGGTGCAGAGCAAAGGGCATAACTTCTGCATCATCGACGAGATCGACTCCATCCTCATCGACGAGGCCCGCACCCCGCTGATCATCAGCGGCGCCGCCGAGGACGACACCTACAAGTACTACGAGGTCAACAAGCTCACCGACTCCCTGAAGGAGTGCGTCCGGGACCCCCAGACCGGGGAGTATCCGGAGTTTTCCGTGTTCGGCAACGCCCAGGAGCCCGAGGGGGACTACAAGATCGAGGAGAAGAACAAGCGCGTCACCTTCACCGACCAGGGGATGAACCACATCGAACAGCTTCTGCAGCGCCGCGGGCTGATTCAGGGCTCCCTGTTCGAGCTGGACAACTTCGAGTTCATCCACTACTTCACCCAGGCGCTGCGCGCCAGGCGGCTCTTTCACCGCGACGTGGACTACGTGGTTCAGGAAGGAAAGGTGGAAATCGTCGACGAGTTCACCGGGCGCATCCTTCACGGCCGCCGCTACTCCGAGGGTCTCCATCAGGCCATCGAGGGCAAGGAGCAGATCAAGATCGCCCAGCGCAACCGCACCCTGGCCACCATCACCTTCCAGAACTACTTCCGCATGTACAAGAAGCTGTCCGGGATGACCGGCACGGCGGAGACCGAAGCAACGGAGTTCGGCAAGATCTACGGCCTGAACGTGGTGGTGATACCCACCAACCGGCCGGTCATCCGCGGCGACCAGGACGATCTGATCTTTCTGAACGCGGAGGACAAGTACCGGGCCATCGGCGAGGAGGTGGCAGAGGCCCACCGCAAGGGGCAGCCGGTGCTGCTGGGCACCATCTCCATCGAGAAATCCGAGGTCATGAGCCGCGTGCTCACCGGGATGGGCATCCGCCATGAGGTGCTCAACGCCAAGAATCACGCCCGGGAAGCGATGATCATCGCGGAGGCCGGCGCCAAGGGGGCGGTCACGATCGCCACCAACATGGCGGGCCGCGGCACGGACATCAAGCTGGGGGGAAACCCTGAGTTCCGCGCCCGCAGGAGGGCCGGCACCAGCGCCACGGAGGAGGAGTACCGCCGGGCGCAGACCCAGGAGACCGACCGCTGGCGCTCCGACTACCAGGAGGTCCGGCAGGCCGGAGGGCTGCACGTGGTGGGCACCGAGCGGCACGACGCGCGGCGCATCGACAACCAGCTGCGCGGGCGCTCGGGCCGGCAGGGGGATCCCGGCTCCTCGCGCTTCTTCCTCTCGCTGGACGACGACCTGATGCGCCTGTTCGGGACGAACCTGAAGGGGATCATGGGACGCATCGGCATGCGGGAGGGAGAGCCCATCTTCCACCCCTGGGTCAACCGCGCCATAGAACGCGCCCAGAAGCGCGTGGAGGAGCGCAACTTCGAGGTGCGCAAGCACCTGCTGGAGTACGACGACGTGCTGAACGAGCAGCGGAAGTTCATCTACGCGCGGCGCGACGAGATCCTGGAGGACCCCGAGCTGGTCAAGCGGGTGATGGCCACCGCCGAGGAGCTGGTGGCCGACTCGGTGGACCGCGTGCTCGGAGGGGACAACGCGGACCCGCAGAAGCTGGGCATGCTGCTCACCGAGATGAAGGAGCAGCTGTTCTACTCCCCCGCCAGCCCCGGAGAGCTGGCCGGGCTGGCCCCCCGTGAGCTCACCCAGGCCATCCTGGCGGAGCTGCAGGAGGAGCTGGACGAAAAGGGCCGGCGCATCGAGCCGGAGAACCTGAACCTGTTCATCCGCTTCGAATACCTGCGCGCCATCGACACCCGCTGGCAGGACCACCTGGAGAACCTGGAAGCTCTGCGGGAGGCGGTGTACCTGCGGGCCTACGGGCAGAAGAACCCGCTTCTGGAGTACAAGCTGGAGGGGTTTCAGATCTTCGATCAGATGCTGGCCGAGATCCGCACCGTCATCGCTCGCAAGATCTTCCAGGTCAAGATCGAGCCGGCCGAGCAGCCGCGGCCGGTGGAGCGGCGCGACCTGGGGCAGGCGCGCCACGCCGGGATGGGCCAGTTCGGCGCCGTGGGCGCAGGCTCAGGCGG
>CAZBDU010000104.1:0-19482 GCA_964490725.1 uncultured Spirochaetaceae bacterium | reverse complement strand
CGCACCCCCTGCCTCCTCGTCCGGCGGCAGGCTATGCCCTACGGACTCCTAGCGGCCCAACAGCAGCCAGAGCAGCAGGGCCGCCTCCGCCACGGACACCCCCAGGGCCAGCTCCGGCTTTCCGGACAGGTAGAAGGCGGTGGCCGCCAGCAGCCCCGCCGCAAAGACCACCGAGCCGCCCAGCTTGCGGGCGCCCCGTTCCAGGCGGGCCACGTAGCGCTGCATCTCCGGGATTCGCACCTCCAGCCTGCCCCGCTCGATGCGGTCCACCAGCGAATCCGCCCGCCCGGGCAGACCCGCCAGCACCCGGGCCGCATCCACCAGCTGCTTCAGCACCAGGGACAGCCCCCCCTCCCCCTGGTCCTTGGCCAGCTTCTGCGCGTAGGGCACCAGCGCGGTCCACACCTTGAAGTCCGGGTCCAGCCCGGTGGCCAGTCCGGAGAGGATGCCCAGGCAGCGGCCCAGCAGGATCAGGTTCTCCGGAAGCTGGAAGGGCATCTGGTAGAACAGGTCGCCGAACTCCTCGGTGAGCTGGCTCACGTCCTGGTCTCCCATGGCCGTGATCTCCCGGGTGGACTTGCCCCACACCCGCTCCAGCACCTCGCGGGTGGCCCGCTCGATGAGCTCCAGGTCGGCCCCGGGCAGGAGCAGGTCCAGCTTCTTGAAGGAGGCCACCAGGCGGCGGGCGTCCCGGGTGCCGGCGGCGATCAGCGCCTCCTTCAAGCCGTCGAACACCGCCGGGCCGAGCGTGCCGGTCATGCCGAAGTCGATGAACACCAGGCGCCAGGCGCCGGGCTCCCCGCCCGCCGGGGCCGGCAGCACAAAGAGGTTGCCCGGATGCGGGTCGGCGTGGAAGAAGCCGTCCTCGAAGATCTGCTTCAGGTAGGCGTCCAGGAGGCGGGAGGCCACCGCCGCGCGGGGGATGCCGGCCGCCTCCAGGCCGGGGTAGTCGCCGATCTTGATGGCCCCCACGTCCTGGAGGGTGAGCACACGGGTGGTGGTATGGCTCCAGACCACCTCCGGCACCCGCACCTCCGGCCGGTCCCGGAAGCTGGCCCCGAACTGCTCGGCGTTCTTGCCCTCGTGCAGGTAGTCGATCTCCTCGTGGAGGGAGCGGCTGAACTCCTCGATCAGCCCCGGCACGTTGGCGTGCCGGCGCACGCTCTTCAGCCGGGTCAGCCACCGGCCCACCACGGCAATCGCCGCCAGGTCCGCCTCCACGATCTCCCCGATGGCGGGGCGCTGCACCTTCACCACCACCCGGGGGCAGGGCTCCCCGTCCGGGGAGGACCGGCAGAGCCGCGCGTAGTGCACCTGCCCGATGGAGGCGGAGGCCATGGGCTGGGGCTCGAAGTCCACGAACCTCTCTGCAAGGGGAACGCCGAACTCGGCCTCGATCACCCCCCGGATCTCCTCGAAGCTCTCCGCTCCCACCTCGTCCTGAAGGCTGGAAAGCTCCCCGGTGATCTCCCGCGGCAGCACGTCCACCCGGGCGGAGAGGAACTGGCCCACCTTGATGAGCACCCCTCCCATGCGCACGGCCAGCCGGCGGAAGGCGGCCGCCTCCCTGCGCAGGCGCTCCCCGCGGCCGCGGCGCCCCAGGGCGCCCAGGCCCACCCTGGGGAGCAGGATCTCCCACCACAGCTCTGCTGCGAACACCCGCGCGAAGAAACGCAGGATGCGGCGGTAGCGGGATCGGAAGCGGCGTGCGGGCGTGGCTGGCATAGGGAAAAAGATAGCGATAGCGCCGCCCCCTCGCATAGCGGCGCGGCCTGTCCGCGGCGGCGGCATTTTCGGGCATTGACGCGGGCAAAGCTGACTATTATTGTCAAGTTAGTGAAGGACGAGTCGGTCGCGGTTCAGCAGGCCTGGCGCGCCTACCTGACCACCGGCAAGGCGCCCGAGGGGGGCAGGCGCTACTGGTTCGAATCAAGTACCTGCGCCCCTCGTGAGCCGCATGCCCAAAGACCCCCGCCGCCCGGTGTGCTACTACCCCTTCGGCGGGGTGGGCGGGAAGCTGGCCAGGTGGGTCCTGGGGGTCCAGCGTTCGAAGATGAACCCCAGGCTGTGCAACGTCTGCGAGCGCTTCGCCTCGCACTACCACGGCGGGACGGAGCTGGAGGTGTCCCTGCTCTTCGCCGACGTCCGCGGCTCCACGCAGCTGTCCGAACAGATGAGACCCGCCGCCTTCAGCGCCCCGATCAACCGCTTCTACGGGGCGGCGACGAAGGTCCTGTATCGCAGCAACGCCCTGGTGGAGAAGCTGGCCGGCGACGCCGCGAACGGCTTCTACGTGCCGGGGTTCACCGGGAGCAGCCACGCGGAGGCGGCGGTGCGCGCCGGCAGGGAGATCCTGGCGGCCACCGGCCACGGAGAGCCCGGCGGGCCCCGGGTGCCGGTGGGGGTGGGGGTCCACTTCGGCACGGCCTGCGTGGGTTCGGTGGAAGCCGAGGGCGGGTTCGCGGACATCGCGGTCCTGGGCGAGTCCGTGAACGCCCCCGCCCGGCCGGCCGCCGCCCGGCTGGCCGCCGCCGCCGGCCCGGGGGAGGTGATCCTGAGCGAGGCAGCCCGCAGCGCCGCCGGTCTTCAGGCGGAAGGCATGGAGCCGCGGCGCCTGGCGCTCAAGGATCTGAAGGAGGCCATGGACGCCTGGGTCATCGCCTCGCCGTAGCCAATCCCTGCGACCCGTCCCGTACCCGCGCCGCCGAGGCGCCGGAAGGAGGCCGTCATGAAGAGGATCGTCCACGTTTTCGACGTTGCCGCGCAGCCGCGTAGAGTGTTCCAGGCCCTGACCACCGGCCAGGGCCTGGCCGGCTGGTGGAGCACCCATGCGGAGGCCCAGGCCGGGGTGGGCGGCACAGCTCGGTTCCGCTTCGTTCCCGAGTTCAACCCGCAGATGCAGATCCTGGCCTGGGAGCAGGACAGGAGCGTGACCTGGAAATGCACCGGGGGGCACGCTCCCTGGCTGGACAACCGGTTCACCTTCCGGCTGGAGGAGAGCGAGCCCGGCGGCCGCGGGGGGACGGTGGTCACCTTCGAGCAGGAGTACGCCCGGGAGCTCGACGATACGGCCTACGGCCGCTACAACTACAACTGGGGATACTACCTGGAGAGCCTGCGCCTGTACTGCGAGACGGGCCAGGGAAAGCCCTTCGCCTATCCGGCGCCCTCGGGCTGAAGGCCGGCGCGGGGACGCGGCTCAGTCCCCCGGCTCCCGTCCTCCCCCGTACTCCTTCCACTGCTCGGCCAGCTCCACCAGCCGCTCCTCCACGGCGCGGTTGACGCTGCCCTCGGGGTAGGCGCCGCCGGCCTGCGCCTCGCCGGCGGGCGCGCCGGTGAGGATCTCGATCCCCTCATCGATGGTCTCCACCGGGTAGATGTGGAACCTGCCTTCCCGGACCGCCTCCACCACCTCCTGGCGGAGCATCAGGTTGGTCACGTTGGCCCGGGGGATCAGCACCCCCTGGCTGCCGGAAAGCCCCCGGGCCTTGCAGACCTCGAAGAACCCCTCGATCTTCTGGGTGGCCCCGCCGATGGGCTGGATCTCCCCGCGCTGGTTCACCGACCCGGTCACCGCCAGGCACTGGCGGAGCGGGCGGCCGGAGAGGCTGGACAGCAGGGCGTACAGCTCCGCAGAGGAGGCGCTGTCCCCGTCCACTCCCTGGTAGCTCTGCTCGAAGCCCAGGCTGGCCTGGAGGGCCACCGGCCGGGAGCGGCCGTAGCGGCCGTTCAGGAAGCCGGAGAGGATCAGCACCCCCTTGTCGTGGATGGGGCCGCTCATCTTGGCCTCCCGCTCGATGTTGATCACCCCTCCGCGTCTGGCGTAGGTGCGGGCGGTGATGCGCGAGGGATGCCCGAAGGCGTAGTCCCCCAGGCTCACCACCGCCAGACCGTTCACCTGCCCCACCACCTCCCCCTCGGTGTCGATGAAGATCTCCTCCCGCCGGATCATCTCCTGGAGCCGGTCCTCCACCCGGTTGGCCCGCCGCCTGCGCGCGTCCACGGCGCGCTGCAGGTGGGAGCGGCCGATGTGCCTGCTTCCCTCCCGGCCCGCCCAGTAGTTGGCCTCCCTGCCCAGGTCGCAGATGTCGGCAAACTGCGTGGAGAGCCTGGTCTGGTCCCCGGCCAGCTCGGAGCCGTACTCCACCATGCGGGCGATCCCGGAGCGGTCGAAGGGCAGCCACCCCTCCTCGCGGCAGCGGCCCGCCATGAAGGCGGCGTAGCGGCGCTCGTTCTCCAGGGTGCGGTCCATGACGGAGTCGAAATCGGCCTTCACCTTGAACAGCTCCTGGAACTCGCCGTCCAGGTTGTGCAGCAGGTAGTAGATCGGTGGGCTTCCGGTGACGATCACCTTCACCGACAGGGGGATGGGCTCCGGCTCCAGGCCCGCGGTGCTGATGGGGCTCACCATCTCCCCGGGGTCGGTGATCTTGATCTTCCCCTCCCGCAGGGCGTGCTTCAGGCCGTCGTAGGCCAGGGGCTGGCGCAGCAGGTGCTCAGCCTCCAGGATCAGGTAGCCGCCGTTGGCCCGGTGCAGCGCCCCCGCCTTGATCATGTCGAAGCTGGTGACCAGCATCCCCAGCCGCGCCTGGCGCTCCACCCTGCCGATGAGGTGGGGAAAGGAGGGGATCTCCTCCATGATTACCGGGGCGCCCTCGGCGCCGGAGTTGTCCACGATCAGGTTGACCCGGTAGCGCTCCAGGATGTTGGAGCGCTGCTGCACCTGCATCTGCATCATGGCCAGCGGGTTCTGCTCGCCCTGCTGGCCTTCGGCCGTGCTCTTGGCGATGATGGCGCGGGCGTTGTCCAGGATGTCCTCCCGGACCTCGTCCAGGTACTCCACCACCTGCGGGTAGGACTCGTACTTGCCGCGCAGGGTTTCCAGGTGGTACTGCACCGCGAAGAGCACGGTCTTGCGCTCCAGATCCCTCATCTGCTCGCGGGCGCTCTTTTCCAGGTCCCGCACCCCGTGCACGGTGTCGTGCAGCTCCCGGTTGAGCTCCTCCCCTTCCCTCTGGATGCGCTCCTTCTCCTCGTCGGGAAGCTCGTCGAACTGGTCGCGGCTGATCGGCTGTCCGTCGCGCAGGGGCACCACGAAGATACCCGTGGGGTTGCGTTCCAGGGCGAAGCCCTTCTCCGCGGCCTTCCCTTCCAGCTCCGCAAACCGCTCCTGCTGCTGCTTCTGCAGCCCCTCCATGGCCGCCTCGCGCTCGCTGCGCAGGTCCTCCCGCTCCAGGGCCCGGGAGATCTCCCGGGGGATCTCGGTCACCAGCCGCTCCATGTCGCCCCGCAGCTCCCGGCCCCAGCCGGCGGGCAGGCGCAGCGCCCGGGGCTTCTCCGGCTCGTCGAAGTTGTAGCGGTAGCACCAGTCGTCCGGCACGGGCCGGGAGCGGGCCTTCTCCTGGACGAAGCGGCGGATGGTGGTGGTCTTTCCCGAGCCCTGGCGGCCCAGGGCGTAGATGTTGAAGCCGTCGTTCTCGATGTTGATGCCGAACTCGATGGCCTCCACGGCCCGGTCCTGGCCGATGATCTGCCCCTCTTCGGCCAGCTGGGCGGTGTCCTGGAACTCGAAGCGGTCCTCCGGGCAGCTGCGGCGCAGCTCCTCAGGCCTGAGCTCTGCGATCCTCGCCATGGCGTCTCCTCCGGCTGGAAGTCGGGGGCGCCCCCCCTCTGTTCATTGTAACGTAGGGGTCCGCGGAGGCGCCAACTGCGTGGGTGGAAGGTCAGGGGGCAAGGGGCCGGCGGTTCAGGGCCCCGGGGCTGGCGGCCGGAGTCCGCCCCGCCGGGCAGCTCTCAAGGTCCGCGCCTCAGGGCCCGCCGCCGCCCCTCAGGGCCCGCCCAGGCCGATCTCCGCCAGCACGCCGAAGTGATCCGAGGCATAGAGCCCCTCCATCGCCCGGTCCAGGAACACCCGGGCGCCCTGCGCGGTGAGCGGCTTGCCCCGGATGAAGATCAGGTCGATGCGCCTGCGCTGCGGCTCCTCGCCTGCGTCCTCGGGATGGATGCGGCGCTGCAGGCCGATGTTGGAGTTCACCGTCCCGTCCCAGGTGTAGCCGGGCGGGGGGCCGGAGGCGCCGTACACGTCGGTGAACCCCGCCTCCAGGAGCACGCCGATCTCCGGGGAGCCCACCTCGGCGTTGAAGTCCCCCAGCAGGATCGCCGGCGCCTCGCCGGCCACGCGGTTCACCATCTCCACGGTCTTCCGCGCCTCCATCAGCCGCCAGTCCTGGCCGTCCAGCGCCTGGGCCCGCAGCTCCTCGTAGCGGGCCGCGTCGATCTGGCCGGCGTGGTAGCGCTCCAGGAGCCGCTTCAGGTACTCCGCGCTGGGGGGCGGTGAGGCGTGCCAGTGGGTGTTGAACAGGTACACGTCCAGCCCTGAGACGATGATGCGGGCGGCCACCACCTGGGTGGCGTCGGCGAAGTGCACGGTGAAGAAGTTGCCCACCGGTCCTCCGGAGAGCTGCCGTCGGCCGGCGCCGCGCAGGAAGAGCCCCGGCCTGGCCAGGATCACGTCCCCCTCGCGCAGGTTCACCGGCAGCCCCAGGGGACCGGCCCGCAGGCCGCCCAGCCCCACGTGGTAGACCATCCGGTAGCCCAGCTCCCGCGCCTGGCGGCGGGCATAGCGAGGCAGCTTGTTGGCCTCCTGGAGGGCTATCACGTCCGGGGCCAGCCGCCGGAGCTCCTCCACCAGGCTCGCGGTGCGCCTGTCGCGGGTCTCGCGGCTCTCGTACTCCCCCATCCGCAGCGACCCCTTGTAGTCCAGCCCCGACCAGACGTTCACCGTCAGCACCTTCAGGGTCTGGGCTGTGGCCGCCCCGCCTGAGGTGAGGGCCAGCAGGACAGCCAGAACGGGAAGCCGCCACTTCCCGGCGGCATGTGCTCTGCGCATGGCTCCACTCCTTGAGGCCGGATTGTACCACGGGGCCCCCCTTGAGCCCAACGCCCGGAAATCCGAGAATTAGGACGATGGCTCCTTCCGGCGGCGACATCCCCAGGCGCAAGGACAGGAGGGTGCGCGCCCTGATTCTGGGGCTCTGCATCGTCTCCCCGCTGGTGGCAGGCCTGGTGCCGGCAGCCGGGCCGGCCGGCACAACCGGCCTCGAGCACCTGGTGGCCGCGCGGGGGCGGGCGGCCGTGGACGGTGCAGACGGTTCGGCCTCCGCGCCGCAGGCCCGGGGCACGCCCCTCCGCAGCGGCTCCGCCGCGGGCCTGTCCGGCCGCAGGGTGAAGCCCTCCGAGGAGCTGCGGGTGGAGCAGCTCATCGAGAGCACCTTCAGGAAGTACGTCCGGCAGGTGAGCATCCGCGGCCGCTCCCTCACCCTGCGCATGCCCTTCGGCCTGAACGGCGAGCGGGAGGGCAGCCGCCGCTGGGTCCAGCGCTTCTACCTGGGGGGCAAGGGCTCGCCGGAGGAGCTCTGGCGGCAGATCGACGCGGTGCTGGCCTCCAGGCAGTTCAACGAGTACCTGGACGCCCTGGCCGCCCCCGGGGAGAAGGTGGTTCGCTTCGACCTGGAGCGCGGCTCCTACTCCGTGAGCCAGGAGCCGGAGCTCCTGGAGGCGCTCAAGAACGGCTCCTACCCCGGCTCCCCCGCGCGCATCTTCGTGTACCGCAGCCAGGCGGAGCTTTCCGAGGCGGACCTGTACAACTACCTCTACGCGGTGGCCGCCATCGGCGTGGACTGCTCGGGGTTTTCACACTACTTCCTGCAGACGCTGGCCCGCGCCTACGGCACGGACCTGGACCGGGGCCTGGCGGCGATCTGGCACACGCCGCCGGAGCAGGTGCGAAACCGCGTGGGCCTCTGGTTCTACCATCCGGCCACAGGCTTCACCGAGGCGGTCCCGGACCGCATCGAGGACCTGCGGCCGGGGGACATGATCCTCTTTCGCGGCAGCGACGGGCTGCTGAAGCACTCGGCTCTCATCCAGTCCATCGACTACGACCAGGGGCTGATCCGCTACGTCCAGTCCACCGACTGGGCCATCAAGGCGGACCGGGGAGCACACGCCTCGCTGATCCGCTTCGACCCGCAGCGCCCCGGGGTGGGGCTGGGTCACTACTCGGTGCAGTGGCTGCAGCAGGTCAGGCCACCCTTCGACGGGGAGCGGGAGCCCCGGGACTGGCGCACCGACGGGGACCGCTACCGGTGGTACCCCGCCGCCGGGGGCAGCCTGGTGGTGCGGCTGCGCGCCCTGGCGGCGGCGCTCCTGCAGCAAGAGCCCCGCTTCTACACCAACCTGTACGGAGGGCCTGCGCCCTAGCCTCCCTGGAGCTGGAGGCGGACGGCGGACGCCGCCGGCGGCTACCGCTTCCTGGCGGGGGCCACTCCGGTGGCCTGCTCGATCATGCGCAGGACCGTGGTGATGTTGTCCCGCGCGTCGGCGGCGCTGGCCATGGCGCTGTCGTAGCGTCCCCCTTCCAGGCCGCCCTGCGCCTGGTCCAGCTGGCGCCCGGCGGTGTCCAGCCGGGACCCGGCCGAGGCGAAGTTGAGCGGAGCGGTCCGCGGCACCCGGGAGAGCTGGGTCCTGGCGGACTGGAGCCTGCCCCGCAGGTCGGCGATCATGGCGGTGACGTCGCTCTGAAGCTGACTCTTCTTGGCTTCCGCGGCGGAAAGGGCCTGGTTGGCGGCCTGAGCCGCCTCGGCGGCCAGCGCCCTGGCCCGCCGGTAGCTGCGGAACAGGGCGGACTTTCCGCTCTGGGCGGAAAGCTCGGCGTCCAGCGCCTCCATGGCCTTCTGGGCGCGGTTCCAGGCGTCGGAGGCGTACTCCGGCGCCCCGGCGGCCCGGGCCGCCTCCACGGCTTCCCGCGCGCTTTCGACCTGCGCCTCCGGCACCCGGGCGCACCCGGCGGCCAGCACCATCACCAAGAGGGCGAGCGGTCCGAATCGCTTCATAGGTCCTTCCTTGTCCCGGAGATTGTATCACGCGGCAGGAGCTCTCCGGTATCTCTAGTATAAGATTTTCGGCGGTCCGGGCGATTCCGCTTAGCGCGCGAATCGGGAGGGGGAGCGGGGCGCACGGGGCGGGCGCGGGCGGGCCAGATAGTACGCCAATGGAGTAGGGGATTTCCTGAGACGGGCATCAGGAAAAAGCTGAGTCGATTGGTCTTGCTTCCGCAAATCGCACAAGATATCTTATTGACGTAACGAAGGAGATTCGCTGCATCCTCCGTTCTGCTCACTTCGGTGGTCCCCTTCCCGTGGAGGTGTTTTCTTGACGGACGCCAGCCCTTTGCCCCGGTTTCCGCGCTTGCGGCGCGACCATGGACCGCATACGAAAGTGGGGCGCTGACTGCTGCCCGCAGGGGGCTGGCACGCACGGAACTCCCCGAGGCACAGCGAGCAGAGACGCCACTTTGCCCGTCGGTGTGGACCGTACGCCGCGAAACTCGGCTTGAAGCGGTGTTATGCAGCTGGTGCATAACAGCCTGGACCGCCATGTTTAGCGGCGACTGCAGAATACATATGTTGGCCAGCCTTCAGAGAAGCGCGGGGTATGCCGGTCTGACGGAACTACTCGTATGGTAGCGTTTGCGTGCAGGGTTTCTCGTGCCCCAAGGCCTGCGGCCCCAATGGCCCGAGACAACGCACGGAAATGGTCACAAGACGGCGCAAATCGCCGACGATAAGAGCAGCGTAGATGTATCAGGCACAATCACGATTCATCAGAACTCCTGCCCAGCCACGCGCTACAAGCAAATCGCTGCATCACATGACACTGAGAAATGGGGGGTAGCTATGGCCGATGTCATTTCCAAGGTAAGCAAAGGGCTTGTCTCGGACGAACTCGAGCCTTCGCTGAGGGAAGCGAGCCACCTTCTGGCAGATCTTGTGCAGGAAGACGCCTACGTAGGTGACGTCTACTCCCTCAGCTATGCGGATGCTTTGGTGCAGATTCACGATCACTTCCGCGCTCGCGTTGGTGGGATTCCAGCGTTGTCTTTCTTGGTTGCGACACGCGTCCGGCGTGGGGACGTGATCGACGTGCGGCAGGAGGATTCATCAGTCCTGTTGCTGCGTGTCCTCGACCACGCAGACTTGCCAAATGCTGCGGAAGCGCTTCGGGTCCGTGTCGAGACTGCACAGCGGGTGAGCGGTGAGGTCGACAAACAGTGGGACGACCGTACTGTCATGGACGCAACGACGCACAACATCCTCAGCTATGCTGGAGTCCGCTGCCGAGTTCTAGGGACGTTCTACGTATCCGATATCGGTACGCAGGAGGAGCCTCAGTATGTCCTTTCGTTCGGCTCCGACATCAGCAACTATTACCCCAACAAAGGACTGAAGGTCTTCAAGCCGCGGGGGGTCTTCTTGGAGCGGATAGTCAACTACCGGGATGCAATTGCTTACGGTGACCTGGCTGAGGCCGCAGTGCGCATCGGTACGGTGCGGTACGCCTCCACGAATCGGCAGTTTCAGCAAGTCTTTCATGTCACAGTTTCGATAATCCCCCGTGATCTTCTAGGGCAGAAGTCGGCTTTGTTTGGAATGACGCGTACTGGCAAGTCCAACACAACCAAGATCATCATCAAAGCGATTTTCGAGCTCAGGTGGCATCCACAACCGCTCCGCGTTGGCCAGATAGTCTTTGATCCTAACGGAGAGTACGCAAATGAGAACACGCAGGATGCTCAAGGTACGGTTCCAACCGCCATCAAGAACGTCTGGGCATCCGGCCCGCAAGATCTGCAAGACCAACTCAGGGCGGATGTGATCACCTACGGAATCACGCCGCACCCCAACGATCCGCATCGCCGGCTGATGAAGCTAAACTTCTTTGTCGATGAGAACCTGGAAATCGGCAAAGGCATAATTGACACCGCTCTGGCGTCAGACCGCGGTTCAAAATACATCGGCAACTTCTGTGACGTTCGGTTCGAGCCGCCCGACCCCAACGATCGTTCCGCAGTCACGCGATTCGCTCGGCGCGTGTTGGCATACCGTGCTCTACTAGCGAAAGCAGGACTCCGGCCTCCTAACAACCTCCGGCCAGTCACATCGAGACTGTTCAACCAAGACCTGTTAGCCGCGCTCAACTCGGGGAGCGGTAACGATCCGACGGCATACGCCAACTGTGCCACGATACTTGCGAAAGCAGCACCGACGTGGGGGGAGCTTAGCCAAGCGTTTGAGTCGCTGCGAAAGTTCATAGACGATCGCAACTCAGGCTGGCCCGCGTTCGACCAGCAGTATGTTCGGAATAGCAACTCCGGGTCATGGGCAGACGACGACCTCAGAAAGGTGCTCGGGATGTATGAGTATCCCAACGGCTCTCGGCTCATCGGTCGCGCGATCCCCCAACACACTGCTGACACCACCACAGACTACGCCGAAGACATTTACCAAGCTCTTGCCGAGGGTAGACTGGTCATAGTTGACCAGTCTAGCGGCGACCCCGAGCTAAGCAAGGCTGCCGCTGATCGCGTTATGTGGCGCATCTTCCAGCGCAATCAGGAGAGTTTTCGCGCTGCACAAACGCCGCCGGAAATACTCGTGTTTGTGGAGGAAGCGCACAACATCCTCCCCGCATCGAGCGAATTGGACACCGCTGATGTGTGGGTGAGAGCTGCGAAAGAGGGAGCCAAGTATCACATTGGCCTTGTCTACGCAACGCAAGAGGTCAGTTCTATTCAACGGAACATACTCAGGAACACGGCCAACTGGTTCATCGGTCACCTGAACAACACCGACGAGACTCGCGAGCTGCGCAAGTTCTACGACTTTGCGGACTTCGAGGGCAGTATCCTTCGAGCTCAGGACAAGGGGTTCCTACGGGTCAAGACACTTTCCAACCCTTACGTCGTCCCTGTCCAGATTGAGCTTTTTCGCATCAACGAAGCTGATGGAGGACGATCCTAATGCCTTACGAGGGCGAGTTCGCGACATACCATGTTCTCCAACGCATCACCGAAACAGAGCGGGTCCAGCAACTACTACGTCGGGCGCGTGTCTCTGAGCCAACGAAGGAACACGACGCTGTCACGCCGCGTGTGCCACCCAACGATGAATCGCCGTTGCCGGAGTTCGTTGTAGCCATCGATGGCAGCAGCCAGGAAATCTCAGTAAAGACCGGCTATCCCGGCGCTAAGATCGGCTACCTGACGGTAGCCAGCGTACTTCTCGATCTTCAGGCGATAGATCGCCTAGACGCCAACCGTCCCGCGGACCCCGTCCAGTTTAGAAAGACGGAAGAGTCGGCCGCCATTGACGCTGCTCTGCCGGGAAGCAACGTCGTTACGAGAACACACAAGAATGCGAAGGTAGCATTTCGAGAGGAGTTGTACGAGGTCTTTCACAATGGCATCGTCGATTCTCAAGATCACGTACCGCTGCTCGAAACGTACGAGGCTCTCTTGGCTCACAAGCCTACCACTCGGCCCCAAAGTTGCCCCTACCAAGAGCTGGGCTGTACTGAGAGTCTTGTTGTCGGTCCCGGTCTTAGGACGTGCCCGTGTGCGGAACGTCGAGCGATCTGGTCGACTGACGCCCTCCGGATACACGAACGATTTCACGACGTGGGCACAAACGGAGAGGCCTACGGCGAAACCCTGCAGGTCTGGGAGAGCGTTCTACTGGTTCATCTGCTACGTGCTTTCGAACGCCAGCAACTACTATCCCAGGCGCACCGGATTGCGTTCTTTCTCGACGGCCCTCTGGCGCTTTTCGGTCATCCGGCTTGGCTGTCTGCCGCCATCTCAATTGAGCTCCAGAGGATCAACTCCGAGGTCCGCCGCATGACGGGTCATGACCTGGTACTGGTCGGGATAGAAAAGACCGGAACGTTCGTAACGCATTTCGGTGAGATAGATGCGACCGAGGAAGCGGGTTTGCAGCGCTTTCCACCGGGGACTTACTTCCTCCCAACAGATAACTACATAAAGCAGCGAATCGTTTTTTCGGATTCGCCGAAGCGGTACGGGCTCGACACCTACTATGGGCGAAAACTCTTCTACAAGTCGACCAGCGGCGCTCGCATTGTCGCAAGCATTCCGTTTCTCAGCGCGGCTCAAGACAGCTTGGATACTGACGACGTGGGCTTGTATCCTTCGTTCGCCACTACATGCGCGGTGCTGGACAAACTTGTTTCTTGCCGCTACCCCAACGCCGTTTCCCCGTTGGTCTCGGCCCACGCCCAAGCAGCAATCCCTTTGCATCTTGGAGCGAAAGTTCTCGAGCAACTGGCTAACGCTCTTATGCAACGCCGCTGATCTCCGATGCAGACCAAGCGATCTTACCAAGACGCGGCAAGCCGTTGGGCAGGCGTCGGCCCATACTACGCCATGTTTCCCGTTCCTTTCGCCGATGAAGTTGTTCAAAACCACAGCCGACCCGGTGATCTAGTGCTCGATCCCTTCGCCGGCAGGGGCACTTCGGTGTTCAGTGCCGCTACCAGAGGACGTCGGGCTATCGGAATCGAGATAAACCCGGTTGGGTTCGTATACGGGGCAGCAAAACTAGACGCCGCGCCTCAAGACGAAGTTGTAGAGCGGCTAGACCAAATCGCCGGGTTTTCGAGCGATTACCGAGACGAGGCACGACGCCTACCGCGTTTTTTCCATGGTTGCTACTCTCGTCGAGTGAGAAGATTTCTATGCGCCGCGAGGGATAGACTGGACTGGGCCAACGATAGACGAGACCGCACCTTGATGGCTCTGCTCCTTGTCTATCTGCACGGGAGGAAGGGCGCAGCTCTGTCGAACCAGCTGCGGCAGACCAAGTCGATGTCACCGCAGTACGCGCTGAAGTGGTGGTCCGAGCGCGATCTGGATCCTCCGGACCTCGATCCCCTCACGTTTGTCAAGAGTAGGTTGCCGTGGCGCTACGCGATGGGTACTCCTCGAACGGCTTGTGGCCGTATGTATCTTGGCGACAGCATCCAGAAGCTGTCAGCCTTGCGGCAACAAGTGGATGACGGCCTACTCCCAAAGGCGAAGCTCCTCTTCACGTCTCCACCGTATTATGCTGTTACGAATTACCACTACGACCAGTGGATTCGATTGTGGTTGCTCGGAGGACCAGCAAACGCACTTCGGCACGGCAACGGCAAACGGGGTAAGTTCGAGGCGCGTCGTGCCTATCAAAACCTAATCCGGGACGCTTTCGCCAGCGCGGCTCGCGTGATGGCAGAGGACGCCACCATATACGTGCGCACTGACGCCCGAGAGTTCACCTACAAGACGACGGTCGGAGTCCTCAGAGAGGTGTTCTACGGCAAGGAACTGACCGAGATTCCTAGGCCGTTGCTTCGTCCTAGTCAGACAAGGCTCTTCGGCCAAGGATGTGCCGTTTTGCCTAGCAAAGGAGAAGTCGATCTCCTCCTCACACCGAGGTGACGGCCCATGGAGGCTGTCCAACATGACGCTGTGTGGCTCAAAGGAGACCCGCGAAGTGGAAATGTGATCCGTGTAGGAGTTAGAGAATGAGGACTCAAGAGCTTGGCACGCTAGGATTTCCACCGTCATTAATCGACATCTGGTTGAACTCTGGTTTCGAAGCTTTGCCGAAGGATCTCTTGGATGACGACGGTCCGTTCAGACTGCCTAAGTTACAAGCTTTGGTGTTTGTGAGGCAAGGACCGTCACATCGAAGCAGGTTTGAGGGACAGCGTCGGCACGACGGGGCCGTTTCGTCTCAGAGGACTCCGGAGGAGAAGGGCGATGAGTGAAGCCACCATCCAAAACCGTGCAGCAGTCGCGAGACGGGCGGCGGCACGGTGTCTTTTCGGACTTCAAGAACTCCCGCCTGCTGCGGAGTTGTCAGGCTGATCTCACTGGTGTGATGGCGCGAACCAGTTGTGGGGCAGTCAGACGAGATCAGGAGATCTGTGCCCGTTGGTGGGTCTGATGGGATGGGTCCCGCGGCACACCGCACGGCGTCCGTCCGCCCATCGGCCATGCGGGTACATCGGAAGCGGTCCAAGACGATCACGCGGTAGCTCCAGCTTTCGTGACGGTATATAGTACTCTTGGGGTGTGGGTATGAATATCAACAGCCTTAAGGAACGCATGCAGATTCTCTATGCCTCGGTGGAACGCCGCCTCAAGAAGCTTAGTCCAAGCGCCGAGACCAGCATTAACGTCACGAAGTGGGAACTCTTTACACGCGTGAGGTTCGGGTCTAGCAGCCCGCCCCAGCTGCGGAGTGATGTGAACGCGATAATCAGTGACCTTGCCTCGCTCCGAGATATTATCAAGGTTAACCTACGAGCGAAGGGCCTTAGTCCGAGGATCATGGAGGACGCGATAAACGCCTCCTTCCATCTTCAGCTGATTGTGGATCTGAACAATGAATACAAGCACGGACACCCGCTCCGCGACGGGTATCGATCAGGCGTCGAGCCTATTGTCGGGCCTCTGGTCGAGGGGTTGAAGGTCCCCCCCGGTGAGACGGTAGACATGGTTGTCGAATACGCATCGGGAAGAGTAGAGATCGACAAGGACTTCGAGGTCGTGATAACGGGAGACATTACCACTAGAGACGGGAGACGACTCTGTACATTGGATGAGCTTTTCGACACCGCGCTTACGGAGTACGAAGGTATCATGAAGGAAAACGGTTTGCTCTAGACAAGCCGAATACTTGACGACTATTGCTTGAGAGCAAGACGGGAGACGGATGACGGAACCAGTCTAACCTGACAGCAGTATCAGGTGTATCATGGATGGGTGTGGCAACGCGGAAACGGTCGGCCGCCTATCAGGGGAGTGTCACTGGAGAGCGGCGCGTCCACGCATCCCGACGGTCGGGCTGAAAACGGAGGAAATACGGATGAGGCCTGCGGGTACGCCAAGAGTAACCTTCATCGAACAAAACGCGCCCATTGATGAGTACGGGCGCGCGCTTTACGCAGTTGCTCGTTCCGTATTGCGAGCACTTATTGACTCGTTGAGCGAGGAAGACCTAACAGACCTCAACACTCCGATCCAGAATGTTCGTATGCGACAGCTTTCGAAGGTCGTGCGGTTGGAGCGCGACAAAGGGATGAGGGGTGACGGTTTTGAGTGGGCTGTCCATGAAGCGATTATGGGGCTCGAACCTCGTGTGATTAACCCAGTGCAACGTGCAATCAGGAGAGCAAGCAGATTCGTCAGAGACGCGGAACCCATGTCTGTTATGTTTGGATATGAGCGAGCCAAATACTTGGGCTTCTTGGATGCTGTCATTGACCAAGCGGGAACAGATGCCTATCTGTTACCAGAAGGAAGCGGACGACCATTTAGGTTTGGACCATGGGTAGCTCAGGCTGCCCGCGGCAAGGAGGCCGAGCCAGAGCTTCCTTCACGTATCAAGCAGATATGGAAGACGGACCTCTTTCTTTCCGTCAAGGACGATCCACGTTATTTCGCGACAACAATTAAGTCGAATTCAAGTCTACTTGAAGGCGGACGTGGATTGAGGATAGGAATCATACCTGAAGATCATAAGACGCAGAGGCGTCCTGGAATCAGCTACTCCCCAAAGCATGGTCTGTGGCTTGTGACTCTAGATGATCCCAACGGCTTTGTCGGTCTCTTCAACGATGGGTATCATGCCGTGGCACGAGCAATTTGCACCCTTGGCAAGCAACCGACACCGCCCTACTACGCCAAGCCCAGTGCAAAAGGACAGCGGATTCAAGAGCAGTTGGAGAAGTATCCAGATGCGACGGTGCTGGAGATTGAGGATGCCTTGAACGAGGCTGCTCAACAAGACCTATTATCGGCGAGTGAACGTCTTCTCAGCGTGAATGCTCCAGATTGGCTCCATATCAAGCAAATGGCAACTCGAATAGTCGCCCCGAAGCCCAAATTTGAGAAACTTGATTGATCGACAGGGCAACATCGTCATTCACTTGACTGCCAAGGGATTCCGCGTTTCCTGCAAGCACTGGCGACATTGGGTTAGCGACGAGAGAGATGATAAATGAAAGAGAATACATCCGGCATCAAGAGCCTAGTCTTGGCTAAGGCCCTCTATCTTCACGGTTGTGCTCATGCATCCAAGACTGATAGCGTCAGTAGGATGCTTGCTATTCTTCATTTTGACAATACCGTTGAGATGATCCTAAGAACGATAGCGACAATAGAGAACATTAATCCTTCTAGGAAGAAACAGCATCTCGAATTTCCAGATCTAGTGAGACTAATTGACAATCTCCCATTGAAGGAGCAAATCGAGAGTATGCACAGAATGAGAAATGGAATACAGCATCAAGGAGATGTTCCCTCGATAGAATCCGTCGTCAAATACAAGGGATACACAGGCGATTTCGTCAGGAAGATGTGCACCGACCGGTTCAAGATTTCGTATGACGAGGTCTTCCTTTCACAGCTGATATTCAATAAGAATCTGAGGAACAAGGTGACTGATGCTGAGAAAGCATTTGAGAAGGGAAATTACCGGTCATGTATTACACAGTGTGCGGAAGTCTTTTCATCAGTTGTATTCGACGAGACAGAGCTTTTTCTCGCTGCTGGTGAACTTACTGGATATTGGGGTGCCTCTAGCGAGCTCAAAGAGGTCATGCGAGATGACTACGCAGAAAGGTATCGAAGTGAGTCTTTTTATGGTTTGGCAAAGGAACTGCGTGGCGCGATTCTTCAATGGGGCCAGGCAGCCACAAGTATGCAATTTCTCGGTGAACATCGAATGGACTTCTTGAGGCACATGCAGATAGTCAAGAATCTCGATAAGTTCTCCGAAAGTGATCTTGAAGACCGTGCCCAGTTTTCGCTCGATTTCGCGATAGCCGTCATTCTAGAATGGCAGGAACAAGGAGTGCTAGCAACGACCAAGTCCAACAACCAGACGTCTGATATTGATCTGCTCGACAATCTGGGGTGATACATAATGGGGAAGACTGAGAGAGTTCTGGGGCAATCGCTAAGATGAGAAGAGACGCTCTGCCCAACATGACGCTTGAGTTGACCGCGGAGCGGCCCCTCTGACTCAGCGCAGTTGCTTTATGAAGTAGTTTCGATGCCGTCTGATTCGGCGCGGCAACTGAGCTCTATGTTGGATTGCGCATAAATGCCTGCTGCAGTATATGATGGCCTAGTCTTGGACGCACTTGGGGGGCACCGTGAGAATCAAGATCCAGCTTGACGAGCACGGCAACATGGCTGGCTATCATAAACACTGGCCAGAGACCTCTCCGATCGAGCCAGCCAAGGAGTTTGTTGTCGAAACAGACACGGACCCCGACTTCGACGGCCCCAACGTCGTCGGCCTTCACTGCATCGACGGCCGGGCGGTCCGCGAAAAGACAGCCCGAGAAATCCGCAGGCAACTACGGTCTACTGCCCCGAAACGTCCACCTCGCACTCTACCGATTATCGCTCAGGCGGCGCCGGACAAGTCCCCTCTTGCGGATGCGGCCGAGTCTGCAACACGGATCGGCGAGTTGCTTCTTGTTGTCGTCCTCTTAGCGCTCGCCGTCGGTGTTGCGGCGTCAAGCATCGTCGCGTATCTGGCCCAACCTGCCGGGTCGCTCATCACAGCAGTCATTGTTAGCATCGGCGGTACGTTCCTTCTGGTGGGACTAGCGACTCGCAGAATCGCCGGTCACACCGTTTACCGGGACTTTGTCACAGCCGGCTTGCCCTTCAACCACGCCTGCACCGAAGTGCTGCAACCTGCACCTTCCGGTGCATCTCAGCCCCAGCTGTTTTCGGATACTCCGTTCTGTTACCAGGCGGCGTTGGTGCTCAGAAGGCTCCGCCCGCTGAAGCTCAATCCGCCCTACGACTTGCTCCAGCTGACAGTGTTCCTCACGCTGCTACGCTCTCTCAGCCGCCGCCTGGACATCCCGTTTGGTCTGAGTCCCTACGGGCGACACGTCAGGCTCGGGCCGAACACGGGCTACTCCGACCCCTCGCGACTTTTCTACTACGCCAAGCCGACCAGCGACATTGCACCCGACGACGACGACCGCCGACTATTGCAGCAGACCGTTCCGGAATTCGGGTACTTACATCTTCCAGCCGGCATCGACGCCACGCTGTCCCTCAAGAAGCCAAGGATTGCGATGACCGCACCGGGTGTGCGCTTTGCAATCGAGAGCGGCTCGGGCATGGGCAACCGACTCGACGTCGAAACTGCCGGCCAAGAGCTCGCTTTGGATGCCGAGTGTTTCTTTTGGAGCCAAACGCTCGTGTTCACCCTTTCATTCCGCCTCCTGGGTAGGCGACTGTGGCGAACCTCCGGCAAGGCGAGCTGGTCGCTCGGCGAGCATCTACACTGGATGACTGAGATCGTACGATGGGCTGCTCATCATTTGGACTATCCAACGGTCAGTCCAAATGCGAAGCGGTGAACAGTCCACTCGCGCAATCCAACATTTCGTTGGACCCGACCGCGAGGCGGCCATGGGAAAGATGGGCGCAATTCCGCAAACGGCCTACCGGGAATCACTGGGGCGCGGCGGGTCAACTCCTTGTTGAGGCAGTAGGAAAAGTCGTGCTGGAGGCCTGGATCGGGTATACTGTAGCCATCACCGCTG
>CAZBDU010000103.1:0-19607 GCA_964490725.1 uncultured Spirochaetaceae bacterium | reverse complement strand
GGGCCGGGGGTCGCGGATCGGGGCAGCAGCGGGGCCGCGGGTCCCCGCTTCTTCTGCGCCGGATGTGGCTGCGGCCAGACCCTCAACCTCTTCCTGCGGGCGGGGGGACGTGCCGCGCTTCGGCAGGGATTTGGTCCAGCCGGTCACCATCGGGGTCGAGTGAGGCGGGAGCACTCGCCCTCAGCTATTCCTCGTAGAACTCATCGTGCTTCAGGCCGATCTCCGGCAGAAAGATCAGCACCGCCACCGCCACCAGCCCGGCGATGAAGGCCACCCAAAAGGCGCGCTGCATGCCGGCGGCCAGGGACTGGTGCACCGTCTGCAGGAATTGCCGGTACAGCTGCTCCCCTGCAGCTCCAAAGGCGGAGAATTTCTGCTGGATGGCCTGCTGGGTCTGGGCATTGATGAGAGACTGCGGGTCCAGGAGCGCCCCGCTCTGCGAGGCGGGCAGCCGGGCAAAGGCCCGGCGCAGCCTCTCCGGGAGGTTGGCCTCCATCTCGGCGGAAAAGGTGTTGGCCAGCAGGGTGCCCAGGATGGGTGAGGCGACCACGCCCCCCAGGGAGCGCACGAACTGCTGGGCCGCGTTCACTACCCCCATGCTCCGGTAGGGAAAGGCGTTCTGGACGGCCACGTTCAGCACGGGCAGCAGCGTGCCGATGCCGATCCCCATCACCAGCATGTTCCGCACCACCACCGGCCAGGTCGAGTCGGCCCCCAGGCGGGTGAACAGAAAAAGCCCAGCCGCCATCAGGACCGCCCCGCTCAGCGCCAGGGCCTTGTACCGCCCGGTGCGGGTCATGATCTGCCCGGCCACCAGGGCCCCGACGATGAAGCTGAGCATCATCGGGGTCAGCACCACCCCGGAGTTCTGGGCGGACATCTGCAGGACCCCCTGCACGTACAGGGGCAGGAACAGGAGCGTTCCAAACATGGCCACGCTCAGCAGCAGCGCCGTCGCGTTGGCCAGGGCAAAGAGTCGGACCTTGAAGAAGTGAAGCGGGATCACCGGCTCCTGCGCCCGGCGCTCGGCGAAGCCGAAGAGCACCAGGATCAGGGCTCCACCGGCGAACAGGCCCAGGACCACCGGGCTGCCCCAGGGGTACTTGCTCCCGGCCCAGGTGAAGGCCAGCAGAACCGGCACCAGCCCCGCCACCAGGAGGACGGTTCCCGACCAGTCCACCGACACCCGTCCGGCGGTCTTGACCCGCGGCAGCGCGAGGAACACACCCAGCAGCGCCAGGCTGGCCACGGGCAGGTTGATGTAGAAGATCCAGCGCCAGCCCAGGTGGTCGGTCATCCAGCCGCCCAGGAAGGGCCCGATGATGCTGGCCAGTCCGAAGGTCATGGAGATGGCGCCCATCCACCGTCCCCGCTGCCGGGGATTGAAGATGTCGCCGATGGTGGCCCGGGGCATGCTCATCATGGCGCCGGCTCCGATGCCCTGGACCGCCCGGGAGGCGATCAGCTCCCACATGGCGTGGGCCTGGCCGGAGAACGCCGAGCCGATGATGAACACGATCAGCCCGAGGGCGTAGAAAGGCCTGCGGCCGTAGACATCAGAGAGTTTACCGTAGATGGGGACGGTCACCGCCGAGGCGATCAGGTAGGCGGTGAACACCCAGGCGTAGACGTTGAACCCCTTCAGGTCCCCGATGATCACCGGCATGGCCGTGGCCACGACGGTCTGATCCAGGGAGGCGAAGAACATGGTGACCATCACGGTGGCCAGGGCCCACCACCGCCGGTTGCCGGTGATCCGGTTGCTCCCCTGCAGCTCGCCGGCGCCCGGGCTCGGGCTCGAGCTGCCTCCCCGGGCTCCCGCGTTGTCCTGTTCTCTCACGCTGTTGCCCCTCTGTTGGACGGACCGCCCGGCCCACATCGGCCCGAACCGCCGCCGCGGTGTTTCTCGTAAGACAATAGCCACGCCGCCGCAGGAAGGCAAGGACCGCCCCGGCGCCCGCTCCCAGCCCCTGCGGTCCGGCTTTACCCGGACCTGCGCCGACGTGACGCCGGGGCACAGATGCGCTACACTGAGCGGCGGACGCCGGCACGTTTGCGGCTGGGCCGGCATGTTTTCCGGATACGGGTGCTTGAACCATGACCTTCGACGACGGGAGACTCCTCATCAACATGCTGCTGATGGAAGCCTGCAGCGCGGCGGGCATCCCGCTGACCCAGTTCCGCTGGGGCCCCCAGGACCTGGACGTGGGAGCCTTCCCGCTGGTGGTCTTCATGGGCGCAAGCGGTTTCCTGCTGCATTTCAACGAGCGGGAGATCACCCACGCGGACACGCGCAGGGCGCCGATTCGCAGGAAGCTGCGCCGGCTGGTCGTACGGATGGGCCGCAAGCTCCGGCTGCGGAGATCGTCCCGAGGGGAGTTCGTGCTCTGAAGGCGCGCCGGGCGGCCAAGCCCTACAACGCGATCATCACCTTGATGGCCCGATCCCGGGCCTGCTCGATGTGGCGGTACGCCTGCGGATACTGCTCGAAGGGGAAGGTGTCGGTGACGAGCTCCCGCAGCCGCAGCCTGCCCCCGGCGGCCAGCTCCATGGCCTTCTGGAAGTCCGCGCGCCCGTACATCAGGGTACCCAGGACGTTCAGCTCCTTGTCCTGCACCAGCCCCATGTCCACGGTGGGCTTGCGGCCGAACACCCCCGCCACCACGATCGTGGAGCCCTTGCGGGCGGTGGCGATGGCATCCGCCGCGGTGGCCTCGCTTCCCACGCACTCCACGGTCAGATCCGCCCTGTCCTCGCCCAGGTCCCGCAGGATCGCCTGCTCCAGCTTCTCCGCTTGCGGATTGACGGCGTACCCGACTCCGCACCTCGCGGCCCGTTCCAGCCGGTAGTCGCTGAGGTCGGTGATCAGCACGGCCCGCGCGCCCATGGCCCCGGCGCTCTGCGCCACCAGGTTGCCGATGGGCCCGGCGCCCAGCACCACCACGGCCCGGCCGGACAGGCCGCCGCCCAGTCCGGCCTCCGCCCGGCGCAGCGCGTGCACCGCCACGGCGGCGGGCTCGATCATGGCCCCTTCCTCCACGGAGATCCCCGCCGGCAGCTTCAGCACCATCTCCGCCGGCACGGGAAAGAACTCCTGCGCCGCCCCGGGAGCCTGGAACCCCATCACTTTCAGGGAGTCGCAGATGTGATAGGCGCCGTGCCGGCAGGAATAGCACTTCCCGCAGGTGATCTGGGGCATGAAGGTCACCAGATCTCCCGCGCTGAAGCCGCGTACGCCGGAACCCAGCCCGACCACGGTCCCCGAAACCTCGTGTCCCTGGACCACGGGATAGCTCGTATAGGGGTGGGCGCCGCGGTAGACATGGATATCCGAGCCGCACACGCCGATGCGCCGCACCCGGATCAGCACCTCCCCCGGACCGGGCCCCGGGCGCTCGACCTCGCGAAGCTCGATGGTGCCAGGGGCGGTCATCACTGCCTGTCTCATGGCAACTGCCTGCCTCCTTGAATCATCATACTCCAGGCCCCGGGGCGGCGCTACTTGCCCCGGACAAGGTGGACCGGCGGTCCAGCCCTCGGGTACAGTGACTGTCGTGACAGGCGGGAAACCCTACCGCATCGTGGTCCTGGATGACGACCCGACCGGCATCCAGACGGTCCACGGCTGCCTGCTGCTGACGCGCTGGGAGGAGCCCCTGCTGGCGGAGGCGATGCGGGACCGGAACCCCTTCTTCTACGTGCTCACCAACAGCCGCGCCTGCCAGCCCGCCAGGGTGCGGGTCATGATCCGGCAAATCGTGGAGAACGCCCTGCGGGCCGCGGAGCCCCTGGGCGTGGAGCCCGTTTTCCTGAGCCGCTCCGATTCCACCCTGCGCAGCCACTTTCCCCTGGAGGTCCAAACCGTCCGCTCGGTGCTGCGCGAACGCGGGCGGCCGGAGCCGGATGCCCTCTTCCTCTGCCCGGCCTTCTTCGAAGGCGGCCGCCTGACTGCCGGCGACACCCACTACCTGACCGAGGGGGAGCGGCGCATCCCCACCGCCGACAGCGAGTTTGCCCGGGACCCGCTGTTTGGATACTCCACCTCCTACCTGCCCGGATACATAGAAGAGAAGAGCGCGGGGGCGGTGCCGGCCGGCCGGGTGCGGAGCGTACCGCTGGGCTGGCTGCGCGGAGCCGGCAGCGACGAGCTGGACCGCTTCCTGGCCTCCCTGGGAGGCGGCCAGTGGGTGGTGGTGAACGCGGAGAGCTATGATGACCTGAATCGCTTCGCCCTTTCCCTGCGCCGGGCCCTGCAGTCGGGGAAGCGCTTCCTGTTCCAGAGCGCCGCCTCCCTGGTGAAGTCCCTGGCCGCCCTGCCGGACCGGCCGCCGGTGGGCCGGGAGGTGCTCCGCAGGGCGGGCCCCGGGATGGTGGTGGTGGGCTCCCACGTGGCCAGGACCACCCGCCAGCTTGAAGCGCTGCTCCGGGCGCCGGGGACCATGGGGATCGAGGTGCGGCCGCAGGCGGTGCTGGCGCGGACGCACCGGGAGGGCGAGCGGATCAGGAGTCTCCTGGGGCGAGCCGCCCGCAGCGGAAGGACCCCCGTGGCCTATACCTCGCGCTCGCTTCTGAGACTGGGTTCCGCCGGGGCGCAGCGGCAGGCGGGACAGCGGCTGGCCTCCTTCCTGGCCGCCCTGGTGGGGGAGCTTCCCCAGGCGCCCTCGTTCCTGATCGCCAAGGGAGGGATCACCGCGCACGTGGTGCTGGTGGAGGGCCTGCGGATCGGCAAGGCCAGGGTCCTGGGCCAGGTGCTCCCGGGCGTGCCGGCTATCCTCACGCCCCCGGACCACCCGTTCCCCTCGATGCCGTACGTGATCTTCCCCGGCAACGTGGGCGGCGAGGACGCCCTCCGCCAGGCATACGCGACCTTCGCGCCGTAGACCCGCCGTCGCCGGCCGCTGCCCTCGCCGGCCGGGGCCCTCCACGGCCGGGGCCCTCCACGGCCCGCCGCTGCAGTAGACCCGCCGGCGGCAGCCGCTGACCGCGGCGACGGCTCGCTTTTCTTTTCTTGCTTTTTCTTGCCTTTTCTGTCTTTCTGGCTTATGGTGAAAAGGTGGACGCCTACGAACGGCGCGTGCGGATCATGGAGCTTCTGGAGCGGCACGGCAAGGTGTCGATCAACAGCCTGGCCCAGGAGCTCGGAGTCTCCCGGGTTACCGCCCGGGGCGATCTGGACGCCCTGGAGAAGAGGGGCCTGCTGGTGCGCACCCACGGCGGGGCTGTCTACCCCGAGAACCACGGCCTGGCGCGGCTGGTCAGCCGCACCATCCACGAGCGCGAAGCGGAGAAGGAGGCCATCGCCGCCCTGGCGATCACCCTGATCCAGGACGGGGCCACGGTGCTGATCGATGCTGGCAGCACCACCGCCATCCTGGCCCGCCGCTTGCGGCAGCGCCGCCTCACGGTGGTCACCAACTCCGTGCCGGTGCTCCAGGAGCTGGCGGGCCAGAGCTCCATCGAGCTGCTGGTCTCCGGAGGGGCCCTGCGCCGGCCGGACATGGCGCTGATCGGGCAGGTTTCCCGCGCCTTCTACGAGCAGATCCGCGCGGACGTGGTCTTCTTCGGCGCCACCGCCTTCTCCCTGGACAAGGGGGTCAGCTGCGCCAATCTGATCGAGGCAGAGACCAAACGGCACATGATCGCCAGCGGCCAGACCATCTGCCTGCTGGCCGATTCCGCCAAGGCCGGCAAGGTGGCCCTGGCGCACGTCTGCGACTGGGACGAGGTCGACATCCTGATCACCGACCGCATGGAGGCGGAGGATCGGGAGGCAATGGCGAAACTTGGTGTCCGCGTGATGACACCGTAACAGGAGGTGACTCATGAAACGTCTGGCTGTGCTCCTGGCCGTGCTGGCCGTGACCGCCCCGGCGATCCTGCTCGCCACCGGTCAGAGCGAGAAGGTCTGGCCGGACCCCGAGCAGACCATCACGGTGGTGGTTCCCTACAGCGCCGGCGGAGGAACGGACCTGGTGTTCCGGCCGCTGGTGGAGGAGATGAAGAAGTACACTGAGGCCAACATCATCGTCAGCAACGTGGGGGGCGCGGGCAGCGCCAAGGGCACCAACGAGGTGCTCGGGCAGCCCGCCGACGGCTACACGCTGCTGGCCAGCGGCACCCACACGGTGGCGGCCACCCTCCAGGGGCTCACCGAGGGCTATCGTGAGCTCGAGGGGATTGCGGGGCTCAACTGGGACCCCTTCATCATCGCCGTGCTGAAGGACCGGCCCTGGAAGAGCATGAAGGACCTGGTGGCGGCCGCCAAGCAGGACCCCGGCAAGATCAGCCTGGGCAACGCGGGCATGGGTGGAGCCACCGGAGTGGCCTCCGTGGGGCTCAACCTGGCGTTCGGCAAGGTCTTCAACGTCACCCCCTTCTCCGGCGGCAGCGATCTGCTGGCCAACGTGCTGGGGGGGCACTGCGACGTGGGCATCTTCTCCCAGTCGGAGATGCTGTCCAACCGCGAGCGGCTGCAGCCCCTGGTCATCCTCTACGACCAGCCCAGCGCCCTGCCCGGGCTGAAGGATGTGCCCACGTTAAAGGCGGCCGGCTTCGAGAACCTCTCGGTTCCCGGGGGCTCCTTCCGCTCCATCTCCGTGAAGAAGGGAACGCCCGCGGACGTGAAGGAGACCCTGGCGGAGATCGTCCGTAAGGCCTACAACTCCGACGCCTACCAGGCCTTCATGAAGGACAACGGGCTGCTGCCGGCCTGGAACCAGCTGGGCGCGCTGGATGACTACTTCCAGCAGCTGGTGGACGCCTACATCCCCATCCTGCGCGAAGCGGGGCTGCTGAAGCAGTAGGACCCGGCTCAGGCCGGGGATCGGCCCGCGGCGCTCCCGCGGGTGCTGCGGGCCGCCCGCCGGCCGGACCCAGAGGTTGCAGGAGGGCTTTGCGTGAGCACGAAACGGATCATCCCCCTGGTCTTCATGGCGCTGTCCGTCCTGTACCTGGTCTTTGCCCTCACCCTGAAGGAGCGGCACATGATCGGGGACGTGCGGGGCTGGGACCCTGGCTCGCGTTTTCTGCCGGTCGGCGTAGGCGCTCTGGGCCTGGCGGTGTCCGCGTACCTGTTCGTGCGCGAGCTCCTCAAGGCGGGGGGCCGCCGCCGGAAAGGAGGCGCCCCGGCGCCTCCTCGCGCTCCCAGCACCCCGCGGCCCGGCACCCTCCGGCCCGGAGGCCCTCCCGCGGCGCCCGCGGCGGAACCGGTGCGGCCCGCCGCCGGGCTGGTGGTGTTTGCGGTGGCAGCCACCCTGCTGTACATTGCCACCTTCCGGCTGCTGGGCTTCATCCTGGGGACGAACCTCCTGCTGTTTCTGCTGGTCTACTTCAGCTTCCGCCGGGAGGTGCGGCTGGAGATGGCCTTGCCGGCGGCCTGGGGCGCGGCGGCCAGCAGCGCCTTCGTCCTGGTGCTGTACTCCCTGGGCAGGCTCGTGACCCGTTCCATGGTGCTGTACGGCAAGAGGGCGGACCTGGAGCTGCTCACCAACAAGCCGCTCACCGCGGCCGCCGCGCTGCTGGCAGCGGGGGTGCCTTACCTGCTGGTGCTTTTGCTGACGCGGAAGGCGGGCCGCCGGGAGGCGGCGCGGCACTGGCGGACCGCGTTTCTGACCGCCCCGGCGGTGACGGAGATCTTCTACCTGGTGTTCCGCCAGGTCTTCCTGGTCAGCCTGGCCCGCGGGCTTTCGGCCTGGTAGGGGAAGGCGATGGCAGACGTTCTGGAGGGGATCCGGCAAATCCTCAACGTGCCCACCGTCCTCTGGATCGCCCTGGGAGAGGTGCTGGGGATCACGCTGGGGGCCCTGCCGGGGCTGACCGCCACCATGGGAATCGCCCTGATGCTTCCCATCAGCTTTCAGCTCTCCCATGCCACCGGCATGGCGCTCCTGCTGGGGGTGTACTGCGGGGCGGTTTCCGGAGCCTCGATTCCCGCCATCCTGCTGGGCATCCCGGGGAACCCGAACGCCATCGCCACGGTCTACGACGGACAGGCCATGACCCAGAAAGGGCTCGCCGGGCAGGCGTTGGGCGGAGCGGTGGTGGCCTCCTTTATCGGCGGGGTCCTGAGCATGATTCTGCTGGCCCTGGCCTCTCCGCTCATCGCGCGCTTCACGCTGCTGTTCGGTCCGGCAGAGAAGGCCACCCTGGCGCTGGTGGGGCTGACCATCATCGCCTCGGTATCCGCCCGGCACCTGGCCAAAGGGCTGCTCACCGGGGCCCTCGGCCTGGCCTTGGCGCTGCTGGGCACGGACCCCTTCACCGAGGCCCTGCGCATCCCCTTCCCGGCGCTCCTGGGTCAGACTCCGCTGGCCACCGGAATCAAGCTCATCCCGGCTTTGATCGGGCTGTTCGGCATCTCCCAGGCCATCTACGACCTGGAGCGCATCCGGGAGGGGTTCGTAGCCCCGCGGCAGATCAAGATCGACAGGGTCTTCCCCCCGCTGGGGAAGATCGCCAGGATGTGGCGCATCCTGCTGGAGGGGACCGGCATCGGCGCGTTGATCGGGGCCATCCCCGGCACGGGGGCTTCCATCGCCGTCTTCCTCAGCTACGAGCGCGCCAGGAAGATCACCTCCTCCCCCCGCAGCAGGCTGGAGCGGGTCGGCACGGGGTGTCTGGAGGGCGTGGTGGCCCCGGAGGTGGCCAACAACGCGGTGACCGGTGGGGCGCTGATTCCCGCCCTCTCCCTGGGGATTCCGGGAGACTCCTCCACCGCGGTGCTGCTGAGCGCGCTGCTCATCAAGGGAGTGGTGCCGGGCCACCAGCTGTTCACCCAGGACATCAGCCTGGTGTACGCAATCTTCTTCGCCCTGCTGCTGTCCAACGTGTTCATGCTCACCTTCCAGCTGGCGGGGGTGCGGTTCTTCCCCCGGGTCCTGTCGGTGCCCATGGCCGTGCTGGTGCCGGTGGTGGTGGTGATGTCCCTCATTGGCGCCTATGCCATCGAGGGCCAGGCGATCCTCTCGGCCACCTTCGACATGGGCACGGCCCTGGTGCTGGGCATCGTAGGCTACTTCCTGAAAAAGGGCGGCTATCCCATCGCGCCGGTGGTGCTGGGGCTGATCCTGGGGGGGATGCTGGAGGAGAACTTCCGGCGCGCCGTGAAGCTGGCCGGGGGCAACTATCTGGTGTTCTTCACCAAGCCCATCGCCGTGGCGTTCATCGTCCTGGCGTTGGCGTCGGTGCTGCTCCCCCTGCTGCGCAAGCGAGGCTCGCAATGACGGTGACATTCTTCGGCACCGCTGGGGCGGTGCACTCGGCGGAGGACGGCAACGTTTCCCTCCTGGTGCAGGAGGGGCGCATTACGGTCCTGGTGGACGCTTCCGGGGCCCCGGCGCAGTCCTTGAGGCGCTGCGGGGTGGACCCCGCGGAGCTGGACGTCCTGGTGCTCACCCACGCGCACCCGGATCACATCTACGCCCTGCCCTCGCTGCTGCACAACCTCTGGCTGCTGGGCCGCAGCAAGCCGCTCACGGTGCTGGCCAACACGGCCACCGCGGAGGCGGTCCGCCTTCTGGCCGGCCAGTTCCGGCTGCTGGACCGGGAGGGCCTGTTCCCGCTGGAGTGGCGGGTGCAGGGCGAGCGCACCTCGGCCCGGCTCCCGGGGCTTGCGGTGCTCCTTTTCCCGGTGCAGCATTCGGTCCCCTGCTCCGGGGTCAGCTTGACCGGGTCCTCGAGGCTGGTCTACGGCTGCGACACGGGTCCGGCCAGGACCGTCGTGGAGGAGGCCCGCGGCGCCCGCGCGCTGATCCACGAGGCCTCAGGCGTGGCCGCCCGGGAGGAGCACCTGAACGCCGACGGGCACTCCTCGGCCCGGCAGGCGGGACGCGCGGCCCGGGAGGCCGGAGTTGGGACGCTGTTCCTCTGCCACTTCGACTACCGGCAGCCCGCCGAGCCGCAGGAGCTGGCCGCCGAGGCCCGGACCGCCTTCGACGGCCAGGTCGTGGTGCCGAGACTGTTCGAGCCCTATGAGCTCTGAAGCCTCACTTCCCGGGGCGGTGGTCTTCGACTTCGACGGGACCCTGATCGACACGCGGGACGAGAAGATCGCAAGCTACGTGGAGGCCTTCGAGGAGGTCTTCGGCACCGGAGCCGGGGTGCGCCGGACCATCGCCTCCTCCTGCCGCGAAACCATGGGAGCCAACCGGTTCGTCCAGCTCGACGATACCCTGGCACGCCTCTCCCTGTCCTCCACCCCGGAGCAGCGCCAGCGCTGGAGCCGCCTGTACTCCGCCCGCAACAAAGAGCGGCTGGCCGCGGTGCGGGAGTTTCCCTCCGTACGTGAGGTGCTGCAGGAGCTGACGGAGGCCGGCTTCCGCCTCTTCGCGGCCTCGGGGATACTGGAGGAGGAATTCCTGGGCGAGCTGCGCCGCCACGGCCTCGAAGGCTACTTCGCCGAGGCTCGGGGGGGAGACAAGCTCGGGTTCCTGCAGGCCCTCCGCGAACGGGGCTACGCGTCCATCACCTTCGTGGGAGACACCGGCTACGACCGCCGCACCGCCGAGGAGGCGGGGGTGCCCTTCTTCCGCGTCGAAAGCGACCCGGACCTGCGCGTCCTGCCGCAGGCGTTGGGCCTGCGGCCGTGAGCGTCGCGCGGCGCCGCAGGGCGCCCCTCATCGCGGCCGTGGAGCGAGAGATGCCGGCGCCCCGGCCCCTCCCGCGGGCGCGGAGCGGCGCGCGCGCCTGCCGGCGCTACATCGGTCCGTACCCCGAGGGCAGCGCGTGGGCATCCCAGGAATGTTCCCCGTCGGCGGCGCCCTGGGAGAAGATAACCTCGAACTGGTTCCAGATCGCGTAGCCTCCCTCTCTCCAGTAGGGGCTGTCCTCCAGATCGGCGCCGACCCAGATGATCTTGTAGTGCCAGACCTCGCCGCTTCCGCCGGGCACCATACCGTTCCACTCGTTGTCTTCCCAGGCTCCGGGCCCCCAGTCCGCCCCGTGGAAGCGGGCGTCGTCCCACGCCTTGGACCATTTCATGACCAGGCGATCGTTGGCGTAGGTCGGGTCCCCCCACACGGCTCCGTCCAGGACCTTGTCCACCCCGTCGGCGGCGCCGACGAAGAGCCTGGCCGTGTAGTTGTAGCCGAACTCGTCAACCCCGTTGCCGGCGCCCCCGCCCTGGGAGCCCCCGGACATGGACTTCGCCGTGGGGTCGAACAGGAATGACGCCTGCTGGCAGCCTGCAAGGAGCAGAACGCCGATCACCGCCGCCAGGACCAGAAACACCCTGCTACCTTTCATCTGGAATCCTCCTTTTTTGGGTCTGAGCTCATTTTACGCCCGGAATGCGCGCGGCGTCAAAGGAAAACTCCGCAGGCGCGGCGGGACAGGAGGGGCCGGCTTGACTCCGGCGGCGTGCGGTGTTATGCTGTTAACAGACCGACCGGTCGGTCTGTTTCGTTGCTATGGCAATTTCCGCGACGGTCAACAGCCTGCAGCCCCTGATCCTGGGCTCCTTTTCCAGCTGGATGCGCCTCCTCATGGACAACCGGGTGGCGCTGCGCTACTGGGGGCGGGCCACCCTGGTCACCCTGGTCTCGCTGACGCTCACCCCGCTGCGGCTCTACGAAAGGCTCCGCTACAACGGGCTGGTGCGCCGCTACAGACTCCAGGATCCCATCTTCATCATAGGCCACTGGCGCAGCGGCACCACCCTGCTTCAGAACCTGCTGAGCCGCGACCCCCGCCTGGGCTACGTCACCACCTTCCAGACGGTGGCCCCGGAGCTGTTCCTCACGGCCAGCCGCACCTGGGTGGGTACGCTGCTGCGGCCGCTGCTTTCCTGGCTGATGCCGCGGCGGCGCATGATGGACGACGTCCGACTGCACCTGGGCGCCCCGCAGGAGGAGGAGTTCGCCGTGGCCAACATCTCGCCCTACTCGTTCTATCACCTGTGGAGCTTTCCGCGCCGGGGGCGGGAGCTGTTCACCCGCTACGCTCTCCTCAAGGGAATCGGCGTCCACACCCGCCGGCGCTGGCAGAGGAGCTACCTGGGCACGCTGAAGAAGGCCGCGCTGCGCATGAACCGCCCCCTGCTGGTGGTCAAGAATCCCACCAACACGGGGCGGATCCCGGCGCTCCTGGAGCTGTTTCCGCATGCCCGGTTCATCTACCTGCACCGAAACCCCTACGCGGTCTTCCTCTCCACGCGGCACTTCTACCGCCGGGTGCTGGCAGCCACCAGCCTGCAGCAGCTCTCGTCGCAGGAGGTGGAGGCTACCGTGCTGGAGCTGTACCGCGATTTGCTGGAGAAGTACCTCCGCGACCGCGAGCTCATTCCGCCTGCAAGGCTGGCGGAGGTGGGCTTCTCCGAGTTGGAGGACAACCCGCTGGCGGTTCTTCAAAGGGTCTACAGGGAGCTCCAGCTTCCCGGCTTCGCCGAGGCCGAAAGCGCCTTCCGCAGCTATGTGGAGGAGAGCTCCGGGTACCGGAAGAACCGCTTCGTGCTCACCGACCGCGTGGTCCGCGCCGTGAACGAACGGTGGGGGTTTGCCTTCCGGCAGTGGGGCTACCGCCTGCAGCGCCCCGGCCCTCAGGCTGCCCCGGCCGCGAGCTCGTAGCCGAAGCGGCCGGCTGCGGCGCCGTGCGTCCCGCGGCGGCAGACAGAAAAGGCCGCCGGACCCCTCGCGGCCCGGCGGCCCCGATACGCCTGCCTTCCGGCACGCCTCAACGACGTCTCAATGACGCCTCAATGACGGCTCAGGGACGGCTCAGGTAGCGCGGCTCACCGACGTGTTCAACCCGGCCAGCCGGGACGCAACCTGGGCCAGCCTGCGACCCTGGAAGCGAGCTGCCTCCAGCTCGTTCTCCGAGGGCAGACGCCTGCCCTCGCCCCCGGCAATCGTGGAGGCGCCGTAGGGGCTGCCGCCGGTGATTTCGTCCATGGTCCTCTGCCCCTGGAAGCTGTAGGGCAGCCCCACCGGGATCATGCCGTGGTGCATCAGGCTGGCGTAGGCGGTCAGGATGGCCAGCTCGTTGCCGCCGTGCTGGGTGGCGGTGGAGGAGATCACGCTCACCGGCTTGTCGATGAGCTTGCCGGCCACCCACAGCGGTCCCGTAGAGTCCAGGAAGGCCTTCATCTGGGCCGCCATCATTCCGTAGCGGGTGCTGACCCCCAGGATCAACCCGTCGATGCCGTCCAGGTCGTCCGCTTTGGCCACCGGCACCTCGGCGAAGGCCTTCTGGGCCTCCACGGCGCCCATCATCTCCAGCACCTCTCGGGGCAGCGTCTCCGCCACCCGCAGAGTCCTCACCTCCGCGCCCTCGACCTGGCCGGCGCCCTCGGCGCCCGCCCTGGCCATCTGGTACATGTGCCCATAGGTGGAGTAGAAAACCACTGCTATCTTCATGGAATACCTCCGGTACGTGTAAGCTTGCTTCTGATCCCCAGGCCGAGCTTCTTGCAGAGCTCGCCAAGGTTCTTCTGCTCGGATTCGGACAGGCTCGCCATGCTGGCGGCGATCGCCCCGGCGTGGACAGGGAAATACTCTTCGATCTTCCGCTGGCCCTCCGGGGTGAGGGCCACGATGGTCATCCTGCGGTCCGAGGCGTCGGTCGTGCGTTGCACCAGGCCGTCCCGTTCCAGGTGATCCACCACCATCGTGATGTTGCCCGTGCTCTTGAGGATCTTGTGGCTGACCTCCCGCTGGCAGAGCGGGCCGCAGTGAAGGAGCGCCTCCAGCACCTCGAACTGGCTCTGGCTCATCCCCTCCGGCAGGGGGGAGTCCCTGCGCACTGCCGCCAGCAGAGTGTTGACGCTGCGGATCAGCTTGATGTAGGTGTCCAGCGCCAGGCGCGCGCTCTCCTTCCCCCGGTATTTCGTTCCCACGGCGAATCCTCTGGCGAGTACTTTGACGTCATATCATTCAATCTTGAACAATATACGAAGCGGGGTGGCCGGGGTCAAGCGGACAGGCTGGGGCCCCCTCCAGCCGCAAGGTCTCCAGCCGGCAGGCCGGGTGGCGCCAGGGACCGGCGCCGCCGGCGCCGGGAGACCCGCGAGCCGCCGGTTGAAGCCCTGCCGCAACCGGGTATACTGGTTCCGCCGGGCGGATGCTCCCGCATCCGGAAACGGTGAGGCGTGTATCGCGGAGGATATCCTTATGTCTGTCGAGCTGACCGTCGGCGTGGTGGGCTACCGCATCGCACGGGTGCTGACCAGGGCGCTGCTGGACGTGCCGCGGCTCTACCCGGCGCTGGACTGCCGCATCCGGCTCAAGACGCTGTGCGGCCGCAACGAGCAGGAGGTGCGACGGACCGCCTCCGCCCTGGGCTTCGAGGGCTCGACGGACCGCTGGCAGGACCTGGTGGAGGACGAGGAGATCGACCTGCTGGTGAACGGCGCCCCCAATAACCTGCACGCCGGGCCGTGCATCGCCGCCCTCCAGCACTCCAAGCACGTCTTCTGCGAGAAACCCCTGGCTCGCAGCGCGGCCGAAGCCCGGCGCATGAAAGAGGCGGCGGACGGCGCGGATGCCCTGGCCATGGTGGGCTACAACTACCGCTTCATTCCCGCGGTCACGCTGGCCCGCCGCCTGGTGCAGGAAGGACGGCTGGGCAGGATCTTCCACGGGCAGTTCCGCTACCTGGACGAGGCCTTCGTCGACCCGGACGCCCCCTTCAAGTGGATCAGAGACAGGGAGCTTTCCGGGCGCGGCGTGCTGGGCGACCTGGGCTCCCACGCCGTGGACCTGGCCCGCCACCTTCTGGGAGAGCCGCGATCCGTGTCGGGGTTCACCCGCACCTTCGCCGAGCGCGCCGGGGGGCGTCCGGTCACCGCCCCCGAGGCGGCCATGGGGCTCCTGCACTACCAGGACGGATCCCTCATCAGCCTGGAGGCCTCCTCCTACTGCACGGGACGGAAGAACTGGCTGGCTTTCGAGATCTACGGGCGGGACGGCGCGATCGTCTGGAACCTGGAGCGGCTGAACGAGCTGCAGGTGTATCTGCGCGGCGACCGCGGCAGGTCCGTGGCCGGGTTCCAGCGGGTGTACGTGTGCAGGGCCGACCACGAGGGGCTCCTCCCGTGGCCGCCGGGGGAGCACCCGGAGGGAATCCAGATCTCCTACCTGCTGGAGCTCCGCCGACTGGTCGAGGCGCTCGGCAGAGGCGAACCGGTGGCTCCAGAAGGGGCGGACTTCGGGGACGGGCTGCGGGTGGAGATGGTCTGCGAGGCCCTGGAGGAGTCCTCCCGGCAGAACGGGACCATGGTGCCCGTGGGTGGCTGAAGGCGTTCTCTGCGTTTCAGCGGGGGCGCCGGCAGCGAGGAGCCAGAAACGGCGTCTTTTCCCTGTGCTTCAGGAACGCCTGGCCAAAGCGTTCCGCCAGCTCGCGTGTTTCGTGGATGTGGATGTAGGTCAACAGGCCGCTGAACACGATCAGGGTCAGGATGATGACCACGCCGGAGCCCATCCAGACACCGATCCCCAGATACATCGACAGCGCGCCAAGGGTCATCGGGTTGCGTGTATGAGCGTACGGCCCCTGCGTTACCAGTCCCTGCGTGGCGACTTTCGGCGCGGGCGTACCGGCCCCGATCGTATACAGGACACGGACCGACCAGACCATACACAGCGCACGACATGAAAAAAACTGCAATCACCACCATAAGCTGCATGTCACGTACCATTCCGCTCAAGGCCAGCAGCCATCCAACGACTGTGTCGAAAGACCCTCTTTCGCTCGATCGTCCGCTAGATCGCGCTCTTGCCTGCCATTACGCCGAACGTTCGGGTTGAGCAGCGCCGCCGGATGAGAGTACCACAGGCCGGTTCGGAGCCGAAGCAGCTGCATCGGACGGCGGCCGGCGTCTGCTCGAACCCGATGTTGCCAGACCGCCCGTTGGGTCTCCGCTCCCTGAAGAAGACGCTGCGCCTATCTTCTGGCTTCAGAGTCTACGGCGTCGGGCGGGGTGCGGCCTTGGCTGAGGAGGCGAGCGATGTCGCCAACGATCTGCTCGAGTCTTGTGTTTGATAGGCTACCGGGTTCGTATACGGCTCGACCTTCTGGCCGGTGGCTGTTGTAGAGCTCCACGAGCTTCTTCTTCGTCCACCTTCTGGGAAAGAAACCCGGCGCAAGGAGCCGCCTTGCACTGTCAAACCAGAACTCGTTACCCGTCACATCGATGACCTTGACCTCCGAGCCGGGACCGGATTGCGGAGTATCCATGAGAAAGCTCACCAATTGTCTTCGCTTGAGTGCCGCAGCTATTCGCTCGGAACTTAGCAAGATCGCAGGCAGCCGAGGCCAGCGAAATAGGATCCCGATTTCCTTCATCGTCATCTTTCTTCCCTATAGACGGTCCAACGGGCACCGGAAGGTCCATCACCCCGTTGTCGGGGTGACCACCTCGGTCTACCGAATCCTCACCAGGTTCCTGGCGAAAGAGGAAGCTTCAATCTTCCCGGAAACCACCCTGTCGATCTGGGACCTGTTCCGGAATACGAATGCGTATTCGGAGTCCTTCAACTCAGTCGGTTCTATCGAAGCCAGAGGTGTCGCTTCGTACGCACGGTCCAGTCCGACAGCCTTCACAAAGTACTCCGCCGTCTCCGTTGTCACGAATCCCGCATAGGCGCCCCTGCCCTCATAGGAGATCATGAAAGCAGTGTACGTCCGTGTGGAGCCGTCGTCCTTGGTCTCTTTTGGTCTACGGAGAAGAAACACCGTTGCAGTCTCCTCTTCCATCCGGTCGCCGCCCAGGCTCCGTCAGCATCGTTTGATGCGATGGGAGGCACATGGTGGTCTCAACACGGCATCCATAAAGCACGGGCCCGTGGACTGCAGCGGATGCTACAGCAACCACGTCGATTGGTTCAGCCGAGTCTTGGTAGGAATCGGCTGCATACGAAACGCCAGTCAGAAGCACCCTTCGGCGGCTGGTTAACGAAGCGAGTGACCTGCGGCGCCCGACAGGCGGTCAGACACTCCTCTCGTTCTTGGCCGATCCCGCAATAGCCCGGCGCTCACGCCCCCGCCAAGTCGATCCCGCTATTGGCAAGACCCCAAACCATGACACCACGGGAGGAGGGCGATTGGCTCTTCCGCTTCACCATCCTGTTGCCAGCCGCCCTATGGGCTTCGGCCGACGCCTATTTGGTGAGCCGGTCCGGCACCCAGACCTTGATGATCGACTGCCGGGGAACTCCCAGTCGCCGTGCCTCTTTGTCCAAAGACCTGACCATCCATTCGGGAAAGTCAACGTTGACCCGCCTGATCACTTGGCCCGGCCTTCGGGCGCCGGAGAACTCGAGGTACTTGCTGACATCCTCACCGGCGTCAAACCGCTCATCGAACTCATGTGCTTTCATACAACGCTATCTCCTCGCGCCGCGAACGACGAACCGAGTTGATCCGGAGCGCAGCGCAATTGACGTGCAGCGCCTTGTTGGGCGTCATTCGTCATCTGTCGGCACAGGAGCCAGCATGTTCGCATCACGCGCAAGGACCCATTTCTCGTCTTGCTTCTCAAAAATTGTCAACGTGTGTCCCGCCCGGCTCACGGATTGAGCGCCCCTGGGTGGAGTGGCGACTACCGTGAGTTTCTGCCACATGAAGGCCCAATCGCCAAGAATCTTGATCTCTTGGATTTCGCTCGACCCATCGAACTTTGGTGCGTCTGCACCAGCCTGAGCCTGCGCAGCGGCAGCGAAATCGGCTTTTCGCATGGGCTGCTGGCCTGTTACGAGAAAGACGACATCATCTGCCATAAGAGACAGAACCGTCTCAGTGTCACCCGCCCTAGTCGCAGACATCCAAGTGGAAACGAGTTCTCGTATTTGCTCTTCATCGCTCTGCATAATCAGCCTCCTGTGACGCCCACAAAGAGTTGACCCGCCGCGCCACTCTGAGCAGCAACGGCCGTTCACAGTATTGGGTTTGCCCTCTCCGACGGCCGCCTCCCGGTCGGGTCCAACGACATAATACTGATTAAGGCCCCCCGCGAAAGGTCCGGCATACTTACCGTGTCGACAACTCTCTTACCCCGAGGAGGGACCTGTATGCGCTTCTACGAAGAGCACCACCAATTCTACTGCGGCGTGGATCTGCACGCAAGCTGGATGTATCTCTGCATCCAGGACGATCGCGGCACCGTGCTCCTGCACAAGAACCTGCCCACCTGCCCCGAAGCCTTCCAGACCGCCGTTGGGCCCTACCGCCAGGACCTCGCTGTGGCGCGGTGGAATGCATGTTCAGCTGGTACTGGGTCGCCGACCTGTGCGCCCAGATGAACGTCACCTTCGTCCTGGGCCACGCCCTCTACATGAAGGCCATCCACGGAGGCAAGACGAAGAACGACAAGATCGACAGCAAGAAGATCGCCTCGCTGCTGCGCGCCAAGATGCTTCCGGTGGCCTACCCCTATCCCCAGGCCACCCGCTCAACCCGCGACCTTCTGCGCCGCAGAATGTACTTCATGCACCATCAGTCGGAGCTGCTCACCCACATCCAGAACACCAACACCCAGTACAATCTGCCGGGCTTCTCCAAACGCATCGACCGGCACTCCAACCGCATCGGCCTGCCCGAGCTCTTCCCCGATCCCATGGTCCGCAACAGCATCGAAGCCGACGTGGTGCTCCTCGATGTCTATCACTCCATTCTCCTCAAGCTCGAGCGCCAGGTGCTCCAGCAGGCACGCCACCATGATCCCGTTCTCCTCGGCCTTCTGCGTACCGTGCCTGGTATCGGCAAGATCCTCGCCCTGGTGATGATCTATGAGATCCACGACATCCGCCGTTTCCCCACCGTCGGGGACTTCATCTCCTACTGCCGGCTGGTCAAACCCGCACGCGAGTCGGCCGGCAAGAAACAGGGCTCCAAGAACGCCAAGATCGGCAACGTCCACCTCAAGTGGGCTTTCAGTGAGGCCGCCTGTCTGTTCCTCAGAGCCAACCGCCCGGCCAAAGAGCTCCACCAGCGGCTGGTCAGCAAGTATGGCAAGGCCAAAGCTCTGTCCATTATCGCCCAGAAGCTCGGCCGCACTCACCTGCCGGACCTCCAACTTTTCAGTGGCGCGATCGCGGGTACTGAGTGTGTTCTTGGGCGCGAACCTCGCGACCCACGATATGTGTTTGGTGCAGACAACGTTGCTGCATCCAGGATCTTCGAACGCAAGTCAGCCCGACGGATCAACTCCCTGCCAGATCAATCCTCTCGCGGGCCCTACACCGTCGGGCCCGTGGCTGCCTTGTACGTGACGGACTTTCCCGTTGCCAGTCGGTACAACGTTTCAGGGGCAACATCCAACTCTCCCTTTCCCCAAACTATCGTGCCGTACTCAACACGAAATCTCTTGAAATACTCAACATCCAGGAAAGCACGAAAGACATTCTCTTCGTCCGGGTAGCCGGATAAGTCCGCGATCCCCGTGGATCCATCCTCGAAGCGCAGCCTCAGCCTGTAGCCGTCCAGGTATTGAGCTTCCCTTACGTCAAAATACACAGCTCTCTCCTATTCCAGCGGATCGATGGGAAAGAGAGTCTTCTTATTCCTGGCGAGATCCCATTCCGTGAACAATTCATCTTTGTGTGCTCTTGCCCATTCCATTACCAGGTGATGTAGGTAGACTCCTGTAAAAAGGTTCTATGAAAATGGCGCAGCCCGGT
>CAZBDU010000102.1:0-19972 GCA_964490725.1 uncultured Spirochaetaceae bacterium | reverse complement strand
CACCTCCTCGATCCAGCTCTCCCCGTAGGGGGTGTACTCCAGGTGCTCGAACTCCTCGCCCTGCGAGTCGGTGACGAAGGTGGTGGAGCCCAGGTGGTCGGGGTGGTAGTAGTACACGTTGGCCCGCTCGTAGCCGGCATCCTGGAAGCCCGCCTGCGACAGCCGGCTCACCACCCGGGTCTCCCCCACGAACACGTGCTTGGTGGCGATGGAGCGGTTGTGCAGCTGGTAGTAGCGGTCCACGTAGAGGGTCTCCCCGTTCTGGCCCCGCTTCACCGTGCGTTCCCCGGAGGCGTCGTAGAGAAACTCGGTGCTGCGCCCGTTGACTTGCGCCTCGGTGAGCCGGTTCTCCTCGTTCCAGTAGTAGCGCTCTTCCTGCCCGTGGCCCTGCCCCGAGGAGGCGGCGGTGGTGACGGTAGGGGCGGGAGGCGCCCCGTCGCGCAGCCCCCAGGCGTAGGCCCGCCCGCGCCCCTTGCCCTGCCGGCCCCGCCCCGGCTCCATCCCCGAGGGCGGGTACCAGCCGGTGTCCTCCGGAGGCTCCCCGGGGCTCGCCTGCCCCGGAGGCCCCCCCTGGGGGTGCTCCCGGCCCGCCCAGCGCTTCAGGATGACGTTCCCGTTGGGGTCGTAGAGGTAGCTCCACTCGCCGATGCGGGTGGCCCCGTGGGGCCGGCTGCCCTGGTAGGCGAGCTCCAACCGGTAGTTCAGGCTCTCGGGCTTGTCGCTTGCGGGGGTGAAGCGGTGGGTGCTGTCCTTCAGCACCAGGTTGCCGATGGCGTCGTAGCGGAAGCGCTGCTGGTAGCGGTCGGTCTTGCCGTCGGGTCTCAGGTACTCCCCCTGGGCCTCGATGAGCTGGTGCAGGTCGTCGTAGCCGTAGCGCTGGTGCACCTCCCGGTCCCCCTGGTTGTCCACCGCCAGGACGTTTCCCACCCGGTCGAAGCTGTAGCCGGCCTCCTGCAGGGTGGCCCCGTAGGGGGTGGTGGTGCGGATCGCCTGAAGCCAGCGGCGCTTCTCCTCGTAGCGGTAGCCCGTCTCCACCCCGTTGCCGTAGCGCATCCGCACCCGCTGGCCGAACTCATCGTAGCCGACCGCCTGCAGGTACTCAAAGCGCAGGCCCTGCTTCTCGCCGCTCACCTGCCGCACCTGGCCGCCGCGGTCGTAGCGGTAGGTGAGGGTTTCCCCGTCGGGGTAGCGCATCCACTCGATGCGTCCCAGGTAGTCGTAGCGGAACTCGCTCTCGAAGGTCTGCGGTGAAACCCCCGGGGTGAGGAAGTTCAGCGTCTTGCGCCGCTTCACCTCCTCGCCCAGCCTGCCGTAGGACAGCTCGGTCACCCCCGATTCGTCCTCCACCCGCACCAACCGCCCAGCGCGGTTTTCCTCCGCCCCCGGCTCCCCGTAGCTGTAGGAGACTTGCGGGCTGAAAGGATAGCGGATGCGCACCAGGCGATTGTAGTCGTAGTCGTACTCGATGGCCAGGGCCTGGGCGCGCAGGTTGTTGTCCACCTTGCGGATGAGGTTTCCCGCCAGGTCGTAGACGCTCTCCACCCGCCCGGAGTCCGGGTTGTCCATCAGCGTGCGCCGCCCCAGCTCATCGTAGGCGATGGTGGTGGTGTTTCCTTCGTGGTCCACCACCGCGGTGATCTCCCCCAGGGGGTTGTAGCGGTAGCGGGTGGTGAGCCACTGCCCCTCCTTGAGCTGCTCCACCCGCACGGTGTTGCCCCGCACATCGCCGTAGCTGGCCTTGAGCTTGCCTTCCGGGTCGGTGACCCGGGTGGACAGCAGCCTGCCTTCCACCCCGTAGTCGGTGGCGATGAGGCTGCCGTCGGGCAGGGTGACCCGCACGGTGCGGCCCAGGATGTCGTAGTCGCTGAGGGTGGGGTTCTTCAGGGGCGCCTGGGGCCACCAGGCGGTGTCGTAGCCGTCCTGGAAGGCCGGCTGGCCCTGCTGGGCCACCCGCCCCATCCGGTCGAAGAGGATGCGCCCGGTGACGTTCATCCCGTAGCGGGGGCTGGAGTCCCCCTCCAGCAGCACCTCCCCCTCCTTCTTGGTCTGGATCACCCGCCGCAGGGCGTCGATCGCCACCACCGTGTCCAGGGTCTCGGGGTCGGCGGGGTCGAAGTGCACCTTGTTGCGGGTCACCGCCCGGGCGGGGCTCTCGCGGTGGAAGTAGCTCATGGCCACCGCCGGGATGGACCCGTCGTAGGGACCGAACACCCGCGCCAGGCGCCCGAAGGGGTCGTAGTCGCGGCGCGTGCGGTTGCCGTTCACGTCCACGCTCTCGGTGGCCAGCCCGTAGCGATAGTCGTAGCAGGCGGTGGAGGCGTAGCCGAAGGAGTCCTCGATCCGCACCACGTGGGTGCGCACCTCCGGGTCGTAGCGGTAGCGGAGCTCGTAGCCCTTGGGGTCCACCACCCGGGTGAGGTTTCCCTCCTCGTCGTACTCCAGCCGGCTCACCGCGCTCTGCCCGTCGGCCAGATGCTGCTCCAGGGTGGTGAGGTTGCCCTGCAGGTCGTAGCCGCCCACCCGCTCCCGCAGCATCCGCCCGGAGGCGTCCTGCACCTGCAGGAAGGTGGGCTTGCCCACGATCCAGCCCTCCAGCTCCTGCAGGTACTGGATGTCGATGAACGCCTCGTCGGCGGGGTCCTCGGGGTCCCCCTCGTCCACCGCCTCCACCACGTTGCCGTAGCGGTCGTAGCCGTACTGCATGGCCTTCACCGTGTAGCCTTCCGACTCGTCGCTGGAGCGCCCGTCGTAGAAGCTCTCCTCGGTGCGGGCCAGGCCGGGGAAGGCCGCGAAGCCGTAGGGCTCCACCACGTAGGTGTTGACGGTCTTGCGGAAGAGGTTGCCCTGCGCATCGCGCACCCGCCGCTGGGCCAGAAGGCCCTTGCGGGTGAAGTCGCGGTTGTGGTACAGGCTCTCCACGGTGCTGCCGTCGGCGTTGGTCTGCCGCATCCAGCCGAAGCCGTAGAAGGTGCGCTGGTAGCGGTCGTAGTAGCCGCTGCCGTAGTCGTAGAGGGTGGGGTAGGCGTTCCCGAGCCCATCGGTGCGGGTGACCTCCGCGAGGGTCCACTGGGAGCTGGGCATGTCCACCGTGTTCCCCTCCCGCCGGTAGTCCAGATCCACTGTGCCGCCCAGGGGGGTGGCGATCCGCTTCAGCAGCCCCACCTTGCCGCCGTTGTTCAGCTTCACCCGGAAGAACCCGTCCAGGGGATACTTGAACACGTGGTCGGGAAGCCCGTCCCCGTTGATGTCCCTCATCAGGAGCTGGGCCGAGGACAGGCCGTAGGAGCCGTTCAGTCCCACGGTGACGATCACGAACACCAGCGCTCCGATCTGCACCGTCACGTTGAAGCCGGCGGCGATGGTGAACCCCCCGGTGTAGTCGATCACGTCCCCTGCGCCGCGGATGTTGACGTCGTTGCTCAGGTCGCCCAGGTAGCTCGCCAGCCCCGGGAAGTCGATGTTGATGGTGGCCGGATCGACGCTCTTCTTCAGGCCCGGGAAGTTATCCAGCAGCGCCTGCAGCACCACCTGGCGCAGGTAGCTCTCCACGTAGTCGTCGATGCGGAAGGTGTCCCCGTCCACCTGCCAGTCCGGGGTGTACCAGCGCATCTCCTCTCCGAATCGGTCCCCCTGGTTGAGCTTCACCAGGAAGTAGTCCTGGCCGTGGAGCTTCAGCACCTGGTCCGGCAGCCCGTCCCCGTTGATGTCCACCAGGTCCACCTTGGTCCGGGTGCCGCTCACGGTGATCCCCGCGTTGATGCTGGTGCCCAGCGCCCCCAGGCTGACGTTGAACCCGCCGCTCATGGTGGTGTTGTAGCGGATGTTGTTGGGGCTGGTGCTCACCCCCATCTTGGAGGAGAGGATGGGGCTCACCTGCGCCACGCTCCACGGCGAGGTGCCCCACTCCCGCTCGGCGGCGAAGCCGTCTCCCAGGTTCAGCCTCACGTAGAAGGCCCCGGAGTCCTCGCTCCTGCGCACGTGGTCGGGAAGCCCGTCGCCGTTCATGTCGATGAAGTCCGTCTTGGTCACCGAGTGCCCCAGCGACCCGTTCAGCCCCATGCCCGCCGCCGGCGGCTTGGGGCCCACCATCTTCACGTTGCCCCCCGGGGTCAGGAGCACCTCCATGCGGCTGCCCGAGGCGCCGCCGGTGATGCCCAGCCCGTAGCTCTGGTTCACGTTGTGGCGCAGGTCCGGGTAGGCTCCCGCCATGAGGCGGCTTCCCTGGAAGCCGCCGCCGCGGTTCAGGATGGCCGTCAGCCTGCCGCTTCCCGAGGGCAGCACCAGCTGGTCCGGGTAGCGGTCTCCGTTGATGTCGAAGAAGTCCCGGTAGCCCCGGGAGTCCCCCTTTGCGGTGCTGACGCTCACCGGGCCCAGCCCGCCGCCGATGTTGGAGTTGGTGCTCTTCCCCTCCCGCACGTAGCGCAGGGAGTCCAGGGCGATCGTGGCCGGCCCGCTGGGGATGTCTTCCCGGGAGTCTCCGCCCTTGGCGGAGGGACCCAGGAGGTCCCCGGAGATGAAGCTCACGAAGTACTTCTCCACCTCTTCCGGCACCTCGCCGGGGCGCTTCTCCGTCCAGGCGCTCTCCGTGCCCTTCCAGATGTCCCGGCCGTCGAACCGCTGCGCCGCGGCTTCCGGGCTCATGGCGGAGAAGTACAGGTAGTTGTGGTCCTCCAGAAACTGCTCCCGGTCGATCGCCAGGAGGGACTCGTCCCAGAGGAAGGCCCCGTTCCATTCCCCGTAGAACCAGTTGTAGACTCCCCCGGCGAAGGGGTCGTTCTCGTGGCCCTCGATCCCTCCGGCGCTCACCAAATCCGCCAGGTTGAAGTCCGCCCCCGCCTGAAAGACGTGCAGGAACGAGCGGATCTCCCGCGTCCTGCCGCCTTCCGTGAAGTCCTCCACCAGGATGTAGCTGGTCTGCTGCGGAAGGTCGCCGCCCTCGTGGGCGGCGCTGGCCACCACCTCCTCGGGGCTCTCCGGCGGGCCCTCCAGGTGGTGTACCGGGTAGCGGCGGCTGGGATAGATGCGCACCGTCCTGTCCAGCCGGTCGTAGTCCAGGTAGCGCACCGAGTTGAGGATGCCGCCGATCTGAAGCCGCTCCTCCGCGGTGGCCTGCTCCGACAGCAGGTACACGGCGCCTGCCTCCTGGTGCTCGTACAGCTCCAGAAGGAAGTCCCGGTCCTCCTGGCTGTCCAGGAGGTCCAGCACCCGCTCCTCCATCTCCGCCTCCGGGAAGATCTCCGGCACCTCTGCGAACAGGTCGGTGAGGAGGTAGCGCTTCTCGCCGCCTTCGGTGAGCTCGGTCAGCCGCAGGATCTCCCGGTCCTGGCTCCTTTGCCGGCTGGCGGTGAGGCCCGCCTCCGCGTTGGCCCTCCTCACCGTCAGCTCCTGGCCGTCCCAGCGGGTCAGGCTCACCTCAACCCCGTCGTCGCTGAGCCGCCTCCACTCGGTCTGCCCGCTTTCCCGGTCCACGATCTCCACCAGGATGGCCCCGTCCTGCTCCGCGCCCACCAGCTCCCCGGGCTGGCGGACCACCGGAGCCTGGTGGGTGAGCTCCAGGTAGTGCCCCTCCGGCCCGCCCGCCTGCACCGGAAGCTCCCTGCCCTCGTAGTAGCGAAGTGGCTCGGGGCTTTGCCCCTGGGTGTAGCGGGGGTCCGCCATATGGTCGTGGGCGTAGATCTCCGTGTAGAGGATGCGCGGGTCCCAGGAGACCGTGTCGTTCTTGATGTCCTGCACCGGGTTGACCTTGAAGTACAGGCGGTCCCGGCGCTCGAGCTCCACCGTCTCCTCAGAAAAGTATGTCTCCCCGTCGTCCTTCAGCAGCACCGAGCGGCCGCGCAGCTCCCCGTCCTGGATCAGGTTCGCCCAGTAGAGCTCGTTGTCGTGCTGGACGTTCTGGAAGACGCTTTCGTTGTTGTGAAAGAGGTTGACCCGCACCCCGTCTCCGCCCCAGCCGCCGTCGCCCACCTTCACGATGGCCCCGCTCACCGCGACGGTGCCGCGATGCGGGGCCTCCCAGCGGCGCACCGGGTCCAGCAGGTGGAAGCTGCTCTCCAGGGCGTCCATGTGCTCGGTGGCTCCCGCCACATCCTCCAGGCTCACCGGCGGGCCGCCCGCCTGCCAGGGCTCCGGCGCGAAGCCCGCCGTGCCGCCCAGGTTGCGCAGGTACGTGGCGCCGCCCAGGACCGGGACCAGGTCCACGAAGCCGTCCCCGTCGATGTCCGCCACGGCGTTCTTGGCCTTGGAGAAGGACAGGGTGGTGCCCGCCCCGCCGTTCACCGGTCCCACCCCGCCGGTCAGCTGGAAGGTGAAGTTCGACTGGGTGCTGGCGTTGAGAAACCCGTTCAGGCCGCCCAGCACCGAAGCGCCGCTGAACCCGGAGCCCGTGTTCAGCCGCAGGAGCAGCGGCGCCGCGGCGCCCTCCTTCAGCAGCTGGTCCGGCCGGCCGTCCCCGTTGATGTCCATGAACAGCAGCAGGTCCTGGTTCCAGTCCTTGCGGAACCCCACTGAGGCGCCCACGGTGGCGGCCAGATCGCCTCCCAGGCCCACCCCGACGCCGGTGTAGACGTGGCCGCCGGCCGAGATGGACCGGCTGCGGGTGGCGGTGGCCTCCCCGTTGGGCCAGGCCCGGGTCTGCTGGAAGCCGCTGAACCCGTCGCGCTCCGCGGGCATGCGGAAGTAGTCGAACCGGTAGGAGTAGAACTCGGCGCCGTCGCGGCCGTACTCGGTGAGCTTCACCAGCTGCCACTTGTGGAAATCGTTGTAGCGGTACTCCAGGGCGTAGCGACGGATGAGCTCGCCGTCCAGTGAGACCCGGATCTCCTTCAACCGGCAGCGGGTCAGCACCTGGAAGGCCGCCCGGGCCTCCACGATCCGGTCCTCCCGGTCCTGCTCCCGCACCAGCTCCACCGAGTAGCGGCCCTCCTCTCCGTCTTCCCGGCCGGTGTAGTTGATCCGTTCCAGGTACACCTGCCGGGAAGGCTCCCCGGCGTTCAGCGCGTCGGTGTGGTAGTGGTAGGTGACGGTGTTGCCGTTGGCGTCCACCGTCCGCTTCAGAAACCAGGTAAAGATGCCGCCCCCGCCGCGGTAGCTCTTCAGAACCGCATCCCCGGTGCCGTAGATGTGGCGGGTGCCGTTCTTCTCCGTGACCTCGAACCAGTAGTCCGCCGGGCCCCCGCCCCGGCGGATGATGCGCCGGAAGGCTCCCTCCACCCGCTCGCGGTAGCGGATCCCGTACCAGAGGATCTCATCCTCTGCCAGCTCGGAGCCGTTCAGCAGGTAGGTCTCCTTCCCGGTATACTCCGGGACGCCGAAGCGGGTGTCGATGGTGATCTGCGGGGCCCGCAGGTCGAAGCCCACCCCCAGCCAGCCGTTGCCGCCGCCGGAGTTGTAGTCGACCGCAAGCTGCGGCTGCAGCCCCTGCCGGCCCGGCGGGATGGTGAGGGGCAGGCTGAACTGGGCCGCCCCGAAGGGACCGCCCTCCAGGCCCCGCAGCTCCGGGATGCCGCTTCCCGGGTCGGCGGCTTTGATCTCCTTGATGGAGGTAGGGTTGAAGTCCAGAGGCGCCGGGCTTTCCGGCAGGGTGAGGGTGGAGTTGATCAGGTCCGTGAAGTGGGTGGTGAGGCTGGTGACCAGGCCCGCCTCCGCGTCCACCCGCAGCCGCTCCAGTCTCTCCCACCTGCGCGCGGTGTCGCTGTAGAACCAGGTGTAGACCTCGGCGGCCGCCTGCGCGTCCGGCACCCGCTCCCGGTCGTAGGGCAGGGTCACCCGCACGGGCCTGGCGAAGGTGGTGCCGTGGGGCAGGAAGCGGTAGCCTGGCATGCCGCCGGTGACGTTGCGCATTCCCGGGTTCAGGGGGCTCACCCCGGGCAGCTCCTGGACCGTGATCCTGAGGCGGCCCTCCACCGCGCCGGCGGGGACCTCCAGCACCACCCGGCCGAGGCGCAGCAGGCCGCCCGTCTCCGCGGTGACCGTCTCGCTGCAGGAGGCGGGGCCGGCGCCTTGCAGGACCGCGCCGGCCGCCGCTCCGGCGGCAGGCGGCTCGGCCGCCCACAGCAGAGGAGCCTGAGTCATGAGGAAGATCTCCAGGGTGGCGAACGCCGCCGCCCGCCCGATGAGAGTTGTCCGTCTGGGACGCGCAGGTTTCATCGACCATCGCTCCTTTCCGGGCGGAGCGGGCGGAAGGCGCCTGCGGCGTTCGTCCCCCTGCACTCCGTCACAAGAACCACCTCTGTCGGCAGTGTCCGCTTGTGACTTTGTTATTGAAGACTTTCTGGAATGCGGTTTTCCGGGACGGGTACCAAGGATAGCACGTTCGGCGGATTTATCAAGGGAAAAAGGGCGGAAAGGTCGAAATCACGCCTCCGCACCCGGATCGACGGGCGGTGAGGGCAGCTCGCCTGCCACAACTCGTCCCGAACGGATCGTGCGATACCAGTCCGGCGACTCACTGGACAGGCGTGCGAACTCGGCGAGGGTGTAGACGAACAGATCGATCCCCACCGGGAACGCTCCCGGCAGGTAGCGGGCAATCCGTTCGCGCCGGGACAGGGACGAAGCTCCCAGCAGGATGCAGAGGTCGACGTCGCTCCCGGGTCTCGGCGTCCCGTTCACCCATGAGCCGAACCAGATCACCGCCGCCACGCGCCTCTCCCGCGCCACAAGCCGGCGTGCGAGCTCCTCGACGGAGCGGGTCACACCGTCACGATCGGCCGAGAAGATCCGTACAGAACCTGATGATCGACTCCGCGGCACGGATCGCCTCCCTCGACTCCCCTGCGGTGTAGAAATCGGTGGGCGCGCCGGAATCAAACCCGTTTGGATAGCGGGTGGGGATATAGTGCTTGTCCAGCGCCTTGGCCTGGTCCACGAGCTCGTCTGCGACGGCCACTCGCTCAACCAGATTCGCCAGAAGCGCGCTCACCGTGTGCCCCCACGCCTCGAGCCCCAGGTGAAGGTAGACGGCCTTGAGCGCCTTTTCGGCTGCCTGCTGCGATGCGAAGCATGCCCACTCGTGATGGCCGGCAGACAGGGAGGTTCGCGCGTGAGCGCAGTCCGCCCCGGCCTGTCGCAGCCGGTCAACCGCCCGGTCTGCCATGTTGCCTTGCAGTGTAGCCCCTCGCCGCCGCCGGTACAAGGGCGGGGACCCCGGCGGGGCCGCCCCGCCGGCGGCTGCGGCCGGCGGGCGCCGGAGGCCCGCTCAGGAGTGGAACGCCTGCAGGTAGCTGTCCGCGTAAATCTGCTTGTTCATCACCAGCTCGGCGGTGAGCAGGGCGTCCACCAGATCCGTGTCGGTGACGTCCAGGATCACCGCGTCGAGGCCGTTGGTCACCAGCATCACCGCGAAGGTGCGGTTGATCAGCTTCTTGTGCGTAGTCCCGTTGGAGACGTTGGACAGGCCGCAGACGACGTGCGGCGGCGGGTCGCTGAAGAGCTGGAACTGATTGGCAGCCGCCAGGATCTCCTTGGCCTGCTCCTGCATGTACTTCAGGGGCATGACGATGGGGTCCAGGAACAGCTGCTCCGGGCCAATGCCGTACTCCATGGCCTTGGCCAGGAGCTTGCCGGCGTTCTCCACGCGCTTGTCGGCGCTCTTGGGGCTGCCCGTCTCGTCCATCACCAGCCCGATGATCGAGGCGCCGTGCTCGGCCACGATGGGAAACATCGCTTCCATCTTCTCGTCCACCGCCGTGGTGGAGTTGATCAGAGGCGGCTTCTTGCAGAGCGGCACCGCCTCCTTCAGCATGGAAGGCTTGTTGGTGTCGATGGAGATGGGCAGGTCGCTGGCCGCCTGGACCTGCTCGATCATCCAGCACAGATCCGCCGGGTCGTTGGAGACCGCCCCCAGGTTCACGTCCAGGTAGTTGGCGCCGGCCTTGGCCTGTTTGACCGCCCAATCTTTCAGCACGTCGCCGTCCTTGTTCTGCACCGCCGCCTTGATGTCCTTGAAACCGGTGTTGATTCGCTCTCCGATGAAAATCATGCTAATCTCCTCCTCTTGAACTAGAAGAACTGGCCGACGGTCATCTGCACGTTCTTGATGGCCTCCGGATGCGCCATGATCAGGATGTCCGCGCCGGCCTGCAGGTACACGCTGGCGCAGGCGGCTTCCCACATGGGCCCGCGTTTGGCGAGCTTCCCCCACCCCGGGAGGATGTCCTCGTCCACGGTGGCCTCCTTGATGCGCCACACCTCGCCGCCCACGTCGCAGATCTGCGGCATAGCCATCAGCTTGTCCCCCTTGAGGCCGGCGATCCGGGCCCGCTCCAGGATGGTGTACACGTAGTCGAAGCCGTAGCCCAACGCCGCGGTGGTCTGGAACATCACCACGTCCTTCAGGTCGAAGCCAGCGTCTTGCAGAAGGATGTTCACCTGCTTGCCGATGTTGATGTCCACCGGCGCCTCGGAGATGACCTTGTGCTTGTCGGCCTTGCAGATGGCCACCACCGTCATGTAGTTGGTCTCTTTGGCCGAGCCGATCAGGCAGTTCTCCCCTTTGGCGGCCTGGGAGCATTCGGGAAGCACCAGGTTGTCCTTCTCGTCATCGCCGCAGCCCCAGAGGATCAGGGGCACCTCCACCGCCCCCAGCACCTCCTGCACCACCTTGGCGCACTCCTCGGGAGAGGCGTTCTTGCCCGCCGGGTCGGCGCCCACCATCTTCAGGCTGATCAGGTCCACCTTGTAGTCCTGGACGCACTTCTGGGCCCACTCCGCCGGGGAGTTGATCTCTGCGCCGATGGCCCCCTTCAGCACCTCCGGCCAGTCAGGAGGAGTGTCGGCCACGAAGCCGGCGATCACCGGCTGGTGCGGGTTGGCCCCTTCGAAGTCCAGTACCGGCAGCGCGGACTGGCCGCCCACGGTCACGACCTTGCCGCGGGTGCCGCCCTGATCCTTGGTGGCCCCGATGGTCACCTCGTTGATCTGAGCCGTCCACTTCTCTTTTACGTCAGGTATTTCCATTCCCACCTCCAACGGTATCCAGTATTTTCCGGATGCTGTCCATGACAGGGGAGCCGTTCATTTCCCCAAGCGGCCCGCCCTGGAAAATAACCTCTTCCAGTCTGGCATCGTAAGGGATGTCCACCAGGAAGTCCATCTTGAGCTCCTGGAGGCGCCCGCGAATGGCCTCCTGCCGGTCCGGGCGGACCATGTTGGTCACCACGTAGCGGTGGCCGATGCGGCTGTCCAGCTCCTCGGTGATGCGCTCGATCTCCCGCGCCGAATGAAGGGACAGCGGGTTCTCGGTGACCACCACCAGCAGCGCGTCCACGTCCCGGGTGGTTTGGCGGCTGATGTGCTCCAGCCCGGCCTCGTTGTCCATCACCACCCACCGGTAGGAGGGTCCCAGGGAATCGGAGAACTTGCGGATCAGGTTGTTGAGCGCGCAGTAGCAGCCCGACCCTTCGCTCCTGCCCATGGTCAGGAGGTCGAAGCCCTGCGCCTCGGCGATGACCTCGTGCAGCCCCGCCTCCACGTACTGTGCCTTGGTCATGCCGGCGGGGAAACTTTTGAGCGCCTTCAGCACGTCCTCCCGCACGTCCGCCACGGTCTCCTCAGGCTCCAACCTCAGCAGGCTGCCCAGGTTGGCGTCCGGGTCGGCGTCGATGGCCAGCACGGGCACCTCCCCGCGCAGCCGCAGCGCCTCCACCAGCAGGGCGGCGATGGTGGACTTGCCGGTTCCTCCTTTTCCGGATACGGCAATGCTCTTGGGCATGGCAGTCTCTTAGCTCCTGTGAAATATCTCGATGTCCGTGTGGGGGAGGAACATCGCGGCCTGGAACTCCTCGATGTAGTCGTCCGCCCCCATCAGATCGTAATAGGTGGTGTCCTGGCGGATCTTTTCGATCTCCGACAGGGCTTCCTTGTAGAAGGCCACGATCTTGGCCCCCTTGATCGAGCTGTTGCCCACGTACTCGATCCGCTCCCGATCGATGTCCGGGATCAGGCCGATGGTGATGGCGTGCTCGATGTCGATGTAGCTTCCGAAGGCGCCGGCCAGGTAGAAGTGCACGATGTCGTCGAAGGACAGGTCCAGCCTCCGAAGCAGAATCTTCATGGCGGCGAAGATCGCCGCCTTGGCGGTGATCACGTTTTCGATGTCGCTCTCGGTGATGTAGACGCCGCGCCCGTTGCGGCCGGCCGGCTCGCTCAACAGGTAGCGTTTGACCCCGTCCGCCTCCGTCACCCGGTCGGATGCTCCCTCCACGAAGCGGCCCGAGCGGTTGATGATCCCCTGGTCCAGCAGCACCGCCACCACGTCGATGATCCCGGAGCCGCAGATCCCCTTGGCCGGCGCATCGTCGATGGTCTTGTAGGCGATCCTGCCGTCCTCCACGAACACGCGCTCCACGGCCCCCTTCTCCGCGCGCACCCCGCACTCCACGCTGGCTCCCTCCAGGGCCGGGCCGGCGGAGGCGGAACAGGAGACCAGCCACTGCCTGTTGCCGATCACGATCTCCCCGTTGGTGCCAATGTCCACCAGCAGGGACAGCTCCTCCTGCTCGTGGAGCTGCGTGCAGAGGATGCCGGCGGTGACGTCGCTTCCCACCCAGCCGCTGATGCCGGGAAGCGAGTACAGCAGCCCCCGCGGATTGATCTCCAACCCCACCTCCGCGGCCCTTAGGGGAGGCGGGGCCACCGTGACCGCCACGTAGGGGGTGCGGCGGATGTTGCGGGTGCAGAGCCCCAGCAGGAAGTGCCCCATGGCGCTGTTGCCCGCCGCCACCACCGCGGTGATGTCCCGCGGCGCCACACCTGCCGAGCCCGCCAGCGCCGTGATGAGCTGGTTGATGTCTTCCACCAGGATGCGCTGCAGCTCCTCCACGCCCTTCTGCTCGGCGGTGATCATGCGCCGGGTCACCTCCCGGCCGTAGATGCCCTGGGAGTTGAAGCAGGCCCGCGCGTCCAGGGTCTTCATGGTGTTGGCGTCCACCAGGTGGGCCACGATGGTGGTGGTGCCCATGTCCACCACCACCATGTAGTTGCGCATCGAGGTGTCGCCGCCGTCGATGTTCATCACCTCGGCGATGTCCTTGCGCAGCCCCACCGTGGCGGTGATCTTGTAGTCGTTCTCCCGCAGGATCTCCGAGAGGTTCTTGATGATCTTCAGCCCCATCTGCATGGAGCCGTACTGGAGCTTGCGCTGGATCGCTTCGTCCACCCGCTGGTGGTCCGCGGCGTTGTTGGCCAGGCTGGGCGGCTCCACCTCCAGGTAGACCTTAGTCACCAGGGGAGCCGGCACGTACTCCTTGCGGTAGTACATCAGCTCGGCGAAGTCCCGGAAGCGCTCGGCGTCCTGGGCGGCGGAGATCTTCTCCTTGGCCCAGGTGGCCTCGGGGATCTCCACCTGCAGGTTGTCCGCCACCGGGGTCTGGCAGGCCAGCACGTAGCCCTGCTGGATCTCCTCGCGGGTGAGCTTGGGGGAGACCCGCCCGGAGACCTTCCCCTCCCGGACGATCATCTTGCAGCGGCCGCAGATGCCGTCTCCGCCGCAGAGGTTGTTGATGGTGATGTTGGCCTTGAGCGCCGCCTCCAGAAGCGAGGTGTCGGCGCTCACCCGCACGGTCTTGTACTGGGGCAGGAAGGTGACGCTGAACTCTGACATGGGTTAGCCGGCCATCTCCTTGGCCACCTTCTGGAGGAAGGCGGGGATCTCCCGGGCGTTCTCCGGCCCGATGATCACTTCCTCCCATTCAGAGGTGTCCTCGATCTCCGCCCGAAAGATCGGCAGCAGCCCCGGGATGATGAGCTTGCGGTGCTTCACCTTCTCGGAGACCTTCTGCGCCTGCAGGCTCTTGACCACCTTCTCCGCGGAGATCTTGTCTCCGGCGTAGGCGTTGAGCACCCCCAACCCTTCGGTGTCCACCACGGCGATGTAGGAGGGGATCTTGCTGCGCTCCACCTCGCTCTCGACGCTGAAGTAGGTCAGGGAGAAGTTGGTGGTGAACAGCACCGGCGCGTTCTCACCCGGCGAGCCGATCTCGTAGAGCTTGGGCTCCACCGTGTTCGGCACCTGCGGATCTGTGTACACGTCCTGCACCGTCACCATGATGGGCAGCAGCTCCGCGGGGTCCATGTTGTCGATCAGCACGATGCCGCCGTACTTGGCGGCGAACACCGAGGCCAGGATCCCCTCCATGTCCGGGGAGTCGGCCTTCACCTCCACCATCGCCGGGTAGCCCAGCGGACGGAACTGCTTGCGCAGCGCCGCCCGGCGGGCCACCGTCATCTGGCGGACCGTCTCGGCCCCGTTCGCCTGGAAGGAAAGCACCAGGTCCTCGACTCCCTTGTCCTTGGCCTTGGAGGTCAACTCCGCCAGCTCCTCCAGGGAGCCGGCGCCCACGGCCAGCGGCGCCTTGGCGCCGGCGGCTATTCCCGCGAACGCCTCCAGATTGCCCGCCTCGGCACGGTAGATCAGCGGCTTCCTGTCCTTCACCGCCTCCACCGCCGCCTTCATCGCCTCCGGCTTGCTCCCGACCAGGATGAGGGGCACCCGGCTCTTCTCGGCGACCAGCTTCGCCCGCGCCGCCGGGTCCGCGGTGTCCACCTCCACGGCGCAAAGCTGCACCTTCAGGGTGGCCCCCACGCGCAGGAAGGTGGCCCCGTTGATGGCCTCGATGCGCTCAGCGGCATCACCGTCGCTCATGGAGGCGGGAACCCGCACCGCCACCCCGGTGGCGCGGTGAAACTTCTCCTCATGGCGGAACATCACCGTTTCCTGTCCGATCTGGAACTGGTTCCCATTCGCGCCGATCTTCACCAGCCGCATGGGAGGCGCCGAAGCCTCCGAGAGGGTGGCGGTTGCCTCTTCGGTCATGTGCGGGCAGTCGGTGATGGCCCGCTGCTTGGCCGCCACCTGCATGGCGAAGGCCATGCAGGTCGGAAGACCGCAGTCCTTGCAGTTGGTCTTGGGCAGGCTCTTGTATATCTGCATTCCCGTCAGTGCCATAGCTTTCGCTCCTTCCTTACAGAACTCGCTTAGAACATTGCTTCCATTTCCAGGGCGGGGTGTCCCACCTGGCCCAGGTACTCCACCAGCTTCTCCGGCTCCTCTGCGTTTTCCTCGGTGGCGATCTTGTCGAACAGCTCCGCCAGGCCGGCCTTTTCCAGCGCCGGCTTGAGGCGGTCCGCCACCTCGTCCTTGAGCTGCTTGGACATCCAGACGATCCGTTTCCAGCCGCCCTCGGCGGAGATGAACTTGGGGCTGGAGATGTAGAGCTTGCCGATGCCGGTGAAGCCAGGCGTCTGCACGCCGCCTCCCACCTGGCCGGCCAGGGTGGAGAAGGTCATGCCGATGGGGGTCATCCCGGTGAAGTCGCGGTCCACGATCATGATGCCGTTGGCCTCCGGCACAATGGCGGCGATGCACTCGAAACAGCCGCAGGAGGTCATGGGCTCCTCCATGATCGAGTAGGCGTTGAACTTCTTGAGGTTGCCGTTGGACTTGACCTCGATGTAGTCGTTGATGTTCTTCCACTGCCCCTTCTCGCCGTCGATGGTCTCTCCCTTCTTCACCGGCTCGTTGGGGCCGTGCTCGTCGATCTGGTAGCTCGCCTTGCAGTCCAGCCAGGTGTAGGCGCCGCACAGGCCCAGCCGCTGCGGAGTAACGATGCAGACGTGGTTGGGCGCGTAGCTCTGGCACAGCGTGCAGGAGTAGTATTCCTCCACGTCCTCGTCGGTCATGTTGCCGATCTTGTCGTCCCGCTGGCTGTAGATCTGCTTGGCCTCCTCCAGCAGCTCCGCCACCTTGGCCTTGTCCGTATAGATCTTCACCTGCACCCGGTCCACGATGCGATTGAAGTCGTCGTGCATCTTGGCTACCAGGATCTCGCCGAAGTCCTTGACCTTGAATCCCTTGGCCGCCGCGTCCTTGCTGATGCGCACCCAGATAATGGAGCGCTGCCCCATGTGGAAGATGCCGTTGGCGCAGGAGATGAACTCGTGGATGCGCCGCTCCAGGACGCTTTCAAAGTCCTCCTGGAAATCTCGCCCGGCCACCTCCACCGTGATGCCCAGGGGATAGGCCTGCCCCTCCTTCATCTGGTCGATCTCAGGGCCGATCACCTCGATCTTCCCATCCTCCACCTCCTCCAGGGGCCTCATGCGCAGCAGCTCGAAGGCGTCGGTGTACTTGCCGCCGAACTGCACGTGCATGTTCTCCTTGCGCACCCGCTCCCCCTCGAAGCCGGCTCCGTAGGGAACCGGGATGGGGATTTTCTCGATCTTGATGGTGAGCCCGCGCAGCTCTATCGCCCGCGGGATCAGCTCCTCGAACTTGACCCCGGAGATGACGTGCTCGTAAGTGCAGATCCCCGTGGGCAGGATCTGCGGAATAGGAACGTCCGCGATTACCGGGAAGCCGAAGTTGATGGCCCCGGCGGCGGTGGCGTACTTCTCGTCGGTGATGAGCTGGCCGTCGTCCAGCCCCTTGGCCTTGCTGTCCTCTCCCAGGGCCATGACGAAGGCGTGCACCCGGTCCTTGTTGTACATGAGGATCTTCCGCGCCGCCTCCATGTTGCCTGCCTCGATGCCGCCGAAGGTCATGGCCGAGCGAGCGGCGAAGTTGAGGGCGTGGATGGCCGCGGTGATCTCTTTGCCGTAGGGCACCGTGAAGGTGTCCCAACTCATCTCGATCTTCTCCTCGGCCAGCTGCTCGGCGATGGCCTTGCCATTGCTGTGGCCGGCCATGAACACCAGGATGTTCCGTTCCTGGAAGCCCCGGACCAGATCCACCGCGTCCTGGTTCTTCTTGGCGGCCCCGGCGATGGCCACGAACCCCGGCATGCGCCCGTCCACCAGCTTGATGCCCTGCATGCGCAGGATGTTGTCCCCGGTGAAGCCAAGCCAGATACCTTCGGCGGGGTTGCCGCCGTCCACGTATTTCAGAGACTCGATCACCTCTTCGGCGATCAGGGTGGCCACCCCGGAGTCGAGGGTCTCGCCCAGGTAGGGAAGCCAGATCTTGTCGCTCGGAATCTGACCCAGCAGCTTGCGCGCTTCCTGGAGGCTCTCTTCCAGGTCCCCCGCCTTCTGCACCTTCTGCCCCAGGAACAGCAGCATGATCGGCAGGTAGTAGGCGGTGTTGGGGTAGGCCACCGGGGTGTCCTTGCCCTTCTCCTTGATTACCTTGGCGAGCGCCTTCTCCGCGCGGCCCACCATCTCGTGGGCCCCCCGGATGGCTGCGGTAGCAATGATCTTCGACATATCCCCTCTAGCTCCTTTCTTCCAAGGTTGCCTCAGTTTTGGATTCAGCTCCCGGGTGTGAGCTCTTGGCGGCCACCATGGCCAGAGAGCCGGCGGCGTTCTTTCGCCGGCACTCCGGACACAGCCGTGCCCGCGCGCGAAACTCCTCCCACTGGAAGTTGACTTTGTTGAACGTGTTCTCTCCCACCGGCTGGCTGACCATCTGCCGGCCGCACTCCTGGCAGACCAGAAGCTTTACCCGCGCCTTGAAGGGACTGATCTCGGCCTCTCCCTCCTGGTCGTGGATGCGGATCTGGATGGTGCCCACCGGGCAGATCGCGGCGCAGGCGCCGCAGGCGATGCAGTCCTCCGCGGCCAGGCGGAAGGGGCCGCACACCGAGCGCTCCACCCCGCGGCCTGCGAAGCCGATCGCGGAGGCGCCGATCACCTCGTCGCACACCGCCACGCACAGCCCGCAGAGCACGCAGTTGCGCTCGGTCTCGGTGACCTTGGGGTAAGGGGTGCCTTTCACCCCCATCCGGGCCGCCAGGGCGGCGAGCTCCGGGGACTCCGGGGAGCGGGCCAGCAGGAGCTGCATCACCCCCCGGCGGATGGTCTCGGCGCGCCCGCCGGCCACCTGCACGCTCATGTCCTGGCGCACGGGGTAGTTGCAGGCTGTGACCAGGCGCCTCCGGCCGGCGGACTCCACCTCCACCATGCACAGCCGGCAGGTCCCCAGGGCCGCCACCACCGGGCTGTGACAGAGGGTGGGGATCCACACGCGGGCCTTCCGCGCCGCCTCCAGCACGGTGGCGTCCTTGGCCACCTGAACGGTTTTTCCTTCTATCGTAACAGCAGGCACCGGATACGCCTCCTCAAACCTTCTCGATCGCCGCGAAGCGGCACTTCTCGAAGCACACCCCGCAGCGCGTGCAGATGTCCTGGTCGATCACGTGCAGCTTCTTGCGCTCCCCGCTGATGGCCGCCACCGGGCATTTCTTGAGGCAAACGCCGCAGCCGGTGCAGGCCTCGATGATGTTGTAGGCGAACAGCCCCTTGCACTCCCTGGCCGGGCAGTGCCGCTCCCGGATGTGCTCCTCGTACTCCTCCCGGAAGTAGCGCAGCGTGGAGAGCACCGGGTTGGCGGCGGTCTGCCCCAGGGCGCAGAGCGACCCGCCGATGAGGAGCTCCGCCAGCTCCTCCAACATCGGGAGGTCCTCCTCCCGCCCCTCCCCGGCGGTGATCCGCTCCAGGATGGCCAGCATCTGGGCGATCCCTTCCCGGCAGGGGGTGCACTTCCCGCAGGATTCCCCTTTCAGGAATCCCAGGAAGTACTTGGCGATGTTCACCATGCAGGTGTCCTCGTCCATGACGATCATGCCGCCGGAGCCCATCATGGAGCCCAGCCGGGTGAGCTCGTCGAAGTCCACCGGCGCATCCATCAGACTCGCCGGGATGCAGCCTCCCGAAGGCCCGCCGGTCTGCACCGCCTTCAGCTTCTTGCCTCCCTTGGCCCCGCCTCCGATCTCCTCCACGATGGTCTTCAAGGAGATGCCCATGGGCACCTCCACCAGGCCGGTGTTCTCCACCTTGCCCACCAGGCTGAACACCTTGGTGCCCTTGGACCGTTCGGTGCCGATGGCCGCCAGCCAGCTTCCCCCGTTGGTGACGATCCCGGGGATGTTGGCCCAGGTCTCCACGTTGTTCAGCACCGTGGGGAATCCGTTCAGGCCGCTCTCCACCGTGTGGATGTACTTGGCCCGCGGCTCCCCGGACCTTCCCTCCAGGGAGGCCATCAGCGCCGTGGACTCGCCGCAGACGAAGGCACCGCCTCCGCGGTTGATGCGGATGTCGAAGGAGAAGCCCGACCCCAGGATGCTCTCCCCCAGCAGCCCGCAGGAGCGGGCCTGCTCGATGGCGCCCCGGAGGTGCTCCACCGCCAGCGGGTACTCGTTGCGCACGTAGATGTAGCCCCGGTGCGCCCCCACGGCGTAGGCGCCGATGGTCATCCCCTCGAGCACCGAGTAGGGGTTGCCCTCCATCACGGAGCGGTCCATGAAGGCGCCCGGGTCCCCCTCGTCCCCGTTGCAGATCACGTAGCGGGTCTCACCGTGGGCCTCGCGGCAGCTTCTCCACTTGCGCCCGGTGGGAAACCCGCCGCCGCCGCGACCGCGCAAGCCCGAGGCCTCCACCTCGGCGATGATGCTCTCCGGCTCCATGCCGGACAGGGCCTTCGCCAGGGCGGCGTAGCCGCCGGAGGCGACGTAGGCCTCGATGCTGGTGGGGTCGATATGTCCGTTTCCGGCCAGAACGATCCGGCGCTGGCTCTTGTAGAAGGGGATCTCCCCGGAGGTGCTGGCTCTGGCCCCGCTCACCGGATCCTGGTACAGCAGGCGCTCCACCGGCCGGCCGCCCAGGACCGTCTCGCGGAAGATCTCCGCCACGTCCGGCTCCTCCACCCGGTTGTAGAGGATGTCCCCGGGCTCCACCACGACGATGGGCCCGCGCTCGCACAGCCCGTGGCAGCCCACGCACCTGGCCTCCACGATCACGCTGTGCCCGTTGCCCGCCGCCGCCTGGGCTGCGGCCTCGCGGAAGAGCTCGAGGATACGCCGCGAGCCCCTGGCCGCGCAGCCGGTGCCAATGCACACCCGTACGCGTTTGGCCGTCTTCTGCGCCGCCCCCTCGATCTCCGCCCTCCAGGCCTGAAGCTCCGCGGGGCTTCCAACCGTCTTCACGGCAGCCACCTTCAGCCCTCCTTCGCCCCGGCCTTGCTGCCGCCGGCGGCCGCGGG
>CAZBDU010000101.1:4531-20414 GCA_964490725.1 uncultured Spirochaetaceae bacterium | reverse complement strand
ACCGGGCTGCGCCATTTTCATAGAACCTTTTTACAGGAGTCTACCTACATCACCGTACAGGCCGCGGGTATTGATCCCAGTCTTGTCAGGATGGGCAAAGTTGACGGTGGAGACTACCAAAAGAAGCACGGCCAAGGCATACACCGCAAGACCCGCGTAGAACCATACGGAGTCGGGTCGAATCTTGAGGAAGACGGGATAGAGCAGAAGAAAGATCGTGGCGAGCTGATAGATCCAGAAGGCCACCTTTTCGGCTCCGGTCGGGGGAGCAAAGTGGGCCGCCCGACTCAAAGCCTCTCGGTTGATCACGGCCACGACCCCGATGGCCCATGCGAAGCGCTCACCTGCGGGTGGGAGGCGTTCGGCGGTGATGGCCGCCGTCACGACGGCCATCACGCGAAGGTCCATGAGCCCGATGACCAGCAGGATCGTCATCAGGCCGGCACAGCAGAGCATGCAGTGGAGGCCGTGGCGCAGGCCCTGTCGCCAGGCAACTCGGGCGGCGGCCGGCAGCGCAGCGCCCAGGCGCCTCCCGGCAGCAGGCAAGGTGACGCGCCTTCCACGCCGTGAATTGCAGGCATCCGGCGATCAGGACCACCACGCCGGCTGCTATCGGTGCGACGCGCGCCACCGCCGGGTGGTGCATCTCGATCGCCGCCAGCGCGACGCCCAGCGGAAACACTGCCGCTCCGGCCGCTGCCCACACGAAGAAGTACCCCGCGCCTGCGAGCGCGGTCAGCGCACCGAGGCGCGTCTTGCCCGTCCCGGCAACGGCCCGGCGGTAGCGCCACAGCATTGGAACCAGGGACGGCAGCATCATCACCACCATCATCACGACCCACATGCCGACGAACGACGCCGCCGCGCCAGGCCAGGTCTGGCCGGGCATGCGCACCCATGCCTTCGAAACCGTCGAGCCGCCGGGTATCGGAATCCTGCCCATTGCCGACATGGATGCGCACCAGAAGATCGTGACCGCCGCGCTGCCGGCGAACAGCAGGGCTGAAGCGGCGAAGAAGGCGCGGCGGGAGCCTCCCTCAGAAACCATGCGTCGGGAGGTCTCCCGTCCCCCGGTTGCGCCAGCGACACCCACGACTTCGCTCAACCCCTGTCGTACTCGTCGTGGCGGCGCCACCAGACGCCGGTCTCGTTCCGCCCCTTGGGTGCCCGGTCGAGCCACTGGTACATGCCCCACAGGCCGTCCAATCCGCGCGCATAGGTGGAATAGGTGTGGTAGACGACGCCGTCCTCGAGCGCGAAGGCGCTCATGCCCGGCGCCTCACGCATGTACGTGGCCGGGTCCGTTCCTGAGGAGGCCGCGAGCTCGGCGACTGGCCCGGCGACGGGCGTCCCGCCTGTCCCGTGGCCGCCGCGACCGTAGTTGTACTCGATTCCCCCCTGGCGCTGCTGCTCCTCCGTGAACCAGACGTTGAAATCGTGGTTGAAGTCGCTGCCGAACGAGGAGACCCACGGGAAGCTCCACCCCATCCGCCCCTTGTACGCTTGCAGCTTCGCAAGGGGCGCTCGCGACACCGCCGAGAGCGTCACGTCGTGGTTGGCCAGGTGGACGACGCTGCCGTCGAAGCCGTCTGCGATGGCAGAGCAGGACGGACACCCCGCGGCATAGTCGGGCCCGAACATGAAGTGGTAGACCAGGAGCTGTGAGCGCCCCCGGAAGAGATCTCTCAGAGAGGCGGTCCCCTCGTCGGTCTCGAATCGATACGCCCTGTCGACGCGGACCCACGGCAGGTCCTGCCGCCGGCGCGCCAGCTCGTCGCTGCGCCGCGTGAGCTCCTTCTCCGCCTTGAGCAGCTCGAGCCGAGCCGCCAGCCACTCGCTGCGGGTCCCGCTCTTGTGTTTGGTCATTGCTCTCTCCTTCCTTCGCGTTTGGTCATGACCTATAGTTAATACCGGGTGTCCGAAGTGTGGGAGTGACAAGTGTGTCGGGATTACGATGGACTCGCTGATCACCGCTGCGGCGCGTGCGCTCGCGGGCGGCGATCCCCTCGGAGCGCTGCAGCGGGTCGCCCTGCGCGATGACGCTCCGGCTCTCGCGCTTCGAGGCATCGCCATGGCCCAGCTGGGCGATTTCGGTCGAGCGAAGCCGCTCCTGCGACGGGCCGCCCGCGCCTTCGGTCCGAAAGAGCCGGTGGCCAGGGCGAGGTGCGTCGTCGCCGAAGCCGAGGTGGCGCTCGCCTCCCGGGATCTGGGTCGGGCTGCGAAGGCGCTCGACACGGCGCGGGCGACCCTCGAAGAGCACGACGACCGGGTGAACGCCGCCCATGCACGGTATCTCGAGGTCCGGCGCCTCCTCCTGATCGGGCGCATCGACGAGGCGGAGCGTACGCTCGCCGGGCTCGATCCCTCGCCTTTCCCTCCCGCGTTGCGAACCGTCCACGAGCTGCTCGCGGCGGGAATCGCGATGCGGCGCCTGCGGGCGAAGGCGGCGCGCGCCGCGCTCGCCCGGGCCGAGCACGCGGCGCGCCAGGCACGCATCCCTGCGCTGACGGCCGAGGTCGAAGACGCATTGCTCCGCCTGAACACGCCCGCTGCGCGCCTGATTGCGGCTGGCGAGGAGCGCCCCCTCCTGCTGGAGGAGGTGGAAGCATTGTTTGCGTCGAAGGCACTTGTCGTGGACGCCTGCCGTCTGGTGGCGCGTGGCGAAGGGGGTGTGGTCTCCCTCGCGAAGCGTCCGGTGTTGTTCGCGCTCGCACGCGCGCTGGGTGAGTCGTGGCCGGGAGACGCAGCGAGGGAGACGCTCATCGCTCGCGCATTCGAATCGAAGTTCGCGGATGAGTCGTACCGTGCGCGACTACGGGTCGAAGTGGGACGCCTTCGCGCTGCGCTCCAGGCGCTGGCAGGCGTGAGCGCGACCAAGCGAGGTTTTGTGCTGGAGCCCCTTCGCGCGCGGCAGGTCGTCGTGCTGGCCCCGCCGGTGGAAGGGGAGCACGCTGCGGTGCTCGCCTTCCTCGCTGACGGTGAATCGTGGTCGAGCTCGGCCCTTGCGCTCGCCCTTGGATTGAGCCAGCGCAGCGTCCAGCGGGCGCTCGACTCGCTTGCGGCGGCAGGCAAGGTCCAATCGTTCGGGCACGGCCGGGCTCTTCGCTGGGTGAGCACGCCGGTGCCGCGATTCACGACAACCTTGTTACTACCCGCTCCCTGGCCGATTGGTTAGATTCCTAACATGCGTCGATCGACCGCCGAGATTGTCCGCGAGTACGGACCCCTTGTGGGGGGTGAGAGGGTGCACGGAGTGACCTATGACGGGCAGAACGTCTGGGTTGCCACAGGAGACAGGCTGACCGCCTTCGATCCTGCCAGCGGGAAGACGCTGCGCTCGATCGCAGTCGCCGCGAATGCGGGAACGGCCTTCGACGGCCAGCACCTGTTTCAGCTCGCGGGGGATCGCATCCAGAAGATCGATCCCAAGACGGGGCGCGTGCTCGCCACGATCCCGGCGCCGGGGGGCGGCGGCAACTCGGGACTCACATGGGCCGAAGGGACGCTCTGGGTGGGGCATTACCTGGACCGGAAGGTTCATCAAGTGGATCCCCGGACGGGGGAGATTCTTCGGACGATCGAGTCCAGGCGCTTCGTCACCGGGGTCACCTGGATCGACGGGGAGCTCTGGCACGGTACCTGGGAGGGGGAGGAAAGCGATCTGAGGAGAGTCGATCCTCGAACGGGAGCGGTCCTGGAGAAGATCGAGATGCCGCCCGGAGTGGGCGTTTCGGGCCTCGAGTCCGATGGCGGTGATCGGTTCTTCTGCGGAGGAGGAGAGAGCGGCAAGGTGAGGAGCGTCCGCCGGCCCAGGAGAGACTCCCCGACGAGGACCCCGCACTGACTATGGGAAGTTCATTTGACATGTTCGTTGGCTCGCTGCGACAGTCACTCGGTTGTCACGACGCATGGCGAAGGAGCATTCGGCGATTCGAAAGCATGGATGCCGTCAACCCTCCTCCTCGGAGATGCATCGTGTTCACCGGCGGTTCGAGCTTCACGTTTTGGTCCACGATGGAAAGGGATCTGGCCCCCTTGCCCGTGGTCAATCGTGGCTTCGGCGGCGCAACAATGGACGACGTGATTCTCCATGCCGACCGCGTCGTGACGCCCTATGAGCCGACCGCGGTCGTGCTCTTTGCCGGCTCGAACGACATCGTCGGCCCTCGGGCAGAGTCGCCGCGACACGTTGCAGAGTCTTTCTCCACCTTCGTCGCTGCCGTGCGCCGGAGAGCTCCTGATTGCCTGGTCTACTATGTCGGGATAACTCCAACGCCGGCGATATGGAAGTGGTGGACCATCGCGACCGAGACCAATCAACGAATCCTCGACATCGTAAGGGCTGATGAGCGTCTTCGGTTCATCGATCTCAGCGACCTGCTTCTCGATGCAGGGAATCTGCCCGACGATACTCTGTACGGTCGCAACCGGCATCCCAATTCCAAGGGCTACGAGCGATGGGCCTCGCGAATCAAACTGGAGCTGGAAAAGGACTTCGACGGATACTCGAAGGACCGATAGTGGTTGTCCTTCTGAAGACCCTTCAGCGGTCTCCACGCATGTCGCCGATGGGCACCGAGCACCATGATCAGCCCCGGTGTTCTCGCACCCAACCCGCCTGTGCTCACCGAGACTTGGGCCCTTGCGAGCGGACATGAGCGCAGCAGCCGAGCTTGTCTATGTCACCGTTGCGTGCTATCGTGTTAACGTACATGAGCGCGATTCTCGGGGCGGTCACGGCGATAGTTGCGTTCGCATTTCTCACGCTATCCTGCAGACCGCACGATGCAAGTGCTGGTCCGCGGCGGTACGGCTCAGCAACGCCGTCGGCTGGCGTCGAGTCGGCCGCCATGAAGATCCACGAGCTTGAGCTGAGTCCTTACTTTCGCCCGCGTAGCGCTACCGTCGTTGGTGCCGGGGTGGAACTCCTGACTCGACCCGGTCACGGTGGTGCGCCAATCGGGGAGCTCCGGAACGGCGATCAGGTCCGTGTTTCCGCCGTCAACTTTCACGCCCTGGCCTTCAAAGACGAGCCTTGGGCGCCCTGGTACATCGTTGAGACTTCGGGCGGTCTGAGGGGGTGGTGCTCCGGCCAGTATCTAGACGTCCACGGCACCAAGAGCAGCAACCTGCAAGGTTACTACCTGCTATGGCCGAGCAGTGATTTTGAGCCATATTCCGACGGGGACCCCTTCCGGTTCCTCCGAGGGATCTACCACATTACGGAATCGAACGAAGGCTGGCTCATAGAGCGATCGGAGATTCGCGGTCGCCGGCTTGTTGTTACAGACCGCATTACGCAACCGATTCGGCTGAGTTCTCCAAACATCTTGGCCTTTGGCCTCGAGACGCAAGGCGTGGCGATGCATTTCTTCGATGACTGCACAATCGGTACTGTGAATCCGGTGTACCAAGGCCTTGGCGCAGTCGACGACGTGGAGTACCGTCGCTTGCCAGAAGAAGAGGTCGCGGCGTATCAACCGGGAAGCATGGGCCTGGAAATTCGAGACGAGTACGGAAGAACGGCACTTGGTCGCGCAGCCGCTCATGGATCTCCGGGGCAGATACGCCAGTTGGTCGCCGATGGAGCTGAGCTAGAAAGCCGATTGCCTGACGCCGGCGAGACACCGCTCATGCTTGCCATCCGCTCTGGTTCCCTGGAGCGCTCCACTACCCTTCTGGAAGTTGGCGCCAATCCGAACGTCTTCTCCTCGCGCGGGCAGGATTCCCCGCTGTCAATCGCCGTCGAGCAAGGACAGCGCTCGTTGGTCGAGCTCCTCCTCAGACATGATGCCAATCCCAACTATCCATCCGTCTATGCCGCGCAGACGCCGCTGTCGGTTGCGGTCTCGAAGGCCGATGCCGAACTTGCGGAGTTGCTGCTGCACGCGGGCGCCCGGGTACATTACCTGTCGTTCACGGGCAAGCCAGTCAGCCTGATCGATGCTGCTCCAGACCCAGTGGTCAAGGCTCTCTTGACGAAATACTCGTCGACCACACCCCCGAACGTCACGCCGTCCAAGCTATCTATCGAGTGCACCAGCCAGCCAGGTGCGTGCGGAACAGGAGACTCCATCACCTTCAGATGGGACAACTCCCCTCGCGGGGACGCCAACAAGGACATAACGGAGGGGTCGCAAGCGTTGTTCGACCTTTCGGCCTTCGGGTTGCCCTGGCTCATGTCGGCCACGGACGTCGAAGGTGGTATCTTCTCCTACAAGCTGGTCGTCACGCCAAGCATGAACAGCGGACAGACGCTGTACTTCGGACTCGTGGCGATCGGGAAAGGGGGAGCGACGGGTCCTGTCTTCTCTGACGCAGCCGTGACACTCAGTGCTTCTCAATAGACACGGTGCACACCCGGAGGGCGGGCCACGTCTCGTTGGACCCGACCGCGAGAGCGGAGCGGCCAAGCTCTTCTTCCGTTGCCTGTCCTAATACTCTCCCTTGATGACAAAAAAGGAGCCCCGAATCGTTCCGGCCAGTTTGGACTTCTGCTTGGCGAACTTGAATTTCTCTGCCAACTCCCGGGGCACTTCCATCCCCTCTGAGAGCTTGAAACCGACGGCTCGCTTCTTGGGGTCATCAATTGTATACATGACGTTGACCACAAGGCCATTCTCATAGAAGACGTGGGTGAATCTGATGTTGTCCACTTGAAAGCGCGACGACTCCAGAGGCTTGGCAGCAAGCACAATATCGCGCTCTTCCTTGAGAATTCGGTTTACATAGTCTATTGCGTCCTGGCTTTCACTGGCTGCTGTAACCGTGAACTGATGCTTGTACTTGTTCATGAAGTATCGGGCTTCATTGGCTCGTAAACCGCCAAGCGCTTCCGCAACAGGTGAAGCCTCCAGACCGACCAGGGACACGTTTTGAAAATCAACGATCTCCGACATCCTATTCGTTCTCCTCCTGTGTTTGCGCAACACCCCTGTTGGCTGAACGCCACAATTACAGTGCTGCAGGCAGACTGCCCGCGACAAACAGAACAATGATCAGACTGAAGCTGATGTTGTTCTCTTTCTTGTTCATGACTGTCTTCGTCAAATATAGCTACGGGTTACAGAAACGCCAAGGCTCAGGCCGGTAGAGCCAGCCTCGGCCCGGCAGGCTCCGGCCTCGCTCATCACGGTGGGCCTCGCCGTGACACTCGACGTTCTGTCCGGTCTGCCGCGTCGTGCGAACAGAAAGGCGCCCGTCGCGTGAGCGGAGCACAGGCGTGAGGCAGTCGCCTTCCTCTGTCGATTCGCGGCGTGCCGAAACGATTATATTGTACTCAAGGAGAGAAACGATGACCCACCACAAGACGGGAACACGCCAGGAGTGGCTCGCGGCCCGGCTGGCGCTGCTCGAAGCGGAGAAGGAGCTGACGCGGCGCAGCGACGAGCTGGCGCGACGGCGGCAGGAGCTGCCCTGGGTGCGAATCGACAAGGAGTACCGCTTCGAGACCGACGAGGGCGAAGCGTCCCTGGCCGATCTGTTCAGGGGACGATCCCAGCTCCTGATATACCACTTCATGTTCGGGCCCGACTACACGGCGGGCTGTCCCTCCTGCTCGGCGATCGCGGACGGCTTCGACGGCTTCGCCGTCCACCTGGCGAACCACGACGTCACGCTTTCGGCGGTGTCGCGTGCGCCGCTTGCGAAGCTGCAGGCGTACAAGCAGCGGATGGGGTGGAGGTTCCCGTGGGCCTCCTCGTTCGGCAGCGACTTCAACTTCGACTTCAACGTATCCTTCACCGATGCGCAACAGCGTGAGGGAGGCGTCGAGTACAACTACCGGCGCGAGGCGGCGCGGCAAAGCAGCGAGGGTTCGAAGGAACACGCCCCCGAGCCGCAGGGGACCGGCGGCGAAGGGCCAGTGGCCGGCATCGCGGCCACGACCGGCACCGACGTGGCCACCTACACGCGCGAGAGGCCGGGGATGAGCGCGTTCGCGCTGGAGGACGGCGTCGTCTACCATACCTACTCCGCCTACTCGCGCGGGCTGGACAGTCTTTGGGGCATGTACCAGTGGCTCGACCGCGCCCCCAGGGGGCGCAACGAGACAGACATCTGGTGGCGCCGCCATGACGAGTACTAGGTAGCCGTCCCATGGGCAGGATAACCGTCGTCAACAACGTGACTCTGGACGGAGTGATGCAGGCGCCGGCTCGACCCGACGAAGACACGCGAGGAGGGTTCACGCACGGCGGCTGGGCAATCCCCTACCAGGACCCCGTACTCGGCAGGAAGATGGGCGAGATGATGGCAAGCGGCAGCAGCGGCGCGCTCCTTCTTGGCAGGCGGACGTACCAGGACTTCTTTTCGGTCTGGCCGAAGCGGGCAGACAACCCATTCACCGAGCACCTCAACAGAGTGCAGAAGTACGTGGCGTCAACTACCCTCACAGAGCCGCTGCCGTGGCAGAACTCGACGCTGCTCGGAGGTGACGCGGCGGAGGCGGTGGCCGATCTCAAGGGACGGCAGGACGTGAATCTGGGAATACTCGGGAGCGGGGAGCTGATCGAGGCGCTGGTTCGCAGGAATCTCATCGATGAATACGTGCTGCTGATCTACCCGATCGTGCTGGGTACGGGCCGGCGGCTGTTCCCTCAGGGGGAGCCCGTTCGCCTCCGGCTCGTCGAGAGCCTGACGACCACGAAGGGAGTGATCATCGCGACGTATCGCGCCGAGCGAGCAGACAAGGAGTGAAGAATATGAGAGAGCTTATCGTTGCCGAGTTCATCACGCTGGACGGCGTGATTCAGGCGCCGGGTGGCGCGGATGAAGACATCGAAGGCGGCTTTGCCCATGGCGGCTGGACGCAGCCGTACTGGCACGACGACATCGGCACCCACTTCTTTCAGGCGATGTCCGGAGCCGATGCGCTCCTGCTGGGCCGAAAGACATGGCAGATCCACGGCGGCGTGTTTGAAACGATGGCAAACGATCCATTCGGCGATGCGATGAACAACGTCCGCAAGTACGTGGTGTCCACCACGCTGAAATCGGCCTCGGCCTGGCGCAACTCCACCCTCATTCGCGATAATGTCGTCGAAGCGGTGCGCCGGCTCAAGGGGGAGCCCGGCAAGAACATCCTCGTCGACGGGAGCAGCGTGTTGGTCCGGGTGCTGGCGCAGAATGATCTGGTCGACGAGTACAGCCTGCACGTCTATCCCCTCGTGCTGGGCGGCGGCAAGCGATTGTTTCCGCAAGGCAAGCGGCTCGACTTGACGCTGGTGGAGGCCTCACCCCTTCCGACAGGCGTCGTGTTCATGCGCTACCGGCGTGCGGCATCGTCAGGCGCCCATCCTGTCGAGACATAGGAGGAACGAAGACGGGTGCGAAGGAGGTGGTATCGTGAAATGGCTCTATGCGGTCGTGTTTTATGCGGCGACCGTCGCGCAGATCTTCATCCGCCTTCCTTTCCGGCGCATGTACAGGAGGGCCTCCTGGACCAGGGCGCCGGCGGCTTTCGCTGAACGATTCCTCCTGGTCTTCATGGCGGTAGAGGGTCTGGGGCTGCCCGCGCTCTATGGCTTCACACCGTGGCTGCGCTTTGCGGACTACCCGGTCGGCTCTGCGGCGAGCATCGCGCTCGCGGGATGCGGTGTGGCCGTCACTGCGGCGGGGATCTGGCTCTTCTGGCGGTCGCACCGTGATCTCGATTCCAACTGGTCGCCCTCGCTGGAGCTGAGCACCGAACAGACGCTGGTCACCGACGGCGTGTACGCGTCCATGCGCCACCCAATGTACGCGGCGCAACTCGTCTTGACTGTCGGGCGATCGCTGTTGATCCAGAACTGGATCGCGGGTCCAGTGGGATTCGTGGTCACAGCGCTCCTGTTCTTCGTTCGCGTGCCGCAGGAAGAACGGATGATGGCCGACCGCTTCGCAGGGGAATACGAGCGGTACCGCGCCCGAAGCGGGAGGTTCTTTCCGCGCGTCAGAGGCTGACCAGGCTCCCCCCGGCCCAGAGTCCCTTCGCCTCGTCGCCACCACTGTCATTCGAGAGGCAGCAGCATCACGCCCCTCGATGAGAGCCTGGAGATCATCTCCACCATGGACAGGAGACGGCGGGAGTGGGGCTCGAGGCACCCTGTGGAGCAGCGCCCGTGGCTGGAGGGCTGGGTGGCGGCGCCGTGGCGGGCGCTACGCCGAGCGGTCCACCATGGGCAGGCCGCAGGCCTCGGCGATGCGCACCGCCGTAGCCGAAGCGCGGGACTTGGCGTGGAGCCTGTAGGTCTCCAGGCGATGAACGCTTCCGTCCCGGCCGCGCAGGCTCAGGGTGAGCACCGCCCGCAGGACCGGCCGTCCCCGCCCGCCCGCCGAAGACGGTCCGCCGGAAAGATGGAGCTCCACCGCCCGAAGCTCGGAGAGGGGATAGACCCGGGTGCGGCGCAGCGGCAGGAGCCCGATCTGGTAGATCACGCGGCGCCCGGGGCGATCGAACACCCACCGTTCCACGTACAGGGCGCCCAGGAGCGTCAGCGCCAGGATGACCAGAGGCAAGATGTCGCGCCGGGACAGCTGGCGCACCGTTCCCTCGGGAGCCCCGAGCAGAAAGGCCGCTGCCACGAGCGCGGCGATGGCGCCCAGCAGGAGGCGGAGGGCCAGGGGAAAGGCCAGCACGAGCGTGCCGTCCATCTTCTCCTTCAGAGACAGGCGAGCCTGGGGAAGCATGGCCACCAGTATAGGCCGGGGCGGTTTTCCTTGCCAAGCGGGAATAAAATCGCGATACTAGTCCCGAAAACACGCGGAGGTGGCGGATGGCCCCTAAGAAAGGCCTGATCTTGTGGCAGCAGCCAATGGTGCGGGTTGTCACCGCCCTGGTACCCGCCTCGCTGGCGTCGATCTACTTCTTCGGCTGGCGGGCCCTGGTGATCCTGGCGATCGTCAACGCGGCCGCCTTTCTGACGGAGTATCTGTTTCTGCGGCCCAACCGGCAGCCGGTCACTTCCGCGGTCTTCGTCACCGGCTTCATCCTGGCCCTCTCCCTGCCGCCCACCATCCCCTACTGGATGGCGGCGCTGGGCGCGGTGGTGGCGGTGCTGTTCGGCAAGATGGTCTTCGGCGGCTTCGGCCGCAACCCCTTCAACCCCGCGATGGTGGGGCGGGCCTTCCTCTACGTCAGCTTCGGCCTGCAGATGACCGGCAGCTGGGTCGAGCCCTTCTCCGGATTGCCGGCGGGGTTCGCCCGCTACGCCTCCGACGCGGTCACCAAGGCCTCGCCGCTGGCGCAGATGGCCGGCGGCACCCTGGTGCCCTGGCAGAACCTGCTCCTCGGGAACGTGGCGGGAAGCCTGGGGGAGACCAGCGCGATTCTCTTCCTCCTGGGCGGCCTGTACATCGTCTGGCGGCGGGCGGCGAGCTACCAGATCGTGCTGGGCGCCCTGGCCGCTACGGTGATGATGCAGGCCGTCTTCTGGCTGGCGGGCATTCAGGCGGCCATCGATCCGCTGCACGCGCTGCTGGCGGGCGGCTACATGTTTGCCCTCTTCTTCATCGTCACGGAACCGGTGTCGGCCTCCCAGACTACGAACGTCGGGCGATGGATCTATGGCGCCGTCTGGGGTGCGCTGGTGGTGGTGATCCGGCTGTTCTCGATCTGGCCGGAGGGGGTGATGTTCGCCATCCTGGTGGTGAACATGTTCGCCCCCATCCTGGACTACGTGATCAAGCAGGCCCGGCAGAAGAGGAAGGCGGCATGAAGCAGCAGACCAAGCTGGGCAAGAGCCTGTTCACCGTGGCCTTCATGCTGGGGGTGACCGTGGTGTTCATCTCGGTGCTCTCCCTGATCCACGTGGCCACCGCGGAGACGGTGCGGCTGAACGAGGGGCTGTACCTGAAGAGGGCGGTGCTCTCCGCCGCGGGGATCCAGGTGCCCGAGGCCGGCGCCGAGGTGGACCGGGTGTTCGCCGATCGCGTGAAGGCCGTGGAGGACTCCTCCGGCACCGTGTTGCACTACCGGATTCTGGACCGGGGAGGGAATCTGCAGAGCTACGTCTTTCCCATCACCGGTTCGGGGCTGTGGGGTGAGATCGACAGCGTCGTGGGGGTTTCGCAGGATCTCCAGGCTCTCACGGGCATCGACTTCACCCAGCAGAACGAGACCCCGGGGCTGGGCGGCCGCATCTCGGAGCAGTGGTTCCGGGAGCAGTTCCGGGGCAAGGAGCCGCCCCTCAAGACGGTGCCGGAGGGTCAGTCCGCCGGGCCGCAGCAGTTTCAGGCCATCACCGGCGCCAGCATCACCACCGGCGCCGTGCAGGACATCGTGAACCGCCGCCTGGCGGGGGCGGAGCAGCGGCTGAAGCAAGGCAAATAGGAGCGTCCTATGAAGCTATATAAGGTACGGCAGGTCTTCCAGGACGACCTGGGGGCCTCCAATCCTGTATTTGTGCAGATCCTGGGGATCTGCTCCACCCTGGCGGTGACCAACGTCTTGAAGAACACCGTGGTGATGTGTGCGGGGCTGATCTTCACCACGGGGTTGTCCAACCTGACTGTTTCGGCGCTGCGTCGCTGGATTCCCGGACGGATCCGCATGATGGTGGAAACCCTCATCATCGCCGCCTACGTGATCATCGTCGATATCCTCATCAAGGCCTTCATGCCCGACATCTCGCGGGCTCTGGGTCCGTACGTGGGGTTGATCATCACCAACTGCATCATCATGGGCCGGGCCGAGGCGTTCGCCCTCAGCAACCCGGCGGGGCTGTCCCTGGTGGACGGGCTGGCCTCCGGCCTGGGCTACTCCTACGTGCTGCTGATCATCGCCTTCTTCCGGGAGCTGCTGGGCAGCGGGTCGATCTGGGGCTTCAAGGTGCTGGGCGACTGGTGGACCAACTGGTCCATCATGGTTATGGCTCCCGGCGCCTTCTTCATGCTGGCCCTCTTCATCTGGATCGTGAAGGGGAACTTCATCAAGCCCAAGGAGGAGGCCCCCGGGGCGGCGCAGCCCCAGCCGGCGGCGACGGCAGGAGGGAAGCAATGAACCCGGCACTGTTCGCGTTCGGAGTGTTTTTCGCGGCGATCTTCACCAACAACATCTTGCTGACCAACTTCCTGGGGATGTGCTCCTTCCTGGCGGTCTCCAAGGAGGTGAAGACCGCAGCCGGCCTGGGGATGGCGGTGATCTTCGTCATGACCTGCACCAGCGTCATCAACTGGGTGGTGTACCAGTTCGTGCTGCAGCCCCTGGGCATCACCTACCTGCGCTACATCGCCTTCATCATCGTGATCGCCGCCTTCGTGCAGCTGGTGGAGATGGTGATCGAGCGGATCTCGGATTCGCTGTACGCGGCGCTGGGGATCTTCCTTCCCCTGATCACGGTGAACTGCGCCATCCTGGGGGCCAGCCTCTTCATGGTGATCCGGCAGTACACTTTCCTGTCCTCCTTCGCCTACGGAGCCGGCAGCGGCATCGGCTGGGCGCTGGCCATCATCGCGATGTCGGGAATCCGCACCAAGATGGCCCGGGCCAAGATCCCCTACGGGCTCACAGGCGCCGGGATCACGCTGGTGATCGCCGGTATCATGGCGCTGGCCTTCATCGGCTTCACGGGAATGATCAAGATCAGCTAGAGCCTGAAGGGAGAAGTATGGCGATCTTTCTGTACAGCGTCGGCGCGCTTTCCGCCCTGTCGGTGTTCCTGGCGGTCCTCATGGTGATCGCCGACAACACCATCGGCAACTACGGCCAGGTGACCATCACCGTCAACGAAGACGAGAAGATGGAGGTGGCGGGCGGAAGGGCGCTCCTGGGCACCCTGATGGAGCAGAAGCTGTTCATCCCTTCCGCCTGCGGCGGCCGCGGCTCCTGCGGCCTGTGCAAGGTGAAGGTCGAGTCGGACGTGGGAGACTACCTGGCCACGGAGCTTCCCTGGATCACCGAGGAGGAGCGCAAGGACAACATCCGCCTCTCCTGCCAGCTGAAGGTGAAGAAGGACCTCTCCATCCGCATCCCGGAGGAGCTGTTCAACGTCAAGGAGTACAAGACGCAGGTGGAACGCATCCGGGACCTCACCCACGACATCAAGGAGGTGACCCTGGCGCTGAAGGATCCCGACTCCATCAAGTTCCGGGCCGGCCAGTACGTGCAGTTCGAGGTGCCGGAGTACGAGCTCACCTCCGAGCGCATCTACCGGGCCTACTCGGTGGCCTCGCCTCCCTCCACCACGGGGGAGGTGGAGCTGGAGATTCGCCTGGTGCCGAACGGCATCTGCACCACCTACGTGCACGAGCACCTGCAGGAGGGGGAGGAGGTCACCATCAACGGGCCCTATGGTGAGTTCTTCCTGCGGGACACGGACCGGGAGATCTTCTGCATCGCCGGAGGCTCCGGGATGGCGCCGATCAAGTCCATTCTCCACGACATGCTGGACAAGGGGATCGACCGCAAGGTCACCTATTTCTTCGGGGCGGTGCAGAAGCGGGACCTGTTCCTGGTGGAGGAGATGCGGGAGCTGGAGACGAAGCTGCCCCGCTTCCGTTTCGTGCCTGCCCTTTCGGGGCCCAAGCCGGAGGATGAGTGGGACGGAGAGACCGGGCTGATCACAGAGGTGCTGGACCGGCACGTGGAAAACGCCGGCGAGGCGGAAGCCTACCTGTGCGGGAGCCCCGGGATGATCGATGCCTCCATCGCGGTGCTCCAGAAGAAGGGCGTGCCGGAGGAGCTGATCTACTACGACAAGTTCGCCTGATCCTCAGGGGGGGAGGGTAGAGGAGATGAAACAGACCGTACAGATGGACCGCATCCAGGAGAGGATGCGTCCCGGCGTCATTACCCGGGACGGGTTTCTGGGTGCGGACCGGCGCAAGCTCATCGACATCCTCCTGGAGGACGAGGGGTTGGTGCGGCGCATGGATCTCACCCACCGGCGGATCGCCGAGCGCATGATCGAGCTCCGCGACGCCGGGATGCGCGGCCTGGGGGAGTTCATCGAGGTGCGGCCCCACTACGAGGTGCGGGTCGACTCAGTGCGCGGCAAGCTCCCCTGCCCCTTCGGGGACCCGGGGGTCTTCCCCAAGACCAACGTCACGGTGCGCAACCTCGCTTCGAGCAGAGAGATCACCTACACGGACCTCCACATCCACCTGATCGGGTCCCACGGGTTCTACGAGGGGAGGGGGTCGCAGTTCAGGCTGGATCCCAAGGTTTTGGTGCAGACGCTGGAGATCGCGGCGGAGGAGGAGTAGCGGCAGCTGCAGGGTGGCGCGCCGGGCGACCTCGGAACATGCAGGATGTCCGAAGCCCGGCAGAGCCCCCGACCCCTACGGCAGCGGCCTGCCCACCGGGATCAGCAGCAGCGGCTGCACGAGGCCCATCCCCACGACACTCCTGACTCGTCGGTCGTCGAAGGCACCCACCGCCGTGGTGCCGAGCCCCAGGGCAGCTGCCTGCAGATGTATGTTCTGCGCGCTGTGCCCCGCGTCCAGGGGGACGTAGCGGCGGGCTCCTCGCTCGCCGTAGCGGCCGGTGGTTCTTTCCTCCTTGACCCCGACGACGAAGGTCGCCGGGGCGCCGGCCATCCAGGACTGCGCCAGGGCCGCTGCCGCCAGCTCCCGGCGGCGGTCGCCGCCCCGCAGACGCTCCAGGGCGTGGCCGCTCCAGTCGTAGCGGTACACCCCCGCCGGCAGCTTCTGCACGGTCCCCGCCACCAGGAAGAGCTCGACAGGGTACAGGCCCCCGGCGGAGGGGAACGAGCGGCTGGCTGCGCTTACCGAGTCGGCCCGGCGTCCGGCCCCGGCCCAGAGAAGCTGGGACACCTCCCCCAACGAGAGAGGTTCGGCCGCGAAGCTTCGCACCGAGTGACGGCGCTGGATCGCCTCCTCGAGCGAGACCGGCCCGGCGTCCGGCCCCGGCCCAGAGAAGCTGGGACACCTCCCCCAACGAGAG
>CAZBDU010000101.1:3128-4431 GCA_964490725.1 uncultured Spirochaetaceae bacterium | reverse complement strand
AGCTTCGCACCGAGTGACGGCGCTGGATCGCCTCCTCGAGCGAGACCGGCCCGGCTCTCCGGGGTCGGGGCAGGGTAATCCTCTGCTGTCCGTGGACTGGCAGGCCCGCGGTCAAGAAGAGAGCCAGGATCAGGATCACGAGCTCGGCGGCTCGAAAGCCGTACATCGCATGATCCTCCGCGTCACTACCCTGGTTGTAGTATCTGCATCCGCCGTTGTCAATGGAGACCGAGAGCGTTCCGGTTCCGGGGAGAGTGCCGGCAAGCGTCTGCGTCGTATCGGTTTCTCGCCGAATGCGAGCGGGCAGAGCCTGCCGGCCCCGGCCCGCTCCGGGCGGTCAGGGAGCGGTTCCGGCCCCGGCCTTGATCAGGGTCTCCACCACCCGGAGGTTGCGCGGCGAGGTGCCCTCCTGCAGGCTGTAGTCCAGAGGAGTCTTGTCGAATCCGTTCTTGGGGTTCACGGCGGCTCCCGCCTTCAGGAGCTTCTGAACCACCGTCAGTGCATCGAAAGGCTGCCGCACCGCCAGGTGCAGGGGCGTGTTGCCGAACCCATCCCTGAGGTTGACGTTCGCCCCGCTTGCGATCAGCAGGTCGACGATGTCGGGGTAGCCCACGGCCAGGTGCAGGGGGGTGCTGCCCCACACGTCGCGTCCGTTCACGTTCGCCCCCTGCTGGATCAGCAGACGGGCGATTTCGAGCTGGCCGTTGCGGGCGGCCCAGGCCAGGGGCGGGCGTGTAGACAGAGGCTGGGCGGAGCCGCCGGGAGCGGCCAGCAGCCACAGGAGAAGCAGCGCCGCCGAAAGGAGCACTCGGAGGGCGTACGCTGGCGGGAAGGGACGATTCATTCCACTTCGTATTGTCGGCCTGCCGCCCCCGGCCCTTTAGCCGTCCCGGCTTGCCGGACGACCTTCGCTGCCCCTTTTCTTTTCCTGTGAAAAGCCTTATCGTTGGTGTCCATGCGCGAGCGCACGAATCTCCTGGTTCGCAGGATGGTCGGGCTGTTCTGGGGCGTCACGGCCACCGCCCTGGCCCTGATCGCCGCGGCGCTCATCCTGCACCGGTTCCGCGTTCGGTTGGAGCCGCCGCTGGGAAGCGAGCAGGCCTGGGGGCTGGCCCTGCTGGTGCTGGCGGGTCTCTGCGGGATCGCTCTCCCGGTGCTGATCCGCACCGCCTTCAATGCCCGGGTGCTGAAGCACCGGAGGGTGGAGTTCTCCTGGTTCCAGGTCTACGAGGAGAGCCTGGTGGCGGTGCCCGGCGCGGGGGGGGGGCTGGCGCCCCCCCCCCCCCCCAGCACAGGGGGGCCC
>CAZBDU010000101.1:0-3118 GCA_964490725.1 uncultured Spirochaetaceae bacterium | reverse complement strand
CGCGGGGGGGGGGGGCCGGGCGGGGGGGGTATCTGCGCCGCCGCCGCCTACCTGCTCTCGGTGACCCACTGGCACCTCTACGGGGCCGCTGCCGCCGGCCTGTACGGCATCTACAACGCCGTGCCGACGAACAAGAAGCTCGCTTCTGATCTGCAGTTCTACGGGCTCGAGGAGTAGCCGGTCAGGTCGAACAGCTCCATGGCCCGGATGTGCACCCGCGGGCGCGGATAGGTCGCCAGCTCATGTGGGAGCACCCAGCGCTGTTCGGGCCAGCCGGCAAAGCGCGTGTCCGGCCCGGCCCGGGCCAGGACCGGGCGGAGGCGCACCTCGAAGTGTGAGTAGCGGTGCCGGAGCTCCTCCCGGAACTCGCGCAGCACCGTAAGAGAGCTTTCCTGCAGGAAGCGCTCCTCCTCGCCGGCCTCGCCGAGGAAGTTGGGCAGCTCCCACAGGCCGCCCAGCAGGCCCTTCCCGGGCCGCCGCAGCAGAGCCAGGGCGGTGCCCGAGCTCCGCAGGGACTCTCCCACGGCCCAGGGCGCCGCCGCTTCCGGAGCCGCGACGCCGGGCGGCACCACCAGGAGGCACATCCCGCGGCGCACCGGAACGGCCCGCCGCCTGCGCGGGGAGGGCAGCTCCCCGGTCCTGCCCTCCCTGGCCGCCCGGCAGTGCAGGCGCAGCGGGCACGCCGGGCAGTCCGGAAAGGGCCGGCAGACCAGGGCGCCCAGCTCCATCCAGGCCTGGTTCACCCAGCCCGGGTGGTTGCCGCCGAAGGTGGACTCCACGAAGGAGGCCAGCCGCCGCCGGAAGGCGGGAGAGGCGGGATCGCCTGCGTCGGCCAGCAGCCTGGAGACCACGCGGATCACGTTTCCGTCCACCACGGCCACGGGCACGGCGAAGGCGATGCTGGCCACCGCCGCGGCGGTGTACCTGCCCAGGCCGGGAAGCTCGCGCAGCCGGGCGGGATCGCAGGGAAGGCGCCCTCCCCACCGGGCCTGCACCTGGCGGGCCGCCGCCAGGAGGTTGCGGCCGCGGCTGTAGTAGCCCAGCCCCTCCCAGCACTTCAGGACCTCCTGCTCCTCCGCGGCCGCCAGGGAGGGGAGGTCGGGAAAGCGTTGCAGCCAGCGCAGGTAGTAGGGGCCGGCTGTGGAGCTCTGGGTCTGCTGCAGCATGATCTCACTCACCCAGATCCGGTAGGGGTCGCTTTCCTCCCGCCAGGGCAGCTGCCGCCGGTGCCGGAAGAACCAGGCGAGCAGTCGGTGGGTGATCTCCCCGGGCGCTGCCGGCCCGGTCTCACTCATCCTGGGGTACGACGCGGATGTGCAAATCCTGGAGCTGCCGCGGGTCCACCTCCGCCGGGGCCTCGTCCATCAGGGACATGCCCAGGGTGTTCTTGGGGAAGGCGATCACCTCGCGGATGGAGGACTCCCCGGCCAGGAGCATCACCAGGCGGTCCAGCCCCGGAGCGATGCCGCCGTGCGGCGGCGGCCCGTACTGGAAGGCCTCCAGCAGGAAGCCGAAGCGGCGCTGGGCCTCCTCGGGGGGCAGCCCCACGACGTTGAAAACCCGCTGCTGGAGCTGGGGGTCGTGGATCCTGATCGAGCCGGAGGCGAGCTCCGTGCCGTTGCATACCAGGTCGTAGATGTCGCCCTTCACCGCGCCGGGGTCCTTCTCCAGCACCTCCAGGTAGCGCTCCTGCGGCATGGAGAACATGTGGTGGGCCGGGTCCCACTTCTTCTCCTCCTCGTTCCACTCGAAAAGCGGGAAGTCCACGATCCAGCAGAAGTAGAAGCCCTGGGGATCGGCCAGGCCCAGCTGACGGCCCAGCTGCGTGCGGACCGCCCCCAGCGCGGTGCAGGCGCGCTTCCACTCGTCGGCCACCATGAGGATCAGGTCCCCCGGGCGGGCCCCGAGCTCCTCCTCCACCGCCGCCGCCTGGGCGGCGAAGAAGCGCGCCACCCCGCCGTCCAGTCCGGTCTCGGTCACCTTCATCCAGGCGAGCCCCCTGGCTCCGTAGACCTTTGCGGTCTCCTCCAGCTCGGAGATCTGCTTGCGGGAGTACCCGTCGCACCCCGGGGCCACCAGCGCCCTCACCGTCCCCCCCGCGGCCAGGGCCTTGCGGAAGACCTCGAACTCCGCCCGCCCGGCCAGCTCCCCCAGGTCCTGGAGCTCGATCTGGAAGCGCAGGTCCGGCTTGTCCGTGCCGTAGCGGTCCATGGCGTCCTGGTAGCTCAGCCTGGGGAAGGGCGTGGCGAGCTCCCTGCCCAGGGTCTCCCCGAACACGTGCGCCAGCATGCCCTCGATCACCTGGAACACGTCCTGCCTGGACACGAAGCTCATCTCCAGGTCGATCTGGGTGTGCTCGATCTGCCGGTCGCCCCGGGCGTCCTCGTCGCGAAAGCAGTGGGCGATCTGGAAGTAGCGGTCGAAGCCGCTCACCATCAGGAGCTGCTTGTACAGCTGCGGCGACTGGGGCAGGGCGAAGAACTTGCCCGCCTGCTGCCGGTAGGGGACCAGGAAGTCCCGCGCCCCCTCCGGAGTGGAGCGGATTAGCGTGGGGGTCTCGATCTCGTAGAAACCCCGACCCGTTAGATACTCGCGAACGGCGAAGGCCACCTGATGGCGCAGGCGGATCTTGCGCTGCATGGAGAAGGAGCGCAGGTCCAGGTAGCGGTACTTGAAGCGCAGCTCCTCCCGGGCGTCGCTCACCTCGTCGATCATGAACGGCAGCACCCGCGAGCGGGCCAGGATCGTCAGCTTCTCGGCCTGCACCTCGATCTGGCCGGTGTCCATGCCGGGGTTGACCATGGCCTCCGGGCGCAGGCGCACCAGCCCCTCCACGGCCACGGTGTACTCGAACTTGAGCTCCTGAGCCAAAAGGCGCAGCTCCTGCGGGGCGTCTGCATCCACCACTACCTGCGTCAGGCCGTAGCGGTCCCTCAGGTCCAGGAAGCGGATTCCGCCGTGGTCGCGGTGGCGGTGCACCCAGCCGTTGAGGGTGACCCGCCGGCCCGCGTCCTCGCGCCGCAGCTCTCCGCAGGTGACCGTTCGCTTCATCAGTTCCATGCGGACGAATCTATCACGGCCTCCTTTCGGTAGGCAAGCCGCGGCGCGGCGGCCGGGG
>CAZBDU010000100.1:0-20562 GCA_964490725.1 uncultured Spirochaetaceae bacterium | reverse complement strand
GGCCGGCTCCGGCGGGGTGGCCTCCCCGGCGGCCGCCGGCGCGGGAGGCGACGGAGCGGTGATCGAGTTCGACAACCCCACCGAGGGGCGCGACACCATGGCCACCCCCCAGCCGCAGATCCCGGACTGGGTGAAGCGCGAGGCAAGGCAGCTCGTGGTGACCGTGGGGTTCATCCTGACTCCTGCGGGGGTGCTCATCGGCCTGGAGGTGGAGAAGAGCTCGGGGATCAGCGACGTGGACACGGCGGTCGAGGACGCGCTGCGGCGCTGGAAGTTCACCCCCGCGAGCGGCGGCGGCAACGTTACCGGGCGCATCACCTACGTGATCACGCCGGGCTGAGGCGCCTGCCGCGCGCAGGCCGCCGGCGGCGCCCTGGCCGCCGGGTGAGCCGAGAGGACGCGTAGGCCGGCAGCGGCTTCAGGCCCGGCCCGTGAGGAACTCCCTGAGAAGCGGCCAGAGCCGGCGGCGCCCTGGTCGCCGGGTGAGCCGAGAGGACGCGTAGGCCGGCAGCGGCTTCAGGGCCGGCCCGTGAGGAACTCCCTGAGAAGCGGCCAGAGCCGGCGGTAGCGTTCGTAGCGCTCGTCGTAGAGGCGCACCCGCTCGGGGCGAGGCTCGAAGGTGCGGTCCAGGTGGACCATGGCCTCCGCCCCCTGGTCCATGGAGTCGAACAGCCCTGTCCCCGCGCCGGCGGCCACCGCGGCGCCCAGCGCGCCGGCCTCGGTCACACGCGGCCGGATGAAGGGCCGGTCCAGGATGTCGCAGCACAGCTGCACCCAGTGCTCCGAGCGGCTGCCGCCTCCGGCGGCGCGGTAGCTCTCCACGGTGATCCCCACCTGGGGAAGCAGCTCCACCCCCTCGCGCATGGAGAACAGCGCCCCTTCCAGGATGCCCTTGAGGATGTCGCCGCGCCTGGTCTCCAGGGTGAGGCCGGTGATGACGCCGCTGGAGTCGCTCTGGAACTCCGGCGGCCCCATGGGACAGAAGTGCGGCAGCACCGTCAGGCTGCTCGGCCCGGAAGGCAGCTCGGCGAAGAGCCGATCGTAGGCGTCCTCCCCGCGCTCCTGCGCCTGGCGGTGCTCCTCGGCGGCCGCGGTGTTGCGGAACCACTTCACGATGGCGCCGGACATGTTGTAGATGAAGGTCACGAACCGGTCAGGCACCGCATGGTGCTCCGCCGGGAGGCCGCGTGGGACCATCAACCCGGCGGCGGGGCGCTGCGTGTACACGGGCAAGACGCACAGATAGGTCCCCATGCCGAACATGGCGCTGCCGCTGCGGGTCACCCCGCAGCCCACCGCGTTGGAGCACTGATCGTGCGCCCCGATGACGATGGGAGTGCCTGCCGGCACGTTCAGCTCCGGGGCAAGCTCCGGGCGCAGCCTGCCGACCACGGTGCCCGCGGGCACCGGCCGCGGTAGCTTCTCCCGGTCCAGCCCCGAAAGGGAAAGCAGCCGGTCCGACCACTCCCGGGCGTCCAGGTCGAACAGCAGGGTGCGATTGGCCAGGGAGTAGTCCACCGACGGTTCGCCCCCCAGCATGAAGGCCACGAAGCCGGCCCATAGCAGCAGGCGATCGGCCCGTTCGTACAGCGCAGGCCGGTGCTCCCGGAGCCACATCAGCTTGGTGACGCCGTACACGTTTCCCCAGGTGTTGCCGTTCAGACGGAACAGCTCCTCGTCGCTCACGGCGGAGCGGAGCTGCGGCAGGTATTCCTGGCCGCGGGTGTCGAAGTTCAGGATCGAGGGGCCCAGGATCGAGCGGTCCCGGCTCACCGGAACCACCGCCTCTCCCATGGAGGAGACCGCCAGCGCCTGGACCGGCTCCTCCGCCGAGCCGCAGGCTTCTCGAATCGCGCCGCGGATCTTCCCCCAGACGGCCCGGGAATCCAGCACCGCCTCCCCCGGCCGGGCGGCCCGGTAGTCGTACTCCCGGTAGGCCGAGGCCAGCAGCGCCCCTTCCGCCGTGAAGACCACCGCCTTGCAGCCCGTGGTCCCCACGTCGATGCCCAGGAGGCTCACAGCCTGCCCCGGGAACCGGAAAGCCCGTACACCTCCCGGATCAGCTCGCGGGTCCGGCCGTAAAGGGCCTCCGAGGCCGCCTCCACGCTCCCGGACCGGCGCAACGCCGCCTCGTAGACCTGGCGGATCTCCGTGCCCACGTTGAGCTTGCTGATGCCCTGAGTGAAGGCCCGGCGCACGTGCTCCGGCCGGATCCCGGAGCCCCCGTGAAGCACCAGCGGGATGCCCGTGACCTCGGAGAGCCTCTGCAGATGCTCCAGGTTCAGGCGGGCCTCCACCTTCTTCCCATCGCGCTGGGCCCGGGAGATGGCCCCGTGGACGCTGCCGACGGCCACGGAAAGCCAGTCGCAGCCGCTCTCCTGCACGAAGCGCTGCGCTTCCTCGGGGTCGGTGAATCCCTTGCCGGAGCGAAACAGCTCCTCGTAGGGCGGCATGGGGCCCTCCTCGTGGCCCAGCACTGCACCGAGCTCGGCTTCGCAGGGGATGCCCGCAGCGTGCGCGGCCTCCGCCACCTCACGGGTGGCGCGGATGTTGTCCTCCAGGGAGAGGCGGGAGCCGTCCAGCATCACCGATCCGTAGCCGGCGCGAATGGCCCGGTGAATGAGAGGCAGATACTCCACCCGCCTGTGATCCTCGTCCACCACCGGGATGTGGTCCAGGTGCAGCCGCAGGTGATCCAGGTTCGCCCACCTTTGAAACTCCTCGGCCACCGACTCCAGGCTGCGGCTCTCGAACTTCTCCCATTCCAGGCGGGCCACCTCGATCAGGGCGAAGGAGTCCTCGTCCACCACCGCCTGCGCCACCGGTTCCACCATCGGCAGGTAGGGAATGTTGAAAGCGGGAATCCCCAGGCCCGCCTTGCGGGCGGCCAGCATATACTGGGCGGTGCTCTTCATCGCTGTTCCTCCAGGCGCATGCGTTGCCGCGATTATAGCGCAGCCGCACAAAGGAGGCGAGAGGTGAGGGGGGAAGCGGAAGCGTCAGCCGGTCTCGGGGGCCGCCTTGGCGGTGATCCTTTGGACCTGGATCGACAGAACGGCCACCGTCGCCAGCGCCGCCTCGTCCACGGGCAGGCGTCGCGAGGCGTATTTCTCCACCAGGGCCTCCAGGGCGTCGCGTTTCTCCGCCGGCGAGTCCAGAAGGCGGGCCCGCCCGAAGGCGATGAGGCTGCGATAGGCCGTGGAGTAGCCGCAGGCGGTCCGGGCGGGCCGCACGCCCAGCAGCTCGTCAACTTCCAGGCAGACGCGATCGTTCCGCTGCAGGATCTCCAGCTTCATCCCGGCGGGTGCGCAGTGAACGTAGAGACGCCCCGCCCGGTAGGCGAAGTGGACCGGGACCACGTAGGGGAGGGGGGCAGGAGAGGCAGGGTCGGCCAGCCCCAGCCGCCCCACCTGCGCCCTGCTGAGCAGCTCCTCGATGGCCCGGCGGTCGGTGAGCTTCCTGTCCTGGCTGCGCACCGGCGCTACTTCTCGTTTGCGCTTTTCAGTATGCTGTGCAGCAGGACGTTGGCCCCCTTCTCGCAGTCCTCCCAGGTGGTCTTCTCCACCTCCACGTGGCTGCGGCCGCCGATGGAGGGGACGAAGATCATGGCGGTGGGGGCTACCTGGTTGACGTAGCTCGCGTCGTGACCCGCTCCGCTTACCATGTGCAGCCTCGAGTAGCCCAGCTCTTCGGCGGTTTCCAGGACGCGCTGCACCAGCCGCTCGTCGAAGGGGGCGTGGGGGCAGCGCCAGGTCTCCTCCATGCCGATGGGGGTGCCCCGGCGGTCGGCGATCTGCTGGAAGTCCTTCTTCAGCGACTCCCAGGCGCGGATGGCCAGCTCGTCATCCCAGGAGCGCAGGTCCACGGTGAAATGGACCCGGTCGGGAATGATGTTGCGCGAGTTGGGGTAGTTCTGGATCTCTCCCACCGTGGCCACCAGGTTGCCGCCCATCTTCTCCGGGACCTGGTTGACCTTCAGGATCATCTCGGCGGCGGCGCAAAGGGCGTCGTGGCGTCCTTCCATCGGGGTGGGCCCCACCTGGTTGGCGGTGCCGGTCAGGTAGACGTCGTACCAGTGCAGGCAGACGATGCCCTTGGGAGCGCCGATAGTCTTGCCCTCGCGCTCCAGGATGGGTCCCTGCTCGATGTGGTACTCGAAGTAGGCGTGCAGCGGGAACTTCCGCGCCTCCGCCTTGCCCTTGAAACCAATGCGCTCCAGCTCCTCTCCCTGCTTCTTGCCGTTGATGTCCGTGCGGGCGTAGGCCCAGTCGCGGTCCAGCGCCCCGGCCCACACCCCCGAGGCAATCATCGCCGGAGCGAAACGAGAGCCTTCCTCGTTGGTCCAGTCCACGATCGTCACTGGGCGCTCGGTCTCGATCTTCTTCTCGTGCAGGGTGCGCATCACCTCCACAGCGCCCATCACCCCCAGGATGCCGTCGAAACGGCCCCCTTTGGGCTGGCTGTCGATGTGCGAGCCGCTCATCACGGGCGGCAGGTCATTGCTCCTCCCCGGCCGCCTGCCGAAGATGCTTCCCATCTGGTCGACCGTGACCTCCAGGTCCAGCTCCTTCAGCCAGCGGATGAACAGCTCTCTGGCCCGCCTGTCCTCGGCGGACAGTGCCAGGCGCTGGACGCCTCCACCCGGCGTGGCTCCGATGCGGGCCATCTCTTCGAGGCTCTGCCTGAGGCGGGCTCCATTCACTCTCACCTTGTCGAGATCCACGGGGTTCCTCCCGGTTTCTAAAATTCGTATCAAAATCCGATTTGAAGCATTTGCAGCAATTGTAGCCGCTCCGGCGGGAAAGTCAAGCGCGGCGTTCTGTTGTGCGTAACATTGACAACACCGGTCAGGCATTATAGCATTCGGCGAATGGACTTCAGCCTGAAGGCATTCTACACGGTGGCGAAGCTGGGGAGCTTCACCAGGGCCGCGGATATTCTTTTTCTCACCCAGCCGGCCGTGACCTTTCAGATAAAGAAGCTCGAAGACGAGTACAATACCCGTCTGTTTACCCGCCTTCACAACCAGATCCATCTGACCGAGTCGGGCAGGATCCTCTTTTCCCACGCCGAACGGATTCTGGAACAGTACGAACAGGCGAAGGAAGACATAGCCCGCACCATGTCCGAATTGAAGGGCGAGGTTCGCATCGGTGTCGCTTCGCTGCTGGGTACCTACCACCTCCCCAGGGTCCTGGGAGCTCTCAAGCAGAACTACCCCCAGGTCGACATCGTCATGCACATGGGCGACAGCGGCTCGCTGGCTCAGTCCATCAAAGAACAGGTCTTCGACTTTGTGATCGTCAGTGAGCCGATATCCCTGAAGCAGTTCGTGGTCGCGCCCTACTTTACCGATGAGCTCGTGCTCGTGGTGAACGAGACCCATCCCTGGAGGGACAGAAAGTGCCTCTCCATCGAGGAGGTGGCCGCAGCGCCGGGCGTGCTCAGGGAGAAGGGGTCGGGGACCCGGGAGATGTTCAGACGCTGGCTGCGCAGCAACGGCGTCGCTCTGTCGGAGATCAACACGGTCCTGACGCTCGGAAGCGCCGAGGCGGTCAAGTCGGCGGTGGAAAGCGGAGTCGGTTACGGCATCATTTCCGAGATCGCCGTCAAGAACGAGATCGAATCCCGCACGCTCTTCAAGGTGTGTGTCAGAGACATGAAGCTTGCGCGGCGTTTCCTGATCGTCTATCCCCGCAAGCGTTACAAGAGCAAGCTCGTGGAGACCTTCATCCGGTTCCTTTGCGGGCATGTCCCGGGCTAGAAGGGCAGCCTCTCTTCCAGACCGAGTTCCTTGGCGATCTCCCTCAGCTCCTCCGTCACTTTTTCGGACAAGGGGCAGCCGTGCTCCCGGTTGTCGAGACGATAGTGGTGCTCCTTCTCACCGGCCGTGTAGATGCGCTCCTGGCCCGCCGCCTTCTGCGAGCCGCGGAGCTCTCGCAGGATCGATCCTGCCGTGGAGGCGAACGAAGCCGGTTCGACGAACGCGGCCACGTCGATGGCCATGAAGAAGTGGCCCAGGGCGTAGGGGACTTTTCTACCTTCCCGCGTTCCGGAGAGCATCTTCAGATAGCTGCCCCCCTGAAGCGCGGCCGAAAGGATTTCGACGACGCAGGCGAGCCCGTATCCCTTGTGGCCGCCTCTCTCCTCTCCGATGCCCCCAAGCGGGACCAGGCTGCAGGTACCCTCGCCGATTTCGGCCAGAACCTGTGCTGCGTCCGTTCGAGCTTCGCCGTCCTTTCCGACGACCCAGTCTCCCGGCACAGGCTTGCCCTCCTTGGCGTAGGCCTCGATCTTCCCCACTTGGCCGATGGAGGTGGCGCAATCCAGCACGAAGGGGAACTCCTCGTCCGTGGGCAGACCGAAGGAAAGGGGGTTGGTCCCCAGGATGCTCTCCACTCCGAAGGTGGGAGCCACCCTGGGGCGTGCATTCGTACCGGTGATCCCGATCATTCCTGCGTCGCAGGCCAGGCGCACGTAGTAGCCGGCGATCCCGTAGTGGGTCGAGTTGCGGACGGTCACCATGCCGATCTGGGAGGATCGGGCCTTTTCAATCGCCAGCTCCATGGATCGGGCCGCGATCACCTGGCCCATTCCGTGATGACCGTCCACCACGGCGGTGGCAGGCCCTTCCCGGACGACTTCGAAGTGGGTCAAAGGCTTCTGAACACCGAGCCGGATGCGATCGTAGTAGATCCGCTTGAGTCTGTTGACACCGTGAGAGTGAATGCCCAGCTCGTCGGCGGTGACCAGCACGTCAGCGCACACCCACGCTTCTTCGGCCGGTACTCCAAGTGCTTCAAAGACATCGCGAACGAATCGCTTCAGCCTGATGAGCTCTACCCTGATCTGCTCGACTTCCATGGCTCTGTCTCCAGTTCCCGCCTGCTCTCCTCCTAGGCCTCGTTGTTGATCCGGGACTCCAGGTACTGGAGCACCGTGCCGCGTGACTCGGGCTTCTGCTGGAAGGCCTCTCCGACCCCCAGCCCGCAGGACCGCAGAAAGAAGGACTCAGCGGCCCTGCTCATCGGCGCATCGAGATTCAGCGCACGAAGCGTTCCATTGACCTGGACCATCTCGTGGTACCGTCTCTCGCAGGCCACCGGATGCGTCCTGATCCAGTTGTCGGCTACCGTGTCGAAGGGATGATCCCGCATGAAACGGCAGACCTCGCTCCAGAGGTCGTCCTCGATGCCGGCGCGCCGGCCGGCCAGCAGGAGCTCGATCAGGATGCACTCCAGGCCTTTGGAGAACACGCTGCGCAGCATCTTGAACATGGAGGCCCTGCCGACTTCGCTGGCGTAGTACTCCACGTTCAGGCCAAGATCGGACAGCTCTGCAGCGACCTTTTCCCCTTCCGTTCCCGCGATGATGATTCGCGTTGCCGCTCCTCCCGCTCCGATTGCGCCCAGGATGGTTGCCTCGACGTACCGGGCTCCCGAGGCCTCTATGATTCTGCCGATGGCTATCTTGTCAGCGGGGCTGGTCGAGTTCATGTCCACGTAGATGGTTTGCCTCTTCAGGTGCGGCGAAGCAGCCCGGGCTGCACTCACCGCCTCCTGCGTGGGCACCGCCGACAGGACGTAATGAGAATCGGCTGCCACCTCTTCCAGAGTGGAAAGCTTCACCCCGGACCCCGCGATGCGTTCTTCCAGGATCTTCCTCCCGCCGGGCGTGGCGGACAGGGTATCGAAGGCCCGCACCTTAGCCCCATTGCGGACCAGCTCTCGGGAGAGGGTCGTTGTCACCTCCCCCAGGCCGATGAAACCTACTTGACGCGCGCTCAACAGGCCCTCCTCCTCACTATGACAGGTATCTTGCTTCGTTTTCCTTCATCGCGGGGACGCCCTGCAGGTCGAAGACCCTTCCGACCGCAGCGATCCGTTCCTCCACGGTATGCACCCCGCGAGCTTTCCGTATCTCAGCGAGAAGCTCCTCCTCGGCCCTTATGGCCGCGCGCAAGGGCTGGTTGGCATAGATGACCAGCTTGACCTTTCCCAACTGGAGCATCTTCTTTTCCGTAAGCTGCGGGTATGTGGTGGGGACGAGCACCAGCGGGACCTTCTGATCCCAGGCAGTCACGAACTCGACGATTTCCTCTGGAGTCCTGGATTTTGAGTGGATTAGAATCATGTCGGCCCCTGCCTCGCTGTAGCGCCTTGCCCGGCGGTACGCTTCCTCCTGCCCCCAGCCGGCGATCAGCGCCTCCACCCTGGAGATTACCAGGAAGCTCTCGCTTCCCTGGGCGGCCTTCGCCGCCCTGATCTTGCCTTCGAACTCCTCGATGGGCGCCAGTTCCTGCCTTCCGCCGCTCAGCAGGCTGTTGTCCTTGGGAAACTTCTTGTCCTCTATGCTGATGGCGGCGATTCCGGCCTGTTCGAAGAGCTTGACCGCGTAGATCAGATTGTTCACGTTGCCGTATCCGGTATCACAGTCCGCCACCACCGGGATGTCGATGACCTCGTTCATGGAGCGGGCGGCTTCCAGGTACTGATTCATCGAAACCAGATTTGCGTCCGGCACCGCATAGGAAGCAGACACGCCGAGGCTGCTCGACCACACGAAGTCGAACCCGGCTTTTTCGATCAGCTTCGCGTCGAGGGCATCTCTTGCGCCCACTCCGACCACCAGGGCTTTCTCCTGCAACATGGTCCTGAGCTTTTCGGCCTTTGTCGGCACCATTCACCACCTCCTCGGTCCCGTGATCTATTCCTTCATCGCCCCGGAGAGCAGCCCCGATATCAGCCATCTGGAAAAAAGGATGAGAAAGAGCAGGGCAGGGATGCTCGCTATTACTCCGGCAGCGGCCATGTTGCCCCAGTTCACGAAGTAGTCGCCCACGTAGTCGTATACACCCACGGGTATGGTTCTCGCGCTTTCCGTGGAGGTCAGCACCAGGGGAAACAAAAAGTGGTTCCAGGAGAGCAGGAAGACCAGAATCGCCGCCGATGCGATTCCCGGCAGAGCGGCCGGGAGGACCACTCTGACGAACGCGCCGGCATTCGTGCATCCATCCACTCTGGCGGATTCAGGCAGCTCGGCGGGGACCGTGTCGAAGAACCCCTTTAACAGCCACACCGCGAAGGGCAGATAGAGGTACACGTCCACCCAGATGAGCGCGAGCCAGGTATCTCTCAGGTGGAGAGTCTCGGATATTTTGAAATAGGGAATCACCAGCGATATGGGTGGTATGACTCGCGAAGCAATGATCAGGAACAGGAGTATGCCACCAGCACGGAACCGGAAGTGACTGAAGGCGTACGCTGAGCTCGTACCCAACACGAGCATGATCACAGTGACGATCAAGGAAATCCCCACCGAGTTCCGTATGTAGTAGGAAAAGTTTCTGCCCTGCTGGGCGCTCAGCACCTCCTTGTAGTTTTGCAGCGTGAATGACCGGGGAAACCAGGTCGGGTCTCCATAGATTTCGTCCTGGGTCTTGAACGAAGTGATGTACATCCAGTAGATCGGCAGCTGGCTCACCAGGAGGAACAGGAGGATCAAGACGTAGGCTACCCGGCTTCTCAGCAGAGTCCTTCCTCTGACGGTCATTTGCTCACCCTGACTTGCGGTCTCAGAAGGAGGTTGTAGGCCGCCACGATCAGCAGCGTCGCGAGAATCATCACCACCGCTGCTGCGGCCGAATGGCCGAACCGGAGGAACCGAAAACCCTGCTTGTAGATGTAAGCGGCGAAGAGGTGCGTCGCTCTGCCCGGGCCTCCGCCGGTAAGGACCATCATGATGTCGATCATTCTGAAGGCGAACATGGTCACCACCAGCATCGCCACCCTTATGGGAGCCACCAGATAGGGGAGGGTGATATGGCGAAAGAGCATGGCCGCCGAAGCCCCGTCGATCTCGGCGGCTTCGTAGAGCACCTTGGGAACGGTCTGCAGCCCGGCCAGCAGTATGATCAGCACGAAGGGTACCCGCACCCAGGTGTCGCAGGCGATCAGCACGCCCATGGCGATCCCGGGGTCCGAGAGCCAGTTCACTGCTCCCATGCCGGCGCGAATCAGCAGATCATTCCCGGCTCCGTAGACCTCGTTGAAGAACCACTTGAACATGAACCCGGCGACGACCGGTGGAACCGCCCACGGGTACAGGGCCCAGACCCGGAAGAAACCCCTCCCGCGGATCTCCTGATTCAGGGCCATGGCCAGCCCCAGCCCGATTAGGAAGGCAAACAGGGAGGAAAGACCAGCGTACTCCACGGTCCGCAGAAGATCCCCGTAGAAAGCCTTGCTGGTGAAGATGGAGAAGTAGTTGCCCAGTCCGGCGAACTCGAACCTCCCGGGCCTGTCTATGAACAGACTGTCCACCAGCACCATGACCAACGGAACGATGCAGGCCGCCGCAATGGCCAGGACGAAAGGGGCAAGGGCTACAGTCACAAAGTGCCTGTCCAGGAACTCGGACACGCCCGGCCTCGCTTTGTTCTTCATTATTACCGTTCCTCTTTTGCCATTCCTCTCTCAGACAGGGGCGGCCGGCGCGAAGGGGCAACTGCCGGGCTGGCTCCGTTGCCAGCGGCAGCTGCCCGCATCGCGTCCCAGGGACCGCTCTTCTCGGGGCTCTACTGTTTGGGGAAGAAATCCTCGATCGTGCCCTGGGCCTCGCTCAGGGCTTTCTCTGAGGATACCGACCCGGTGATCGCCTTGTTGCCCCACTCCATCAGTGTCTCCACGACTGCATCTCCGTTGTTGTAGAGGGTCGAATAGGCGTTCTTTCCCATCGAGACGATGACGTCGCTGTAGGGGACCTCCTCGATGACCTGGGGATCCTGGTAGACCCTGGGCATGAGCGCCTGGTTGCCCTCGACGACCTCCTGGTTCTTCATGGCCTCGTAGCTGCGGAAGCAGTCCATGAAGAGCGCCCCCGCGGCCTTCTTCCAGGGGTCGGTGTAGCGGTTGATGGCGTAGAAGCGGGCATCCACCTTGGTGGCCATCGTGCCCTCGGTCAGACCCTGCCATCCGCCGGATACGGGGATCGGCGCGATGGCCCATTTGTCCAGCGGCCATTCCTTTTTGAGGTCTCCGTTGACCCAGGTGTTTTGAAAGGACATCGCCAGCTTTCCGGCCACGAACATCTCGTAGGTATCCGTGTCGGAGGAAACGGTCACCGCCGGCGGCGAGATCTTGTAGTCCTGCACGCACCTGGTCATGAACTCCAGGGACTTGACCGCCTCGGCGAAGTCGTAGTGGGGAACCCCTCTGGCGTCCACGATGTCGTCGGGCCTGATCCCGGCGGAGTACAGCAGGCTGTGCAGGTTGATCGAGAAGCCCAGGGGATACACGTCACCGGTGTAGAACCCGAATCCCCAGGTTCCCCCCGAGGTCAGCTTCCTGCCGTATTCGACCAGCTCCTCCCAGGTGGCCGGCGGACCGGCGGCGCCCATCTCCTCCAGCAGATCCTTGCGGTACAGCAGCTCGCCGTACCTGGCCATCCAGGGAGTGGCGTACCAGTGCCCGTCGTAGCTCGACGCCTTCGTGTTCGCGTCGGTGTAGAGCTCCGGTACCTGCGGGTCCGGCCGGTACATGAAATCGATCGGCTCGAGCCAGCCGGCCCGCTCCCAGTCCTTGAGAACGTAGGGCTTGACGTAGACGACGTCGGCCTCCTTGGATTTCGCCATCAGGATGGTCGTTCCGCGGCGCACGCTGGCCGCGGAGGGGACCACGATGTACTTGACCTTGATTCCGGTGGCCTCCTCGAAGCGCTTTCCTGTCACTTCCGTTGCCGGATCGCCGCTGAGCGAACCGGAGTTGATGACGCTTATGGAATCGACGTTCTCCGCGATGACTTGCCAGCCCTCCGGCGGCTGCCAGCGGGGAGCGGTAAGCCTGGCGACGGCGTTCTCCTCCCAACCGAGCTTCTCCATGATCTGCTGAAACGACTCCGCGGCGGCTTCCGCCTTCTCCTGCTTGCCGCCCGCGAAGAGGCCTGCAGTCACAAACAGCGCAAGGATGAGGACACTCACAATGATTCTTCGCATTTCGGACCTCCTTCTTCTTAAGATTTGGTTTCCTCAGGATTGGCCAGGTATCGACGTCTCCAATCACCCCCTTTCATCCAACCGATAACGGCGTCTCGGCATCGATATCGAGATTGTAGAAAGCGTCTCGTGGACCGTCAAATTGAATATTTTTATGAGGCCATTAGGATTTCTTATTTCCGCTGTCGCAGCCAGGACGGTACAATAGCGAGAGTGCGAGAGGCTCGTCAGGATAGCCAGCCGGAGCCTGCGCAGTGACTTCAGGGAAGTCGCTCCAGGCCGCACATCCCAGAGTTGTCTCATGAGCGCTGCACCGTCACGCCGCCGCGACAGCAAAGATGCTGAACGGCCATTCCATTTCCACCCCCGTGACTACGCGGATCTATTGTTGATTGGCTCGGCGCATGGCTTGAGCGACGGCTTCTCGCATATGCTCGTTCCGGTGCTGGCCCTGATCGTCGCAGAGCTGGGTCTGCAGGCCTTCAAGGCCGGATTGCTGCTGAGCGCCTTCAGTGTATCCGCCTTCCTCTTCGTATACCCGATTTCGGCGTTTGCAGATCACAGCGGCAGGAAGAAGTACGTGATCATCTCCGGCATGCTGCTTTCCTCTGTCTGTTTCGCAGGCATGCAGTGGGCTGGCGCCTTCGCGCCGCTTCTTCTGCTGTCGTTTGTGGCCGGGTCGGGGAATGCCACCTATCATTCGTGCGGAACGGCGCTGGTGGCGGACCGATTTCCGGAGAAAAAGAGTCTGGCGATCTCGGTGCATGGCCTGATGGGAAGCGTCGGGGCCAGCGCGATCCCGGCAATCCAGGCCCTGGTGGCTCAGGCCGCCGGCTGGCGGAATGCCATACTGGCCTGCACGATGCCCGCGGCGGTCTTGATTCCGATGCTGGCATGGAGATACCCCAACCGTTCGCCAGGCGCGGCTCGCGGGACGCGCTCCGGAGTCTGGAAGAGTCTGAGCAGGCTGTCGAAGCAGGTGCTTGGCAACAGGAACGTGTTGCTGCTGGCGGCCGTCTATGCGCTCAAGGAGATCGGCACCAAGCCCATGATCGGTTTCTTCCCGATCCTGGCGGCAGAGAAGCTCGGCATGAGCACCACGGTGATCGGCCTGGGGATCACGCTTTACTTTGCGGCGGCCGTCGCCGCCAAGCCGCTCCTGGGATACGCGTACCACCGGTGGGGACCTCGCGCCGCGCTGTCGCTTCCTCTCCTTCTGTCCGGCGCTATCGCCCTCGCGGTGGGGCTGGTTCCCGTCGGGCCCCTGGTGATGGCCATGCTCGCGGCCGCCGGCGGCGCGAGCTCCATCAGCCCGGCGGTTCTGACCGCCGCCGTCGACGTGTCGGACAAGGAGTCACTGTCTTCGGCGATCGGGTTCATATACACGTGTCATGGCCTGGCCTTCGCAGGACCGGCGATAGGAGGGTTGATGATCCAGCTGTGGGGCATCGAAGCCAACTACGTGTTGTGCGCCGGCGCCATCTGCGCCGCTTCGTTGGTCGCCTCGTTCATCGGAGGGCCACGTCGCTGAGGTAGCCCCGCATCGGCCCTCCCCTCATGTGTTGCGCCGGGCGGTCCCGGCGGCTTCAGCCGTGGAAGTAGTCAGGCTCGTTGCCGGGCTTCCACTTGATGCTGCAGCCCATGCTGGCCTTCTGCTTCTCCGGAGCGGGCCTTCCGGCCAGGACCGCATCCAGCGCCTCCCGCAGGTCCGCGCCGTTGGCGGCCCTTCCCGAGTCCGGGCGGCTGTCGTCCATCTGGCCCCTGTAGACCAGGCGCCGCTGCGAATCGAAGAGGAAGAAATCGGGGGTGCAGGCGGCGTGGTAGGCCCTGGCGACCTCCTGGGTCTCGTCGTAGAGATAGGGAAAGGTGTAACCGTAGCGGCGCGCCTCCTCGGCCATCTTCTCGGGCGCGTCCGCGGGAAAGGTGGAGACGTCGTTGGAGCTGATCCCCACGACGGCCACCCCCTTCTCCTGGTACTCCCGGACCAGCGCCACCAGGGCGTCGCGCACGTGCTTCACGTACGGGCAGTGGTTGCACATGAAGATGACCAACAGCGCGCGGGCCTCCGCGAAGTCGTTCAACGAGACGGTCCTGCCGTCCGTGTCGGGCAGGCTGAACTCCGGGGCCCCTGTCCCCAGAGGGAGCATCGTCGAGCTGACTGCTGCCATGAGTGGTTCCTCCCGGTCTTTGAAGATTGCGCCCCAGCCGCGCCGGCCGGGGCTTGTTACAAGGTACCGCCAGCTCGCGCGGGCGGCAAGGCATGGATCCAGGAAGCCGCAAGGCCGCCGGTGCCCGCCTTCAGCTCAGCAGCTGCCCCAGCGCCTGGGAGGGCTCCGTCACCGGGCGGCGGCAGGCCTGCTCCCGGCAGACGTAGGCGGTGGCCCTGCCGTCCACGTCGAGGTGAGGCCGCGTGTAGGGCGCCAGGGAGACGATGGGCGGCTCGGCGATGTCCGTGGGGCGGAGCACCAGCACGGTGGAGGGAAGGAAGGGCCGGCGCAGCGCGGCCAGCATCGCGGCGGTGTCGGACGCTCCCGGCCTTCCCGCCACCACCACCTCGTGAGAGGGCCCGATCTGGAAGTCCAGGGCGCTGAGGGCGAACATGCAGGCCAGGGGATGCTCCCCGGCCTGAGCGGCCAGGCCGGCGCCCACTCTCTCCGCGGCGTCGCGGTACGCGGTGCTGCCGGTGATGCCCGCCAGCCGCAGCAGGTTGAGAAGCGCCACCGAAGAGGCGGCGGGCAGCGCCCCGTCCCCGGAGGAGCGCTGCCGCGCCAGAGGGGTCCCGGTCTCAGCGGCGGTGAGGAAGAACCCGCCCCGGCCGTCCCCGAAGCGCTCCAGCATGATCTCCTGCAGCTCGGCGGCGGCGGACAGGTGCTGCGGGTCGAAGGCCGCCTGGTAGAGCTCCAGCAGCCCCCAGATCAGGTAGGCATGGTCGGAAGCGAAGGCCGGGATGTGCGCCTGGCCGTCCCGGTAGCGGTGCAGGAGCCCGCCGCCGTCGCGCAGGCGTTCCCAGATGAAGCCCGCCGCCTCGGCGGCCGCCTCCGCGTAGCCGGGCTCGCCCAGCACCGCCGAAGCGCGGGCCAGAGCTGCGATGGCCAGTCCGTTCCAGTCGGTAAGGATCTTGTCGTCCCGCAGCGGGCGGGGCCGGCGGCCGCGCGCCTCCAGGAGCCGGCCGCGCATGCCGGCCAGCTCCCCCACTTCCAGCCGGCCAGGGTCGGCATCCCGGCGCAGGTAGAGGATGTTCCTTCCGGCCTCCGGTCCGCCGGTCTCCTCCCGGCAGTTCCCTTCCGGCTGGACGGGAAAGAGCGCGCCGAAGCGCCGGAGTCCCTCCTGCCCCAGGACCGAGGCGAGCTCCCCATGCTCCCACAGGTAGAACCGCCCCTCCTCACCCTCGCTGTCGGCGTCTTCGGCCGAGAAGAAGGCCCCTTCCGGGGCGCGCAGGTCCCGGAGGATGTAGGTCAGGATGCCGGCGGCGGTAGCCGCGTGCTCGCCCTCTCCGCCGGCCTGGAAGGTCTCCAGGTAGGCCAGGGCGAGCAGCGCCTGGTCGTAGAGCATCTTCTCGAAGTGCGGGACCCGCCAGCGGCGGTCGGTGGAGTAGCGGTGGAATCCCCCTCCGAGCTGGTCGTACATGCCGCCGCGGCGCATCTGCCGCAGGGTGTGATCGGCCATCGCCAGGGCCCGCTCATCCCCGAGGCGCCGCCAGCAGCGCAGCAGAAAGAAGATGTTCGCCGGGTTGGGAAACTTGGGCGCCTGGCCGAAGCCGCCCCACTCGGCGTCGTAGCCATCGGCCAGCGCCTTAAGCCCCGCGCGAACGAGCGCCTGGTCGGGGCTTCTGGCGGCCGGCGCCGCTGCTGAGAGCCGCCCCAGCACCCCGCTCACCTGCCGGGCCGATGCCTCCACCTCCTGGCGCCGGGTCCGCCACAGCTCCTCCACCCGCGGCACCAGCTCCAGCAGGCCGGCCCTCCCGTAGCGGGTCTCCCGGGGTATGTAGGTGGCGGCGAAGAAGGGCCGCCTGTCCGGGGTCAGGATGAGGGTCAGCGGCCAGCCGCCGCTTCCCGTGAGGACCTGGCAGACCGTCATGTAGAGCTGGTCCAGGTCCGGGCGCTCCTCGCGATCCACCTTGACGCATACGAAGGCGCGGTTGAGGACGGCCGCCGCCTCCTGGTCCTCGAAGCTCTCGTGCGCCATCACGTGGCACCAGTGACAGGTGGCGTAGCCGATGGAGAGAAACACCGGCCTGTCCTCGCGGTGCGCCCGCGAGAAGGCCTCCTCTCCCCAGGGGTACCAGTCCACGGGGTTGTCGGCGTGCTGCAGCAGGTAGGGGCTCTTTTCTGCGGCGAGACGGTTCACGCCTCAAAGGTACGGGGCGATCCGCCGGGGAGTCAAACGGCGCCCTCCGCGCGGCCCCTGGGGCGTCCCTCCGCAGGCGGCCCCTGCGCGCGGCCCCGCCCCCTGGGCCGCCGCCGTCAGCTCCCGCCGCACACCGGGCAGGCAGGATCCCTGCCCAGCGCCACCTCCTGGAACTGCATCGTTTCCAGGTCGCAGAACAGGAGCCTCCCGGTGAGCAGACTCTCCGCGCCGGTCAGGTACTTGAGCGCCTCCACCGCCTCCAGGCAGCCCAGCACCCCGGCGGTGGCCCCCAGGATCGGGAAGACGCCGCCTTCCGGGGCTTCGCTGACCGTGCAGGCCAGACAGGCCGTGCGCGGAGGGTGAATGAAGGTGATCTGGCCCCACAAGCCGCTCACACCGGCGTGCACCAGGGGCAGGCCCCGCTTCACGGCGTAGGCGTTGAGCAGGAAGCGGGTGGCGAAGTTGTCCAGGCAGTCCACCAGCAGATCCGCCTCGCCGGCCAGAGAGGCGATGTTGGACTCCGTGATGGGCCCTGCCAGCGGGACCACCTCCACCAGGGGATTGATCCGGCCCAGGGTCTCCACAGCCGAGCTCACTTTGGGCCGGCTCAGGTCCCCGTCCCCGTGCAGGAGCTGGCGGTTGAGGTTGCTGAGCTCCACGTTCCCGTGGTCGGCGATGCGCAGGGTGCCGACCCCGGCCGCGGCCAGGTACATGGCCACGGGGCTGCCCAGCCCGCCGGCGCCGGCCATGAACACCGTCGAGCGCTTCAGTCTCTCCTGCGCCGGCTCCCCCCATCCCGGGAGGATGATCTGCCGCAGGTAGCGCTCCCGTTCGGAACCAGTCAGGCTGGAAGCGGCCACGGCTATTCCCGGATCGATTCCTGATAGGCGGAATGGTCCAGCAGCTCTTCCCCCTGCTCCGGATGGCTCGCCTCCAGCTCGAAAAGCCAGCCCTCGCCGTAGGGATCCTGGTTGATCGCCTCCGGGGCGTCCCGCAAGCGGTCGTTGACCCTCGAGACCGTACCGGAGAGCGGCGTGGACAGATCGCTGGTCGACTTGACCGACTCGATCGTGCAGACGATCTCCCCCCGGGCCACCTCCTTGCCCTTCTCGGGAAGCTCCACGTGCACGATGTCCTCCAGCTCCCTCTGGGCATGATCGGTGATGCCGAAACGCACCCTCCTGCCCTGGATGTCGACCCAAAGGTGCTCCCGCGTGTACTTGAGCTTTTCCGCGTCCATGCTCTCCTCCCGAAGCCGTCTTGTTGCCTCAACACTAGTCCATGAAGGGCGGGCGCGCAAGGGGACGGACCCGGCAGCAGGCGGGCGAGCCGGGAGACGGACCCGGGGCCGCCGACAAAACGGTTCCTTTTGCTACACTTCTGTCGTGGTTGCTAGTACATTGGCGGGGAAAAAGCTGAAACGCAGCGTTCCGGAGGCTCCTTTTATGACCAAGAGGGACATTCTGGCCGTCCTGGAGGCCATCCTGGACGAGGCGCACACGGCGGTGCTGACCACTTCGGACGCCGAAGGCCGGCCCCACGCCCGCTGGATGACCCCGGCGCTGATCCCGGGCCGCTCGGGGGTGGTCTTCGCCGTGACCTCGCCTCGCTTCGCCAAGGTCGCTCAGATCGCCGCTCAACCGCAGGTGGAATGGCTGTTTCAGAGCCCCGTGCTGACCACCATCGTTACCGTGCGCGGGCGTGTGAACGTGCTGGACAACCCTTCCATCCTGTCGGAAGTGCTGGAAGCGCTGGGGCCCTACATGCGGGTGTTCTGGAAGCTCAGGGGAGACGAACGGGATCTGGTGGTGCTGGAGACGGTGATCGAAGAGGCGGTGTACTTCCTGCCCATGAAGGGACAGAGGGAAGTCGTGGCGGACTGGTGAGGGGGGATCGATGGGGAAACAGAAGGGATACGAGGCCGGGTTCCTGAAGGGCCTTCTCCGGAAGATGCTGCTGATTCGCAGGGTGGAGGAGAAGGCCGGGCAGATGTACGGTCTGCGCAAGATCGGCGGCTTCTGCCACCTCTACATCGGACAGGAGGCGGTGGCGGTGGGCGCGGTGGCGGCCCTGGACCTGGCGCGGGACTACGTGCTCACTGCCTACCGCGATCACGGGCACGCCCTGGCCTGCGGGATGGACCCGAAGGTGCTGATGGCCGAGCTCTACGGCAAGGAGACGGGATGCTCCCGGGGCAAGGGCGGGAGCATGCACATGTTCGACGCCGAAAGACACATGCTGGGAGGCAACGGCATCGTCGGGGCGCACATCCCGGTGGCCACCGGCGTGGCCCTGAAAGTCAGGCATGCGGGCGAGGACGGGGCGGTGCTGTGCTTCTTCGGCGACGGGGCCATTCACCAGGGCTCCTTTCACGAGAGCCTGAACCTGGCGAAGATCTGGAACCTGCCGATCGTCTACATCTGCGAGAACAACCATTACGGCATGGGCACCGACTTCCGGCGGGTCTCCTCGGTGACCGAGTTCGCCCGCATGGGCGCCTCCTACGACATCCCGGGAAAGCAGGTGGACGGCATGGACGTGACGGCGGTCTACGAGGGGGTCAGGGAATCGGTGCAGAGGGCGCGCAAGGAGCACGGGCCCTCCTTCATCGAGGCGCTCACCTACCGCTACCGGGGCCACTCGATGAGCGATCCCGCCAAGTACCGTACCAGGGAGGAGCTGGAGGGCTACAAGCAGCAGGACCCCATCCTCATTCTGAAGGGCCGGATGAAGGAAACCGGCGAGCTGACCGAGGAGGAGTTCCAGGCCATGGACGGGGAGTGCAAGAAGGCCAGCGAAGAGGCGGTGAGCTTTGCCGAGGACAGCGCGGAGCCCTCGGCGGAGTCTCTGTACCAGGACGTGCTGGTCTAGGCGGGAGGAGCGAGCATGCCCGTTATCACCTTTCGCCAGGCACTCAACCAGGCCATGGACGAGGAGATGGCACGCGACGGGTCGGTCATTCTCCTGGGCGAGGAGGTGGCCCAGTACGACGGGGCCTACAAGGTGAGCCAGGGGCTGCTGGACAAGTACGGGCCCGAGCGGGTGATCGACACGCCGATCACCGAGGAGGGGTTCACCGGCGCAGGAATCGGCGCCGCCCTGGCCGGCATGAGGCCCATCGTGGAGTGGATGACCCTGAACTTCTCCGCCCAGGCCTTCGACCAGGTGCTGAACAACGCCTCCAAGATACTCTACATGTCCGGCGGCCAGCTCAAGGTGCCGCTGGTGTTTCGCGGGCCCAACGGTCCGGCCGAGTACCTGGCAAGCCAGCACTCCCAGTCCTTCCAGGCCTTCTACTCCCACATCCCGGGCCTCAAGGTGGTTGCCCCTTCCACCCCTTACGACGCCAAGGGCCTTCTGAAGAGCGCCATCCGCGACGACAACCCGGTGGTCTTCCTGGAGGGGGAGCTCATGTACGCCTGGAAGGGGCGGGTGCCCGCCGAGGAGTACCTCATCCCCATCGGGCAGGCGGAGGTCAAGCGGGAAGGCGCCGATGTGACCCTGGTGAGCTTCTCCCGGCCAATGGAGTGGGTGATGGCGGCGGCGGAGGAGCTGGCCGGAATGGACGTGCAGGCGGAGGTGATGGACCTGCGGAGCCTCCGGCCGCTGGACGAGGAGGCGGTGTACGCGTCGGTGCGGAAGACCAACCGCTGCGTGGTGGTGGACAATGACTGGCCCCTGGCCAGCGTGGGCTCGCACGTGGCCTGGCTGGTTTCCCGCAACTGTTTCGACTACCTGGACGCGCCGGTGGAGCTGGTGGCCATGGAGGACGTGCCCATGCCCTACAACCATACCCTGGAGCTGGCCGCGCAGACCACCACGGGCAGGATCGTGGCGGCGGCCAGGAAGGTGCTGTATCTCGATTCATAATCGTTTGCGGAGGCGGTCATGGCCGAGCAGGTGTTGATGCTGGCGCTCTCCCCCACCATGGAGGAGGGCACCATCGCGAGCTGGCGAAAGCAGGAGGGAGAGGAGGTTTCCGAGGGTGAGGTGCTCTGCGAGGTGGAAACGGACAAGGCCACCATGGACTACGAGTCCGTGAGCTCGGGGACCCTCCTGAAGATCATTGTGGAGGCCGGCGGGCAGGCCAGGGTGGGCCAGCCCATCGCCATCATCGGTGAGTCCGGGGAGGACGTTTCGGCCCTGGTGGAGGAGGCGAAGAAAGCCGCTGCGGAGCCGGCCGGCGGGGCGGGAGGCGAAGCGCCCGCGCCGTCCCAGAAACC
>CAZBDU010000099.1:0-20736 GCA_964490725.1 uncultured Spirochaetaceae bacterium | reverse complement strand
CTGGTCGGTCTTCTTGCCCGCCTCCTCGGTGATCTCGTCAGGATTCTTGGGGGGGCGGGGGGGGGGGGGGGTGGGGGGGGGGGGGGGCCGGGGGGGGGGGGGGGGGGGGGGGGGGGGGGGGGGCCCCCCCCCCCCCCCCCCCGCCGCGGTGGTGCTGCCCCTCTGGTACCTGTCCTCACGCCGCCCCCGGCTCTACACCGTGCTGGCCCTGGCCCTGGTGGGGGCCCTGCTGGTGGCGTTGCTGGGGCGGAGAGTGGCGGCGGCGGTGCGCCGGGCGGGCGGCCTGGCCCCTTTCCTGCGCGGCCGCCTGCTGCCGGCGTTGGGCCGCGTCGGGATCGTGCTGGCCGCCCTGATCGTGCTATACGGCATCCTCCTCCTCTTCGGCCAGGGCTACTCGGCGGCGGCCATCCCCCTGGCTGTGGCCTATCTCTTCGGCCTGGCGGCGCTGCGCTACGGCCGGCGCAGGCGAAAATGAGGCTCCTCCTGCGGGCGCTCCTGCTGGCCGCGGCGCTGGGCCGGGCCGTCCCGGCTTCGGCCCTGGACTATCCGGAAATCACCGGGCTGTCCTCTTCGGACCTGATCTACCGCCAGCTCCAGGCGGACCTGCAAGAGTACTACCGCGCGGCCAGCCGGGCTCCCGCCTCCAAGGAGGTCGAGTACCCTCCGCTCAGGCTGTTCCGCTGCCGCCGCCCTGCCGGGATGGACCTCTTCGGCCTGGCCGCGCGGCTGAACCTGCCCTACGACACCCTGGCCAGCCTGAACGGCCTGGAAAACCCGGGGGAGGCGGCCCGCCGTGAGATACTCATCGTGGCGAACCAACCGGGGATCTTCGTCGCGGAGAAACCCCGCGGCTCCTTCGAGGAGATCCTGGCCTCCGTGCGCGCTGCATCCCGTGAGCCCTCCGAAGAGGTGACCGTGCTGTTCGGCCAGGAGCGCAGGCTCTTCCGCTACTTCCGCGGATCCTCCTTCCACCCGGTGGAACGGGCCTTCTTTCTGGGGATCCTCTTCCGCTTCCCCCTGCCCATAGGCAGGCTGACCTCGCGATACGGGATGAGGGAGGACCCCTTTTCCGGCAGCCCGGAGTTCCACCAGGGGGTGGACCTGGCAGCGCCCGAGGGGACCGAGGTCTACGCCGCCCGCGACGGGGTGGTGAGCGCGACCGGCCAGGATTCCCTGCTGGGCTCCTACGTGATCCTGGACCACGAGGGGGGGTACCAGACCGTCTACGGCCACCTCAGCTCCGTGCTGGCAGTCTTGCATCAGCGGCTGCGTTCCGGTATGATCCTGGGCAGGGTGGGAAGCACCGGACGCTCCACCGGGCCCCACCTGCATTTCGAGGTTCGGCGGCAGGGAGAAACCAGGGACCCCGCGCGGTTGCTCCCCCTGCCCGGCGGGAACAGCCCATGAAGCCAGCAACCGTCATCCTGTACCTGCTCTGCAGCCTCACCCCTCTGCGGGGAGACGGGTTTCGTGCGCTGGTGGTGGACCAGATTCACCTGCGGGTGCAGCCGGAGTTCGAGCAGACCGCCGAGCTCTCCCTGGAAGAGATGGCCTCCGTCACGCTGGAGGGGGACAGCCGCTTCCTGCAGGGCCTGCGCATCGAGCTGGTGGTCTCCAACCAGCTGAAGGCCTACTACGACAGCTTCGGCCTGGTGGTGTACAAGTCGGTGCGGCCCGAGCCGGCCGCGGATCGCCGCGCGTATACCGGCGAGCGGGCGTTCCTGCACTACCTGCCGTACCTCAACCGCGTCTACGTGACCGTACCGGTGGGACAGCCCCTCCCGGAGGCCGGGCCCGCGCAGATGGGCTCCTTCACGGTGGAGCCTCCCCTCGACCCGGCGGAGTTCCCCCTCCTGGTGGGGGTGGTGCCGTTGATGAAAGGGGTGCCGGACTCGGTGGTGGGGCGCAAGTTTTTCCTCACCGTCCGGCCCGTGGTGGAGAAACGGGGGCTCGTGGAGCTGACGGTGCGCTATCCTCCGGGAATGAGCCCGGGGCGGCTGGCGCTCACGATCGACGGGATCGCCGCTGAGCTGCCCGGAGGTCCGCTGGAGATGGAGGCCGGAGTGCACCAGCTGCACGTGGAGGGTCCCGGCCTGAAGGAGGTGAACGCCGCCTTCTCGGTGGAATCCGGGAAGACCACCCCGGTGCTGGTTCAGCTGGAAGCCAGCCAGGGCGCGCTCTTCCTGGAGGCTCCGCTGGGCGCCGAGATCTTTCTGGACGGGCAGAAGGTTCCCTGGGTGCGCGGGGCCGGTGTGCCCCTGCTGGAGGGACAGCACACTCTGCGCGTCACCATCGGGGACTACAGCCTCAGCAAGCGTTTCACCGCCAGGCCCGGAAAGGACTACCATATCTCCTGCGTTTTTGATATAATAGTTACTGAAGACTAAGGTTTTGTGTTACACTGTCGATAATGGGGGTGTCGGTACCTAATATAGTTCCCCTCCCAGTTTACTATATTGTACGACCGACACCTTAACGAAGGCCAGCTCCTCTGGAGCTGGCCTTTTTCACGTGCGGGCCCCCGCGGGGCGTGCGGACGGTCCGCCTTGACAAAGCAGGGTGCTCTCCATATCGTAATTCTATGAAGCGACGCATATCTCCCGCGGCGGCCATCCTGCTGGCGGTGGGTTTTGTCTTCTCCATTCTGGTCGGCGTCGGAGTGGGGCTGGGCCTGGCGGCCACGCGCAACATCGAAAGCCTGGAAAACCTCGAGGAGCACCGCCCGGCGCTGCCCACCCAGATCCTGGACCGAAACGGCCGGCTGATCACCCAGTTCTTCTCCGACGAGAAGCGGGAGATCGTGTCGATCGACGAGATACCCCGTCACCTGATCGACGCGCTGATCACCCGGGAAGACCGGTACTTCTACAAGCACCACGGGTTCCGGGTGCTCTACATTCTCCAGGCCTTCTGGGACATCGTCACAGGACGGACCTTCCGCGGCGGCAGCACCCTGACCCAGCAGCTTGCCGGTACCCTGTACACGGACCGCTCCGACATATCCCTGAAGCGCAAGATCGTGGAGCTGTGGTGGGCCATCCAGATGGAGCGCCAGCTCACCAAGGAGGAGATCCTCGAGCGCTACCTGAACCTGATGTACTTCGGCCACAACACCCACGGGGTGGAGGCGGCCTCCCAGTTCTACTTCAAGCATTCGGTGCGGGACATCACCCTGGCGGAGTCCGCCATGCTGGTGATCCAGCTGGCCAATCCCAGCCTGTACTCGCCGATCAACCACCCCAACCGGGCCAGGAAGATGCAGCGGGAGATCCTGGACCAGATGGTCCAGCTGGGCTACGCCACGAAGGAGGAGGCGGACGCCTCCTTCGCCGACTACTGGGACAGCTACGACTACACCCGCAGCAACATCGCCTCCGCCTGGTTCGAGCGTGAGGACAAGGCGCCCTACTTCTCGGAGTTCGTCCGCCAGAAGCTCGAGGAAATGCTGCTGGGCTCGGTGGATCTCTACAAGGAGGGGCTGGTGGTCCACACCACCCTGGACCTGGACAAACAGGAGATCGCCGACAGGGTCATGGCGAAGTGGATCGCCCGGGTCAACGATCAGCACCAGGCACAGTCCAGCACCCGCATGGGGTACGCCGACTCCACCTTCCTGCCCATCGTGGACCTGCTGTCCCTGGCCTTCAACGTCGATGACATTCGCTTCGCAGGCCGGAAGCAGAGGTCCCAGGCTGTGGGCGTGTTCCTGGACGAGCTGAACCCCATGCTGGACGTGTCCGCCTCCCTCTTCGGGCTCGACGATCTCAAGTACGCCGCCCGCGTGGGCTACCGCAAGGAGACCGAGCGCACCAAGAAGACCGTGGTGGAGGGGGCGCTGCTGAGCCTGGAGCCGTCCAGCGGCCACATCCTGGCCATGGTGGGGGGCCGCAAGTTCGAAAGCACGAACCAGTTCAACCGGGCGGTCCAGGCCAAGGTCCAGCCGGGCTCCTCGTTCAAGCCGCTGTACTACTCTGCGGGTATCAGCGCGCACAAGGTGACCCCTGCCACGATGATCATCGACGCGCCGGTGGTGTTCTGGAACGACGACAACACTCCCTACATCCCCCTCAACTACCGGGGCGAATGGAAGGGACGGGTGCTGCTGCGGCAGGCGTTGGCGCACTCCATGAACGTCCCCTCCCTGAAGGTGCTGGACACCATCGGATTCGACGCCGCCATCTCCAGGGCCAGCCGGCTGCTGGGGATCACCGATCCGGCGGAGATCGAGAGCACCTTTCCGCGCAAGTACCCTCTGGGCCTGGGGGTGATCACGGTGTCGCCTCTGCAGATGGCCCGCGCGTTCGCCACCTTCGCCAACCAGGGACGGGAGGTGGATCCCATTGCGATCCGCTACGTGGAAGACCGCAACGGGAGGCTGCTCCTGGAGCCGGAGAAGGACCTGCGCGCCCGCCAGATGCGGGCCGGAGACAGCATGCAGATCATGACCCCCCAGGAGGCCTACATCATGGTCAGCCTCCTGAAGAGCACCGTGGAGGAAGGGACCCTCCGGGGAGCCGCCGCTTGGGTGGGCGGCTTCGGCCGCCCCATTGCCGGCAAGACCGGAACCACCCAGAACTGGTCGGACGCCTGGACCGTGGGATTCACCCCCCAGATCGCCACGGCGGTCTGGTTCGGGTTCGACGAGCGCGGGTATTCGCTGGGGGTGAACCAGACCGGCGCCACGGCGGCCGGCCCGGCCTGGGCCGAGTACATGAAGCAGGCCGACGACGGACTGCCGGTGGAGGAGTTCATCCGCCCGGCCACCGGGCTGATCGAGGTCAACGTCTGCGCCGTCTCCGGCCAGCTGCCCACGGAGTACTGCACCGACGGCATCAGGAGGGAAATCTTCCTGACCGGCACCGAGCCGCGGGAGTTCTGCACCCTGCACAAGTACGAGGCGGAGCGCAACGCGACTCTGCGCGAGAGCATCAAGAACTCCATCCTGCTGGGAGACGTAGCCCCGCAGTCTCCGGCCACCCCCGATCTGGACCCGCTGGGGCTGGACGAGCTCTCCGCCCCGGAGGAGACGGGCGGCGGCCAGAGCAACCCTCTCCTGGACTGAAGAGCGGCATGAGGAGGGGTCATGTCTGAGTACCTGTACACGCAAGACCACCAGTGGGTGCTGCGGAAGGGCAACCGTGTCCGGGTGGGTATCTCCGAGTTCGCCCAGGAGGAGCTGGGAGAGATCGCCTTCGTGGAGCTGCCGGCCCTGAACAGGGAGGTCGTCCAGGGAGAGCCCGTCTGCTCTCTGGATTCGCTGAAGTCCTCAAGCGAGCTGTATGCCCCCGTCTCGGGGCGGATCGTGCAGACCAACGATCTCCTGGACGAGGAGAAGAACTGCCACCTGGTCAACTCCGATCCCCTGGGCAAGGGGTGGATCTTCACCATCGAGATGACCCGCCCCCAGGAGCTGGAAGGCCTGCTGAGCGCCGATGCCTACAGGGAGCTCGTCCAGGAGCGGGGGCGGGAGGACGGCTGAAGCGATGCAGGTAGCCACGGACTCCGTCATCGTCCGCAGGCGGGTGCGTCAGGACCTGGGGGACATCGACACCCTGATGGAGAGCATGCGCCGGTTCGGCCAGCTTCATCCCATCGTGATCAACAAGGCGGGGGAGCTGATGGCCGGATATCGCCGCCTGGAGGCTGCCAGGCGCCTGGGCTGGCGCACCATCAACGCCGTGGTGGTGGACCGCAGCGACGAGTCCGAGAAGCTGGAGATCGAGCTGGAGGAGAACCTGCAGCGGCATCCCCTCAGCCACGACGAGATCTCCGAGGGGCTCAGCCGCCTGGAACGGCTGCGCACCCCGGGGTTCTGGCGCCGCCTGTGGGACTTCCTGCTGCGGCTGTTCCGCTCCGTCTTCGGGCGGCGCCGGTCGGGCCCCTCCCAGACCCGCAGGCGCTCCGGGCCTGGCTAGGCCCCTCCCCTGCGGCCGCCCCGGGGCCCCTTCCCCCGGCGGAATCCGCTCGACAGCCTCTCCGCCAGGCCCCGCAGCAGCCGCGACAGCGTCCGCCCGTAGCGGTCCCTGAAGTCCAGCGCCGCCTCCCGGAGCGGGAAGGACTGGCCGTACTTCCTCTTCATCACGTCCCAATGCCGCACCAGCCAGACGTACAGGTCGCCAGCGGTTCGGCCGGGGAAATAGGTGAGGAGGTTCTCCTCCCGAATCACCCCCGCCACGGGGCTGAAGACGTTGTCGTACCAGGACAGCAGCGCCTGCTCGAAGGGTATCTCCTCCCTCTGGCCCTGGTTGAGATAGTACTTGTGCCCGTGGACGTGACGGATCAGCTCGTCGTAGCGTCCCGTGGCGGTGAACTCCAGCCGTGCCCCCGGCCGCAGGCGGTTCAGCCCGGTTCGGCGAAGGAACTCCTCCTTCTCCAGCTCGATCACCTTCACCCTGAGCTCTTCCGCGCTCAGGCCGGGATCGAGCTCCACCCGGGTCCCCAGGCGGATCACCTCGGCGTCCACGAACTCGACTCCCTGCATCCGGGCCACCGACACGCGGTGGTTCCCGTCCCGCACGAAGTAGACCCCGCCGATCTCGTACAGCGCCACCGGCGGCAGCTCCACCGACTGGTGGTGCGCCATGTCCACCCGCACCCAGCGGCTGCGCAGGTGGCCGTGCCGCGGCAGGAAGGCGCGGTTGAAGTCGTGATAGCGGCCCTCGCTGCCCACGATGCGTGCGATCGGCACCGTCTGCAGACCGCCGTAGGTCTCGCTGTCCGGCTTGAGCAGGGCCTTGACCTCGCCAAGGGAAAGCATCCGGTCCCCCTCGCGGCGCAGGAAGGCCGCCAGCCTGCTCACGGCCGCACGTACCCGGGCACGCGAGAAGTCCTCACGGGCCCGGGCGCCGGCGTAGCCCTCGCTCATTCCTCCACCTCCAGCTCGATCACCTGGTGATTGTAGGCGTTCACCACCATAGTTCTATGATAACGCGTGCGGCGCGCCTCGTCCGAGGAGTACACGTGCACGTGGCCGTGCACCAGGTAGCGCGGCTTGAAGGTGCGCATGAACCAGAGGAAAACCTTGAAGCCCACGTGGGCGGGATCCGGACCGTCATGGATCCCGAACGGCGGCGAATGGGTGAGCAGAATGTCCAGGTAGCGGCCGTACCGCAGCCGGTTCCAGAGCAGCGCCGGCAGCAGCCGGCCAATGCGCAGCGCCGTCTGCAGCTCGCTGAACTGGTTTTCCTCGCCGTTGTACCAGCGGGCACCCCCCAGGCCGGCCACCAGCACGGACTTTTCGCGGCGGACCTGTACTCCTACGTAGGTGCATCCGGGCAGCCGGTCGTAGCGCTCCCCCTGCCAGGGTGCCGCCCGCACCAACCCGTCGAGCCTTCCCTTGTATACGTCCAGATAGCGCAGATTGTGGTTGCCGAAGACGAACAGAAGCGGCTTGTTGAGGCTGCTCATGAGGAACTCGTAGTAGCTGACCGGAAGATCGCCCGCGCTGAGCACCAGCTCCACGCCCGGGAACCTCTCCTTCACGCCGGGGCTGTAGACCAGAGGATCCACGTGGTCGGCCACGCAGAGGACCTTCATGACCTTCAGAAGGCGGCCTGCTTGAGGTAAGCGCTCAAAGCCTCCCTGTCCACCAGATCCACCGGCCGGGTCTCCGCGAACTCCCTGGCCCGGCGGGTGAATCCGGAGCTGGTGGCGATTACGCCGCGGGAGACATTGTTCTTCTTCATTCGCTCGTGCAGCGAACGCACGGTGCCTTCGTCGACGGGCTCGGTCACCCGCAGCAGAAGCACCAGCCTGGGCATTCGCCTCGCGCTGCGCCAGTTCTTCTCCGCCTCCACCGCCAGGATCTCGCAGCCGTCCTTCACTTCCGTCGTGTCGCGCACCTCCAGCTTCATGGTGCGCACCACCGCCTCGCATATCCCGGCGAACTGAGGCAGGCCGGAGGTCATGAACTCCTTCATGCGGTCGTCGCTGCGCAGCTCCTGGTACTGGCTCAGCTTCTGGGCTACGTCCCGAAAGGCGGGCTTGCACGCGTAGATGTGCTCCCAGTGATGGAGAGCGCGGTCCAGCTGCCGGGTCTTCTCGCAGCACAGGGACAGGAAGTAGCGGCCGTAGAGCCCTTCGGTGGAATCCTGGTCCTCGGAGAGCTTGACGGCCCGCTCCAGCACGGCCATGGCGCGGTCCAGATTGTTCATGCTCATGTAGCAGGTGCCGGCCTCGATCAGGGATTTGACCTTGAACTCGGAGTCCCGCTGGGCCTTCTCCAGCGCCCGCAGCGCGCCGCCGTAGTCGTGCAGCTCCTTGAGCAGCCGGCCCAGGTAGAAGTTGGCCCTGGGATTGTCCGGCTCGAGCTTCAGCCCCACCTCCAGCTCGGCCCTGGCCTCCAGAGGCTTCTTCTGCCGCGTGTAGATGATGCCCAGCTTCACGTGCGCCGCCGTGTGGGCCTTGTCGATCTGGATCGTCTTGAGGAAGAACTGCTGCGCCTTGTCCGTCATCTGGCGCTCCTCGAACAGCTCCCCGGCCTGGAAGTAGTTCTCGGCCGCCACGGGGTCCTGCTTGATAAGCACCAGGTACTCCTTGAGAGCCTCCTCGTGCTGGTTGTACCGCCTGTACAGCCGCGCGGCCTGCCTGCGGAAGGGCACCTCGGGGCACAGATCGGTGAACTGGCCGATCTGGTTGACGATCTTGTACTCCATCAGGGCCAGCTCCGGCTTCTCCTCCGCCAGGTAGGCCTGCCCCAGCAGGTAGTGGGCGTCCACGTTGCGGGAGTCCCTGGCCAGCAGCTGCTTGGCCTGACGGACCACCTGAGCGTACCGGCCCCCCTTGAGACTCTCAGCCAGAGCCTCGATGCGCCGGGGCGCCACGAAGCTGCGGACGATGAAAAAGGTCAAGGCCCCCAGGGCGGCGCCGACGATTATTATCAGAACGACGAATCCGGACATGGTTGCACCGATGGCGGGAAAAGATTAATCTGATTTCCATGGAAGTGTCAAACGCCGGCGATATATTCGTTGCTGGGAGATCATGCTGACCACGGCACTTCTGGCTGCTCTTCTGCTCAACCTGTCCGCGCTCCAGCAGGGCGAGGAGCTGTTCCTGGCCAACAAGCCGCAGGAAGCGCGGGGGTTCCTGGAAAAGGCGCTGTTGGAGGAGCCCCAGGACGAGCGCATCTACCTCTACCTGGGCATCGTCTACGAGCAGTTGAACGATCCGCAGAAATCCATCCAGGTCATGAAGCGCGGCCTGAACGTGGCCAAGGAGCACAAGGACCTGCTCTACTACAACATCGGGAACAACCTCTTCCGTCAGGAGGAGTACACCCTGGCCTCGGAGATGTACACCCGGGCCCTGGAGGCCAACCCCCGCCTGGCGGACGCCTACCTGAACCGCGCCAACGCCCAGATGAAACGGGACGAGCTCCAGCCGGCCGCGCAGGACTACCGCGACTACCTCACCCTGGATCCAGACTCGCCGCAACGCCCGCAGATCGAACGCCTGCTGGCGCTGCTGGGCAAGACCCTGGCCGAGCAGGAACGCCAGCGCACGGAAGAGGCCGCCAGGCAGAAGCAGCTCCTGAACGAGGTGCTCGACTCGCTGAAGAACGCCTCGGAGGACACCCGCAATCTTTCGGCAGGGCGCGAGAGCATCCACGAGGACTACGAAGACATCGACATTCAGGATTGACTCATGGGACGAAGGACCATCATCATCGTGGCGGCGATCGTCGCCATCCTTCTGATCGGGGGCGGGCTGTGGCTCGGCCTGGGACGGGGCGGCGGGAAAGCCGCCAAGGAGGCCGAACAGAGGATCAACACCCTCAAGCTGGCCCAGACCTACATGGAGCGGGAGGAGTACGACCGCGCCATGGAGATTCTGGACAGCCTGCTGCTGGCCAACCCCGACGACCAGGACGCAAAGGCTCTTCTGGACGAGATCATCAGCCGAAAGAAGGCCGCCGAAGGGCAGGCCAGGGAGCAGGAGCAGCAGGCGCTGCGCCAGCAACAGGAGCAGCTGCAGAAGGGGCTCCAGGAGCTGGGCTCTTCCCTGGAGCAGCGCCCGGCCGCTGGGGGCCAGACCCAGCCGCCGCCCCAGAAGGAGATTCCCCAGGACGCCAACGCCAGGGAGAGGGAGCGGCTGCAGCAGGCGAACAGGCTGGTGGCCGAGGGGGTGAAGCGGCTGGACAACCGCGACTTCGGCGGCGCCCGCCAGATGTTCGATCAGGCCCTGGAGCTGGACCCCGATTCGGCCCAGGCGTGGGCCTACATCGGGAAATCCCACTTCGAGGAGGACTCCGGCAGCCAGAGCAAGCTCAAGCTGGCCGTGGAGGCGTCGAACAAGGCAATCCAGAAGGACCCTACCCTCTGGGTCCCGCACTACACGCTGGGGCAGATCTACGACAAGACCAAGAACTACGACAGCGCGGTGCGGGAGTACAAGGAGGCGGCGCGGCTGAATCCGGACGACTACTACGTCCTGTACTCGCTGGGCCGCGCCCAGTACTACGCGCGGCAGTATTCGAACGCCCTGCAGTCCTTCAACAGCAGCATCCATCTGAAGAGCGACTTCCCGCCCGCTCACTTCCGCAAGGGGCAGGCCCTGCAGAGACTGGGCGACAGGAACGGGGCCATTGGCGCCTTCCAGCAGGCCGTGGCGGTCAAACCGGACTACTCCGAGGCCTACTACATGCTGGGCATCCTGTACCAGGACAAGGGGGAAGGCTCCCGGGCCGTGGAGGCGTTCCGCAAGGCGGTCAGCTTCTCCCCGGATACCCCGATCTTCCTCCGCGGCCTGGGCACCGCCCTGTCGGCCAGGGGCGAATACAAGAACGCGGAGGGCTTTCTGGAGAAGGCGCTGAAGCTGGAGCCCGGCAACCCGGACGCCAGCTTCAACCTGGCGCTGGTCGAGCTGGCCCTGGGCAAGCACCAGGAGGCGCTGCGCTACGCCCAGCGGGCCGTGGAGATCCGTCCCGACTCGGCCCCCTACAGCTACACCCTGGGTCAGGCCTACGAGGAGCTGGGGAACAACGACGAGGCAATCCAGGCCTACCGCCACGCCGCGGAGCTGGACGGCCGCTACGTGCCGCCCCTGGTGAACCTCGGACGCATCTACGACGACAACGGCCTCTACGACCAGGCCCTCACCTTTCTCACCCGGGCCGTAAAGCTCGATCCCGACTCCTTCGAGGTGAACAACAACCTGGGAAACGTCTACCTGCACAAGGGGCTGTACCCGGATGCGGTCCGCCACTACAAGAAGGCCATCGGCGTGCGCATCGACGCCACCACGACCCGATACAACCTGGGGCTGGCCTACCTGGAGCTGGGCCAGAACGCGGAGGCGCAGCAGACCTTCACGGAGCTGGTGAAGATCGCCCCCAACTACTGGGACGCCTACTACCAGCTGGCGTTGCTGCTCATCAAGCAGGGGGACAAGGACACTGCGCGCTCCTTCCTGGAGACCCTGCTGGCCAGGAACCCCGGCTACGAGAAGAAGGCGGAGATAGAGAGCCTGCTGCAGAAGCTGTAGGGATTGGCTCGGGCCGTGTCCTGCAGAACACCCCGCTTATTCATCGACCTTCGATGAAACCAGGCGAGAACAGCACGAGCACGGTGTAGATCTCCAGCCTGCCAAGAATCATGACCACACTGAGCCATACTTTCACGAAGGAAGGAAAAAAGCCGAAATTGCCAGCCGGCCCGACAAGACCAAAACCGGGACCGATATTGCCGATTACGGCCAGACTTGCCGTCAGGCTGGTGAGAATATCTGTCCCGCTGCTTGCCACCACCAGCATCGAAAGGATGACCAGAGCAAGGTAGAGGAATACGAAACCCGTGACCGCGCCAATCGTTCGACCCTCGATCGGCCTTCGGTTGATCCTGATGGAAGACACCGCTCTGGGGTTGAGAAGCCTGCGAAATTGTTCCGCGATGGCTTTGGCCAGGACCACCACGTGGAGCATCTTTATTCCGCCACTGGTGGAGCCTACGCATCCGCCAACAAAGAGCATCATCAGCAGAATCGCCTGACAGAGGGCCGGCCAGGCCGTGTAGTCGGCGGTGCTGAATCCGGTGGAGGTCATGAGGGTAGCCACCTGGAACGCGCCAAGCCTTGCGGCCTTGGCGATCGCATCGAATGCTCCCGCACGCAGGAGGCTCGCCGTCACGACCATCACGGAAACGGCGAAGAGAAACCCATACGCCCTAAGCTCGCTGTCTCTGAGGATTCTGCCAAAATCGCGAATCAAGATTCTGTAATACAGCGCAAAGTTGATTCCGGAAAGAACCATGAATGCCGTCACGACCCATTCCACGTAGGCGCTTCCAAAGGAAGCTATACTTGCGTTGCGTGTGGAAAACCCACCGGTCGCCAGCGTCGCAAAAGAATGGGCAAACGCATCGAACACAGACAGACCGCCTGCAACCAGTAGAATCGTCTCCACCGCGGTGAATGCCACGTAGATGAACCAGAAAGCACGAGCCGTGTGCACGATTCGAGGCGTAAGGCGTTCCACGTGGGGACCTGGCGCCTCTGCTTGCATCAACCGGTAACCACCGATTCCCAACATGGGCAATACTGCCACGGCCAGAACAATGATCCCCATCCCTCCCAGCCAGTGAGTGATTGCGCGCCAGAAAAGGAGCGACTTGGGAAGAACCTCCACGTCCGAGAAGACCGACGATCCTGTGGTGGTGAATCCACTCGTTGATTCAAAGAGCGCGTCGGCAAAGGTGGGAACCACTCTGAACAGCACAAACGGAGCCGACCCGATCAGGCACGCAAGAACCCATGACAAGGTCACGAGCGCAAAGCCTTCGCGGTGCGAGATATCCTTTCTCGATCGAGGTACCAGCAAGAAAATCAACGCAGAGAAGGTACCAGAGCCGAGGAGAGGGAGCAGAAACGGGCTCACAGATTCGCCTTCAAAGATCGCCACCACAATGGGGGCTGCGAGAAAGATCGCGAGCAGCACCAGGACAGCGCCGATCCCCCGAACAAGGGCGTTCGAGAACATGCGGGAATCGTAGATTTCAGCAAACGGCGTCGTCAACAAACAAGCGCCTGGTCTTTATGAGTTCTTTATGCCCAGGCGCGCAATCATTATGTCAAGTTTACTTCGCAATAGTCCCTCGCTACTCCAGGCATCGCGAAGACACACATGGTGAACGTGACGAGCCTGCTCGGCGCCGGCGGGACCCGCGCTGCCGGCCCGTCCTGAACGAATAGTTGATCCAACACTTTCATCCAGATACGATGTCCAACAGGAGAAACCTCGCATGCGACTTTGTTCGTGCAGCCGTGGCCGGGTCTTCCGCCCGGTGGAGCCAGGCGGCTCGAGGTCAATGTCTTATTGCCTCCGCCTGAAGGGGACGCGTGCATGATAGCCTGCAACGAAAGCCTGCTGGTGTGTGTTGGCTCGGCTCCGACCTCTGAACGGGTCATCCGTACCGGCGCCAGGATGGCTGGAGTATTGAAGGTCAAGTGGGTTGCACTGCATGTGGAAAAGGAAGGCAACGCGGAAACGGCGAAGGAGCACGAGCGTCTGCGGGAGCATCTCCTTATGGCAGAAGAGTTGGGCGCGGAGGTGGTGGCCGTCAGGGGAAAAAGCGTTGCCGAGGAAATCATGGACTACGCCCAGTTGAAGCACATCGGCAAGATCGTAATCGGAAGGCGACAATACGGACGTCGCCGCCCGTTGTCGATTTCCCCCGAGGATACTGTTGACCGGCTTCTGGAGTGTGCGCTCTTCTTGGACATATACGTGGTTCCCAGCGACCAGGACAGCCGCGAAGATGAAGATATCCAGCATCGTGTATCCCAGATGATATCTCGATTACGGCCGGCCAATGCCCGCTCAATCCTTCTCGGGCTGCTTATTATGGCGACGGTGAACGTACTTGGACTGCTCTTCTACGCCACCGGATTCAGCGAGGCCAACATCATAATGATCTTCCTTCTCGGCGTGCTTCTCGTTTCCGTTATTGGCGGACGCTGGCTCGGATTGGGCGCTTCCGCAGTAAGTGTCCTGGCATTCAACTTCCTGTTCACCGAACCGCGTTTCACGCTGGTGGTGAATGACCGGCAGTATCTGATCACTTTTCCCGTCATGCTTCTGGTCGCGCTCTTGTCCAGCGAACTGACCGCCCGGGTGAAGCGTGAGGCCAGCCAATCGGCCCTTCGAGAGCAGCGAACCGCAATCCTGTACCGGGCCAGCCAGAGCCTTCTCCACGCTACGGGACAAAGCAGCGTGGTTACGACCGCTCTCGAACACCTGCGGGGACTGGTCCACAAGGGAGTAGTATGCTACCTGCCTGCTGGCTGCAGCGGGCCGGACCTTCATCGCATCGGGTTCGGCGGCGATGAGGCAGAGCTGATGGTCGAAGCATCCGAGGTCGACGCGGCGCGGCGGGTCTTCCAGAGCCTGCAGCCGGCCGGTAGGGGGACTGATGTTTCTGCCCACGTTCTTGGATACTATCTTCCGCTCATCAGCCAGGAGCAGGTGCTGGGAGTGCTGGGCGTGAATTGCCAGAAGGAACCTCTCGATGGAGAGCAACGTTCCCTTGTCGAGTCTGTCGCTGCGCAGCTGGCGCTGGCTTTGGATCGCGAGCGTTTGAACCGGGAACAGGAAACCATGCGGGTGGAGATGGAAAGAGAGAAACTGCAGAGCAACCTGCTGCGTTCAATGTCCCATGACCTGCGTACCCCTCTAACTGCCATTTCCGGTGCCGGAAGCACGCTTCTGGCGAGTGAGGCTGAGATAGGCTCCGAAACAAGGAAGGAGCTCTTGAAAGGGATCCTGCACGAAGCCGATTGGCTGGCGCGACTGGTCGAAAATCTGCTCAGCCTGACCAGGGTGGAGGGCGGCAGCCTGTCGGCACAAAGAGAATGGGAAGTCGTCGAGGAGGTTATCGCGAGTGTGGTGGGCCGAGTGCGGAAGCGCGCTCCCAGGCACATCATTCGAGTAGATCTCCCCGATGAACCATTGCTGGCCTTCATGGATGCGAGCCTGATGCAGCAGGTTTTGACGAATATTCTCGACAATGCCGTAACCTATACGGTGGAAGGATCGCAGATCCATGTGCGCGCGCTGCGCCATGACAATGCGGTAGTCCTCGAAGTGGAAGACAATGGTCCGGGGATCCCCAAGGAAGCACAGAGCCATGTTTTCGAAAGGTTCTTCACGATCGGGGGTCATCGTACCGCGGACCGGCGCGGCCTGGGGCTGGGATTGGCCATATGTAAGTCAATCGTCGAAGCGCACAAAGGAAAGATATCCGTGAGCGATGCGAGCGCCGGCGGCGCTATCTTCCGCATCCTTCTTCCGAGCCCCGACAGGCAGGCGCAGGATCCTGCAGCTCCGCGGGGAGAGTGACGTGAGCGACAACACACTGATCCTTGTCGTCGAGGACGATCCTCCAATCCGCAAGTTCCTCCGGGCCTCTCTTCAAACGCAGGGATATCGAATCTTGGAGGTCGACAAAGGTCGGGAGGCTCTCTCACAAGCCGCTTCCCACGTGCCCGATATGATCATATTGGACCTCGGACTGCCTGACATGGATGGCCTGACCGTGATCCAGGAGCTGAGGCAGTGGTTTTCCGAGCCGATTATCGTCGTATCTGCTCGGGGGCAGGAGCGAGCCAAGGTGGAGGCGCTCGATGCCGGGGCAGACGACTACCTGACAAAACCGTTCGGTGTGGGAGAGTTGCTCGCTCGCATGCGGGTTGCCTTCCGTCACGCAGCGGCCGTCTCCAATTCCAGCGAAGCACAAGTACCAGAGCTGACTATCGGCAGTCTGCGAGTGGATCTGCTCAGACGACAAGTGACAATCGACGGCGAAGAAGTACACCTTACTCCTACCGAGTACAGGTTGGTGGCGCTAATGGCGAAGAACGCCGGAAAGGTTCTCACGCACAAGACCCTGCTACGAGAGGTGTGGGGTCCCGGCAGCCTCGGTGAAACGCAGTACCTGCGCGTTTTCATGGCCAATCTCCGGCGCAAGCTTGAGACAGACCCGGCGCAGCCGAGGTACCTCATGACGGAAATCGGCGTAGGATATCGTTTGGCAGATGAGTAGCGCGAGGGCAGGTTCGCAGCCAGCCGCAGCAGCCACGCCCTGTTTGCAGGCGCCGGACCTGAGGTGCCGGGGGGGCCCCCCGGGTTAGACCCCCCTTTTTTCCGGGCCGCGCCCCTGGGGGGGGGGGGGGCGGGGGGTTGCCGCCCCCCCGGCGGCGGGCCCCCCGCGCCTCACCGCAGCCTGTGCAGGAACTCGAAGTTGCAGATCCTCATCTCCGGTACGCCGTCCTTGTCCCTTACCAGCTCGTTCTTCTCGTTCAGGGACAGCAGGAGATGCGTGCCCCTCAAATTGAGATCCTCGATGCCAACCCCGGCCAACCTCTCCTTCTTTACTCTCAACAGATCGATGTACTCTTCTTCCGAGATCAATCCTCCTCTGTAGGCGTTCAGAGCGTTTACTCCTTCCAGATAATCTCCATCCTTGGCGGCAAGCCTTTCATCCGGTCCGTTCCAATAGCCCCATATGATCAGGTAGTTGTGGTTCTCCCTCAATATCGGAGTCCCGTCGGGAGTCAGCAAACCTTTGAGCCTGGCGTGCCTGCTGGTATCGCGGATGGCGGGAGAAATCGTGATCCCTTTTCCGATCATGTAGATCGCCCGTGGATATACCGTTCGTATCTCTTTTCTGCTGAGCTCGACGGCGATACTCACCTCCTCGAAAGGACTGTTGAATCCGTACTCCAGTATCTTGCGCTGGTCTTCCCTGAAGGGATCCATGTCCGGCTTGATTCCGACTTTCGACACTTTCCAGACCACATGTATGTGGTCTTTGCTTACCGTGTGGTACAGCTCATGAAACTCGGACAGTTTTGTCCGCGGTGTCGTTTCCCATCGCTCAGGCAAGAAATAGTCGAACAGATCCGGATCTCTTCCCACGACCCACAACAATCCACCGGTGCTCTCCACATGACCGAAAACATAGTCAACCCCCAGTGCGTTCACGATCTTGAGCTGCGGCGGAACATGATGGCGGCAGATTGTTGAAAATCGGTCTTTCTGTTTCTGATGGTAGCTGATGCGTCGGACACGTCTTATATAGTCTTCCCTCGCGGATGTCCGCACGAGCAGCTCGTAGTCGATCACTGCGTACAGTATTCCGCCCGTCCTGTCTCTTGCCAGTGTTCCGTTCTTCTTGGGTTTGATGATTATGTGGTGGGGCTTGCTGTCCCGTACAAGGAAGCCTTTGTACTTCATTTCTTCAGCGACTCTGGGAATGAGATGCATCACCTGAGTCTCATCGATTACGTCTTTGCTGCGCGCGCGAGCGGCGTCGATTCCCTTTATCCATTCGAAAATCATTACGTAGGAGCGGAACATGTCCAGCTGAATGTCCTTGTGGCCGTCGATCTTCGTCTGCATCTTGTATTCTTTTCTTCCGGTACGCCACAATTCCACCCTCTCACAAGGCACGTAGATTGCCAGAGGCCTCTGTGTGATTATCGTTCCGGGAGATTCAAACCGCGTGTCCCTGAGCTCCATGACGAGGGAAAACTCTTCGAAAGGACTGTTGAACTCCGCGCCCGTGAGCTCCTCTCCCCCCTCCTCTCCTGGAATGTCCTGACCCATGCGGTTCCATTTGACGACCAGGTCCTTGCTCCAGCCGTTGATTTCTTTTGTCCTGACCTTGTATGTACAGCCGCTCCCAGACAGACGGATCGAGTGTTCATCATACCAGTTCCTGTCAGTGAGGAAGTTGCAGGGATTCAGGTTCTCGAGGAAGGGCAGGCCGTATTGGGTGACGTAGAGATCATCGCCATTTTCATATTGTGTGTGCAGGTAGTATACGTCCAGTACCTTTTCGACCTCGAAGCCGTCGGATGGCGGATACCGGTCGAGCAGGTCTTCGAACTCAGAATGAAGGGCTTCCACAAGGCATATGAGAACATGAATGTTTCATTTCCGTACAGTCTAATTCACGTTGCCCGTGTTGCCAACCGGTTCTGCAGCCGGAGGACTCCTGCTTCCCTTGCGATCTGCGCTTGATTATTTGCCCTGGCCGAATCTATTCTTGATTGGAAATACCGGCTATTCGCCGATTGCGTGGTAGAATCCGTCACGAGGAACGAGAGGGGATCCTGAGTCGATGAAGAAGCTCGTGAAGTACATGATAACCGCCTTCCGGGACGGATTCCAGTCTGCTTTCGGAGCCAGGGTATTCACCCGGGACTTCCTGCCTGCCATAGAGGCGGCCCGCGCGGCGGGAATCACTCATTTCGAGGCAGGCGGAGGAGCACGGTTTCAATCCCTTTACCTCTACTGCAACGAAGACGCCTTCGCCATGATGGACGCCTTCAGGGAAAAAGCAGGTCCGGAGGCCAACTTGCAGACACTGGCAAGGGGAATCAACGTAGTGGGCCTGGACTCTCAACCCCGGGACATCATTCGCTTGCATGGACGGCTGTTCAAGAAGCATGGGATCACAACGATCCGCAACTTCGACGCTCTGAACGACGTCCAAAACCTGATCTACAGCGGTGAGAGTATCGCGGAAGCCGGCTTGAAACATGAGGTGTGCGTGACCATGATGGAGCTTCCCCCAGGATGCAAAGGCCCGCACACCCCGGCAGACTACTTGAAGGTGCTCAAGGCGATCCTCAAAGCGGGTGTTCCCTTCGATTCGGTCTGCTTCAAGGACGCCTCGGGCACTTCGGCTCCCTCCAAGGTTTATGAGACGATTCGATTGGCCAGGAAAAACCTGCCCCAGAATACACATCTTCATTTCCACACCCATGAAACCGCCGGCACGAGCATTACGGCTTACAAGGCTGCTCTGGATGCCGGAGTGGACGGGATCGATCTGTCCCTGGCCCCGGTATCCGGAGGGACCTGCCAACCGGACATCGTGATCATGTGGCATACCCTGAAAGGGACGGAGTATTGTCTGGACATAGACATCAACAAGATTCTGGAAGTTGAAGAAGTGTTCAAGAAATGCATGGAAGAATACTTCGTTCCACCCGAGGCGACCATGGTTGAGCCGATAATACTCTTTTCACCGATGCCCGGAGGTGCGCTGACGGCGAATACGCAGATGATGCGCGACCTGGGGATGCTCGACAAGTACGCCCAGGTCATCAACGCCATGGGCGATGTTGTGGCGCGAGGCGGTTTTGGCACCTCGGTCACCCCGGTTTCACAATTCTACTTCCAGCAGGCCTTGAACAATGTCGTTTTCGGCCCCTGGAAAAGAATAGCCGAAGGATACGGCAAGATGGTGCTGGGTTACTTCGGCAATACTCCTGCAGCACCGGATGCCATGGTGGTCAAGATTGCCTCCGAACAGCTCGGGCTCAACCCCACCAAGCGCAGCCCCTTGGAGATGAACGATGAGGACCCCAAGAAAGGCATACCGGCGGCCAGGGCATTGCTGGCCGCTGCGGGAGTTCCAGATACCGAAGAGAACGTCTTCATTGCAGCGACCTGCCTGGAAAAAGGCATTGCATTCTTGAAGGGAGAGGGGACGATCGGGGTGCGCAAGAAGGGTAGGTCCGAGGCCAACACCGACCGACCGACTCAGACCTCCCGTCCGTCCCGAGAAGCCGAGCCTTCCGTACCGGCCACCGAGGCCCGCAAACGGCAGGCGACCACCGTATATGCTCCGGTGCCGGGAGTTCTGACGCGTGTGGAGGTACGCGCGGGTGAGAAGGTGAAAGCGGGACAGGTTGTGGCTGTAGTGGAGCTCATGATGATCGAGAACGAAGTGACCGCCCCGCGGGAAGGCGTCGTGCAGAAGGTTTTCGTTCGACAGGGTGAGCGGATCCCCGATAGAGCTCAAATTGCGCTCATTGCATGAGCCGAACAGAGGTGCTGCAGGGCGCCACCGTCGGGTGATGAGCACAACGCGCCCTCCGGAGGCGGTCTCTACCCCGGAAGCCTTCCCACCCTGCGGTACAGCTCCTCCCGGCTGATCTCTACCCACACCGGCCGGCCGTGCGGGCAGCGGGCGTTTTCCAGCGCCAGGGCCCCCCGCAGCAGCTCGCCCGCGGTGGCCGCGTCCACCGCCTGCCCCTCCTTCAGGGCCAGCCGGCAGGCGGCCAGGGCCGAAAGCTCCCGGCGGAGCTCCTCCACGGTAGCGCTTTGAGCCTTGACCGCCTCGACCAGCCTGTCCTCCTCCACCGCCAGCAGCTCCTCGGGCATGGCACAGATCTCATAGGCTCCCCGCTCGCGAGGCTCCACCACGATTCCCGCCTGCCGCAGCAGCGAGAGACGCCCTTCCAGCTCCTCCGCCTCCTCCGGGCCGGCCTCGAAGCGCACCGGCATCAGCAGCTCCTGCGAGGCCGGAGGGCGCCGCAGCAGCTGCTCGAAAAGCAGCCGCTCGTGGGCCGCGTGCTGGTCCACCAGCAGCAGGCGCTCCCCGGCCTCGAAGAGCAGGAACACCCCCAGAAGCTGCCCCCGATAGCGGAAGCCGGCGGCCACCTGCGGCTCCCCCGCCCCCGGGGGGCGCCCCGCATCCACCGGCCCGGGCAACGGGGGCGGCCATGGCTCACCGCCGGCCGGAACCTCCCTCCAGAGCTCCCCACCGGCGGCAGGTGGAAAGGCGCCCGACGGCGCCCGCTCCTCCGGCGCGCCCGCCGCCTCCGCGCTGCGCAGGATAGCCCCCAGATTGCCGGGGTTTTGCAAACCGTCAACGACAAGCAGGAAATCCGCAACGGGCGGGATGGAGAGGGTAGGCATGGGCACGACAGCCAGGACGCCCTGTGGGG
>CAZBDU010000098.1:0-20888 GCA_964490725.1 uncultured Spirochaetaceae bacterium | reverse complement strand
CAACGGCACGACGGCGGCGGCGAGGCCGGCCGCGGCGACCCACCAGGCCGGCCGGGGCGTCCGGTAGCGGCGGGCCGGGATGTAGGCGCGGGCCACCTCGAAGAGGAACAGGCAGCTGAAGGGCACCACCAGGAAAAACAGCATCTCCGCCGGGGGTAGACCCCACAGCCGGCGGGCGCTGCTGCGCACCGCATCGAATGCCCAGTGCCCGCGGGAGGTCATCCAGACATCCCAGATCACGAAGCCGCCTCCCACCAGGAGCGCGGCGCCGGCTGCGGCCGGCCAGCGCCGGCGGAAACGCACCTTTCGGTCGAAGGAGAGCGCCAGCGGGACAGCCACGACGATCAGGTCGATCCACAGGTAGAGGCTCACCGCCGCGGCCCTCCCGAGGCCAGGCCGCACGCCAGCAGGGCCAGGAAGATCCTGGGCTTCCCGGGTCTCACCTGGCGCCGGAACACCACGGCCGGGTCCCTGGCGATGGTGGCGGCCGTCCAGCCGTACATGTTGGAGGCGGTCTGGATGGGGATGCGCAGCCTTCGGGGGATGAGGGGGAATCCCTGTTCGGCCTCCTTCTGCCACCCCCGGTACAGCTCCAGGTGATGCTCTACGAAGGAGCGGAACCGCTCCGGGTGTCGCTCCACCTCCCGGCGGCTGAGGACGGCCAGCGGCGTACCGGCCAGGGGCAGGTAGCGGCGGCCCAGCCGCAGGTCCTCGTCGATGTCGCGGATGAAGTTGATGTACTGCATGGAGCGGCCCAGGAGCCGGGCGAAGGGGTGCGACCGCTCCGGCAGATCCATGAGCCGGGCCATGAACAACCCGATGACCTCGGCTGAGCCGTAGATGTACTCCAGGGTCTCCTCCAGGGTGTCGTACTCCCTCTTGTCCAGATCCATCTCCATGGAGCGCAGGAACGCCTCGGTCCAATGGGGATCGAAGTCGCGCTTCGCGGCCAGCTCCACGAAGGAATCGACGATGGGCTCTCCGCTGAGCCTGCCGCCCAGCGCCCGGGAGTAGCGCTCCCGGAAGCGGACGAACCGGCGGGGATCGGCTGGAATACGGTCCACCAGGTCGTCGGCCACCCGGACGAACCCGTACAGCACCGACACCTCCCGGCGCACGGCGGGCGGGAACAAGAGGCTGGAGGTGGAGTAGGTCCGGCTGCCGCGGCGGAAGGTGCGGCGGTGGAGCGCTGCAGCGCTCATCGGCTCTGCTCCCGGATCAGTCCCGCGGCCAGCTGGGCGGCGATCAGCACCATCGGCACGCCCACGCCGGGGTGAGTGTACTGGCCGACGTAGTAGAGGTTGGCCAGTTTGCGGCTCCTGGGCGGCGGGCGGAAGAAGGCGGTCTGCCGCAAGGTGTGGGCCAGCCCCAGGGCGGTGCCCCTGTAGGCGTTGTAGTCGCCGGCGAAGTCGCGCTGCGAGTAGACCCGCCGCAGCTCCACCGCCGGCTCGATGCTGGAGCCGGTCATGCGCTCGACATGAGCCAGGAGACGGTCCGCATAACGTTCCCTCGCGTCGCTGCCGTCCTGGAGCCCCGGAGCCACCGGCACCAGGAGGAAGAGGTTCTCGTGGCCCGGCGGCGCCGTCCGGGGATCCGTCCTGGTGACGCAGCTCGCGTAGAAGCAGGGCCGTTGCGGCCACTCGGGGACGCGGAAGACTGCGGCGAAATGACGGTCCCAGTCCGGAGCCAGGTAGAGGTTGTGATGCGCCAGGGCCGGGAGCGTTCGGTTCAGCCCCAGGTAGAGAATGAACATCGAAGGGGCCAGCACCCGCCGCCTCCAGTAGCGCTCCGGAAGGCTGCAGTCGGTCCCGGCCAGCAGGCTCGTCTCCGCATAGGCGTAGTCGGCGTTCACCACCACGGCCTCCGCCTCGAAGCTCTCGCCATCCTCGGTCACCACGCGGCGGGCCCTTCCGCCCGCCGAGTCGATGCGGAGCACCGGGCGGTTCTCCAGGATGGCCGCCCCCTGCTGCTCGGCCAGCCGGCGGATGGCGGCGGCCACCGCGGCCAGGCCGCCCTCCGGATAGTGGACGCCCAGGCTCATGTCCACGTGGGACAATATGGAGTACAGCGAGGGAGCTTCTCGCGGACTGGTGCCCAGGAATACCATGTGATATTCCAGAATTTGCCGGGCCCGACGATCTTTGAAGAACCGGCCCACGTAGCGGTCCAGCCTGCCCACGATGCCCAGGCGGGCCGCCTGAATCAGCAGCCGGCGGTTGAAGAAGTGAAATGGCGAGGTATAGTTCTTGTAGAGGAATTCCTTCATTGCCACTTGATACTTGGTGCGGGCAGCGGCAAGATAGGCCTGCAGGCGGGCCGCGCCGCCGGGCTCCAGCCTGTCGAACAGGGCAAGAATCCCTTGCGGGTCTTTGCCGATGTCGACGGCTTCATCAGGAGAGAAAAATACTCTATAGTAGGGATCGAGTTCCCGCAAAGCGTAGTAGTTTTCTCGCTTCGTGCTGAACTGACTGAAAAAATGCTCGAACACTTCAGGCATGAGATACCAGGACGGACCCATATCGAAACGGTAGCCTCCCTGCACCCACAGTCTGGCCCTGCCCCCGGTCTGGCTGTTCTTCTCCAGAAGCGTCACCTTGTGGCCGTCTCTGGCCAGCAACGCCGCGGCGGCCAGACCGCCCACTCCGCCGCCCACGATCACGATGCGCATCCTCGCCTCCCTTGGACCATAATATGCAACACGAATTGTAATGAGGCAAGAGATTCTCGTGCGGAATTTATGGACTATCTACACGAATTGTGTTATTCTTTCTCTTCAGGTGGGGGCTCGGAAAGTAGCCCGGAAGTGATTATACTCTAGGGAAAGGTTGGAACATGAATCAGAGAAAAATCGGAATCAGCGACATCAGTCTGTACATCCCCCGGCCCGAGATCAAGCTCGACACCCTCGTGGCGGAGAGGATCAATCAGGACGGGCGCTTGAAGAGACACCTGGAGCGGGCCCTGCGGACCACCGGGCAGACCGCCATCCGTTTCCCCGACGCCTGGGAGGACAGCACCACCATGGCAGCTCAGGCCGTGCGGAATCTGATCCAGCGCAACCCGCAGCTTCATCTGCCGGGACTGCGCTACCTGACCGTGGGAACCGAAACCGGAGTGGACCACTCGAAACCAGTGTCCGCCTACGTGGAAGGGATGCTGCAGCGTTCGGGTATCCAGATCCCGCAGAGCCTCTCGAGCTTTCAGGTCCAGCACGCCTGCGCCGGGGGGACGCTCTCCCTGCTGAGCGTGGGGGCCCTGCTCAGCCTGGGAGGCAGGGACAACGAGAGCGGCATCGTGGCCACCTCCGACATCGCCAAGTACGAGATCGGCGGCACCGCCGAGATCACCCAGGGGGCCGGCGCGGTGGGAATGCTCGTGGAGAGCGATCCGCGCCTGCTGGAGCTGGACCTGGCCACCCAGGGATACTGCTCGCGGGACGTGGACGACTTCTTCCGGCCCCTGGGCTCCCCGGTGGCTCAGGTGAAGGGTCGCTATTCGATGGAGTGCTACATCGACAACCTGGAGGCGGCCTTCCTGGACCACTGCGAGCGCCGGAGCGAGCATCCGGCCCGGGTCCTTTCCGATACGGACCTCTTCGTGCTCCACACCCCCTTCCGCAACATGCCCCTGGACGCGATGCGGCGGCTGCTCCACAAGCACCTGGGGCTGGTGAACGGCCAGTCGGAGGCCTTCCTGGAGGAGCGCGGCTTTGGCGCCGGGATCGACGCGGTAGCGGGGGTGGGCAACATCTACACGGGCTCGATGTACCTGGTGCTGGCCTACTCGCTGGCGGAGCGCTTCCGGGTCCTGGGAGAGGGCATCGTGGGCAAGCGGGTGCTGCTGGCCTCCTACGGGTCGGGAAACACCATGATCGTCTCCTCCGCGCGGGTGGCCGGGCAGGCCGCCGCGGTGCTCGGCGGCTGGCAGCTCGATCGGGACGTCGAGTCCGGCCGGCAGGTCGGTATGGAGGAGTACGAGCGCTGGACCGCTGGCCCCTACCAGGGGGAGGCCTACGCCCGGCTCCTGGCAGGTGCGACCGTGCCCGCCGAGAGCTTCTTCCTGGCGGGTTACCGGGAGGACGGCTACCGTGACTACAAGCACACAGGGGACCGGGATCGAATCCCGCAAAGCGAACCATCTGACGATATGTACGAACGCCTCGCAGTATGAGGTGGAGGGGGGAAGCACGGGCTTCGCCGGCCTGCGCTTTCTCCACGACGCTCTTCCGGAGCTCTCGGAGCGCGAGGTCGACCCGGGCAGCGTGTTCCTGGGCTGCAGGACGGCGCTGCCGCTTCTGATCTCCTGCATGACCGGCGGGTCCGCCGCGGGGTTCGCGGCCAACAAGGACCTGGCCAGGGCCGCCCAGGAGGCGAAAGTCCCGGTGGGGCTGGGATCCTCGCGGGTCCTCTTCGACCACCCGGAGCTCTTCGAGCACTTCCACGTCAAACCGCTGGCGCCGGACGTACCGGTGCTGGCCAACCTGGGCTTCGCCCAGGTCCGCGACCGCGACCACCGGACGATTTTCGAGCTGGTGCGGCGGCTGGAGGCGCAGGCCCTGGTGATCCACCTCAACCCCGGCCAGGAGCTGTTTCAGCCTGAAGGGGATCGCGACTTCCGCGGTCTGCGCGAGGCGCTGCGGAGGCTGCTGGAGGATGCACCGCTGCCGGTGATCGTGAAGGAGACCGGCTGCGGCATGCGGCCCTCCCTGGTGCGCTGGCTTCTGGACAGCGGCGCCGCCTACGTGGATCTGGCAGGCTCCGGGGGCACCAACTGGATCACCGTGGAGGCCCATCGCCTGGAGGAGGCTTCCGAGCGGCAGGCGGCCGAGGCGTTCCGGGACTGGGGCATCCCCACCGGAGTGCTGCTGGGCGCCCTGCAGGGAGCGCCCCGCCTGATCGCTTCGGGGGGCGTGCGGGACGGGCTGGACGTGGCCCGGGCGGTGGCCCTGGGAGCCGAGGCGGCGGGGATGGCGCTGCCCTTCATTCGGGCGGTGACCGCCGGCGGCGTCGAGGCCGTGGCCGGGCAGATCCGCGTGGTGGAGCGGGTGCTGCGAGGAGTGATGCTGCTCACGGGGGCCCGCACGGTGGCGGAGCTGCGGCGGGGCCGGCTGTGGGCCGATCCCGCCTTCAGCGCGGCGGTGGAAAGCCTGCGCCGCGCCGACGCGGGACGCTGATAGCCGCGTTCGGGCCCTCCCTTCGAACCTGGGCTTCCACGTTGCTTCCTCGGGGCTCATCCACTATGATGGGGGCAATGGCCTCCCGCGGCACCGCTTCTCGCCGCCTCGCTTTTCTTCCGCTTCTTCCCCTCTTGGCGCTGCTTCCGGCCGGGTGCGGGCCAGCCGGGCTGGGCGGCGAAGAGGAAGCTCGCTACCGCGAGGCTCCGCGCCAGGCCGCAGAGCGGTCCGGCCGCGACGAGCCGGAGGCGGGAGCGCCCGCCGCGCCGCAGGGGCTATCCGGAGGGGCGGGCGGGGACGCGCAGCCTCTTGCGGTGGCCGCCGCTGCGGCGAGCGTCGAGAAGCCCGGAGAGCGGAAGCGGATCTACAGCGGCTTCGTGCGCCTGGTGGTGGAGGAGTTGGAGCAGTCCCGGCGCGAGCTGGCCCGCTTCGCTGAGAGTAACGGCGGCTACGTGGAGAGCTCGCAAGGGAGCACCGTGGTGCTGCGGGTGCCGGCAGCCCGTTTCAGAGAGCTCTTCGAGGCCGTTCTGGACATGGGGGAGCCCGCCTACAAGTCCATAGAGACCCGGGACGTGAGCGATGCGATCCGTGAGCTGCGGACGCGGCTGCGCGTGAAAGAGAGAACTCGCAGCCGCCTCTACACGCTGCTGGAACGGAGCTCCGAGGCGAAGGAGAGGCTGGCCATTCTGCGGGAGATCCGGCGGCTGACCGAGGAGATCGAGCGCATCCGGCTGGAGCTGGAGAGCCTGAACGCTCAGATGGCCTTCTCCCGCATCACCGTGGAGCTGGTGCCGCGCCTTCCGGTCGGACAGACGAGCCGGGACGGCATCCCTTTCCGCTGGATCGCGGCCCTGGACCCCGTACGGCAGAGCCTGCCGCGGCTTGCGGGGCGCGTCTCCCTGCCCCTGGGAGAGGAGTTCGCCGTGCTGGAGCGGCGCAGGAGCTTTCGAGCCGAGAGTGCCGAGGGGACCCGGGTGCGGGTGGGGAGCACCCGCAATGAGCCCGCCGGAGACGAGCTGTTCTGGCAGAAAGCGCTGCTGCATCACCTGGCGCCACTGTACCGCAGCGCAGAAGAGCTGGAGGCCAAAGGGCTGCGGGGGGTGCTGTTCACCAGCAAGGACCGCCGGCCCTATTCCTACCTGGTGGGCCTTCGGGTAGTGCGGGGCTCGTTGTACGTGGTGGAAGCCTTCTTCCCCGATCAGGAGGCCCAGGAGAAGCGGCTCGCGGGGATCCGGGATGCCTTGGGGGCGCTCGAGGTGAAGCGGTGGCCGTGGTGAGGAACATCCTGGGCGCCGCCTTGCTGGTGCTGGCGGTCCTGCCGGCGGCCGGGCAGAACTATCTTCACCAGCGCGTGACGGCCACCATCCTGGTGGCCGATCCGGATCTGGCGGCGGATCGGCTGGAGGGGTGGGTGGAGCGGTCCGGCGGGTACGTATTGCTGAAATCCAGCGACCGGGTGGTGTTCCGCGTTCCCTTCGAGCGTACCAGCCGGTTGGAGGAGATCCTGGAGCGGCTCGCCGATGAGGTCGTGACCATCTCCCCACAGAGCCTGGACCTGCGCGAGCAGATCCTGCAGGCAGAGGCCGGCATCAACAGCCGCCGGGAGGTACTTGCCCGAACCCTTGCGTTGCTGAGCGCGGCCGACACGGCCGGCACCCTGGCTATCGAGAAGGAGATCCTGGCCCTGGTGGAGGAGATCGAACGGCTCGAGGGTACCCTTCAGAAGCTGAACCTGGATCGGGCCTTTTCCCTGGTGGAGGTGGCGTTGAACACCCTGCGGCAGTCCCTGCCCGAAAGCATTCCCTCCTCCTTTGAGTGGATCAACGGGGTGGATTTCTACGAGTTCATCCGCGGAAACTCGCTCTCCGGCGCGGGAGGGCGGTAGCATGAGGCGCATGGCCAAGGCTATGGCGCTGGGCCTCACACTGGTCGCGGCGAGCTGCGCCCGGCTCTCCGTGCCGCTGCCGGAAGGGTTTGCCGAGCTGCGCCGGGACTCGGGCCGGGCAACCTATCAGGCCGTCAGCCCCGAGGGGATGGTGTATCGGGTGCGGGTGCTTGCCAACGAGCCGCGCAAGGAGTTGCGCTTCTGGAGCGAGGCGCTGCGCAGCCATCTCACCCGGGAGGGCTATCTCCCTGCCGGAGAGGCCCGCACGCTGGCAGGCGGCGGGGGCGCCTCCGCAGCTCCAGGGGTGCTCTACGAGTGGGTGCTGCCCTACGGAAACGAAAGCTACCTCTATCTGACGGGCCTGCTGGTCCAGGGAGACTCCATCGTGCTGGCCGAGGCGGGGGCACCGCAGGCGGTGTACGCGCGCTACCGCAGAGCCCTGGCGGCCAGCCTGGCCGCGATCCGGCTGCGCTGAGCGAAGCCGCGCCCCCGGGCAGCCCTGCGGCGCCGGCCCCTGCGCGGGCAGCCCTGAGGGCTCTGGCGGCCCAACCGGCCACGCCTCCCCAGTGGGCGTTTGCCCCGCAGGAGGGTATCTTTGACTCCTGGAGCGAAGCGCGGAGAACAGGCAACAGGAGGAGCCGCATGGTCGAGGTCAGGACCTTTACCTCTGAGATCAAGGTGTTTCACACCATGAACGAGCTGGCGGAGCTGGACGGACAGGTCAACCGCTTCCTGGAACGCGAAGGAATCAAGAAGGTGGTGTCCGTGAGCGACACGACCACCGCGGACAACAGCGGCGCCACCATCGGCATCATCCGGGTGGTCGCCTTCGAGCGGTAGGGCGCCCAGGGGGGCGGCTTCAGTACAGCTCTTCCAGCACGTAGAAGACGTTCTCTTCGGTGCCGAAGATCATCCAGCGTCCGGCGATGACCGGTGCGCTCAGCAGGGCCCCTTCCACGTCCATCTGCCACAGGAGGCGGCCGTTGCGCGCGGACAGACACACCAGCCGCGCTGAGGTACCGGAGCGCTGGTCCCCCCGCAGGCCCACGTAGACCCGGTTCCCCGCCACCGTGGGCGCGCTGGAGGTGGGGGTGTCGAAGTTGTGGCTCCAGGCCAGGGTGCCGCTCCTGGCGTGGAAGGCGCGCACCACCGTGTCGCCGCTGGTGTAGATGACCAGGTTCCGCCACAGTGAGGGGGCCATGTAGTCCAGCAGCTTCAGGTTCTGCATGAACATGTCGCGGCTGTCCCTCTCGTCCGTGAACCGCCACCGGCTGATGTCTGAGTAGCGCCAGAGCCTCTCGCCGGTGCGGCGGTCGAACCCGTAGTAGTCGAACTCCCAGTAGGGGCCCCTGAAGGCGGCGGTGGAGAAGTACAGGCGATCCCCGGCCAGGGCGGGGAATGAGTACCAGGTGGCCGCCAGCTCCGCGGTGTCCAGCACCCACAGGTAGCTGCGGCGTTTCAGGTCGTAGGCGCCCAGGCTGTGCGGTCTGGCGGGAGGACCCGGGGCGAAGTAGACCACGTCCTGGTACACCTGGAAGGTATTGTAGTGCCACACCGGGTTGGGAAGGGTGAAGCGCTCGGCGCCGTCGGGGGACAGAAAGTAGCTGGTGCCGCCGTCACTGGCGAACAGGAGCAGGTCGTCGTAGCCCACGATGGAGGACTGCACGGTGCTGTCGGTCTGGAAGGACCAGCGCTCGCCGCCGTCGCTCTGGTTCACCGCGTAGACCTTGCCCTGGTTGTTGCCGAAGTACACGCTCCGCCGATCGGCAAAGGGAATGGAGTTGATGGCGCCGCGAGTCTTGAACACCCAGTGCATGTAGCCGGTCTCGATGTCCAGGGAGTAGAAGTTGCCGTCGGTGGAGCCGAAGTAGATCGTGTCGCCCAACACCACGGGATTGTTGAAGGCGTAGGTGGGCTCCCCCTCGGGCTGGAGGCGCAGCTTCCACTTGATTCCCAGAGGGGGGCGCAGCGCGTTGGGGGTGTAGCCCCGGCCCTGCTGCCCGCGGAACATCACCCAATCCACCCGCTGCCGGCAGCCGGAGAGGGCCAGCAGGGCCGCCGCGGCGGCCAGCAGGGCAGCCCGGAGCAGGAGACGGCGCGTTGCGGCCCTCAATAGTGCAGTCCCTTGAGGCTGAAGGCGCGGCGCAGCCAGCGTCCCGTCCCGGAGCCGCGCGCCCGCTCCAGAATGCGCCGGTACAGGCGGCGCAGCTCACCCCACAGGCGCCCGCGCTCCTCGGCGCCGGCCCCTTCCCGGTAGCGCAGCCTGGTGTACAGGCGGGCGAAGGCGCCCAGCTCCGGGTAGCGCTCGGCGTACTCGGCCGGAGTCTGCCCCGGCTCCTTGAGCGCGTAGCCGTCGACGGACAGCTTCATCAGCAGCAGCCGGTAGAAGGCGCCCAGGGCGCGGTTGTCATGGCCCTGGGCCAGGCGCCACAGGTAGGCCTCCCGGCCGTAGCGGTACAGGTACAGGGAGACCACCATGGCCGCCGCCAGGGCCGCCAGGGCCTGCCCCACCAGCAGCCACGGGAAATGGAAGACCCGTTCGGGCACGCTCATGTCCTCGATCAGCGGGATGACCACGTTCATGGTGCTGGGATTGCGCCCCGGGGGCGGCGGGATGGCGTAGGCGGTGCTCTCCAGGTCCACCCAGCCGTAGCCGGGCATGTAGGCCTGGACCCAGGAGTGACGCTGAGCGTTGGTGACCAGGTACAGCTCGTTCAGGGGGAAGTGCTGCAGCGGCTCGATGGCCTCCCGCAGCACGTGAATGGCCTGCAGGTGCGCGGGGCTCTGCAGGTCCCGGGCGGCCAGGTAGCCGGTCACCACCCGGGAGGGCACCCCCGCCAGGCGCAGGAGGATGGCCGCGCTGTTGGAGAACTCGGTGCAGTCGCCCTCCTTGGTCTGGGCCAGGAAGGTGCGCATCTTGGCCACCGAGGTGCTGTCATCGAAGCCGATCTGGTACTGGTAGGTCGAGAAGCTGCGCAGCACCGCATCGATGCGGCGATAGTAGCCCTTGTCCGCCCCCTCCGCGCCGAGGGAGGCCAGGGCGGAGGCCAGGTGCCTCTCGAACACCTGCCGGTCCTCACCCGTGAGGGGGACCTCCAGGTAGTGCGCCAGCCGCAGGCGCTCCTCGGCGCTGAGCTCGGGAAGCCGCGCCCACTGTCGCGGTCCGCTGGCCGACATGCCGGAGAGCGCCCGGTAGGAGAAGTCGAAGGGATGGTAGCGCCGGTCCAGCACGGTGGGCTCCACCGCAGAGGGACGGTAGGCCAGGTAGCGCTCCCCCAGCGTGGAGAGGGTGAACACCTCCACAGGACGCCTGCCCCGATCGGGAGGCGGAGAGGGATCCCGCCAGGTCTCCAGGAAGCGCAGATAGGTGAGCTCGTTCAGCGGATTGTCCCGGGAGTAGAGGAAGCCTCCCTTGGGGTCGAAGTCCCCGAAGTAGGCGTCCGCCACGTAGACCGGCTCCACGGGGCTGGCCACCACCATGACCGCGTACTGCTTGCCCATTTCCCCGGCGCCCTCGCCCTGACCCTGGCCGGTTCCGGAGTCCCCCCACTGATCCGCTGGCACCCCCTCCAGGGAGTTGCCCCCGGGCCTCTCCCCCTGGCCGTTGCCGTCGGCCTCGCCCTGGCGGCCGTCTCCGTAGGGGTACTCGCCGTCGGCACGCTCCGAGAGCAGGTTGCCCCCCGGGAAGCCCTCGCCCCGCTGGTTCAAAGGAACCGGTTTGGGGCGAATGTCCCGGTCGACGCGGTTGAAGGCCACGGCGTTGCGCACGAAGTCCGGAGGCAGCACCAGGGCGATCACCACCAGAGCGGGTACGGCCAGGGCCAGGAACAGCACCAGGTCCCGGGCCGCGCGCCTGGAACGCCGGCGGAAGGCGCTCAGGTACAGCACCATGCCGTGCAGGAGAAAAGCCAGCACGATGAGCACCAGGATCACCTGGGTGATGCCCCTGCTGGAGCGCGCCAGCTCCTCGGAAGCCCGCGAGAAGCCCAGCAGCTTGTAGAGGACGAAGGCCAGGAACAGCTGCTCCACCACGGCCAGGGCGTTGAAACGGCCGCCGCCGTGAAAGATGAGCCCCGTCAGCAGGAAGGCCGCCGCCCCGGCCGCCAGGTAGCCCAGCGAGGCCAGCTCCCAGCCGGAACCCAGTGCCAGGAAGGCCAGAAGCAGCCCGCCGCCGGCGGCCAGCCAGGCGCCGGGACGCAGCCGCGGCGGCGCCAGGTAGAAGGCGATGGCCATCTCCGCCGGCACCACGAAGAACCAGAACCACATTCCCACCCGATCGTAGGGTACCGCGATCGCGGGGTGGACCATCGGCAGGCTCATGACCGCCGCATATAGAAAAAGCCTGGTGAAGAACAGGATATGTCTCATGACTACACCATCCTCACTTTCAGGGGCAGATCCTCCAGGGTCCCACCCGGAGGCACAGCTGCGGGGTGCCCGTCACCCTCCCTGCGCAGCGCCCACCTGCCCGGCCACACCTCCGCGGACAGAGGCGCCAACAGAGGCAGCTCCTCTTCCCGGCCCGCCCAGGAGGCATCCCCCCGGGGGAAGGCCGTGCGGAACACGTGGAAACGCACCCCCGGATGCCCGGCCAGCAGCCCGGCCAGCCCGTGATCGAAGGGGGTGGAGAAGACGAACAGCTCTCCTGCCGCCACCTCCAGCTGCCCGCCGTAGGGATCTCCCTGGAAGAACAGGCCTCCCAGGTCCCGCTGGAACCGCTCCAGCTCCTGCTCGTCGGTGACCATCACCGTGCCGGAGCCGGAGCGGATACGGAACTGAATTCCCTGTTCCTGGGCCTTCATGCGTCTCAGGAAAGCCAGAAGCCAGCTCTTGAGCAGGTTCAGGTGCGCCACCGATTCCAGGCTCTCCGGGCGCTCGCGTCGATAGTTGCGCAGCTCCACCTCCACCAGGCTGGTCTTCTCCTGGCTCAGCGGCGAGATGCGGGTGATCAGCTCGTCGAGGCGGCTGGAGACCTTCCAGTTGATGTCGCGGAAGCGATCCCCCGGCATGTACTCCCGCATGAAGTACTTTTCCTCTTCCTGGCTCTTGCGCCGGCTCTGGTCCTCCTCGCCGAAGGCCGGCTGCACCGCGGCGGTCACCCTGGAGCCGAAGGAGGCCGGCCGCACCGTCAGGGCGCGCTGCATCTGCTCCCCGAAGCGCGAGCCGGTCAGTCCGAACACGTCCCTCACCAGGAAGCGCCCCGATGCGTTCATGATGCCGCAGACCGGCAGCAGCAATGGAAGAGCCTGGCGGAGCGCACCCCTGCCTTCCCCCTCCACGGCCACCTCCTTGGCCACATGAAGGAAGGCGCCACGGCCGACTCTGAGACGCCCCCTGAGGCGGAAATGGGCCCGAAAGAAAGGCAGCGTCCGCGGCGTCCGTCCCACCAGCCGCTGGTCGCGGCTCGGTTCCCGGGCCGTCAGCGCGGGCGAGGAGTCCCAGTCCAGCTCCGCCCCGCCCAGCCGGATGGCCTGCAGCCGACCCAGCACCGACAGCACCAGCAGGACCGCCAGAGCGGTGACCGCCAGCAGGAGGGCGTAGGGATTGCGCGCCGCCCAGCCGATGCCCAGCAGGTAGAGGCCCAGCACCAGCAGCACCGTGCCGGGAAGGGTCAGAGGATAGTAGAAGGCCAGGCGGGCCAGGGGTTGCGGCAGGCGGCGGGGCAGCGCGATGCGAGGCAGCCGCCGTGCGCCGGCGGCTGCTAGCTTTTCCTTCCCCCCGTGCGAACGCGGTCGGCTCCGTTCAGGGGCTGTCTGTCCCAGGCGAGGCGCGCTCATCGCGACCGAAGAATCGTTCTTCTCCCTCGGCTGTCCACCGGCACGGTCTTCAGGATCTGCTCCAGCAGGGGCTCCACGCTCTGGGAAGGGTCCTGCATGACCAGACGGTGCGCCACCGCCGGAAGGAACACCTCTTTGACCAGGTCGACGGTCACGTAGTCTTCTCCCCGGATCAGAGCCAGGGCCCGGGTCAACCGCGAGAGCTTGACCCCGGTTCGAGGACTGGCGCCCATCAGGACTTCCGGAAGCTGTCGGGTCTGCCTCAGGCAGGCCACGATGTACTCCACCACTTCCGGATGGATGGCTACCCGGTCCACGTGCGACTGCCAGGCGGTGAGCTGATGCGAGTCGATGACGGGAGAGAAACCGCTCCAGGCATCCGTCCGTCCATGCTGGCGGATGATGGCGGCCTCGTCCTCCGGCTCGGGATAACCCACGGACAGCTGCACCATGAACCGGTCCAGCTGCGGAGCCGGCAGGGGGAACAGGTGCGCGCCCCTGAGGTTCATGGTGGCGATGATGAAGAAAGGATCGGGCAGCCGGTAGGTCTTGGCCTCGACGGTGACGGTCTGCTCCTCCATGGCCTGGAAGAAGCTGCCCTGGGTTTTCGGAGTCAGCAGGTTGATCTCGTCACAGAGAACCGCGTGCGCGAAGATCGGACCCGGAATGAAGACCAGCTCGGTGGAGGTGCCCACGAAGCGACTGAACCCCAGGATGTCCTGGGGCAGCAGGTCAACGGTACACTGAATGCGGCTGAAGGGTTGGAGGGCCGTTCCGTCGGCGGACACGTTGTGCGTGCGCCACTGGATGGACCCCGCCAGAGCGCGCGCCAGGGATGTCTTGCCAACCCCGTGCGCGTCGGCCAGGATCACGTGACCGCCGGCAAGCTGGGCGGCGATGATGTACTCCAGCTTGCGCCGGTCCACGTAGATGACGCTCTTGATGTTGTCGATGACCCGGCCGATGCCCTGCTGAACCTCTCGGACGAACTCCGCGTTTGCCAGGTCTTGAACGGCCTCGGGATTCCCTCCCGCTCCTTTGCGAGTCTGCTCCATACCCATTCCGCACTAGTGAGGGTATAGAGAAAAGCGCGGCAATGTCAACGCATGCGATCAAGTATTCCCGGGGCGGCCACAATGCCCCGCCCTGCGGCCGCGGGTGTGTACATCTGCCCCGGTGGTCGGAAGGGCTGCGGCACCCGGCATCTTATTGTTTGTGAGACAACCGGTTATGTCTCGGCCTGTGGCATGGGAGTTGCACTACTTCCAATGGAGGAACCACATGAGTCGACTACGCAATCTGGCACTTACCATAACGATCGTGACCGTGATGATGGGGATCAGCTCGCTGCTGGGCTACCTGATGTTCGGTCCCCTGGGCGTGATGGGGGCGGTGGCGGCGGGACTGATCATGCTCGTGCTCAGTCCCAACCTGTCGCCCCGGATCATGCTCCGCCTGACCAGGGCGGTCAGGCTGACCCGATTCCACTCTCCGCAGCTCTACGCCTTGCTGGACGAGCTCGCCGGCCGCGCCGGCCTCTCGGTCCATCCGGCGCTGTACGTGATCCCTCAGCCCACCCTGAACGCCATGACCGTGGGATCGGCCTCGCAGCCGGCGATCCTGCTCACCCAGGGGCTGGTCTCGGGGCTGGCCAGCCGTGAGCTGGCCGGCGTGCTGGCCCACGAGGTCAGCCACATCCGCAAGAACGATCCGCTGATTCTGGGGCTTGCGGCAAGCTTTCGGCGCTTCACCCACACGCTCACCCTCTTCGGACTCTTCTACCTGCTGTTCGCCCTGCCACTGCTGATGGCCGGCGCGATTTCGATTCCCGCGGGGTTCGTGCTCTTTCTGGTGCTCGCACCTACCTTGAGCCTGCTGCTGCAGCTGGCCCTGTCCCGGACACGGGAGTTCGAGGCGGATCGCACCACCGTGGAGCTGACCGCGGATACCGCAGGCTTCGTCTCCGCGCTGCGTCGGATCGAGCACGACAACCGCGGTATTGCCAGGTATGTGCTCGGGGTTCCCGCCCCGGCCCGCCCCCATCGCCTCCTGGCCACCCATCCTCCTACGGAGGAGCGGATTCGCCGGCTCACGGCGCTGGAGGATCGCCGGCGCCGCCGGGAGCGGATCGGAAGAGAGCCTCTGGTCATGCACTGAAAGCCATAGCGGCCGCGCCCGCCGACTGGAGGCGGGGGAGGCGGGTTTGCCGGTTGACCGCTCCAACGGGCTGTACTACCCTGGGGCGGGAGCGAGCCTGTGCAGCACCTCGACGAGGCGGAGCGGCGCTACCTGAAGAAACACCTGATCGCCTACATCGGCAACAAGCGGGGGCTGCAGGGGTTCCTGGCTGGTGCCTTTGGGGAGATGTTCCCCGGCGCTTCGGCCCGGGGCCGGGTGTTCCTGGATCCCTTCGCCGGCTCCGGCGCGGTGACGCGGCTGGCGCGCGTGCTGGGGTTTGCGGTGCGGGCCAACGACTGGGAGCGCTACGCGTACCTCCTGAACTTCGCGCATCTGTGCGTAGAGGCCTCCGAGCTTCCCCGGCTGTACCGCCCCTGGGGAGGTCTTGCCGGGGTGCTGGAGCACCTGAACGCTCTCACCGCACCGCCCCCCGGCCAGGCTTACATCTCCCGCCACTACGCTCCCGTGCGGACGGACCGCGCGGACTACCGCACGGAGCGGCTGTTCTACACCCGGGAAAACGCGCTGCGCATCGACGCGGTTCGCTCCAGGATCGAGGAGCTGTACCCGGGAGAGCAGCGCGGGTCGGCTCGCAAGGAGAAGGCCCTGCTGCTGGCTTCGCTGCTCTACCAGTGCGCCACCCACACCAACACATCCGGCGTGTTCAAGGCCTGCCACAAGGGCTTCGGCGGTCACGGCGCCGATGCGCTGGGGCGCATCATGGCTCCCGTCAGGCTGGAGCCGCCGGTGCTGATCCGCGGCGACAGTCCGGCCGAAGCGTTCTGCCTGGAGGCGCATGATTTCGTGCGCGGGCGAAGCGGCGACCTCTGCTATCTGGATCCGCCCTACAACCAGCATCAGTACGGCAGCAACTACCACCTGTTGAACAGCGTGGCGCTCTGGGACCGGCCGCCGGTGAGCGGGGCCCGCGGCGCCGACGGGCGGCTGCTGCACAAGGCGGGCATTCGCCGGGACTGGACGGACACCCGCTCCGCCTACTGCTACCGGCACACGGCTCCCGGCGCGCTGCAGAGTCTGCTGGAGGCGATTGACGCCCCCTACCTGGCCCTCTCCTACAACACCGACGGCATCATTCCTTTCGATCAATTGGTGGAGCTGCTCTCGGTGCAGGGAAGGTTGCGGGTGCTGAGCAACGGCTACGTCGCCTACCGGGGCGGCAGGCAGAGCATCCGCCGTCGCTCCCACACCGTGGAGCTGCTGTTGATCGTGGACCGAAACGGCCGTACGCGGTCCCCGGACCGCCGCCGCATCGCGAGGGCCCTGGCCTTGAAACGGGCCCTGCAGGCCCTGCAGGCCTCCTACGTGCCGGAGAGAGTCCAGGCGGCTTTTCCGCAGTCCGGCCGCCGCGCCGGCATGTTGCAGGCGCCGGGCCTGCGCCTGCCCATGCCGGAGCTGTACCGGTTTTCCCCCGACGCCGCGGAGTCGCTGCAGAGCCTGGGCACCGGGCAGCTTCAGGGGTTGTGCCGGAGGCTGAAGCCCTGCGCGTGCGGGGATGGCGAGGAGGAGATCGACGTGCTCCTATCTCTGACCAGGGCAGCTCCCCACGACCGCAGCCGACTGGAGCGGCAGCGGCGGATCCTTCGCCTGCTGCGCAAGTTCGCGCACCGCAAGTACCAGGATCAGTTTCTGCGCACCCTGAGCCGCCTGAAGGAGGCGGCTGCCGCGGAGACCGACCTGCAGCCCCTGCGCTCCGGACTGGAGACTCTGGAGGAGCTGGCCTGGAGGCGATTCAAGGGCTAGGGCGCTGCGGTCCACCGCGGACAACGCCGATTCCTGCCTGGTGAAAAAACGTTGACAAACCCCATGCACCGGGCTACGATTTCCTTCTGAAGGCGGAAAAAATTCTTGGACGGCAAGAAGATAGGAATCAAGCTGGCCGATGGGTCCCTGTATCCGGTGCTCGGGGAGGACGCCGCCGGCCGGAAGCGGCTCGTCGTGACCACGGTGCGGGACAACCAGGAGACCGTTCAGATCGATCTCTACCGGGGCGAAGGCGAGCGGGCCGACAGCGCGGAGTACATCGGCACCCTGATCATCGAGAACATCCAGCCTGCGCCCAAGCGGGACCCGGAGGTGGAGGTGATTCTGGGGGTCGATGGGGAAGGAAACCTCAATGCCTCCGCCAGCGACCAGCAGACCGGAGAGCAGCAGAGCCTGTCGGTGAGCCTGGCCTCCCTGGGGGGGGACAACCTCTACACCACCCCCGACTTCGAGCTGGAGGAGGAGCGAGGCGCCGAGGAGCCGGCCGCGGAGCCCGCCGCGGAGCCCGCTGTGGAGGAGGGCGGTGAGGCGGACGATCTGCTCACCGGCGAGACCTACCCCATCGGCCAGGGAGACCGGCGCCGGGAGCATCTGCAGCGGCGCCGCAGGAGCCCGCTGCTGCTGGTTGCCTTCGTCCTGCTCAGCCTGATCATCATCGCCGCGGTGGCGTTCCTGGTGCTGCGCGCCCTGGACGGCCAGTCGGTGCCGCCGCTGTTCGGCGTGCGCTCCGGGTCTTCCGCGGCCCAGGAGCCGTCCGAACCGGCGTCCTCCGGGGAGCAGCCCGGCGGGCAGGGACAGGCCGCTGGGGCGGCCGGCGCGCAATCCGGCGCCGCGGGGCAGGACCAGGGCGTCGGACAGGGCTCCGACCAGGGCGCCGCGCCTGGCGGACCGGCTGCCCTCGCCCCTGTCGGACAGGGCTCCGACCAGGGCGCCGGACAGGGATCCGACCAGGGCGCCGCCGCACAAAAAAAAACTCCTGAGGGCGGTGTGTGGTACCGAATCAAGTGGGGTGACACCCTCTGGGACATAGCGTCGAGCTACTATCGCAACCCCTGGCTGTATCCCAGGATCGCGCGCGCCAACAGCATCTCCAACCCCGACCTCATCTACGCGGGTCGCCGCCTCTTCATTCCGGAAGACTGACTCCCTGAGGATCGTGCCTGGATCGACTCATCCCCCCTCCAAGCCAACCATCCGTTTTCGCGTGCTGATCGCCGCCACCGCTCTTGCCCTGTCCGTCACCGGCTGCCGTGCGGACGAGCTGTGGGGGGTGCCACTGCAGCAGGCCAGAGAGCGGCTGGAGCGAGGGGACAGCTCGCTGCTCTCGCAGGTGCAGCTCGACGAGGGGACGGCGAGACAGGCCCTGCGGCTGGGCCCGGAGGCGCCCTACTATCTGGCGCTGCGCTTCGGCGAGCTTGGCCGTTCCGCAGAGGCGGAGGTGATGCTGCGTCTGGAGGTGCGTCGCGGCGCAGGGATCTGGAAGGAAGCCGCCGCCGTGGAGCTGCTTCAGCAGCTGCTGGGGCAGGAGCGCTACTCCGAGGCTGAGGAGCTGGGAGAAGAGGCGCTGCGCTGGGCGAAGCACCCGCCGCTGCGGGCCGCTGTCGAGCGGGGGCTGGTGGAGGCGCTCTACTGGCAGGAGCGCGACCGTGAGGTGCTGGAAAGGCTTGCTGGCGCCGCCGGCAAGGAAGACGACGAGCTCGTTCTGTTCAAGGCGGTCTCCAGCTGCAGGCTGGGAAGAACGGGTTGGCCGCGGCTGTTCGTCCGCCTCTTCGCAGCCAGCCGCAGCTCCACCGTGCACCTGAGGGCGCTGGCCTTTCTGAGCCTCGAGGATCGCCTGCGGTCGTTTTCCGCCCCGGAGCAGGCGCTGTTCAAAGGCAAGACCTTGCTGTACCGCGGGCAGACGGCCGAGGCCGTGCCGGAGCTGGAACGGGCTGTGGCGGGGCTCGCCCCGGTGGAGCTGCAGGACACCGTGGTGCTGGAAGAGCTCACAGCCGCCTACTTCGCCTCCGGGATGCTGCGGCGGGGGGCGGAGTTCCTGCTCGAGGTTTCCCCGCGGCTGGGCCAGGCCGGGCGGTTGCTGGCCACCGAGCTTGCCGGACGCCTGCTGCGAAAGGAAGGAAGCTGGCAACGCTCCGCCGGGCTGCTCCTTGCGGTTGCGGAGCAGAGTGCGGACCCCCGGCAGCGCGACCGGGCCTGCTGGTACTACCTGGACCTCGTCCGACGCTTCGAGGGCGGGCGGTTCCTGCCTGAGCTGGAGCGGCTGGCGCCAAGGTGGGAGGACGCCGGCTATTTCTCGGACCTGCTGGAGGAGGAGATCACCGAGCTGACCGCCCTGGGACGCTGGCAGGATCTGCAGCGCCTGGCAGGGACGCAGGCAGGCGAGCCGGCGGTGCGGGCACGGATGGCCTACGTATTGGGCCGGGCGGGGACCATGGCCCTGGGAAGCGGGGCCCCCTCGGAGGCGCAGGGCAGGCGACTCCTGGAGCAGGCGCGGCTGCTGGACCCTGACGGCTACTACGGGTTCCTGGCCGCGGCGGCGCTGGCCCGCTCTCCGGCCGGGGGGGAGGCGGTGCCGGCCGCAGAGGCGCGGGAGGAGGATGCGCCCGGGACGCTCGAGGGCCAGGTGGACCGGTTTATCTGGGAGCTATTCGACTACGGGCTGGAAGACAGGACATACCACCAGGTGCTCGCCCAGCAGGACTACGTTTCGGATGCCCTGATCCGCCGCTCTGCGGCGGAGCTGACAGAGCGGCAGCGGTATCTGGCCTCCATCAGGCTGATGTACCTGTACGCCCGCCGCCGGCAGGGCCGGGCCGGCGCCGGAGAGCTGGCGCTGCTGTACCCCCGTGGGTTTCGCGGGAGGATCGAGGAGGTGGCCGCCTGGACGGGACTCTCGGAACATCTTCTGTTTGCCCTGGTGCGCGAGGAGAGCCATTTCGACGCGCGGATCGTTTCCCGCTCCGGCGCCGTGGGGCTCATGCAGCTGATGCCCGAAACCGCCTCCGATGCCGCCCGGCGGCTGCGCGTGGAGGATCCGGACCTGGAGGACCCGCTCCAGAACCTGCGGCTGGGAGCCTCGCACCTGGCTCGCCTGCTGGACCGGGCGAACACGGTCCCCAGGGCGCTGCTGGCCTACAACGCCGGGCTGTCCAGGCTGCGCGGCTGGGAGCGACGCTTCCCGCACCTTCCCGACGACCTGCTGGTGGAGGCGATTCCCTATCAGGAGACCAGGCACTACGTGCGCAAGATTCTTGTGTCGGCCGTGCACTACGGCTATCTGTACTTCCGGCGCTCCGCCGCGGAGACCGTCGGGATGTTCTATCCGGCCCTGGGGCCCCGGCCGCCAAAGGAGGTCAAGTGAGCCCCATCGCTCCCTGCCTCGGCGGTGGCCGCGTTCCTGCCGTGGCAGGGGCGAGCCTTTCAGCATTCCCGCGTTCCTTCCGATAACGATCCTAGGGGGGCCTTTGCATCAGAAAAGCACCGGACTGGTCACCATCCTCGCGGCCGTCTTCGCTGCGGCAGGGTTGTTTCTTGCCTTCTCGCTGGCGCGTCACCTGGCAGGGGACACCGGTGTGCTGGCTGGGGCGGGCGCTTTCTTGTTCTCCAGCTTCCTGTGGTCCGCGTTCTTCGTGCCGGTGTTCCTGCTGCTGCTCTGCTATTTCCTGATGGCCAGGCGCTTCCGGCCCGGCGGCGTGCTGGTGCTCACGCTGCTGCTGGGGCCGTTCTTCACGGTGAGCCTCTTTCATCGGGTGGTGCTGGCTGGGAGCATCCCTCCGGCGGTGCTGCCGGAGCTGCTGGTGGAGGTCTTCGGCAAGACGGCGGCGGGGCTGGTGATCTTCCTGGTTCTCCTGGTGGAGCTGTTCGTGATCCTGCGGGTCAGCGCCGCGTTGAGGACCAGGCGCGGCCATGCCGCTTCGGGGGGCGCCGGCTCCGCGGAGGCGCGAACGGGTGCATCCCGGGGCCCGGCGAGGACCCGCGGGCGTCCGGTCCGCCGGGAGCGCAGAGTCGGCCGGCAGGAACGCCGCGCCGCCGCGCCGGCGCCGGCGGCCCCCCGAGCCCGGAAGGGGAGCGCTCTTGTGCCCGAAGCGCCGCC
>CAZBDU010000097.1:0-20997 GCA_964490725.1 uncultured Spirochaetaceae bacterium | reverse complement strand
GGGGGGTCACGGGCAAAATCATTCCGTAGCCGAGCTGGATCAGAAAGAGGGGCATATACAACGGCAGCAGCAGCGCCGCCGGGCGGACGGGCCCGCCCGGCCCGGCCCGGCCCCGCCCCGCAGCGCCTTCCGGCCCCCGGCTCTCGCTGGGGGCGGGGCCGCTGCCGGGGGCGGGTGCGGCCGGGCCAGCGCTCAGGAGGGATCCTCCTCCCCGGTGGGCTCGTGAAAGACCACACGGTGCAGCCCTTCCTCCGCCTGGTCGATGTGCCGCACGTAGCGGCGCAGCTGCGCCTTCAGAGAGTCGGTGACCCGGGTGGCCCGATAGCCCGCCATCATCTGGGTCAGCCAGGAGGCCAGCACCTGCCGGTCCGGGGGTTCGTAGACCCTCTGGAAGGTCACCTCCCCCACCGGCAGCTTGGGGGGCAGCCCCAGCGCGGCCCCCGCGGGGTAGCCGAGAACCAGGGTGAGCAGCGGAAACACCCCGTCGGGAAGGCGCAGTCGATCCTTCAGGTAGAGAGCGTCGTAGAAGCCCGTCCGGCCGGTCTCGGACAGCATCACGGATGCCACTCCACACGCCTCCGCGGCCACGTTCATGGCGTAGGCGGCGATGCTGGCATTGATGACGGCCAGAGTGTACTCCACCAGCGGCCGGTAGGGGAGCTCCGGGACCGCCGCACGCACCCGGTGCACGTCTCCCATTACCATGACCGCCCGGTCCCCGTGAAAGGGGATGCCCCTTCCGAACGTCTCACGCCAGCTGTCGGCGTCGAACACGCCGAAGCTCCAGGACTGGAGGTTCACCGTGCTGGGCGCCAGCCGCCCCGCTTCCAGAATGGCCCGAAACACCTCAGCGGGGATGGGCCGCCGCTGGAAGCGGCGGATGGACCGCCGCTGCAGCAGCGCCTGCATAAGCGCATTGTCTTCCAGGGAAGGGGGGATCTCGATCCTGCCGCGCAGCAGCTCGCGGAGCCCGCGCAGGAACGCCAGGGGGCTGAGGCCCTTCATGGTGGGCGGGGCCGCGAACGCCGGCGGTCAGCCCCGCGGGGGCTTGCCGCCGCCCCCCGAGGAGGCCTGAGTCGCCTTCACCCGCTTGTCCCCTTCCTTCTCGGAGGTGGTGACGATGGCGCTGAGCATCCTGCCGTACTTGCGGTACTCGTCCAGCCGGCAGGAGTTGACCAGGTTGCCCTCCCAAACGCACATGTCGGGACAGCTCTCGCACATGCTCGCCATTCCGTTGGACATCATGTCCGGCGCCTGCACGATGGCCACCGTCTGCTGGTACAGCGGGCGAAACCAGTTGGCGGGGTTGAAGAGGCTGCGGGCCACGGCTGCCCGCACGGGCCGCATCTGCCGGTCCCCCAGGAAGGCCGTCAGGAACATCGGAGCCCGGGCGACCCGATTGTTCCGGAAGTAGGCGAAGTAGGTGCCTTTGCGCCAGTGGTGCTGGGTCTGCAGGTACTCCATGGTCCGCCGCCCGGCGTAGCCTACCGCCTTGCCGCTGCCCTCCAGCAGCGTGGCGGCGACCCACCACTTGTAGTCCATGATGTGGCCCGTGCCCCCCAGGTAGGCGCAGGGCTCGTAGGTCTCCCCAAAGCTGTCTTTCAACAGGTTGTACACGTCCACCGAGAGGATGTCGATCTCGCTGACATCCCGCTCCGTGTAGCCCAGGCTGCTCTGCAGCTCCTCGCCGCTGATGCCGTCGAAGCTCACCCCCTCCTTGATGGGCATGCCGCGGTAGCAGATGAACACCTGGCCGTGCACCTTGCGCACGTTCTGCCGCCCCCACCGCACGATGTCGGGCAGGTAGCGGAAGTTCTGATGGTACACGGTCTGGTTGAAGGTCACGTTGATCTTGCCGCGAGTGACCTCCCAGAGCAGGTCGGCCTTGCGCTGCCGCAGCGGCATGATGTCCAGCTCCGTCCATCCCCGCTCGGTGTCCGGCCTCTCCTGGAGCATGTCGATGTGGCAGGTGATTCCGGCCAGCCCGGCGTTGTAGAGGTCCCGCAGCAGCCCCTCGGTGAGGGCCACGGTGTTGGAGATGATGATGGGCTTGCACCCGCGGCTGGCGATGTACTCCACCAGGGGCACGATGTGCGGGTAGATCAACGGCTCGCCGCCGGCGATGCTGATGCCGTCGGTGTTGCGCACCCGGATGAAGAAGTCCACCTCCTTCTTGAGCTCGTCCAGCGGGCGGTGGCCTCCAAGGTTGCGCCGGTAGCAGCCCTTGCAGTAGATATTGCAGATGTCCGTGATCTCCAGCCAGGATATGGGGTTGTCGTTGCCCGACCAGGGGAAGCGGTAGTACCGTGATTTCTCCGGCCAATTCTCCGTATTATAGAAACCCATGCAACGGCCTCCTTGCTCTCTCGTGTTCTAGGGCGGACTGAAGGCCGCAGGCTCACAGGACCCGCGCGCCCTCCCCGTACATCGCCGCCACGCTCGCCGGCGGCGTATCCGCAAGTATAGTGTTGCTCGGCGCGAGAATGAACCCCCCCGCGGCGCCCAATTCGTCCACCCGGCGGCGCACCAGGGAGCGAATTCCTTCCGGGGTGGACCCCGGCAGCTCGGTCTGGACGCTCACCCCGCCGAACAGGGTGAGCCGCTTCCCGTAGCGCCGCTTCACCGCCGCCATGTCCATGCACTCCGGCTGAATCGGGTGGACCGCCTGGAAGCCGATCTCCACCAGGTCATCCAGCACCTCCGCCAGGTTTCCGTCGCTGTGCAGGAAGAGGAGCACCTGCGGGTTCACCGCGCGCAGGCGCGCGCACAGCTCGGCCAGCAGCGGCTTGAGCACCCGCCGGAAGGTCGGCGGGCCGACGGTGAGGCTGCGCTGGTCCGCGAAATCGCCGAAGATCATCGCCGCCCGCGCCCCGGCGCGCACCCCGGCCTCGGCGCGGGCGAACTCCACCGCGGCGATTCGCCGCAGCAGCTCCAGCACGTACTCCGGACGGGTGAGGCAGTCCACCAGGAAGTCTTCGTAGGGGCGCATGAAATAGCCGATCTTGAAGGGGTTGTCGCAGCCCGTCAGGGTGCACAAGCCACGGCGGTTGCAGGACTCGATGGCCTGGCGGAGCCCCACATCTTCCACGTCCTGGGGGCCCGGCCAGTCGAAGTCTTCCAGGCGATCGCTCTGCCACAGCGGGCCATGCACGCGATGCGCCTGCGGAAACTGCGGCGCCTCCAGGAGCACCACCCCGTAGGGGGAGGCGGTCAGGGCACCCTCGCCGCCCAGCCGTTCCCGCACGGCTCCCGGCACCGCCTGGAGCTTCCCGATGGCGGCGTCGAAGCGGCGAAAGTCCACGCCCAACTCCTGGAGCGCCTCCTCCTCTCCGCGTACCCCGAGGTGCGCGCACAGCGACGCCAGCGCCCCGTCGGTGGCCATCAGCTCCATGGGTGGACGGTCCGGGCGGCGGTGACCCACCGACTCCAGCACCCGTTCGTGGGCGGTCATGCAGCCACCCTAGAACCAATACCGGCCGCTGTCAAGGAAGGCGCGCCGCCCCGCGGCGCCGGCGCCCCGGTGCCGCCGCCAGGCCGTTGTTACCGGGCCCTGCCCTGCTGTACAATGCCGCCGCTTCGCGAGGTGCCTCGATGTGGCTTCTGCCCGCCCTGGTCGCGGTGCTTTCCAGCACCGGGGTCCTGGTGGCCGTCTACCTCTATCTCTACCTCCAGGAGAAAAAGGACTTCCTCCTCATCTGGACCGGCGCCTGGGCGGTCTACGCCCTGCGCTACCTGTTTGCCCTCCTCCTGGCCGCCTGGGGCGGGGGGGCGGCGCTGCTGGCCGCCAACCAGCTCGCGGCCCTGCTCAGCGGGCTGCTGCTGCTCTGGGGCACCTACCGCTTTCTCGAGCGCGGCTTCCCCAGGCTGTGGCTGTGGTGGAGCTGGCCCTGGAGCTGGATCCCCGCCCGCGCCTGGTGCGCGCCGACGCCGCTCAGATGCAGCAGGTGGTGATGAACCTGGCGGTAAACGCCCGCGATGCCATGCCCCGGGGAGGCCGGCTCACCATGCGGACCGGAACGCTCCGGGGCGCGGAGCTCCCGATGGAGCTGGCCGCCTCCTTCCCGCGGGGGGCCGTGCGCCTGAGCGTGGCCGACACGGGCGCGGGCATGGACGCGGAGACCCGGCAGCGCATCTTCGACCCTTTCTTCACCACCAAGGAACCGGGCAGAGGGACCGGCCTGGGGCTGTCCATGGTGTACGGGATCGTGGAGCAGAGCCGCGGGCGGCTGGAGGTGGAAAGCAGCCCCGGGGCGGGAACGACCTTCCACGTTTACCTTCCGCCCCTGCCGGGGCGGAGCTCTCTCTGAGGGCCGTCCCGTCCGGCGGTTACCCGCGGGCGGCCGGCGCCTGAGGCATCGAGACCTGCATCCGGCTTGCGGCCTGAGCCGCCCAAAGCAGGCCGATCAGGGCGCTGCCCACGTTGCCCAGGACAACGCCGGACCAGATGCCATCGATCCCGAAGACCCTGGCCAGAAGCAGGGCCAGGGGCATGGCGAACACGACGATGTAAGAGAAGTTCAGGAAGAGAGCCCGCACTCCCATCCCGAGCCCCTGGAAGAAGCTCGTCAGGATGAGCCGCCCGGCCAGAAAGGGGAAGCCCAGGGCGAAGATGAGAAGCATCGTCCTGCCGATGCGCACCACCTCGCTCAGATCCACGAAGACGCGCACCAGGGGGCCGCGGAGCAGGATCATGACCGCCGCCACCAGCGCCATCAGGGCCGTGCTGAACAGAAGCGCGCGGCGCAGGACCCCCTGCACCCGCTCCGCGTTGCCGGCGCCGAAGTTCTGGCCGGCCATGGTGAGCGTGCCCTGGGCGATGCCCAGCAGGGGCAGCACCGCCACCTGCTGGTAGGTGAAGCCCAGGGTGAAGGCCGACTTGGCCATGTCGCCGTAGGGACGCAGGAGCACGAACAGGAGGCTCAGGCCCAGGGTGTTGGCCAGCTGACCCACGATCGTCGGTCCCCCCACGCCGAAGATGCCGCGCACCACCGAGGGATCGAAGCGCCAGGCAGGCAGGTTCAGCTTCACGATGTTCCTGCCGCCGAACAGGGAGGCGGCCAGGAAGACGCAGCTCGCTCCCCTGGCGATGACGGTGGCCAGGGCGGCGCCGCGCACGCCCATCGCGGGGAAGGGGCCCAGGCCGTAGATCAGAAGCGGGTCCAGCACCACGTTCACGATCGTGCCCAGAACCATGATCTGCATGGGGGCCACGGTGTTGCCCTCGCCCCGCAGCACCCCGTTGCCGATCATGGCGAAGAACTGGAAGAAGGAGCCGTACAGGATGATGCGGATGTAGCCCAGGATGTAGGGCATCATGCGCTCGGAGGCCCCCAGCAGGGTAAAGAGGGGCCTGGCCAGCGGCGGCCCGGCCGCGGAGAGCACCAGCGACAGCGCCAGGACGATGAACAGGCTGTGCTCGGCGGCGCGGTTGGCCCCCTCCAGATTCCGCGCCCCCACGCAGCGGGCAATCAGGGAGCTGGCTCCTATTCCCGTCCCCGAGCCGATGGCCAGCAGGATGCTCTGCACGGTGAACGCCATGCCCACCGCCCCCAGCTCCGCCGCCCCCAGACGGGAAACGAACAGCCTGTCCACGAAGTTGAAGGTGGTGTGGAAGGTGAAGGCAATGATGGATGGAACGGACAACCTGAGAAGCGTCGGGAGGATGCGCCCGTTGAGGATCTGCTGGGGGGTTGTCTTCATCCTGCGGGTCATCTGCCCACCCTAAACGGTTTGCCGCCGGGGCATCAAGGGCGGCTCAGCCCGGCACAGCCCGGCAGCCTGCCGGCCCGTCGTGCAGGAGATACTTCGTATCCTAAGGAACGGAAAGGCCCGAGCGCGGGCGGCTTTCGCTCCGTTGTCCTTGAGGGAGCACAAGTATCACCGCGATAGGGAAATATCTGGCGAATACCGCGGCCGCAGGCCCGGAGGGGTTTGACCAATTCGTTCGTATTCTATATACTTTAATCTCTGCGTTACCCGAGTCAAAGAATGGAGCTGACGCCGGCCGAGGGAATCTTCATCGCGTTGAAGCAGATCAGCCGCGCGATGGATCTCCACTCCCGCGCCCTGGAGCGCAGGTACGGGCTCACGGGACCGCAGCTGCTGCTGCTCCGGCGCCTGGAGGGGCGGCGCGAGGAATCGGTCAGTGACCTGGCTCGGAGGGCCAGCCTGAGCCAGGCCACCGTCACCGACGTCCTGGACCGCCTGGAATCCAGGGGGCTGGTGACCCGCCGCCGCAGCGAATCGGACCGCCGCCGCGTGATGGCGCAGATCACCGCTGCCGGAATCCAGGCCCTCGCGCCCGGACCGTCGCTGTTCCAGGACCAGTTCATGAGCGAGTTCGGCAGCCTTCAGACTTGGGAGCAGACCCTGATCCTCTCCTCGCTGCAGCGCGTCGCCGCCATGCTGGAACGCGCGGCCGGCAGCGAAGGTCGGGCGTCGGGGCACGGCAGGTCGATCGGTGAGGGGATGGAGACCAAGGGAGCCTAGGAGCGTGGGCGTCAGAGGTTCCAAGGTTCCAACGCCACCAGGTTCGATACACCAAACTCGATCAAGAGAGGGAGGAACAAATGAAACGAGTCTTTGTTTTACTGGCAGCTCTCCTGTCGGTGACTGCGCTGGTGTTCGCCGGAGGCCAGCAGGAGGAGCCCAAGTCGACGCAGCCCGAAGCCCAGACGTCCGAGGCGGCGCAGCCCCAGGGAACGGGCGTCGCCTACAAGCCGCCGATCAACATCGGCACCAAGAACTTCACCGAGCAGTACGTGGTGGGGAACCTCATGTACCTGTTCCTTCAGGGCCGGGGCTACGACGTCGCGCTGAAGACCGGCATGTCCAGCACCGTGCTGCGGGAGGCCATGGAGAACGGCAGCCTGGACCTGTCCATGGACTACACCGGGACCCAATGGCTCAGCTACACCGGACACAAGTTCCAGGGTGAGACCCCCGAGGAGATGTACCAGAAGGTGAAGAAAAGCGACGCCGGGCGGGGTCTGATCTGGATGGATCCCATCTGGTGCAACAACACTTACGCCATCGCGGTAGGCCGGGAGTTCTCCGAGAAGAACAACGTCACCACCCTGAGCCAGTTCGCAGAGTACATACGCTCCAAGGACGGGGACGTGCCCTTCGCCAGCGACTTCGAGTTCTACTCGCGGCCGGACGGCATTCTGGGCCTGCAGCTCCACTACGGCTTTGCCTTCAAGCCCGACCAGATCGTCACCGTGCTTCCCGGCCTGACCTTCGAGTACCTGGCCGAAGGGCGGGTAACCGCCACCATGGTGTTCGGCACCGATCCAGCGGTAATCAAGTACGACTGGGTGGTGCTCCAGGATGACAAGAACTTCTGGCCGCCCTACGACCTGGCGCCCTACGCCCGCTATGAGGTGCTGGAGGCCAATCCGAACCTGGAGGGCGACCTCAATGAGCTGGTCGCCGCCTTCCCCCAGGAGCCGGCCGAGGCCCGAAAGGCCATGACCGAGCTCAACGCAAAGGTGGACATCGACAAGCTCGAGCCCGAAGAGGCCGCCGCCCAGTGGCTGAGAGACAAGGGCCTGATCGACTAGAGGGCTGATCGACTGGAAGCTCGGATTCCGGGCCCGGCTGCAGGTGCGGCCGGGCCTGCTTCCGCCCCGGCGGTGCGGGCCATCCCGACGGACGGAGGGTATCGGCGATGTGGGTAGAAGCCTGGAGCTATGTCGTAAAGCATTCGGACAAGGTTCTGGAGTGGACGGTCCAGCACCTGTGGATCATCCTGGTGGCCAATCTCTCGGCGGCGGTGATCGGCATCGCCGTGGGCCTGTTCATCTCCGGGAAGGGCAGGGAGCGGCTGGCGGACACCGTGATCTACCTCGCCAGCATCATGATGACCGTCCCCTCCCTGGCGCTGTACGGGATCCTCATGGGCGTGCTGGCCGCCCTGTCCCTGCCCTCCATCGGCTTCCTGCCGGTGGTGATCGCCCTTACCCTCTACGGCCTGCTGCCCATCGTCCGCAACACCTACACGGCCATCAGGGAGGTGGACCCCGCCATGATCGAGGCGGGCCGGGGCATGGGGATGAGCGAGGGGCAGATCCTGCGCAAGATCCGCATTCCCCTGGCGGTGCCTGTCATCATGGCGGGCCTCCGCCAGGCGGTGGTGATGAACATCGGCATCGCCGCCATCGGCTCCTACATCGGAGCGGGGGGTCTGGGCCAGCCGATATTCCGGGGCATCGCCAACTACCGCACGGACCTCATCGCAGTCGGAGCGGTGTGCGTGAGCCTGCTGGCCATCCTGGTGGACCTGCTCATGGGCAGGCTGGAGGTGCTGACCACGCCGAAAGGAATCCGGCTGAGGAGCAAGCGATGATCACCCTGGAGCACGTCGACAAGACCTATCCGGATGGCACCCGGGCGGTGGTCGATCTCAGCCTGGAGATCGACGAAGGGGAGTTCTGCGTCTTCCTGGGGCCCTCCGGCTGCGGCAAGACCACGAGCATGAAGATGATCAACCGGCTGATCCCCATCACCGCCGGGCGGATCCTGATCGACGGCAGGGACACCCAGTCCGTCAATCCCAACCTGCTGCGCCGCGACATCGGCTACGCCATCCAGAACATCGGCCTGTTTCCGCATCTCACGGTGGCCCAGAACATCGCGACGGTCCCCGTACTGAAGAAATGGTCGAAGGAACGACAGCGACGCCGGGCGGAGGAGCTTCTGCACCTGGTGGGGATGGACCCGGGGACCTTCCTGGATCGCTATCCCAGCGAGCTGTCCGGCGGGCAGCAGCAGCGCGTCGGGGTGGCCCGCTGCCTGGGAGCGGACCCGCCCATCCTGCTGATGGACGAGCCCTTCGGGGCCATCGATCCCATCACCCGCACCAAGCTGCAGGACGAGTTCCTGAACATCCAGGCCAAGCTGAAGAAGACGATCTGCTTCGTCACCCATGACATCAACGAGGCCATCAAGATGGGCGACACCATCGCGCTGATGCGCCAGGGGCGGCTGGTTCAGTACAGTAACCCTGCCACCCTGCTGAACGAGCCGAAGAATGAGTTCGTCCGCAACTTCGTGGGGGCCGATCGCATCCTGAAGGGAATGCGCCTGTACAGGGCGCGGGATGTGATGAAGCCGCCGCCCCTGAAGGTGAACAAGGGCCAGGATCCGCGGGAGGTCAAGAGGCAGCTGGACGGCCTGGGTCTGGGCTGGGGCATGCTGGTGGACGAGAAGGACCGCTTCCTGGGCTGGGTTCTCGTGGAGGACCTGGAGCAGGCGCAGGACCTGATGGAGGTCTACGAGCCGGTGGCGGTGAGCGCGGCGCCGGCCACTCCCCTGAACGAGGCCATCTCCCTGATGTTCTCCAGCGCCCTGGGCAACCTTGCCGTCCTGGACGAGGAGGAGAAGCTGCTGGGGGTGCTGTCCTTCGACGACATCCGGGAGGTGCTGCGTCAGCAGGAGGGAGGCGCGCCGGGGAGAAGGCAGTCGTGAGGCGCTACCTCATCCTGGGGCTCCTGCTGGCCGTGCTGCTGGGTCTCACGGTGTGGATGACCGCCCTGGGGCGCGTGGGGATCTTCCAGATGGCCCCGCCGGGCAAGGTGCTGAACGCCACGGTCCGGCACCTCCAGGTGGTGGGCCTGGCCGAGGGGCTGGCGATCGTGGTGGGCATCCCCATCGGGTTCATGGCCACGCGCCGGGCCTTCCGCTTCATCTCTCCCGTGCTGGTGGGGCTGGCCAACGTGGGACAGACCGTGCCCACCCTGGCGTTCCTGGGGATCGCCGGCGCGGCGCTGGGCATGGGCTTCCAGGCGGCGGTGGTGGCGCTGTTCGTCTACGCGATGCTTCCGATCATCCGCAACACCTTCGCCGGCATCAACTCCGTGGACCCGGCCATCAAGGAAGCGGCCCGGGGCATGGGCATGAGCAAGTGGCAGGTCACCTTCAGGGTGGAGTTTCCCCTGGCAGTGCCGGTGATCGTGGCCGGAATCCGCACCTCCACCGTGGTGAACGTGGGCACCGCTGCGGTGGCTGGCATGATCGGCGCCGGCGGCCTGGGGGAGCTGATCGTGACCGGCATAGCCGTGCGGGTCACGCAGCTGATTCTGCAGGGGGCGGCGCCCACCGCCGCGCTGGCCATCATCCTGGATGCCGCGCTCGGCGGCCTGGAGACGGCCCTGGTGCCCAGAGGCCTCGCAGCCTGGAAGCATCAGAAAGCCGCCTAGGAGGCTGCCTCACGGCCCGCCCGCCGGACCGGCGCCTGGCCGCCGGGCTCCTGCCGACCGCTCCTGGATGACCCCGGGGCTTTCTGCTATAGTTTGCTCATGCCGAACCGGGCTGACGATTGGCTGAGCCAGGCGCAGAGAAACCTCGAACAGGCCGGCGCCTCCAGGCGGGACGGGCGCCACGAATGGGCCTGCTTCGCCGCCCAGCAGGCAGCGGAGCTGGCGGTGAAAGCACTGCATCTGTCCCTCGGTCAGGAGGCCTGGGGGCACGTGGTGGCCAAGCTGCTGGCGGAGCTGCCAATCCAGGTGACCGGGGAGCTGGTGGAGAAGACAAAGGTCGTCGACAACTTTTATATCCCCACCAGATGTCCCAATGGACATTCCGTGGGAGCCCCGTACCATCACTACGGGTCGATCCAGAGCGGGGAGGCCATCCGGTATGCCGGTGAGATCCTTGAGTTCGCCCGTGCTCAAATGGCCCGACGGCAAGACCGTCCGCCGCGCGGTTGAGAGGTGGGCGCTGCAGATCAGAAGGAAGCACCCTACCGTGCGGATCGGGTACTTCGGTTCCTACGCCCGGGGAGACTGGGGAGTCGGCAGTGACCTGGATCTGCTTATTATCGTAGACAGATCGGAGCTACCGCGGGAGCGCCGTGCTCTGCCCTTCGACAAGGAGCATCTTCCCGTGCCGGCGGACCTTCTGGTCTATACGCGCGCGGAGTGGGAGTCACTGTCGGCCTCCGGGTCCCGATTCGTGCACATGATCCGTCGCGAGGCGGTCTGGCTGTAATCGCTCCAGCCCGCCGCCGGGGCTCGCCTGGAGGAGATCATTGTGATCGGGGCCGGAGCGTCAGACTGAGGGCGAGGCGGCCACGGGATGATGCCGATTCAGCCGAAGGCGCCCGGAGCGTCCGGGGGACACGGCAGCGGACTTCATCGCTGCCTCCAGCCGAGGGCCGACAGGAGGTCGCCGATCGCCACCTCCCCGTGGGCGCCGTGGCGAAGCGTCAGATCGGCGTCGACGCTGTAGCGGATCCGCCTGCCCTCCTTGGATTTCGCGATGTAGCCCGCGGCGTGCAGATCGGCGATGATCTTCCGCACGGCTCGCTCGGTGATGCCGATGGAGGCGGAGATCTCCCGGGCGGTGATCCGCGGCGTCTTGGCCACGTGACTGAGCACCAGGGCATGGTTGGTCAGGAAGGTCCAGTCCGGCATGACACGGCCTCTCTGCGGACATGATATCTCACGAGCTTGACAGCCGCCAGGGGCATTGTCCATACTCACACCTGAAGTGGAGATCATGTTTAGTGTAGCACAAGATACACGCATGGTCCCGCGGCAGCAGCGACGTGAGGGAGGAGGAGGGAGCCCCAATGTTCGGAAAGAAAGCGAAGGGCGCGGGCACGGCGGAGCCGCAGGCGGCGGCCAGGAAGGCAAAGCCCCAGTCCGTGCGCGACACGTTCACGGAGAAAATCGACCAGCTGACCCCTGGACAGGAGGTTGCGTTCCGGCTGCCCCCCATATACGGGTCGGAGCTCATCGTCGTGGAGGCCAACAAGGACTACCCGGCCAAAGGGCACCGGTATTCTCTGGCGAGCGCCGATCCCGTGGACGGCAAACCCGGGCAAAACAGAAAGCACCTGTGGGAGACCGACAAGCCGAGGACCCTGGCCGCCTGGATCGTGGACCGAAGCGGCGAGCTCATCCCCTGAAGTCCTCTGCCGGCGTATCCGGCGAGCCTGCGGGGGGCGCGTGAGGGGTCAGTCGATGAGGCCGCGCTCCACGTAGGCGTAGGCGCTGTGGTTGTGGATGCTCTCGAAGTTCTCCGCTTCCACGCTGAACCAGCGGAAATCCCCGGTTTCCTCTAGCCTCTGCGTCACCTCGCGCACCACGTCCTCCACGAACCGCGGGCGCCGGAACGCCTGCTCGGTGAGGTATTTCTCGTCTTCCCGCTTCAGCAGCGTGTACACCTCGCTGGAGGCGGAGCTTTCGATGATGTGGATGACGTCCTCGATCCAGAAAAAGCGGTTGAACAGCATCCTCACCCGGACAATGCCCCTCTGGTTGTGGGCGCCGAAGTCGCTGATCTCCAGAGAGCAGGGACAGACCGTGGCCACCGGCACCTGCACGGCTACGTAGAAGAAGCGCTTGTGGTCCACCACCTCGCCGATGTACTCGCAGTTGTACTCCATCATGCTCCGCTCTCCCGACACCGGAGCGCTCTTTTCGATGAAGTAGGGGAAGAAGACCTCCGCGTAGGCGCGTCTGGCCTCCAGCAGCTCGCGGATCTTCTCCAGCATGTCCATGAAGTTGTTCATGGAGATGTCCACGTAGTACTGGTTCACCACGTCGATGAAGCGGCTCATGTGGGTGCCCTTGAAGGCGTGGGGGAGGTCGGCGTAGAGGTTGATGGTGGCGACGGTGTGCTGGGTCCCCCGCACCTTGTCCAGAACTACGATCGGATACTGGACGTTCTTCACCCCGACCTTCTGAATGTCGATGCGCCGCTCGTCGGGATCGCGTTGAACGTCTCTCATCATTCGGGCTCTCGATCCTGCGGGTCGAAGGAGTAGCGGACCTTCCGGTAGGCCGAGCGCAGCTCCCGCACCTCCTCCCCCACGTATTTCCCCTCCATGAGGCACCTGGCGAACAGCTCGGCAATGGTTTCCATCTGGGCCTCTTCCATGCCCACCCGCGTCATCTCCTGCACCCCCAGGCGGATGCCGGCGGGGTTGCTGACGTTCTCCAGCGGCTCGAAGGGAAGCAGGTTCATATTGAGAATGATGTCGTTGTCCTTCAGGTGGCGGGCCACCTCATCACCGCCGCCGAACTCGGTGACGTCCAGGGCCAGCTGGTGGCTGTCGGTGAAGCCGAACGCCTCCCCCTGGACCTTGAACCCCCTGCGGTGCAGGGCGCCGCCCAGCGCCTTGGCGTTGGCTATGGTCTGGCGGGCGTAGTCCTGGCCGAACTCCATCATCTCGTAGACGGTGATCGCCAGCGACACCAGTGTGTCCAAATGGTGGTTCGAGGAAGAGCCGGGGAACGCCCCCTTGTCGATGCGGCGCCACTCGTTTTCCCCCGCGTTGCTGAGGATCACCCCGCGCTGTGAGCCGAAGAAGGTCTTGTGGACGCTTCCGGTAACCAGATGCGCCCCTTCCTTGAGGGGGTCCTGGAAACGGCCGCCGGCGATCAGCCCCAGCACGTGGGCGGCGTCGTAGATCAGCAGGACTCCCCGGTCGCGGCACAGCTCCGCCAGCTCCGCCACCGGTTCCGGGAAGAGGAACAGGCTCTTGCCCAGGATGATCACCTTGGGCGGTATGGCGCGGATCAGATCGGCGGTCCGCTCCAGGTCGATGTGGTACCCGTCCCCCGTCAGGGGGAAGTTGATGATGTTCGAGGTGTACTTGCCAACCGAGCCCACCCGGTGGTGGCTGATGTGCCCGCCCCCGGGGGTGGAGTTGACCATCACCACGTCGCCGGCGCCGATGTAGCGGCTGAACACCGCGTCGTTCGCCACGGTACCGCTTACCGGCCGCACGTCCACCTGGCGGCAGCGGAAAAGGCTGCGCAGGTGCTTCTTGAGCCTGGCCTCGATCTCGTCGATGATCTCCGTGCCCTGGTAGTAACGCTCCCCCGGGTGGCCCTCGGCGTAGCGATGGGCGAAATCGGAGCCCATGACGCCCCTGGCCCTTTCACTGAGCACGTTCTCGCTGGCTATGAGGTTCAAGGTCCCGCTGCGCCACTCGTTCTGGCGCCGCACCAGCTCTTCGATCTGGGAAACGTTGCGCTCGTACATCTCGGCCTAGGAAAGTAGTCGGAAAGCCGGAGCGCGTCAAGCGAGCCCGGCAGAGCAGAGGCGGCAAACGCTGCCGCCGGCGTGCCGCCCTACAGATCCTCGCCCAGGCTGGCCCACTTTGCCGACAGATAGACCACCCTGCCGGCGCTGAAGCGGCGGCGGTCCTCCCCGCAGGCCGCCGGGTCCGCCGCGAAGGCGATCGCTCGCCCCGGACAGTGCTGCGCACAGCTCGGCAGCCAGCCCCGGCTACGACGCGCCGCGCAGAGATCGCACTTCGCCGGGCCCGCTTCGCTGTCCGCGCCCACGATGGCACCCTAGGGACAGGCCCGCTCGCAGGCGGCGCAGGCGGTGCAGCAGGAACGCTCGAGCTGCACCGAGCCGTCCTCCGCGCGGTAGAGAGCACCGGGGGGCAGGCGTCCATGCAGGGCGCCTCGTCGCAGTGCTGGCAGGGCACTGGCACGAAGTCCCGCTGCAATCGGCCGTCGATCTCCCGCGGCCCCACCTCGATTACCCTCAGTGGGGCCGGCCCGGGGCCGATCCCCAGGGCCTGTTTGCAGGCCACCTCGCAGGCCCTGCACCCCCAACACCGGTCCAGGTCGATGATCAGCGCCGCAGGGAAATCCGCCCGGCTCATGGCGTCTCCTCGGCAGCGCGCCGGATGCGGCAGAGCAGCGCCCGCATGGGCACGGTGCCGATCCCTTCCGCCTGGTCCGACCAGGGCACCAGGCGGTTGACATTGTGCTGCCCCGCCCACCCCGGCATGACCTGAACCACGTCCGGCTGCAGCCCCGGGGTGAGCGCCGCGAAGCTGCGGCACGAGCCGTGAGGAGTCTCGATCAGAATGGCGTCTCCCTCTGCAATCCCATGCCGCGCATCGCCGAGGCGGCCCACAATACGATTCTCACGCAGATCCTGGTCTCCATCCGCGGACTGCTGAAGGAAAGCAGGCACACCACGGTCCCGCCGCAGGGAGTGAGCGATCGAACCATCGACTGCCAGCGGCGGATCATCGAGGCGATAGAGAGCAGGGACGCAGGAACAGCGCGGGCGGTGATGCAGGAGCATCTGTGGGTGGTATACGAGCGACTCAAGAAGCTGTGAGCCCGCGGCCCGTCCGGCGGACATCGGCTGGCGGCTCACGGTCGTGACAATGGGAGGCAGCAATGAAATCAGAGAGGGACAATCCATGACTGAACGGTACCATCGAAAGGACACTGGTGGGTGAGCCCGTACAACTTCATCCCCGAGGTCACTGACGCCTTCACCCTTCCGAGACAGGTACGCGTCCACGACGCGACGCTGCGGGACGGCGAGCAGACGCCCGGGGTGGTGCTCCGCAGGGAAGACAAGGTGCGGATCGCCCGGATGCTGGACGAAGCCGGTGTGGACCGCATCGAGGCCGGAATGCCCGCCGTCTCCGAGGAAGACTTCCAGGCCATCAAGCAGATCGCCGCTTCCGGGCTGAAGGCGCAGCTCTACAGTTTCGCCCGCACCGTCACGATGGACATCGACAAGGCGGAGGAATGCGGCGTCCACGGCGTGCTGGTGGAGATCCCCATCGGCTATCCGAAGCTGAAGCACCAGTTCGGCTGGACCTGGGAGGACGTGCTGCGCAGGAGTGTGGAGGTCATCAACTACGCCAAGAAGAAGGGGCTGCACGCGGTGTACTTCCCCTATGACACCACGACACCACGCGGGCGCGCGAGGAGGACCTGGACAGTCTGCTCGCCGGCTTGATGAAGCACTCCCAGCCGGACGGGATCGGAGTCGTGGACACCATGGGCTGCGCCCTGCCGCAGGCCATCGCCTGGCTGGTGCGCAAGGTCAAGGCCTCGACCGCGCTGCCCGTGGAGATCCACACGCACAATGACTTCGGCATGGCGGTGGCCACGGAGATCGCAGCGGTCACGGCCGGCGCCGAGGTAGTGCACGGCTGCGTGAACGGCCTGGGGGAGTGCACGGGAAACGCCGCCACCGAGGAGCTGATGATGGCCCTGCATATCCTGCTGGGCTACCAGACGGGCTACCGCTTCGACAGGCTGATGGAGCTCGGCGCCCTGGTGCAGGAGCTGACCGGAGTGAGCCCGGCCAGGAACAAGCCGGTCACGGGAAAGGCCAACTTCACGCGTGAGTCAGGCATCGGCGCGGACCTGGTGGTGCGGGAGCCTCTGGCCATGTTCGCCACCGATCCCCGGCTCACCGGCAGGACGGCGGAGGTGGTCCTGGAAAAGAAGAGCGGCAAGCTCTCCATACAGCACTACCTGGAACGGATGAGGATCCGGGGAGCCAGTGAGGAACGGGTCCAGGAGATCCTGGCCCAGGTGAAGCGCCGGGGAATCGAGAAACGAGGGCTGGTCAGCCAGGAGGAGTTCGCCGAGATCGTGGGCAGGGTGAATCCCGGGTCGGGCGGCTGAGGGGCCGGCCCGGGTCAGGCCTCGATCGGCCGTCGCACCAGCTTCTGTGCCTCCACGGCCAGCGCCGTGGCCAGTCCCACCCCTGTGCAGAGGGCCAGCTGCGCCAGGCTCAGAGGCGTGGTGTGGAAGAAGCGCCCCAGGAAGGGCAGGTAGATCACCGCCAGCTGCAGCCCGTAGGTGCCCACCACCGCGCAGGCCATGGGCCGGTTGGACAGCAGCCCCACCGCCAGCACCGAACGGCGCTCCGAGCGCTCCACCACAGCCAGACCCAGCTGCGACATGACGATGGCGGTGAACAGCATGGTCTGCCATTCCGCGGCCGAGGCGCGGAAGAACCCTTCGCCCACGCCCAGAGCCATCGCCGCCATCAGCGCACCCACCCACAGGATGTGCGTCCCCATCGCCAGGTCCAGGATCGGTGCCTCCGGCCGGCGCGGCGGGCGCCGCATCACCTCGGTGGTGCCCGGCTCCACCCCCAGGGCCAGCGCCGGCAGGCCGTCGGTGACCAGATTCAGCCACAGGATCTGCACGGGCAGCAGAGGGATGGGAAGCCCCAGCAGGGGCCCTGCCAGCATGACCATGATCTCCGCCAGGTTGCTGGCCAGGATGTAGCGGACGAAGCGCAGGATGTTGGCGAAGATGATGCGCCCTTCCTCCACCGCCGCGAGGATGGTGGCGAAGTTGTCGTCCTGCAGCACCATGGCCGCCGCCTCCTTGGAGACGTCGGTGCCGGTAATCCCCATGGCCACACCGATGTCGGCGCTCTTGAGGGCCGGGGCGTCGTTGACCCCGTCCCCGGTCATGGCCACGATCTCGCCGCGCGCCTGTAGAGCATCCACGATCCTCAGCTTGTGCTCCGGCGAGACGCGGGCGTAGATCGAGGTCTCCTGTGCCTCCCGCTCCAGCTCCTCCGCATCCAGCCCGGCAAGCTCCACGCCGGTGAGCAGGTGGTCCGGGTTCTGGAAGCCCAGCTCCCGGCCGATGTGGCGCGCGATCAGCGGGTGGTCGCCGGTGATCATCACCGGACGGATGCCCGCGGTCCGGCAGGCCTCCACCGCCGCAGGCACCTCCTCCCTGACCGGATCCAGCATGCCCACCAGGCCGACGAGCACCAGCTCCCGCTCGAGCTCCAGGCCCTCCGGGAGCGCTTCGGGGTCCGGGAAGGCGCGCAGTGCCAGCCCCAGGACCCGCACGCCCTCGTCTGCCAGCGCCTCGTTGGCGCCGTGGAAGCGCTCACGCCAGCGCTCCGTCAGCGGCTCCACCTCCCCGCCGCGCCAGACGCCGCCGGCCACCTCCAGGAGGCTGTCCAGCGCGCCCTTGGTGAAGGACACCACCGGGCAGCCCTCCCGGGCCAGCCACTCCACCAGGGGCCGAAGCGCCTGCGGAAGGGACTCCGGGTCCGCCGGAAGGGAGTGGACGGTGGTCATCCGCTTGCGCTCCGATTCGAAAGGCAGCTCTTCGATGCGGGGGAGCGCCTCCTGCAGAGCGCTCTTGTCCAGCCCGGCCTCCGAGGCGGCCGCCAGCAGCGCCCCCTCCGTGGGGTCGCCGATGGTCTCCACGCCCTCCTTCCCCTCACGAAGCGAGGCGTCCGTGCACAGGGCGCTTCCGCACAGCAGCACCGCGGCCTGCGCGTCGCCGGCGGCCTCCCGCAGGCGCTGGGAGCGGCGGGCTCGATCCGAGAGGCTCCAGGTCCTCTCCGGCAGCTCCAGCACGCTCACGGTCATGCGATTCTCCGTGAGTGTCCCGGTCTTGTCGGAACAGATCACGGTCACCGAGCCCAGGGTCTCCACGGCCGGCAGCTTGCGGATCAGCGTCCTGCGGCGCAGCATCCGCTGCGCCCCCAGGGCCAGGGCGATGGTGACCACCGCCGGCAATCCCTCCGGGATGGCCGCCACGGCCATGCTCACCGCCAGCAGAAACAGCTCCTTGAGGCTCTGGCCGCGCAGCAGCCACCCTTCCAGCGCCACCACGGCGATCAGGGCCAGGGCCACCATCACCAGCACCACCCCCAGGCGGGCCAGCCGCCGCTGCAGCACGGTCTGCTCCGCCTCGGTCTCCTCGATCATGCCGGCGATGCGTCCCAGCTCGGTGCGCATGCCCGTAGCGGTGACCACTCCAACGCCCCGTCCGTAGGCCACCACCGTACCGCGGTAGATCATGTTGCGGCGATCTCCGAGGGGGGGGTCCTCTTCTTCCATTTCCATGGCCTGCGCGTGCTTCTCCACCGGCTCGGCCTCTCCGGTGAGGGCGGCCTCCTGCACCCGCAGGTTCGCCTCCTCCAGCAGCCGGCAGTCCGCGCCCACCAGGTTGCCCGCCTCCACCAGGAGGATGTCCCCCGGCACCAGCTTGCTGGTGGAGATCTCGCGGACCTCCCCCTGCCGCCTTACCCGCACCGTCGGGACGGCCATGCGTTTCAGGGCCGCCATGGCCTTCTCCGCCCGGAACTCCTGGACGAACCCCAGGACCGCGTTCAGCGCCACGATGATCATGATGACCACCGCGTCGGTCACCTCCCCCAGCAAGAACCCGGACACCGCCGCGGCGGCGATCAGCAGCAGCACCATCGTGGAGGTGAACTGTTCGGCCAGGATGCGCAGCGGGCTCCTGCCACCACCGCTGCGCAGCTCGTTGGGACCGTGTTCCTGCAGGCGGCGCCAGGCCTCCGGACCGTCCAGACCGCGGCGCGGGTCGGCGCCCAACCGCTCCGCGGCCTGCTCTGCGCTCATGGCATGCCAGGCTGTCTCCAGGTTGTCCCCCTGCGCCGGGCCCGTTGGCCCCGGCTCTCTTGTCCTCGCTTGACTGCGCTTGACTACATTGTAGGCTGCCGCGGCGGCGGCGTCACCGCTTTCCGGTGCCGAATGCCTGCCCGGCGTGCTCCCCGATGCGCCGCCTGTAGTGGAGATAGCTCTGCCAGGAGACGTCCGGCGGCACCTGGTGGTCCGCCATGGGTACGAAACCGCCCCTCTCCAGCATCCCCGGCAGGCGGCGCCGCAGCTCGGCGTCGATCCGCTCGGGACCCGCGGCCAGCTCCCGCTTGTTGATGCCCCCAAGGATCTGCAGCCGGGGGAAGGCCTCCCGGACCTGGACCACGTCCATGCCCGCCTGCACCTCGAAGGGATACAGCCCCGTCACCCCACCCTCCAGGAACCCGGGGATCAGCTTGCTGCAATCCCCGTCGGTGTCCACCAGGACGGTACGAACGCCGTGACTGCGCGCCACGTCGGTGACCTTGCGGTAGGCCGGCACCAGGAACTTGCCGAACAGCTCCGGGCTGATGAGCGGCCCGTTCTTGAAGGACATGTCCTCCCAGAAGTGCACGCAGTCCACCCTGACCTGGCTCAGAACGCGGTCGTAGAGGCGGGCCCACAGCTCCGCCAGATGGTCCACGATCCGCCCCACCAGCTCGGGCCGGTCCAGGAACCCCATTAACAGCGCCATCTCCCCCATCAGGTAGCGGGGCGCGCCGAAGAAGCCGCAGGGATAGCCGCCCAGGGCCACGACTCCCTGGTAGGCGGAAAGCGCCGCCACCTGCTCCTGCCAGTCCTGGGGGAACCGCCCCGGGCTGTCGGGATCCAGGCGCTCTGCGGCCAGCCGCTCGAAGTCCTCGAGGCTCTTCACCGGCCACTCCAGGAAGTGTGGAATGCTGTCGTGGGCCCGGGGCAGGCGCTTCACCACGCCGTACTCGTCGCGCACCGTCGCGTGCTCTCCTGTCTCCTCCAGCACCTCTTCGGGGAAAGGCGGCGAGAGATACAGGTTCACCGGGACCTTCAGGCTCGGCGCGTCCAGCCCGGCTCCGGCGGCCACGTCCAGGCACACCCTGTCCCCCGGCGCGATGGGAGTGGCCGGTCCGCGCACGGTGTCTCCGAAGGCGGGGCTGCCCTGCACGCCGTGGCGCCGCTCCATCCCCTCGCGGTACCATCGTTCCACCGTGCCGCCCCAGTACCCCTGCTCCCAGAAGGGAACGCGGTCGGCCGGCTCGAAGCTCATCACCGCCAGGAAGCGTTCCTTGTCGTTCATGCCTGCGGTGCTATCGCCGGCGGGCCGCCACCAGCAGGTACCAGACCCCCAGGAAGGCCATGTACGCGTCGCCGACCCAGAGAACAGCCCGCCACAGGGGCCTCAGATCCAGGCCGGGCCACAGCAGCGCGGCCGTCAGCCCCACCACGGGCCCCAGGGCCATCGCCGCCGCGAAGCGCAGCGCCGCCCGCTCCAGGTAGCGCCGCCCCAGGATCCAGCTCTGCCAGACCGCGAACAGCAGGAATCCCGCCCCGATCACCACGTACACCCAGACCGGAACGCCGCGGCCGGCTGTCAGAAGCCGGCTGACGCGCCCGGGGAAGAGGCTCAAGGCGATGCCGAGGATCCAGTTGACGACGGTGTCGCCCATGAACAGGCGCACCGTCAGCGCATGCGCCCGGGCCCAGTCGATGGTCACATGAGAGATGGTAGCGAATCCGGCGCGCCGGGGCAAGCCGGCGGGCGGAGCGTCTGGCGGCGGGCGGGGCGTCTGGCGGCGGGCGGGGCGCCGGCCGCTAGGCGGCCCCGGCGCTACTTGGCGGTCATCCCCCAGACCCCGTCCCCGCGCTCA
>CAZBDU010000096.1:0-21116 GCA_964490725.1 uncultured Spirochaetaceae bacterium | reverse complement strand
GGCGGGAGGCCCGACTCCACGGGGACGCGCACCAGGTTGCCCGCAAGCTCCCGGCCGTCCAGGCGGATCGAGGCCACCCCGCCGCTGAGGTGGCGGGGATTGCGCACCTGGATCCGGTAGCGCTCTGCCCGGAAGGTCCGTTCCACCGTGAACCCCTCCCAGGCCGGAGGCACGCAGGGGTCGATCCTCAATCCCTCGTACTCCGGCCGGATCCCCAGGATCCACTGGGAAACCGCCACGAAGCTCCAGGCCGCCGTACCGGTGAGCCAGGAGTTCCTGGCCTCCCCGGGGCGCGAGGCCTCGTCTCCAGCGATCGTCTGAGCGTACACGTACGGCTCGGTCCTGTGCAGCTCGCTCGCCTCCTCCAGGTAGGCGGGGCAGATCCTCCGATAGGTCTCCCACGCCCGCTCCCCGCGGCGCAGCCGGGCCTCGGCGATGGTGATCCAGGGGTTGGTGTGGCAGAACACGGAGCCGTTCTCCTTGTACCCAGGCGGGTAGGAGGAGATCTCGCCCAGGTTCGGGTGGTAGCGCGAGTAGGCGGGCCGGAGAAGCACGATGCCGTGCTCGCACTCCAGCTGCTCCCGCACCGCCTCCAGGGCCAGCCGCGGGTAGCCGCCGTCCATGCCCAGGCCCGCCATGGCGCAGATCCCCTGCACCTCCACGTAGATCCTGCCCTCTTCGTTGCCGGCGCTTCCCACCGGAGAGCCGGTCCCGTCGTAGGCCCTGAGAAACCAGCCCCCGTCCCAGCCGTGCTCCAGGACCGCCCGCTCCATCTCCCCTACCCGCCGCCCCACCTCCGCAGCCACGGCGGCATCTCCGCGCCACCGGCAGATCTCGGCGAGCTCCCGGCCCGCCAGCACGAACAGGCCGGCGATGAACACGCTCTCCGCCACCCGCCCCTTCGTGATGGGCGCGGTCTGGAAGGGCTCGTCGGGGCTTGCGGAGTGGCAGTTCAGGTTCAGGCAGTCGTTCCAATCGCCCCGGCCGATGAGCGGCAGCCCGTGCGGCCCCAGTTCGGCGGCCACCCGGCGATGGCAGCGCAGGAGGTGCTCGAAGAGGCTCGCCGCCCCATCCGGGTCGTGCTCAAAGGGCACCCGCTCCTCCAGAATGCCCCAGTCTCCGGTTTCCTTGAGATAGGAGGCGGCGGCCAGCACCAGCCAGAGGGGGTCGTCGTTGAAATCCCCGCCGATGGCCTCGTTGCCCCGCCGGGTCAGGGGCTGGTACTGGTGATAGGCGCTGCCGTCCTCCTTCTGTGTGGAGGCCACGTCCAGGATCCGCTGCCGGGCCCGATCGGGCGTCTGGTGCACGCAGCCCAGCAGGTCCTGGTTGGTGTCCCTGAAGCCCAGCCCCCGGCCAATGCCGGACTCGAAGAAGGAGGCGCTGCGGCCCAGGTTGAAGGTCACCGCGCACTGGTACTGGTTCCAGAGATTGACCATGCGGTCCAGCCTGGGCTGCCCGCTCTCCAGACGGAAGCGGCCCAGGAGCCCCTTCCAATGGCGGGCCAGCTCCTCCAGCGCCGCCTCCACCGCGCCGGCGGCCTCGAAGCGGCCCATCATCTCCCGGGCCCGATCCTTGCGGAGCTTCCCCGGGGCTTCCCACTTGTCCGCGGGGTCGTTCTCCGCGTAGCCCAGCAGGAACACCAGGGTGGTCCGCTCTCCCGGGGCCAGGCGGCAGGCCAGGTGATGGGAAGCGATGGGCGCCCAGCCGGCGGCCATGGAGTTGCCGCTTTGCCCCTCCAGCACCGCCCGCGGAGCCTCAAAGCCGCTCCAGCTGCCCAGGAACCGCTCCCGGTCGGTGTCGAAGCCCTCCAGGGGGCGGTTCACCGAGTAGAAGGCGAAGTGGTTCCGGCGCTCCCGGTACTCGGTCCTGTGGTAGATCGTGGAGCCCTCCACCTCCACCTCCCCGGTGGAGAGGTTGCGCTGGAAGTTGGTCATGTCGTCCAGGGCGTTCCACAGGCAGAACTCCACCAGGGAGAAGAGGCTGAAGGCGCGTTCCCGCCCGGAAAGGTTCTCCAGCACCACCTGTTGCACCTCGGCGTTCACTCCCAGGGGAACGAAGAAGAGGGCCTCCGCCTTCAGGCCGTCCCTGACCGCCCGGAGGCGCGTGTAGCCCAGGCCGTGGCGGCACTCCCAGGCGTCCAGCTCCGCTCCCACGGGCTTCCAGCCCGGGCACCACACGACGTCCTTCTCGCGGATGTAGAAGAGGCGGCCGCCGGCGTCCGGAGGGACGTTGTTGTAGCGGTAGCGGGTGATGCGGCGCAGGAGAGCGTCCCGGTAGAAGCAGTACCCGCCGCCGGTGTGGGAGATCAGGGAGAAGAAATCCTGGCAGCCCAGGTAGTTGATCCAGGGGTGGGGCGTGCGCGGGGTGGTGATCAGGTACTCCTGCGCCTGGTCGTCGAAGGCGCCGTATCTCACGCGTCTTCTCCGCCTTCAGCCCTTGACCGCGCCGGCAAAGACGCCCTTGGTGATCTGCTTCCTGAACACCAGGTAGAAGGCCAGCATGGGGGCCATGCCGATCACCAGGGCGGCGAACTGCTTGCCGTAGTCCGAAGCCATGGAGCCGGAGAAGCGGTAGATGCCCAGGGGCATGGACTTGAGCTCGGTCCGGGAGACCAGGATGTTGATCAGGGCGAACTCGTTCCACAGGCTCGTGATGTTCAGGATGGCCACGGTGGTGGCGATGGGAACGGCCATGGGCAGGATCACCCGCCGGTAGATCTGGAAGTAGCCGGCGCCGTCCAGGCGCGCCACCTCCACCAGGGCGTCGGGGATGCCGCGGATGTACTCCGTGGACAGGTAGATGGCGATGGGCAGCCCCGAGCCGATGTAGATGAGAAGCACCCCCAGGCGGCCGTTGTAGAAGAGGTTGAAGCTCTGGGACTGGATGAGGCCCAGGAAGCGCAGCAGGTCTCCCAGGAGCCTGTCCAGCTGCGACACCTCGATGAAGATCGGCACCATCAGCGACTGGATGGAAAGCAGGATACCGATGATGAAGCTGCTGTAGATGGGGACGGTGGCCCTGGAGCGGATCTTGGCGAAGGCGAACCCCGCCAGGGTGGCGAACAGGATGATGCCGATCGTGGCGCCGGCGGTGTAGATGAAGGAGTTGCCGATCAGCTTGTTGAACTCCCCGATCTTCCAGGCGCCGGCATAGTTGGCCAGGGTCCACGTGTGGGGCAGGCCGATCCGGTTCACCCGGTACTCCGGCGTGGGTTTGAAGGAGTTGAGAATCAGCCACAGGATGGGGTAGGCGGTCATGAAGGCGAACACGCCCATCACCAGGTAGGCCAGGCTCTTGCCCGCCACCGCAGCGATGCGTCCGGCCGTGGTTCCTCCCAGTCGATCGCTTCCCATCTATTCCCTCCCCCCGTAGCGCCTCTCCACGAGCTTGGTCATCCCGATGAGGATGAGGCTGAAGATCACGATGGACAGGGCGATGGCGTTGGCCAGCGGATAGTCCGGGGCGCCCATGAAGGCGCGGTCATACATGTAGATCGACAGCAGCTGTGTCACCCGGGCGGGTCCCCCGCCGGTCATGGCGAACACCAGGGCAAAGCTGTTCAGCGAGCCGGAGATGCAGAGGATGGCGGCGTTCACCACCACGCCGGAGAGCATGGGCAGCATGATGCGCCCGATGATCTGGGCCTCGGAGGCGCCGTCGATGCGGGCCGCCTCGATGATCTGGCTGTCGATCCTCTGCATGTTGGCCAGAAAGAGAATCAGGTACATCCCCGTCCAGCACCACAGCACTACGAAGAGCACCGGCAGCATCGCCACGTCGCGCTTGGCCAGGAACGCCGCCGACCAGCGGGGCGCCAGCAGGTTCACCAGGTCCTGCCGGATCACCGCCATCTGGTCCGGGGAATAGTCCGCCAGCAGCGATTTGAGCTCGGCGGCGGGATCGGAGAAGATGTGGGTGGCGCCCGGGCCGGCGGCGGCCAGGAGCTGGTCGATCACCCGGTCGTCGATGCGGAAGCCCCCGGCGGCGGCGAAGATCCGGTCCACCTGCCGGGCGAAGGCCGCCGCGTGCCACCGGTTCACGACCTCGGCGATCAGCCCGTAGGGGGAGAAGATGATGTTCCACATGATGCCTATCACGATCACGGAGATGATAGCCGGCATGTAGAGGATGCCCTGCCAGAACTCCCCGAACCGGACGATGCGGCGATAGATCAGGTAGGCGAAGACCAGACCCAGCGGCAGCTGGCCGAATACGGAGATTCCCACGATGTAGACATTGTTCTTCAGAGCCAGCCAGAAGTAGGAGTCCGCGGCCAGCCTGGCGTACTGCTGGAAACCGGTGATCCTCCACGGCTCGCCTCCGAACATCTTGCCGCCTCGATAGTTGCTCAAGGAGACCACCACGGAGATCACGATGGGAAAGGCGATCACCAGCATGTAGAGGGCGAAGGCAGGCGAGACCATCGACCAGTAGGCGCGCCGCTCCTCCGCCTGCCGCCACATGCCCCGGCCCATGCCATCCTCCTCCGCTTCAGGATATCAGCAATGCGGGTGCCCGCGCCACGAGGAGCGGGCACCCGTTCGGGCGCTCGGGCTAGAGCTCGGCCGTCATTGCCTGGCCCGCCAGGCCTCCAGCGCCTTCTGGACCTCCGCGGCGGCCTGCTGCGGGGTCTTGGCCCCCAGGCCGATCTCCTGCAGTCCGTTGTTGAGCGGCGTGTAGACGTCCACGTCCAGCACCCCGTCCAGCACGTAGCAGGTCTTGTCGATGGAGGCGTAGTACTGGGGCATCATGCCGGTGAAAGGCTCGATCTTGTCGCTTGTGACGCCTTTGCGGCTGGGGATGTAGGCGCCGGTCTCCAGCTTGATCTTCTGCACCTCCGGGGAGTAGTAGTACTTCAGCAGGCGCACCGCGGCCTTCTCCCTGTCGGACCCCTCGGGCACCGAAGCCGAGATGCCCAGCCCTACCCCCACGATGGCCGAGACGATTCCCGGGTTCTTCTCACCCGGAATGGCGGGGAAGTTCGTGAAGGCGAAGTCGGTGGCCTGCCGCTGGGGTGGGATGAGCGCCGTGCCGGTGGAGGAATCGGTGAGGAAGGCGCCCTGGCGCCAGTCGCCGTCCACCAGGAAGGCCGCTTTGCCCTCGGCGAAGAGCGCCGGCCCCTCCCCGTAGGCCAGCTGGATGGTCTCCCTGGAGATGACGCCGTCCCTGTACATGCGGTCCACGAAGCCCAGGGCGTCCACGAAGGCCTGGTCGGTGAAGCTCGCTCTGCCGGCCAGGGCGCTGTCCACCCAGGAGTCGCCCAGCAGGCGCCCGGTGATCGTGGAGAACAGGCAGGACTGCATCACCCAGGTGTCCTTGTTGGCCATGAGGACCGTCTGGATGCCCTTGGCCCGGAGCTTCGGCACCATGGCCTTCAGATCCGCGTAGCTCGCCGGCTGCGCCAGACCGTTGTCCTTCAGCAGCCCGGTGTTAGTGTACATCGTGGTGGTGTAGGTGACGCTCTGGGGCAACTCGGCGAGCATCCTGGACTTCTGGTTGTTCGGATCGATGGCTGCCGGAACGAAGTTGGAGAGAAACTCCTTGCCCAGAAGCGGCGTCAGGTCCTTCACGAGCTTCTTTTCGTGCAGCGCCGTGGAGCGCCCCGAGGGCCACATGAACATGACATCCGGAAGGGTTCCCGCCGCCACGTAGGCCGCCACCTTCTCGTGGAAGGCCTGGTCGAACAGCTCCTCCTTCACCAGCTTGATGTCGGGGTTTTCCGCCACGAACTTCGCCCAGATGGCCTGGTCCTCTGCGTACCCGGCCTGGGTGGCGTCGATGTAGTAGAGGAAGGTGAGGGTGGTCTGCCCGGCGGCCGCGGCCGCACCCTCGCCCTGGCCGCGGGCGAACACGACCGTCGTGGCCGCCAGCAGCAGCACTGCCAGAATCGCGACAGCTTTTCTCATGACAAAAGCCTCCTTAATTCCCCCGCAACGCGGGGGTCTCCCCTTCCGGGGCGCTGCCCGAAAGAGAAGCCTCGATTTTCTCCCCTCCGACGAAGGGGTATTGCCCGATCAACTCGACCCCAACCCGCCCAAACGGAACGATGCGCTCCGTCCTGCCGGCCACGTTCAGGTCCGCAAACAGATGGTGCAGCACCATGCCGGCGGCACCGAAGGCCACCGCCTTGTCCCCCAGGGAGGAGAAGCGGATGCGGCAGCGCACCTCGTCCGGATAGGGCCAGTTGCGCTGGATCTCCTCAGACAGCACCGCGTGGACCTCCCGGCGGTAGCGCTCGATGTCCCCCCCCAGGAAGACGTGGCTCAGGTTGAAGGTGTTCACCATCATCGCCACGTTGCGCGACAGCTCCCGGATGAAGCGCCTCAGCACCTGAGGGTCCGCCTCGATGCGGAACGCCTCCTCCTCGCTCAGGGAGAACTGCCCCCGGCACTCCTCGGTGCACAGGGCGCTGCGGAACTCCCCGGCGGAGTAGGCCTGCCCGTAGTGCACCCTGCCGTTGATCACGATCCCCATGCCCACGGCGGTCTTCTCGTGGAAGCGCGTGCGGTCGCGGATGTCGCGGAACTCCACCAGCAGGAACAGGAAGTCCTGCAGCCTCTTGACCCGGTGAAAGGCCAGCTCCCCCCAGGCGCAGGCGTTGGCGTCGTTTTCCAGGAACAGCGGCAGGTCGTAGCCGGCGGCCACCCTGGCCTGGAAATCGAAAGGCTCCACGATCAGCAGGGGGATCGAGTAGCGGATGATCCCCTTGTGGGGATTCACCACCCCGGAAAGACCCACCCCGATACCCAGGAGGGGGATGCCGGTGCGGGCGATCTCTTCCCGCAGGCGGCCGGTCACCTCCAGGAAGTTCTCCGCCAGGTTGTCGCCGCGGCTCTGGAGCAGCTCGAACTTGGAGTACAGCACGTTGCCCTCCAGGTCCACCGCCACGGCGTTGTAGGCTTCCGGACGCAGCTCCACGCCCAGGACGCAGCCGTAGGAGCGGTTCAGGGTCAGGTAGACCGGCTTGCGGCCGCCCTGCGGACCGGCCTCCCCCTCGGCGGTCTCCTTCACCAGGCCGATCCCGAGGAGCTCCGCGACGATGCTGCTGATGGTGGATTTGTCCAGACCCAGGTTCTTGGCGATCTGGATGCGGCTGATCTCCTTGTGGATCCATACCTCCCGCATCACCCGGGAGGTGTTGATGATCCGGTTCTTCTTGAGCTGCGCCATGCCGTCCCCGCTCCCTGGCCTCCAGCCTGCCGATCGTTCCCGAGCCCGGCCATGCTGGGGTTAGTTGGATTATAAACCAACCAACCATCTATACCATGGCCGGTGCCTGCTGTCAACCGGAATCCCGCCACTTTCCCGCGAAATTTCCCCTTCTTCTGGCTGTGGAGAGCGCTTGACGGGGAGCCGGCGGCGTGTCATGATCGGTTCGTCCGCTCAACAAACCAACCCGGGCGGACGGGCCGGAGGCGGAGATGACGGCGCACGTGGACCTGGCGGGGGAATGGCGGCTGCAGCAGGCGGTCCGGCCCGGGGAGAGCCCGCGGCCGCAGGCGGCCGCAGCGGTGCCGATGCGCGTGCCCGGGGACATCCACAGCGCCCTAATCGCCGCAGGGGTGATCCCGCACCCCTACCCCGACACGAACGAGCTGGAGGTGCTGTGGGTGGGACAGGCGGACTGGATTCTCTCCCGGGAGGTGGAGATCCCCGCCGAGCTCCTGAAGCGGTCCGCCTTCCTCACGGTGGAAACCCTGGACACCTGCGCGGAGGTCCGCATCAACGGCGCCCCGGTGGCGGAGAGCACCAACATGTTCCGGCGGCTGCGCGTGGAGGTGAGCCATGCGGTGCACGCGGGGATGAACCGCATCGAGGTGCTGATCCGCTCCGCCGAAGGGGAAGCCCTGCGGCGCGCCGGCCGGCTCCCCTACCCGGTTCCCCACACCGTCTACCCCGTGCAGTCCCCGCACCGCAACCTGGTGCGCAAGGCCCAATGCCACTCGGGCTGGGATTGGGGACCCTGCCTGATGGTGGGAGGCATCTATGGGGGGGTGGAGCTGGCGTTCACCAGCGACGGGTTGATCGAGCACGTGTACACCCGCAAGCGGCGGGAGGGGAAGCTGTGGCAGGTCGAGGTCACGGCGGAGTTCCTGGCCTGCCGGGAGGGGGAGATTCCGCTGCGGGTCGCTCTGGGAGGGGACCTGGCCCTTGCGGAGCGGCGGGTGGCGGTGAGTCCGGGTATCAACCTCCTGACCGAGACCCTCCAGGTGCGGGAGCCCGAGCTGTGGTGGCCCGCCGGCTACGGAGCGCAGGCCCTGTACCCTCTGTCGGTGCAGGCCGGCGGGGAGGAGCTCCTCCGGGAGACTGGCTTTCGCACCGTGGAGGTGGTGACGGAGGACGACCAGGCGGGCCGCGGCATGGTCTTCCGCCTGAACGGCGTGGAAGTGTTCTGCAAGGGGGCCAACTGGATTCCCGCCGACGCGCTGCCCTCCGGGCAGACCCCCGAACGCTACGGGCGGCTCCTCCGCGACGCGGCGGCGGCCAACATGAACATGATCCGCGTCTGGGGGGGCGGCCAGTACGAGGGGGAGGAGCTCTACCGGCTCTGCGACCGGCTGGGCCTGATGGTCTGGCAGGACATGATGTTCTCCTGCGCCACCTATCCGGCCACCCCGGAGTTCCTGGCGGAAGTGGAGGAGGAGGTGCGCTACCAGGTGCGGCGGCTGCAGGAGCACCCTTGCCTGGTGCTGTGGTGCGGCAACAACGAGAACCTGGGGGCCCTGGGCTGGTTCGAGGAGAGCCGCGCCCAGCCGGCGCGCTACCTGGTGGACTACGACCGGCTGAACGAGGGGGTGGTGGGCCGGGTGGCACGGGAGCTGGACCCGGAGCGCCCCTGGTGGCCCAGCTCGCCCTGCGCCGGCCCGGCGGACTACTCGGACAATTGGCACGACGATCGCAAGGGGGACATGCACTACTGGAGCGTGTGGCACGAGGGCAGGAGCTTCGACGCCTACTACCGGGTCACCCCGCGCTTCTGCTCCGAGTTCGGCTTCCAGTCCTTCCCCTCCCTGGAGACGGTGGCCAGCTTCGCACCGGAAGACCAGTGGAACCTCACCGCCCCGGTGATGGAGCACCACCAGCGCAGCCCCAGGGGCAACACCGTCATCGCCGAAACCATGACCCGCTACTTCCGCATGCCCGAAGGCTTTGCCGCCACCCTCTACCTCAGCCAGGTCCAGCAGGCCCTGGCGGTGAAGACCGCCGTGGAGCACTGGCGCAGCCGGCGGCCCACCTGCATGGGGACCCTCTACTGGCAGCTGAACGACCTCTGGCCGGCGGCCTCCTGGTCCTCCCTGGAGTACTCGGGGCGCTGGAAGCTGCTGCACTACGCCGCCAGGCGGTTCTTCGCACCGGTGCACGCCATGGCCTTCTGCGCCGACGGCCGGACGTTGGAGGTGTTCGGGGTAAACGACAGGCTGGAACCCCGAGGCGGCGAGCTTCAGTTGAGGTTCCTGGGTTTCGACGGCCGCCTCCGGCGGGAGGAACGCACCTCCGTGGAGCTTCCCGCACAGGCGGCCGTGCGTCTTGCCGCCTTCGAGCTTGCAGCGCTCCCCTGGAAAACCGAGGAGGTATTCCTCCACCTGCGGCTCCAGAGCCAGGAGGAAACGGTGGACAACGAGCTGTTCCTGGCCGCCCCCAAGCGCTGTCCCCTGCAGGAGCCCTCCATTCAGGCGGAGCTGCGCGGGGAGGAGGGCCGGCTCCTCCTGGAGCTCTCCTGCCGCCGGCCGGCGTTCTACGTGGCCCCGGATCCCGGCTCCGCGGCGGGCCGCTTCAGCGACAGCGCCTTCACCCTGCTTCCCGGGGAGCCCCGCCTGCTGGAGTTCCTCCCCGAGGGGAAGGCGGGAGGCGAGGAGCTGCGCCGGACGCTCACCGTCCGGCACCTGCGGGGCACCTACCCGTAGCACGGTGCCCGGGAGGAGCTACTTCACGAACAGCCCGCCGCGGGTCTGGAGGCCCGCCAGGATGAGCACCACCGCCACGAAGATGTACTCGTAGAGGGCCGGCAGCCCGATCAGCACGATCAGGTCGTTGATGACGCCGATCACCAGCGCCCCCAGCGCCGCCCCCAGGATGCTGCCCCGCCCGCCGGTGAAGGGGATCCCTCCCAGGATCACTCCGGCGATGGCCTCCAGCGAGTAGCCCTGCCCGGTGAGGGGGTAGATCGAGTCCTGCCAGGCGGTGATCATCATACCTGCCAGGGCGGCCAGCAGGCCGGAGACGGCAAAGACGAACACCTTGATCAGTGCGGTGCGCAGCCCCACCGCCCGGCTGGCCTCCTCGCTGGAACCGGTGCCCTTGATCCAGGTTCCCAGCGGCGTGTAGGACAGGAGCACCTGCCCCAGAGCCACCACCACGACCATCACCACGATGAGGGTGGGAATCCCCAGCAGGGTGCCGGCGATCCCACCAAAGAGGAACTCCCGCGCTGGCTGCACCGCGGTGGGGTTGATGTAGTTGCCGCCGTTGAACAGCAGGGCGATTCCCCGGAACCCCCAGTAGCTGCCCAGAGTCACTATAAAGGAAGGGATTCGCAGGCGCGTCACCAGCAGGCCCGCCAGGGCACCCACGGCGGCGCCGAAGATCAGGGCCGCAGCCATGGCGGCCCCGGCGGGCAGGCGCTGGAAGACATACAGCCAGGCCAGGAACATGCCGGAGGCGGCCAGCACGCTCTCCACCCCCAGGTCGATTCCCCCCACCATGATGACGAACGCCTCCCCGGCGGCCACCACCACCAGGAAGCTGGAGCTGGCCAGGAGGGCCACCAGGTTGTTGAGGGTCAGGAAGGCCGGAGATACCAGCGAGGAGACGGCGAAGGCCACCACCAGGAACACCGCCGGGCGGCGCACGCTGCCGGGCCTGCCGAACAGCAGGCGCTGGAGCCCGCGCATCCGCTCAGCCGCGAAGCTCCCGGGCCGCCGGACCGCCCTGCGCCTCCCGGTCCTGCGCTCCTGGTTTGTGAGCTCCCCGGGCGTGTGCTCCCGGGTTGTGAGCTCCTCGGTCTTGCGCTCCTCGGTTGTGCGGTCCTCGGTTGTGCGCTCCCCCATCCTGCGGTCCCCCATCAGAACATCTCGTGTATCAGGTCGCTAACCGCCAGCCCCTCGTTGGGAAGCGTCTTCCTGATCGTACCGTGGTAGAAGACCACGATCCGGTCCGCCACGTGCAGCACGTCCTCCAGCCGATGGCTCACCAGCAGCACCGTCCTGCCGTAGGACTTCAGGTTGCGGATCAGCTCCAGCAGCTCCTCCACCTTCTGCACGGATATGGCGGCGGTGGGCTCGTCCATGATCACCACCTCCCGGTCGAACAGCAGGGCCCGGCCGATGGCCACGGACTGCTTCTCTCCCCCGGACAGCTCGGCCACGATGTCGTTCGGGGAAAGCCGTGTGTTGAGCCGGCGCATCACCGCGGCGGCCTGCCGGGTCATCCGGCGTCGGTCCGCGAACACGCCAGCCACCCGGGGCTCCTCGCCCAGGAACAGGTTCTCCCGAACGGTCAGGTCCGGGGCCAGCTCCAGGTTCTGATAGATCATCTCGATACCCAGGCGGTGGCGCGCCGTCCTCGGGGAGGTGATGGTCACGGGCTGGCCGCGGTAGAGGAAGCGCCCCGCGTCGGGGTGGTAGAAGCCCGCCAGCAGCGAGAGAAAGGTGGACTTGCCCGCCCCGTTGTCGCCGATGATTCCCACCACTTCCCGCTCGTAGATGTCCAGGCTCACGCTGTCCACGGCCCGCACCGCGCCGAAGGTCTTGACCAGGTCGCGGACCGACAGCAAAGGCTGCCGGTCCACGACCGTTTGAGCGCTGCCGCTCATCAATACTTGGAGCCGGAGCTCTGCATGGAGGACGAGCTCTTGCTCGCCTGGCTCTGGCTGGTCGAGCCCGAGGGCGCCGAGGCCACCCGGTAGGACTGCGAGGTTCCGTAGGGCAGCGCCGGGATGCTCTCGGGGGTTCCCCAATCGGAGATCTGGCTCACGTTCTGCGCCGAGACCACGGTCATGGGGATGAGCACCTTGCCGTCCGGGAACTGCGCCGCCGGGGGCTTGGTTCCGTTCTGCAGGTAGTTGCTCATGGCCTCCACCGCCCAGTAGGCCTCCACGAAGGGGGAGTGGGTCACGGTGTCCAGCTGGGTGCCGTTCTTCACGGCGGCCAGGGACTGGGGCTGCGCGTCGGCGCCCACCACGAAGGTCTGCTTTCCCAGCGTGATGTTGTGGCTCTTCAGGGCGTTGATGGCCCCCAACGCTTCGGCGTCGTTGCCGGTGACGATGAGCTGGATGTCGGTGGTCTTGGCCAGCAGCGTGGAGATCATGGACTGCGCCTTGTCGGTGGCGAAATCGGCCGACTGGTTGAGAACCACCTTCACCGAGCCGTTGTCCACCAGCGGCTTCAACACGTCCATGGCCCCCTGGAGGCGGCCCACGGTCACGCTGGCCCCGAGGGTCCCCTGGAGAACCACCACGTGCCAGGGCTTCGGGACGTTGTTCTTCGCCAGGTAGTTCACCGCGTACTGAGTCTCCAGCTTGCCCAGGGTCTCGTCGTTGTCGCCGATGAAGGCAACCCGCGCGGTGGGGGCGCTGACGTCACGGTCGATGGTGATCACCGGAACGCCCTGCTTCATGGCGTCCATGGCGGCGCTGGTGACCGACTCCTGGATGGTATTGAGGATGATCCCCTTGGCGCCGGCGGCCACCGCCTCCTTGATGGCGGTGATCTCCTGGGAGGCGGAGTTGTTGGCGTTGACGATCTTGACGTCCATGTTCGGGTAGTGCGAGCTGGCCTGCTTGACCGCCTCCGCCATGGGGGCGAAGTAGGGGTACGCGTACCCCGTGAAGATGAAGTAAACGAGCTGCGGCTTCGTCTTGGCCGCAGCCGGCGTCTTCTCGCTGGTGCCACCGGCGTACGCCGAGAAGGTGAAGATCAGGGCACCTAGAATCAACAGCGTGAGGATCGCTTTCCTCTTCATGCTGCCTTTCCTTTCTGCCGGCGACGTGGCTTTGCGCGCCGCGGCCGGCTGTGTTTGGGTTGGTGACGGCGTCTGCCGCCCTCACGTCCGCTCAAGAGCCGGGGTCCCGCCGGATCGGCGAATTCCCCGCCTGATACATTGAAGATGCGCCTGCGACTCTTACCGCCGGATGTCGCCAGGATTACAGTTCTGTAAGGAGGGCCGGCCGGGCCGGCCTTCCCTGGTTTTTTCGCGGGGCGTGCTACTGTATTGCTTATCAAAACCGTCAAGCTGCTGGCATAGAAAGGGACAAAGAGGAATGAAACCAACTACGTTTGTCCGGGGCGAAAGGCTCCTCCCTGTCCTTACCCTCTCCCTCCTGCTGCTGGCGGTGGGGGCGGCTGTCGCCCAGGCGGAGGGGCCCGACTACGAGCTGTACCACCGCGCCAGGCAGCAGTTCCTGGACCACGACTACCAGCAGGCGCTGGAGCTCTTGGCCCGGCTGCGCTCCGAGTACCCGGACAGCCGCAAGAGCGATGACGCCCTCTGGTACATGGGCCGCATCTACGCCCGTCTGGGCCGCACCGCCGAGGCTGCCGAGGCGTTCACCCGGATCCTCTCCCTCCCCTCCACCAACCGCCGGCCGGAGGCTGCCTACGAGTTGGGCAGGATCTACTACCACGAACGGGACTACCAGCGCGTGGTGGACCTCCTGGAGCCGCTGAAGAAGAGGGAGGGGCTGGACCAGGAGGACGAGAAGCTGCTGCTCCTGCTGGCCAAGTCCTGGTACAACCTGGGCATCCTGGCCAAGAACGGGAAGGAGAACGCCGCCGCGCGCGGGGGCTTCCTGAAGGCCGTGGACACCTACCGCATCCTCACGGCCACCCGGGTGGACCAGCGGAGCCTGGCCGACGCAGAGGCCGGGCTGGGCAAGAGCTACACGAAGCTTGCGGACCTGGCTGCGGACCGGGCGGAGTACCAGGCCTGCAGGGAGCAGGCGCTTTCCTGGCTGGAGAAGGCCATCTCCGCGGCGGACCCCAAGGACGCCGGGAAGCTCCAGGATCTGCGCAAGGGCCTCCAGGCCAGGAAGGCCCCGGACTTCCAGGCGGACGGGCAGCTCCTGGGCGGCACGGACACCCTGGCCTTCCGGCCCGCCCTGCGCGCCTCCGCCGGGGCGGCGCTGGGCTTCGAGCTGGGAGCGCAGCACCGCCTGGAGGCCCGGCTGGACGTGGACCATGACGGCATGACCCTCAAGACCTTCAACTTCACGGCGGCCAACCGCCTTGCCGGGGACATGCGGCTGCTCCAGCGCACCGACACCGTGGATGCCGCCCTCATCTGGCGGGCGGGCCGTACCACCCCCTTGCGCTCCCGGCTGGCCCTGGACGGGACCTTCCGCCTGGCCCAAGACCCGGAGGACACCTACCTTGGCGCCGGCCTGCGGGAGGCGCTCAGCCTCGGCCTGGGGGACAGCTGGAAGGCCGGCCTGGAGGCCGCCTTCGACTGGAAGAGCTACCCCAACTACCTGGTGAACGGCAGGCAGCTGGACCACGTGCAGATCGGCGCGGGCCCGGCGCTGAAGTGGACCTTCCTCCCGGACTGGCGGGCACGGCTCACCTATGATTACTCGCTGAAGCAGTACCTGAACGCCCACTACGACACCGCCTCCGGAGCGCCTTCGGACAGGAACCGCCAGTACCAGACCCACACGGCGGAGCTGGGGCTGAGAGGAAAGGCGTGGGGGATCCTGGAGCCCTCCCTGAGCTACGCCTTCACCTTCAACAAGTCCTACAACTACGACGTCTGGGTGACCGACAGCAGCGGAAGCTCGCAGTTCGTCACCGGCTACTTCGACTACCTGCAGCACGAGCTGTTCGTAGGAACGGGATTCGACTGGCCGCCGGGCCTGCACACGGAGCTCCGCGGCTCCGCCGCTCTGCGCGGCTTCCTCACCTACCCGGCCCGGGACGCGGCGGACACCTTCACCGGAGAGCTGCGCCGGGACATCGACCTGAGGGCGCGGGCCCGTACCAGCTGGCTGTTCTGGCCCCGGCAACGGAACGGCGCCGGCGATCTTTCCCTGGTGGTGGACCTGTCCTTCGAGCAGGCGCTCTCCAACATGCTCTACGAGCGCTACTTCGACACCAACTACACCTCCTTCGCCGCCTTCGGCGGCTTATCCTTTGCCTTTCGCTGAGGGCAGGCGGACATGCAGAGGAAGCAGGCGCGGCGCCTGGTGATCGCCATTCTGCTGGCCGCCATGCTGGCGCTGATGGCCTACAAGGTGTTCGTGGTGGGCTACACCTTCGCGGACCTGATTCCCCAGACCAGCTACAGCGTGGAGCTCCTGATGGGCTTCACTGGAACGGGCGAGGACGTGGTGGTGCGCACCTTCCTACCGGCCACGGAGGATTCGCAGAGGATCGCCGACGAGCTGGCCAGCGCTCCTTCCTTGAGCTTTCGCCGCGAGGAGACAGCCTCCTACATCCGCGGGGAGTGGAGCCGCTACGGGGCTTCCGGTCCCTACCAGATCAGCTATTCCTTCAATGCCCAGCTGCGGGAGGTGCGCTACAGCATCCCCTCCTCCCTGCATGTGCCCGACGGCTACCCCGAGGGTCTGGATCGCTACCTGGGCGCCACCGACGCCGTCCAGCTGGAGGACCCCACCATCCGTGACCTGGCGGCCGGGCTCATACCGAAGGACAGGCGCACGGTGGCCGTGCTGAAGGCCATCTACGACTACACCCTGTCCCTGCGGCCCCGGCCCTTCAAGGGCACCACCGACGCGGTCACCGCGGCCAGGCTGGGGGAGGCCAGCTGCAACGGCAAGAGCCGGCTGTTCGTCGCGCTGGCCCGGCGCGCCGGGATTCCCGCGCGCCTGGTGGGAGGGCTCATCCTCACCCCGGGCTCCAAGCGCACCTCTCACCAGTGGGTGGAGGCCTACGTGGCCGGCCACTGGATCCCCTTCGACGCGCTGAACGCCCACTTCGCCATGCTGCCGGCGAACTATCTGGTACTGTACCGAGGCGACGAGGCGCTGTTCGTCCACTCCCGCAACATCGGCTTCGACTACCGCTTCAACATCCGCCGGCGCACCGTCTCCAATGAGCGCATGGCCGGCTTCCTGGGGGGTCACGCCTTCAACCTGTACCGCACCCTGCAGGCCTTCAAACGGGTGAACATCCCCCTCAACATCCTGCAGTTCCTGCTTGTGATCCCCCTGGGCGTTCTGGTGGTGGTGGTGGCGCGCAACGTGGTGGGCGTTCACACCTTCGGCACTTTCCTGCCCGCGCTGATGGCCATGGCGGTGCGGGAGACCGGTCTTCTTGCGGGCATCGCCGCCTTCCTGCTGATCCTTGGGGTGACCCTGGCGGTGCGCTACCCGCTGGAGAAGCTCGGCACCCTGCACACGCCCAAGCTGGCCATCATGATGATCGTGGTGGTGCTGACCCTGCTGGGATTGACGGCGGTCTCCGACCTGCTGCGGATCGACCGGCTTTCCTCCATCGGCGCGGCCTCCCTCTTTCCAATCGCCATTCTGACCATCACCTCGGAGCGCTTCGCCGTCACCGTCTCCGAGGAGGGTCTGGGGCGCACGCTTCGCATCCTGGCCCAGACACTGATAGTCATGAGCGTGGCCTACTTCATGATGAACACCGTGGCCATCCAGGCGCTGATGCTGGCCTTCCCGGAGCTGCTCCTGGGCGTGGCGGCGCTGAACCTGTGGATCGGCGGCTGGACCGGGCTGCGACTGGTGGAGATGATGCGCTTTCGCTCCCTGTACGTGGAGTCGCGGGAGGGCCGGGGCTCGGTGGGGAGGCGCGGCGGGGACCCGGGCGGGCCGCCGCCGGCCGGGCGGGGCGGCTCCCAGGGAAGCGGATCAGGCGGAGGGGGCGATGCGGGCTGATTGCTCCAGGCTGGCCGGCATTCTGGGCATCAACCGGCGCAATGTCGAGGTGATTCACCGCTATAACCCGCGGCACGGCTTTCCGGCGGTGGACGACAAGATCAGAACCAAGGAGCTGCTGGGCCGCTCCGGCGTCAGGACCCCGCGGACGCTCAGGGTGGTGGACAGCTTCCTGGAGATCCGCCGGACCCTGGAAGCCCTGAGGCGGGAGCCCTCCTTCGTGGTGAAACCCGCCCGGGGCCGCGCCGGCGGCGGGGTGCTCCTGTTGGAGCGAAAGGGCGCGGGCTGGGCCAGTCCGTCGGGCAGGGCCGTGAGCCCGGAAGAGCTCGCCAAGCACCTGGGGGACATCCTGTTCGGCGTCTACTCCTTCGGGCGCATGGACGATCGGGGACTCGTCGAGGAGAAGGTGGAGCAGCACCCCTTTTTCGGCGGCATCTACGCCGGGGGGATCGCCGACATCCGCCTCATCCTGCTGGACGCGGTCCCTCTGATGGCCATGGCCCGCGTGCCCACCAGGGCGTCCAACGGAAAGGCCAACCTGCACCAGGGAGCCATCGGGGTGAGCCTGGAGGTGGAGAGCGGGCGCACCGGAGCCGGGAGCTGGCGTGGCAAGGCCCTGGAGCGGCACCCCGACTCTGGAGCCCCGCTTGCGGGGCGCACCGTCCCTGACTGGCCGCTGGTTCTGGAGCAGGCTATGGGCTCCGCCCGGGCAGTGCCGCTGCGCTACGTGGGAGTGGACATAGTGCTGGACCGCTCGCAGGGACCGCTGGTGCTGGAGGTGAACGCGCGCCCGGGCCTGCAGATCCAGGTGATCAACGCCAGGGGCCTGGCCGGGGCCCTGGCGGCGGCAGCAGGAGAAGCAGAGCCATGAGATCGCTCCTCCAGGCGCTGTGGCGCTACACGGCCCTGCCCATCCTGCTGGTGCTGGCCGCCCTCACGGCCGTCGGAGCCTACCTGCAGTCGGTGGCGGTGCGGCTGCAGACCCAGCCCCTGCGCATCGCGGTGCAGCCGGACGGAGACGGGCCGGAGGAGCTGGCCCTGGAGGAGCCGGAAGCGCAGGGGGCCGCTCCCCGGGTCAGGCTGCCGGCCGGCGTCTCGGCGGCGCTGGACCTGCTCCGCCAGGGTAGGAGCCGGGAGGCCACGGCGGCGCTTGCAAGCCTGACAGCGGCTGGGGAGGACCCGAGGGTGGCGGTGGCGGCCGCCCGGGCCCTTCTGGAGAACGGCGAGCCGGCGGCGGCCCTGGACATGCTCGCCGCGGTTCCAGACCCCGGAGGCTACCAGGCCACGATACGCTTCCATCGCGCCCTTGCCCTGGAGCGCCTGCAACGGGAGGCCGAAGCGCTGGCGGAGTACCGGGAGTCCCTGCGCCTTCGCCCCACCTACTTCGAGGCCGCCTTCAACCTGGGGACGCTGCTTCTCCGCCGCGGAGAGGACGGCCAGGCCATCCCGGCTCTGGCGGCGGCGGTTCCCCTGGCCGGAGGCGAGCGGCGGTCCAGGGCGCTGTACAACCTGGCCATCGCCTGCACGCGGGCAGGCATGTATACCAGGGCGGAGCAGGCCTACCTGGAGGCGGTCAACCTGGTGCCCCGGAGCCTGAAGGCGCGCGTAAACCTGGCCCAGCTGTACCGTGAGCACCTGGAAAGGCCGGAGGCCGCCGAGGAGGTCTACCGGGAGGTGCTGCGGCTGGACCCGGGCTACGCCCCTGCCTACTACGGGCAGGCGCTCCTGCGTCAGCGGCAGCAGCGGCCGAAGGAGGCCGTCCGGCTGCTGGAGAAAGCCCTCCAGCTGGAGCCCGCCTACCTGGAAGCCCGGCGGAAGCTGGCCGTCCTGCTCTTCGATGGGGGCAGAACCGAGGAGGCGCGCTCGCAGCTGACCCGGATCGTGGAGGCTGCCCCGGAGGACTCGGGGGCCTACTTCTACCTGGGGCGGATCGAGTTCAGCCGCCGCAACTTCCGCCAGGCGGCCGACCTGTACCGGAAGGCCTACGAGCTGTCGGGAAACACCCACCTGGAGTCTCTGAACAACCTGGGACTGGCGCTGAAGGCCATGGGGGATGGCCCCGGGGCGCGACGGAGCTTCCTGGAAGCGCTGGAGAAGGACCCGGCCTACGCCAACGCCCGCTACAACCTGGGCCTGCTGTACCTGGACGGGGAGGAGCTCTCCCGCGCCGCCCAGGCCTTCGAGGCCGCGGTGGCCTCCGACCCGGAGTTCGAGCAGGCCTGGTACAACCTGGGCTACGTCTACAGCCAGCAGGGTGCCGCCTCTCGGGCCATCCAGGCCTACGAGCAGGCGCTGAGGATCCAGCCCTCCGACACCAAGGCCCGCCTCAACCTGGCCGCGCAGTATCGCAGAGAAGGGCAGGCGGAGCGGGCGGTGGAGCAGTACCGGCTGCTCCTCTCTCTGAGCCCCGCCTACACCAGCGCCTGGTACAACCTGGCTCTGGCCGAAAAGGAGCTGGGCCACACCGATGCGGCGGCCGGCGCCTTGCGCAAGGCCGTGGAGCTGGACCCGCGGGAGGTCAGGTACTGGCAGAGTCTGGCCACCCTTTACGCCACGACCCGGCGCAGCCAGGAGGCCGTGGCGGTGCTGCGGGAAGCCCTGGAGATCCATCCGGAGGCGGCGGACCTGCGCTATTCCCTGGCGGTGCAGCTCAGGAAAAGCGGCCATCGCGAGGCTGCCGCTTCGGAGCTGGAGCGCACGGTGGCCCTGGACGCGGGGTTCTTCAAGGGATGGCTGGCCCTGGCGGATGTCTACTCCGACGGGGACAGGCACGATCGGGCGGCGGCGGCCCTGGAGCAGGCGCTGACCCTGCAGCCCCACGACGGGCTCACCCACTACGCCCTGGGCAAGGAGTACTACCGCCTGGGCCGCCTGGAAGAGGCCCTGGGGCAGCTGGAGGAGGCGCTGGGGCAGGTCCGGGACAACGCCTGGATCTGGTACTACCTGGGCAAGACCCGGCAGGCGCTGGGCCGGCAGACCGAGGCCCAGCAGGCGTACAGCCGCACCCTGGCTCTGGACCCGGCGATGGCGCGCTTCGTGGCCGAACGCCTGGAAGACAGCGGGGATTCGGCGGAGATGCTCCAGACCATGCTGGCGGAGCAGCCGCACAATACCAGCCTGCGGCTGCAGCTTGCCGAGCAGCTCCTGCGCACCGGAGACGCCTCCGGCGCCCGCAGCCAGCTGGAGACGGCCCTGCAGGCGGACCCGGACAATCCGGCGGCCTGGCTGAGCCTGGGGGAGCTGCACCGGGAGCTGGAGGACTATCCTCGGGCGGAGGCGACGCTGGCGGAGGCGTTGCGCCGCTTCCCCGGCCGCGGCGATGTGGCCTTCGCCTACGGCCGGCTCCTGGCGCAGGAGCACAAGCCGGAGGAGGCGTTGGAACCGCTGGCCGGGGCCGCCGCGCGCCTCCCGGAGCCCCTTCCCGCCTGGAAGCTCCTGGGGGACGTGCGCTACGAGCTGCGCCGCTACGGGGAGGCGCAGCAGGCCTACCGGTTGGCCGCAGCCCGGGATCCGGACGACGGGAAGCTCCTCATCGATCTGGGCAAGGCCTACTACCGCGACGGGAAGTACCGGGAGGCGCTGGCGCAGTTCGCCCAGGCCCGCCGGCTGCTGCCGGACTACGGATGGTCCGGCATCTGGCTGGCCCGAGCCTACGCCCGCCTCTCGGACTACCAGCGGGCGGAGACCATCTACCTGGAGGTGGCGCAGGCGGAGCCGAATTTCATCCAGAGCTTCCTGGGCCTGGGGGATATCTACTTCCGGCAGGACAGGCCCGAGGAGGCCAAACGGTACTACCGCAAAGCCCTGGAGATCGACCCGCTCCACAACGGCGCCAGGGAGAAGCTGGCTCGACTGGAGGGGCACTAGCCCGCGGCCCCCGGGCCCCCGCCCTCCCTCTTGACACTCCGGCGGCGGGCCCACTATCGTCTGCCCTGAGCCATGAAAGCCATCCTGCTGCTCGAAGACGGTACCCTGTTCGAGGGCCGCAGCTTCACCGGACCGGGGGAGGTGTTCGGGGAGCTGGTCTTCAACACCGTCCTCACAGGCTACCAGGAGGTCATCACCGACCCTTCCTACGCCGGACAGATCGTGCTCATGACCATGCCGATGATCGGCGCCTACGGCGTGCGGCACAGGGAAGGGGAGTCCCTGCGGGTGCACGCCCGGGGGTTGGTGGTGCGGGAGTACGCCGGCCGGCCCCTGTCGGGCGCCCCGGCCGAGCCGGGTCCGGCGGCAGGCGGCGCGGGAACGGCGGGCGGCGCAGTGGGAG
>CAZBDU010000095.1:0-21409 GCA_964490725.1 uncultured Spirochaetaceae bacterium | reverse complement strand
CCCTGCGGGAACGCGCCTTCCGGACGGGCGGCCTGCCCGCTCCGCCTGGCCCGCCCCGATCAATCCTCCACGATCAGGTTGTCCAGCTCGTCCCTGTCGTCGGGCTTGATCGGGAAGTGCTCCCGCAGCAGCTCGCCGCAGCGCTCGACGGCCCGGCAGATGGAGGCCGCCTGGCTGCCGGAGCGGATGCCGCGCACGATGATCTCCACGACCTCCTGCCACACGTCCCGGTGCACCTTCTCATTGATTCCCCGGTCCGCCAGAACCTTCACGTGGCGTTCGAACACGGAGATGAAAATGAGTACCCCGGTCTGGTCGCGGGTGTGCTGCAGACCCCTGCGGTAAAAGGAGGTCAGCGCGGCCTCCCCCACCTCCTCCTCGATCTCCGCCTGCGGAATGAACAGGCGCTTGAGGAGGGCCACCCTGTCGATCACCGGGTGCAGGATCAGAAACGCCACTCCGAACACCGCGGGGAAGACCCACATGTAGAAAACGTTCACACCGGTCCACTGCTGCTGGAAGGTGAGCAGCCCGGTGACGGCCAGAGCGGCGAAGAGGCCGATCGCCAGGGAGCCCACCAGGCTGGCGCGGGGGTAGCGATAGCTTTCCGAAACCACCATGGGCACGATTTCCCCGGATGTGGATTTCTCCACCTTCTGGACGCAAGCAACGATCTCCGCCTTCTCCTCTTCGGTCAGAAACCTGCCGGCATAGTCCGCCATGCTGTCCTCCTGAAGGCCCCTACCAGCCGCCCGAGGCCCCGCCGCCGCTGAACCCACCTCCGCCGCCGGAGAAGCCGCCGCCGCCACCGCCGCCAAAGCCGCCGCCGTAAAACCCCCCGCCCCCGTAGCGCCTGCCAGCCCCCGAGAACAGGAACATCCCCGGCAGGATCAACCCACCGAAGAACCCCAGCGGGATCATGGCCAAGAGCAGGATCAGGCTGAGGGGAAAGGCGAACCAGGCTACCAGCGGCAGCAGAACGCCCCCCACGATCGCGCTCAACAGGCGGCGGCGCGCGCCGAGCATGCCCAGCAGAGGCAGAAGAATGAAGAAGGGCACGAAGCGGCCGCCCCGGCCGGAGCCGGAAGGGGTGCTGGCCACCTTCCCGGTGCCTTTGTACTCACCCTTCACCGCGGCGATGATGGCATCCACTCCGGCCTCGAACCCCTGGTCGAAGCGCCCTTCCTTGAAGTTGGGGACGATCTCGTAGTCCACGATGCGGCCGGCCAGCAGGTCGGTGAGCACGCCTTCCAGGCCGCGGCCCACCTCAATGCGCACCTTCCTGTCGTCCCTGGACACCAGCAGGAGCGCTCCGTTGTCGTACTGTTTCTGCCCAATCCCCCAGCTCTCCGCCACTCGGATGGAATACTCCTCCAGCGGCTCCCCCTCGAGGGAGGGGATGGTGAGCACCACCACCTGGGTGGAATCAGAGGCCTCCAGGGCGGCAAGCTTCCCGTCCAGGTCCGCTTCGGTGGAGGCGGAGATCATTCCCGCGTAGTCGTTCACCCGGCCGCGGAGCTGCGGCACCTCCAGGGCAGCCGCCCGCGGAGCTGCGGCCGCCAGAGCCGCTCCCAGCAGCGCCGCCAGCAGGACCAGGCGGGCGCGGCCGGGCCTGCAGAGCCGGCGGTGCGGTCCCGCCGGGCGGGGGCGCTCCCCCTCAGCCGGTCTTCCCGGTTCGTGCTTCCCTGCCATGGCGTTCAGAACTGGACCTTCGGGGCTTCCTGGGCCCCCTGTTCGGCCCGGTAGTACTCCTTGCGCTCCAGGTGAAGGAAGAGGCTGTTGGTGATGGAGTTGGGGAAGCGGCGGATCGAGAAGTTGAAGGTCTGCACCGCCTCGTTGTAGCGCTGCCGCGCCACGCTGATCCGGTTCTCCGTGCCTTCCAGCTGGTGCTGGAGGTCCCGGAAGTTCTGGTTGGCCTTCAGATCCGGGTAGTTCTCCACCACCACCATCAGCCGCCCCAGCGAGGTGGACAGCTGGCTCTGGGCGGCCTGGAAGCGGGCCACCGCCTCGGGGTCGCTCAGGTCGCCCGGGTTGAGCTGCACCGAGGTGGCCTTGGCCCTGGCCTCGATCACCGCCTGGAGGGTCTCCCGCTCGTGTGACGCATAGCCCTTCACCACCTCCACCAGGTTGGGGATGAGATCGGCCCGGCGCTGGAGCTGCGCCTGCAGGTCCCCCCAGGCCTTGTTCACCGCCTCCTCGTTGCGCTGCATGGCGTTGTAGCCGCAGCTCGACAGGAGCGCTGCCGCAACAACCACCAGGAGAACCCTGATCGCCTTCCTGTGCATTGTTTCCTCCGCCTTCGGTCCGTCTTTCCGGGAGCCGCGGGAACCCTGTCCGCACGGCCGCCACCAATGTACGGTCCCCCCGGCGCCTTTTCAAGTGCAAACCGGGTATGTTCTTGCGCGGTGAGCCCGCCGGCGTCTACAATGAAGGGCGATGGATGCGCCCATGGATCGCCTGGACCACCTCAGAAACAAAGTGAAGAAGAACAAGCTCTACTACAGCCGCTATGACCCTCGCGCCGAGATGCTGTACGAGGTGGAGGACGCCGACGAGGATTTCTTCTGGATGCTCCACGAGATCGAGCGTCTGCGGATCGAGAACGCGAGGCTCAAAGAGTACGTGGACTACACGCGGGAGCAGCTCCGCAAGGAGCTGGACTCTCCTTGACCGGCCCGACGGCCAGGCGGTACAATCGTGCCAGGGGCGACCACCAGCGTGAGGAGGGCGGCCTGCTGTCCGGGTGAGCGGCGGCAGGCCGTCTTCATATCGGGAGGAGCGGGACAGTGACGCAGAGCCGGAACCCGGCCCCGGTGAGAAACGGGGCGGAGGCGCCGCCGGAGCGGGGCCGGGCCTCCTACATCACGCGCCGGCGCAAGGAAGATCTGTCCTTTATGATCGTGCGCTTCCTTTGGGCGTTCGATCGCTTCGTGGAGGTGCACAGGGATTTCTCCGAGCGGCTTGCCAGAGGGCGAGGCTTCGAGGGGGCCGGGCTGTTCGCCCGGACTCGGGACATCGAGGAGCGGCTGGTCTTCGACATCAAGGAGAAGGCGCATTTCCTGTTTCGGCCTGCGCGGGGGGAGGCGGCGGGATCGGGGGCTGCGGCATCGGGAGCTGCGGGAGCGGAGGCGGGAGCGGCGGCGCCGGGGCCGGAGGGCTGCGAGCGGCGCCACTTCGAAGAGCTGGAGGAGCTGCTGCGCCTCCCCGGAGACCGCTCGGGCCGGAAGCGCAGCGCGGTCCCGATCCTGCAGGACCTGCGACGCTCCCTGGTCAGCCGCACCCTGGATTCCTACGTGGGCACCGGGTTCCACATGTTCATGATTCTGCGGGAGAGCCTCTATCAGCTCGAGTTCTACGCCCCAGGCTCGCAGAGCGGCCGCGAGCAGGTGGACCGCCTGGAGCGCCTGGCCCTGGAGCTGGGCTACCCCATCGACGATGCGGACCGCCGGGAGCTGGACCACATCAGGGAGCTCTCCGAGGTGGGCCGGCGCATCCATGCCGAAACCGCCGAGCTGACGCGGGTGGCCTTCGAGCGCTGCCATGCGCTGTTCCGCGAGACCGCGGAGGTGCTCCGGCACCTGATCGTGGAGTCGGCCGCCAACGAGGTGCTGGTGTTGAATCTCCTGCGGGAGGAGCGGGTGGTGGACAGGATCTTCGGAGCCGCGGCGGCGGAACGGCTTTTCCGCGAGATGTTCCGCACGCAGCAGGGCAGGGCGGCGGCCCTGGCGCATGCGCGCCGGCACTGCGGCAACGTGGAAGGGATTCCGGAACGCGGCTCCGGGGAGGGCGGATGAGCGGGCCTGGAACGGCCGCAGGAAGAGCGCCCCGGGCCGGGCCCGGCGCCGGTGGTGCCGCAGGCGGGCGCCGCCACTGGGTCTACATGCTGCGCCTGCGAAACGGCAACCTCTACACGGGTACCACCGCCGACCTCACGCGGCGGTACCGGCAGCACCTGGCCGGCAAGGCCTCCAGGTACACCCGCAGCTTCCCGCCGGTGGGGATCGCCGGCTGCTGGCGGCTCACTGGCACCCGCGGCGCCGCGCTGCGGGTGGAGCTGTTCGTGAAGTCCCAGCCGCGCCGCACCAAGGAGCATCTGCTGCGGCACCCGGAAGCGCTGGCCGGGCTGTGGGCGGCGAGCGGCCGCGACGGTGGGCTGGCGATCGAGCCGCAGGATCCTGCCGGTCAGGAGGGGGGGCGGTGACCGGCGGGATCCCCGACGGGCGCCTCCGCCTTCTCCTGGGGGCAGTGCTGCTGCTCGTGCTGTCGTCGCCAGCCGGGTCCGAGCCGTACCTGGTTTCCGAGCTGGGCTACACGGTCGATCCCCCCGAGGGGTGGGAGGTGCTGGAAGCCTCCGATCCGGCCCGTGTCTCCTTCGCGGATCCGAGCCACAGCGCCGTCTTTCAGGTGACGGTCCTTCCGGGAGACAGGTACGATGAGGCGGCCGCGATGTTCGCCGAAGTCAAGAGGGACCTGAACGCCCGGGGAGAAGGAGCCGGCTACAGCTACTCGGGAATGGACGCCCGGCTGGCGGACCTGAGCTTCACCGGGTCCGAGTTCCGCGCCCGGGGCTACTGGATCTTTCTGGACGGCGTGGAGCACGACTATCTGCTGGCCGCCTTCTGCTCGGAGAGCCGCTACCGGGAGCTGCACGACTTTCTCCTCTCCGCGCTGGACTCCTTCGCCCCCAGCGGGGCCGAGCGCCTGGAACCGGGACCCGTCAGCCAGTTCACCTACCCCTACCCCGGCGGGGACCCCCAGCGGGACAGGATCCCCTTCGAGGGGCGGGAGCTCTCTGTGGCCCGTGAGCCGGGGGAAGTGGACGCCAACCAGGTGGTGGTGGAGCGGGAGGCCCGGATCCTGGCCACCTATCAGCAGAATCGCGCCCAGGCCTGGAGGCGCTACTACCGGGCCATCTATCGGGACAGCTTCCACCGGCTGGACGTGCTGAGCGGGGCGCTGGCATCGGCCCTCGGCCCGGCCGCCGCCCCGCAGGAGGCTGCCCGCCGGCTGTTGAAGTGGGTTCAGGGGTTCCGGTACACCCGCACCGGCACCGTCTCCGACCTCACCTGTCCGCTGGGCGCCGCCCTGGATCTCTCCGGGGACTGCGACTCCCGGGCCCTGGTCTACGTGATCCTCCTGCACCACCTGCACATCGACGCCGTCCTGATGGTCTCCGCCCGCTACAGCCATTCCATGGTGGGTGTGGACGTGACCGGCAAGGGAGCCCGCTTCCAGGTGGGCGGCAGGGGCTACCTGGCGGCCGAGGTGACCGAGCCGGTGGCGCTGGGCCTGATCGCCAGCGACATGGCCGACCCCTCGAAATGGATCGCCGTCCCGCTGGCGGCGGTGGAGGAGGCTGCGCCGGCCGGCGCCGGCTATTGACCCGCCTCCGGCATCCACCGTAGAGTGGGAATCCAACTCAAACCTGGGACGCTCGAGCAGCGAAGGGGGCACGCATGGGCGCCATTGTCTGCAAGTTCGGCGGCAGCTCCGTGGCCGGAGCGGAGCAGGTCCGCAGGATCGAGCGCATCATCCGCGCCGATCCGCGCCGCCGCTTCGTGGTGGTCTCCGCGCCGGGCAAGCGCGACAAATCCGACAAGAAGATCACCGATCTGCTCTACCTTTGCCAGGAGCTGGCCGAGCAGGACCTGGACGTCGACGAGCCTTTTCATCTGATCCGGGAGCGCTACCGGGAGCTGGCCGCGGGGCTGGAGGTGAAAAGCGACGTGGGCGGGTGGTTGGAGGAGGTCCATCGGGCCATCCTGGCCAAGGCAAGCCGTGACTACGTGGCCTCCCGGGGCGAGTACCTGTGCGCCCGCCTGCTGGCGGACTACCTGGGAGCGGGGTTCGTGGACACCGCCGGGCTGGTGCGCATCCGCGACGACGGCAGGGTGGAGGAGGCCACCTACGGGCTGCTGGGCGGGGCCCTGGATCGAGAGGGGTTCTACGTGATCCCCGGCTTCTACGGGTCGGACGCGGAAGGCCAGGTCCGCACCTTCTCGCGGGGTGGGTCGGATATCACAGGGGCCATCGTGGCGCGGGCGGTGGGGGCGGAAGTGTACGAGAACTGGACGGACGTTTCCGGCTTCCTGATGACCGATCCCCGCATCGTGGCCAACCCCAGGCCGATGCGGCAGGTGACGTACCGGGAGATCCGCGAGCTGGCCTACATGGGCGCCAACGTCTTTCACGAGGAGGCCATCTTTCCGGTCTACGGGGCGAACATTCCCATCAACATTCGCAACACCAACGCACCCGACGATCCGGGTACCCTGATCGTGCAGCGCCGCGACGTCGCCCACAGCGGTGTGGTGGTGGGCATCGCCGGCAGGACCGGCTTCAGCCTGATCCTCATCGAGAAGATGCTGATGAACAGGGAGCTGGGCTTTGGCCGCCGGCTTTTCGGCATCCTGGAGGCGCACGGGGTGAGCTTCGAGCACGCGCCTTCGGGCATCGACACCATGTCCGTCATCGTCAGGGACGACCAGCTCAAGGGCAAGAAGCAGACCGTGCTGGACGAGATCCGCGCCGCCCTCAACCCGGACAGCGTGGCCATCCAGGAGGGGTTGGCTCTGATCGCCATGGTAGGGGAGGGAATGGCCTACCAGGTGGGCATCGCGGCCAGGCTGTTCACCGCCCTGGCGGAAGCCGGGGTCAACGTACGCATCATCGACCAGGGCTCCTCGGAGATCAACATTATCGTCGGCGTGGAGGAGAGGGATTTCGCCGCCGCCCTGTCCGCCATCTACCAGGCGTTCTGCTGAGGCGGCGCATGCAGCCCGATTTGAACGGCACAAGCGCCGTGGTTACCGGAGCGGGCAGGGGCATCGGGGCCGGGATCGCCCGCGCCCTGGCCGGTGCGGGCGCCCGGGTCTTCCTGGCCGCCCGCACGGAAAGCCAGCTTTCCAGCGTGGCCGCGCAGATCCGCGGCGCCGGAGGTCTGGCCGAGGCGGTCCCTACGGACCTCAGCCGCCCCGATCGGATCCAGGCCCTGTTTCAGACTGTGCGCCGCCGGGCCGGCGGCCTGGACATCCTGGTGAACAACGCCGGGGTGGCCGGCTTCGGGCCGGTGTTAGGTTTTCCCGCCGCCGAGCTGGACCGCATCATGAACGTCAACGTGCGCGCCGTGTTCCTCTGCTGCCAGGAGGCCCTGGCCCTGATGATCTCCAAAGGAAGCGGCGCCATCATCAACATCGCCAGCGTCGTCGGCATACGCGGATACCGCGACCAGGGGGCCTACTCGGCCAGCAAGCATGCTGTGATGGGGCTCACCAGCGCGCTCGCCCAGGAGGTGGCCGAGCTGGGAATCCGGGTCTCTGCGGTCCTGCCCGGCGGAGTGGACACGGCGATGGGCGCTGAGGCGCGGCCGGATCTGGACCGCTCCGCGCTGCTTCAGCCCGAGGACGTGGCGCAGGCGGTGTTGTACCTGCTTTCGCTTTCCGAGCGGGCGGCGGTGGACCAGATCGTCATCCGGCGCCGCGGGGCCAGACCCTTTTGACGGGGAGAGAATGAACACGATTCAGGTGCGCGTGGATCTGCGTCTCACCAGAGACATCGTCGAGTTTCTGCAGGAGGAGAGCCGGCTCAAGAAGCTGAGCTTCGAAGGGCTGATCCTGCTGTACATCCGCGACCGCATGAAGCGCGAAAGGGAGCGCTGAAGGCCCGGATGTCCGTCACCGTCACCTTTCTGGGCAGCGGCACCAGCCACGGGGTGCCCATGATCGGCTGCTCCTGCCCCACCTGCCGTTCCCCGGACCCCCGGGACAAGCGCACCAATGCCTCCCTTCTGCTCGCCGGAGAGGAAGGCCGGGTGCTGATCGACTGCGGCCGCGATTTCCGCCAGCAAGCGCTGCGGCACTCCCTGACCGGCCTGGACGCGCTGCTGGTGACCCACACCCATTTCGATCACGTGGCGGGCATCGACGACCTGCGGGTGTTCACAGCACAGCGGCGGGAGCCGCTGCCGCTGCGGGGCCTGCCGGAGCACCTGGACTACCTCTCGCGCTACATCTTCCACTACCTGTTCGACGGCACCGCGCAGAAGGGGGGCGGGATCACGAGCCTGGCGCTCACCCCGGTGGAAGGCACCTTCGAAGCCGCAGGCATGCTCTTCGAGCCGCTGCCGGTGCTGCACGGGCGGCTGGGGATCCTGGGATACCGGTTTCTGGACTGCGCCTACATCTCGGACGTTTCCTCCATTCCGGAAGGCACCCTGGAGCGGCTCCAGGGCCTGGAGGTGCTGATCCTGGACGCGCTCCGCTTCCGGCCGCACAGCACCCACTTCAGCCTGGAAGAGGCCACGGGGATCGTCCGGCGCCTCGCGCCCCGGCGCGCCTACTTCACGCACATCTGTCACGACATGATGCACGCCGCGGTGGACCCGCTGCTCCGCGACCCCGGGAGCCCCTTCTTCTCCGGGGTGGAGGCGCATCTGGCCTGCGACGGGCTGAGCTTCACCCTGGGCTCAAGCGATTCCTGACGGCACCCTCGATGAACCTGTCAGGCGGCATCTGCGCAGTCTGCGAAACGGCAGGTGGGCTCGGCGGGTACAGCTGCATGCTGGTGCACAGGCCCAGCTTTCTGAGCAGGCGCGATCTGCAGGTACCGATCGTCGGCGAGCTCAGGTTCAACCGGGCCTCCGCGGTCTGCTTGATCCGGCTTCCAGCGGCCAACGCGGGTGGCAGCCTCCTTCGCCAAGGGCGCGTTTGCGTCGAAGGGGCCGACCAGGCCAGCAAGAACAGGGATGTTGCTCACCTGCGTCTTGACGGTCTTCTCACTTATGAAAAACTCCGTTCCCGCCGCCTGCCAGTGCGGCCCGCCGAAGAAAAGGTCGAGCCGGCCTTCCAGCGCCCCGCCGGTCGCCATCAGAACGAACCACGGCGGGATGCCTGCGAACAGGGCCACCCGCAGCCAGGTCCGGCCGATTCTGTCCGGCAGGCTCAGGAAGAACCGGTTGCGGGCGGCCCGTAGGCCCGCCGCGAACAGGAGCATGTACTGGGGGAAGCGGGCGGGCTTCATGTTGAGAATGTCAGTGGTCGACGAAAAGCGGGTGGCCCGCTTCTGCCGTCTTCCCCTGCCGCAGCCCTGCCGGCGCTCTCCGCGCCAGCGCTACACCCGCTCCCTGTCGAGGAACTGCATGCGGTAGAGGGTCCGGTAGAGGCCGCCGCGGGCCAGGAGCTCCTCATGGGTGCCTTCTTCCACGAGCCGTCCCTTGTGCAGCACCAGGATGCGGTCCGCGTTGCGGATGGTGCTCAGCCGGTGGGCGATCACCAGGGAGGTGCGGTCCCGCAGCAGCCTGGCCAGCGCCTCCTGGATGAGCTTCTCGGTCTCCGTGTCGATGTTGCCGGTGGCCTCGTCCAGAATCAGCACGTCCGGATCGTGCGCCAGAACCCGGGCGAAGGACAGAAGCTGCCGCTGCCCCATGGACAGGTTCGCGCCGCGTTCGGTGAGGGGGGTCTTTAGCCCCTCGGGCAGCGCCTCGATGAAGCCGTCCGCCTGGACCAGCCGGATTGCCTCCTGGAGCCGCTCCGCCGGGATGTCGCTGCCCAGCCGGATGTTGTCCTCCACGGTGCTGGAGAAGAGGAACACATCCTGCAGCACCGACTGCACCCGCCGGCGGAGCTCCTGGGTGGGGAAGCGGCGGATGTCGACGCCGTCCAGGAGGATGGCGCCGGACTGCACGTCCCAGAGGCGGGTGAGCAGGGAGGTGATGGTGGTCTTGCCGGCTCCGGTGTAGCCCACGATCGCGGCGGTCTGCCCCGCGGGCACCCTGAAGGACAGGTCCTTCAGCACCGGCTCCCCTTGCTTGTAGGAGAAACACACCCGGTCGAAAACGATCTCGCCCCGCACCTGCTCCAGGGCCGCCGGCCGGCCCGGCTCGGGAATCCGCTCCTCCACGTCCAGCAGGTGGAAGACCCGCTCCGCGCCGGCCATGGCGGACTGCAGGATGTTGTACTTTTCAGACAGGTCCCGGACGGGCTGGTAGAACATGCGCACCAGGTTGAGGAAGGCGATCAGCACCCCCAGGGACACCAGGTCCCGCAGCAGGAACCGGCCTCCGAAGTAGATGATCAGGGCCACCGATGCGGTGGCCATGAAGTCCACCAGCGGACGGAATACGGCGAACACGTACACCTCGTTCAGGTTCGCCTTCAGCAGCCGGTTGTTGCGGCGACGGAACTCCCGGCCGGTCTCCTGCTCCCGGACGAACAGCTGCACGATGCGCATGCCGGAGATGTGCTCGGAGAGGAAGGCGTTGAGGCTGGAGATCGCCAGCCGCACCCTGCGGTACGTCTCCCGCGCCCAGCGCCGGAACAGGGCCGTGACGGCCGCCACCAGAGGCACGGTCACCACCGTCACCAGCGCCAGCCGCGGGCTGAGCAGGAACAGCGTCACCAGCACGCCAATCATGGTGCTGAAGTCCTTGAACAGGGACGGCAGGACGGTGGTGAACAGCTCGTTGATGGTTTCCACGTCGTTGGTCATGCGGGTCACGAGCCGTCCCACCGGGTTGGCGTCGATGTACTTGAGAGAGAGCCCTATGCTGTGCTCGTACAGGCGAATGCGCATGTCTTTCATGATCATCTGCCCCACCCACGCCTGCATGTATACCTGCAGGAAGGTGAACAGAAACACCCCCGCCAGAGCGGCCAGGAAGATCCGCACCAGCCGCGCCAGCCCGCGGTAGTCCGGGGCCCGGACGGCCCGGATCTCTCCCGGGGGGAGCCTGCGCAGGTCCTTCTCGCTGATCGCCGCCACCTGCGCGCCGGTGCGGAACAGCTCCGGGTGGCGCTGCACTGCGGCCCGGCCGGCCTCACCGATCTGGTCCAACCGGACCACCAGGAAGTTCTGCTCCAGCAGGTCTCCTCCGGCGCGGAGGCGCCGCTTCTGCGCTACCGTGAGGTTGGCCAGCTTCTTGTCGGAGAGCAGCGCCAGGTCTCCCACCCGCAGCCGGGGGTCAAGCGGTTCCAGCCGCTTCAACACCTCGGGATCCGTCTGATCCACGCGCAGGGCGCTGTAGCGGGGGAGGATGTAGTTGTCTACGCTGCGCTGGGTGAACACGGGCATCAGCAGCTCTCCGGCCGTTGCCGCCAGCGTGACTGCTACGGAGACCAGAAAGACCGCCAGGTAGGGCCGCAGAAAGCCGAGCATGCGGCGCATCAGCGCCGAGTCGTAGGAGCGCAGGACCTCCTCCGGCTCGAAGTAGTCGCTCACCGCCGCTCCTCCATGCTGTCTTCCAGCTGCTGCAGCTCGAAGATCTCCGCGTAGAACCCACCCCGAGCCAGCAGCTCCTCGTGGGTCCCCTCCTCGATCAGCCGCCCCGAATCCAGCACAAGCACCCGGTCCGCCATCTTGAGCGTGGAGATCCGGTGGGAGATCAGGATCACCGTGCTGCCCTCGATGTAGGGAAACAAGGCCCTGAGGATGCTCTCCTCGGTCTCGGTGTCCACCGCTGCAAAGGAGTCGTCGAAGATGTAGATCCGTCCCTTGGATGCCAGCGCCCTGGACATGGCCACGCGCTGCTTCTGCCCCCCAGAAAGGGTGATTCCCCGCTCACCGACCACCGTGTCCACCCCTTCGGGAAAGGCGCTCAGGTCCCGATCGATCGTGGAAATGGAGGTGACCTGGCGCACCAGCTCCTCCAATCCGTCTTCCCCGTTGCGGCCACCGAAGGCGATGTTGTCCCGAATGCTCACCGAGAAGAGAAAGCCGTCCTGCGGCACCACGCTGATCGCCGAACGCAGCGTCTCCAGACGGTAGCGGCGCACGTCGTGGCCGTCGATGAAGACGGTCCCCGGCGGTGGATCGAGGATGCGGGGCAGCAGGTGCACCAGGGTGGACTTCCCGGAGCCGGTTCGGCCCAGGATGCCTAGCACCGTTCCCGGGGAAGCCTCGAAGCCGATCCCCTGAAGCACTGGCGCCTCGGAGCCGGGGTAGGCGTAGGTGAGGCCGCGCACGCTGATGGCGCCCCGGATGGGCCGGCGCACCGGCTGTGGCGGGTTCTTGATGTCGGGCTCCTGGTCCAGGATCTTGTTGATCCTGCCCAGGGACGCGCCGGCGCGCTGGATCAGGTTGATGGTGAACCCGGCGCCCATCACCGGCCAGATCAGCATTCCCAGGTAGGAGAAGAAGGCGGTGAACTGCCCTGGGGACAGGGTGCCGTCCATCACCGCCCTGCCGCCCAGGTACAGAAAGATGAGAGTGGTGGTACCTGCCAGGAAGCTCACTCCCGGAAAGAAGGCCCCCCAGGCGCGTACCAGCACGAGGTTGCGTCGCGAGTAGTCCAGGTTGACCTCGCCAAACCGCCCGACGAACGCCCTCTCCTGTACGAAGGTCTTCAGCACCCGCACGCCGCTGACGGACTCCTGCGCCATCTCGGAGAGGTTGGAGAACCCTTCCTGCACCCGTCGAAACATCTTCCCGACGATCCGGCCGAAGAGGATCATCCCTACGGTCACCAAGGGCAGCGGAGACACCGAGATCAGCGTCAGCCTCGCATCCTGGCTCAGCATGATCGCCAGGATGGCCAGGGTCATGAAGAAGCCGTCCACGAAGGACACCAGGGCCATACCCGTGGCCATGCGGATGGCGCGCATGTCGTTGGTGAAGCGGGCCATCAGGTCGCCGGTCTTGGCCGAGGCGAAGAAGGTGGTGGAGAGGGTCTGCAGATGCTGGAACAGCCGCTCCCGCAGCTCCTGCTCGATGCGGCGGGAGGTGCCGTTGATGAAGAAGCGCCAGCTGAACCGGCCGGCGGCGATCACCAGGCCCACCAGGGCGGTCCTGAGGGCCAGCCGCAGGATGCCCTCCAGGGCGAACTGCCCCTGGGAGACGATGTCGATGGCCTGCCGGATGAGCTGGGGGATGTAGAGCTGGCCGCCGTCGGTGATCACCAGGAAGAACAGGCCCGCCAGGTACTGGGGCAGGTAGCGTCGAAAGTAGGGCAGGAGGGTCCTGTACTCCCGGAGCATGGATACTAAGGTAGCCGCAAAGGGTGGCCCTCGCCAAGCTGTTTCCGCGGCTCGCCCGCGCTTTGCACCTTCTGAAGCGCACGTTCTGAAGCCGGTGCGTAGAGTATTGCGCAGACTTTGCAGGAACGCGATCGTGGTGCATCATGGGGACCATGACCGGCGAGGAGCGAAAGGAGCTGTCCCGGGAGATCACCTGCGTCAATCTGGGCCGGATGCGCATCGCGGCGCTGGCGCTGCTGGTGATCCACATCGGCCTCCTGTACCTCGACCTGCAGCGCCTGCGCTCCGGCATGCTGGCCGAATCTGCGGGCTACCGGTGGCTGGCCATCCTGCACCTGGTGCTCGTGGTGGCCACCGCGCTCTACGCGGCCGTCGCCACCCTGGCCGGTCCCGCCTCCCCCGAGGAGGTGCGGGGATGGCACAGGCCCCTCTGGATCGCCTTCGGCTTCCTCTTGTTCATGCTGGGCGCGGCCATCTCTTCGGCGGATCAGCTCATCCACGGGGAGATCAGCGTCTACCTGGTGGCGGCCTTCGGCCTGGCCGCGGGGTTGCTGTTCTCCCTTCCCATCAGCCTGACCTTCTACGCCGTCTGCTTCGCGGCGTTCACCACGGGCATCACCCTCCTGCAGCCCGACCAGGAGGTGCTGATGGCCCACTACATCAACGGTACGCTGCTCACGGTGATCGCGTTCATCATCACCCGCATCACCTACGGGGCATACCGGCGGGAGTTTCTTCATCGCCAGGTGATCCGTGAGCAGCACGCCCGCCTGGAACGCCAGGCCCGGGAGGACGGGCTGACCGGGCTGTACAACCGCCGGTTTCTGGAGGAGCGGATGGCCGAGGAGTTTTCCCGCTGCAAGCGGTTCGGGCGCACGCTTTCCATCGCCATGGCCGACATCGACTACTTCAAGCGAGTCAATGACAGCTTCTCCCACCAGATCGGAGACCAGGTGCTGAAGACGATGGCGCGGCTGTTCCGGCAGAGCCTGCGGGGGATCGACGTGATCTCCCGCTACGGCGGGGAGGAGTTCCTCATCATCTTTCCCGAGACCCCCGCCTCGGGGGCCGCCGCGGTGTGCGAGAAGCTGCGGCTGGCCGTGGAGTGCCAGGACTGGACCGTGCTGCACCCGGAGCTGGCCGTTACCATCAGCATCGGCGTCACCGACGACCTCTCCGTGGAGAACTACGAGAAAATGATCGTCGCGGCGGACACCAGGCTCTACCAGGCCAAGCACGCCGGACGGAACCGGGTCCAGCACTGAGCGGCGCCCAGGCGCGCCGGCCGGAGACGTTCAGTCCACCAGTGTCGCGCCGTCCAGGGTGAGGGATTCCAGGTACCAGGTGAGGGGGTCGGCCTGCACCAGGCCGAGCTCTATCGGCAGAGGATCCGTGAAGCTCCCGCCGCTGATGGTGCCGGTGGCGGCGGTCTGCGTGATCGTGGTGATCTCCACGGTGTAGGCGGTGGACGCCGGGGGGAACCACTCGTCCCAGGTGGAGTAGCGGTCCTGGATGGCCGTGTAGTCGGTGGTGGCGGACTCCAGGAAGTTCTGGTAGACGAACTCGGGGCTGTCGTTCAGGTCCTTCTCGAAGCGGGCCACCCGTTCGGCCGCCGTGGTGCCGAACAGGCTGCAGCCGGCCGGCAGCAGGAGCGCCGCCAGCAGCGCCGCCGCGGCCAGGAGGCGGAGGGGCGTGAGGCGCCTCACTGCACCACGGGACTGGACGGATAGGTGTCGATCGAGGTGATCTCCTCGATCATCCAGTCCTCCCCGCTCTTGGCCATCTTGAAGACGGCGTTCAGGCCGGTCCCGAAGGCCGCCGGACCGTCCATCACCGCGGTCACGGCTGCCGGATCGGCGGCGTTGATGCTGTAGATGGTGTAGGTGCCCGTCGGGAAGAGAGCATCCCAGTAGGAAGCGGCCTTCGCGGCATCGTAGTCCGTAGTGAGGGTGGGGTGGAAGTTGGTGTAGACGGTGCTCCGGTCCGCCGAGCTCAGGTCATCGGCGAACAGCGCCAGGCGATCCGTGATCGACACGCTCAGAAGCGTGCAGCCGGCCGCGATCGCGGCGATCACCAACGGCGCCGCGAGCGCCTTGATCCAGGTTCTGCTCTTCATGATGCCTCCTTCAGATGTCCGCCTCCACCAGGTGAGGGACGATGTCGCTTTCAAAGGCGGCCAGGAACCGCCGGTACTGTGACAGGAAGGCCGTGTAGACCGTGTCCTGGGGGTGGACGATGTACTGCGACTTGAGAAGCAGGTAGATCCGCCCTGTCACGAAGCGACGCAGGGAAAGCGCGGCGAGCGCGAAGTACCTCCGGTTCAACACCAGGTTGGCGGTGTCCACGGCCAGCGGGTTGACCACCTCCGTCCGGTACTTGTCCGCCGCCTCCTTGCCCTCCTTCTCCTGGATGTCCACCACCTTGCGCCGCTCCTCGCCCAGGCGCTGGTTGTACTCCTGATAGAGGGACTCGTACTGGGCCGCGTTCTTGCTGTAGTAGGACAGACGCTCGCCCAGCTGCCGCATGGCCTCCGCCGGGTCCGCGAGCAGCGCCGTTATCCTGCCCTGGTTCCAGGTGCTGTAGTCCATCTGGTCCCGCTGCACCTTGAACTTCTGCCCCGGCGGGGCGCCCGGGCGGACCTCCACCCCTTCCTCGGAGACGAGCTGCACCGACTCCCCGGCGGACTGCACCTCCACCTGGCCCTGGTCCACCACCACCAGGGAGGTGCCGTCGGCGCCGGCGAAGACGGTGAACTCCGTCCCCCGCACCCCCATCACGCAGGCCGCTGTCTGCACCGGAGGCTCGCGGCCGGTGAGCCGGTCGTAGCGGTACTTCACGGAGCCCAGCGCCAGGGAGAAGACGTCCTGCTTCTCCTGGCCGGAGCCCCGCTCCTGGATGGTGAACACCGTGTCCGGGCTGATCCTGACCGAAACGCCCTGGCGATCCAGCTCCACCAGGCCGTCCCAGCCGGTGATCACGGTGTCTCCCCGGTTCACCACGTCGCCGATGAACGCCTCCTGCTCCGGGCCGTCGTAGTACCGGATGGAAGCCCGGCCCTCGGTGTACACCACGTCCGCCGGCGCCGCCGCCAGAGCGGGTGCCATCGAAGCCAGCGCCAGTCCCGCGATTGCAGCCGCTTTCATGCCGCCTCCCTCCTCAGAATGGGCCCTTGAAGCCGCGGATCTCCCGGGCGCAGAAGCGCTGCCGAACCAGCAGCAGCATTCGCCGCCCGTCGGCGGTCTTTAGCGTAAGCAGGCGCGTGCCGGGGCGTACGTACTTGGCGAAGAAGGTGCGGACCTCCATGGTGTCGGCGAACTCTCCATAGCTGTCCGGAGTTGCCGCCACGCCTCGCTCGAGCTCCGGCTCCTCCACCCGGAACCCCGCCGACACGACGCCCCGCCAGAAGGTTTCCACGTCCCGGGGCAGGAGGACGATCTCCTGGTCCAGCAGGAACGGCTCCACGCTCAACTCGGCGAGCCGCTCGGCCTGGCCGGAGTTGATCAGAGTGGAAAACCGCTCCACGTTCCCCGAGTCCCTGGCGCGCTGCAAGGAGGCGCAGGAGGCCAGAGCCACAACCGTCACCACGACGGCGCCCAGCTTCAAAGCTCGCATGGTGACCTCCATTGTAGTCCCGGGAGGGGATATTTCAACGCCAGAAAATCCCTCCCCGCGCGCGAAGCGCGCCTTCGGGCGGAAGGCCGGGGGCGGCCGCGGCCGGGAGCCGCCCGGCGCCGCTACCAGCGGTGGTGCACGTCTTCCCGGATGTAGGCGTCGTAGATCTCCGCCACGCGCTTCATCAGCTCTTCGCTCAAGGGCGGCAGGTCGGAGGCGCTGCAGTTGTCTTCCACCTGCTCCGGACGCTTGGCTCCGGGGATGGCGCAGGAGACCGCCGGGTGCATCAGGATCCAGCGCAGGGCGAACTGGGGCATGGTGACCCCGGAGGGCAGGATTTTCTTGAGCTCCTCCACCGCCTGCAGCCCCTTCCGGTAGTCCACGCCTGAGAAGGTCTCACCCCTGTCGAAGGCCTGGCCCTCCCGGTTGTAGCCGCGGTGGTCGTCCTTAGCGAAGGTGCTGTCGCCGCGGAACTTGCCGGTCAGCATCCCGCTGGCCAGGGGCACCCTGGTGATGACGCCGATTTCCCGTGCCCCGGCTTCCCGGAAGAACAGCTCCGAGGGGCGGTGGCGGAACATGTTGAAGATGATCTGCACGGTCTTGACGCCGGGATACTCGATGGCCTTCAGCGCCTCCTCCACCTTCTCCACGCTCACCCCGTAGTTCTTGAGCTTTCCTTCCTTCACCATGTCCTCCAGAGCGCCGAATAGCTCCGGGGCGTAGTAGACCTCCCTGGGCGGACAGTGAAGCTGCAGGAGGTCCAGGGAGTCCATCTCCAGGCGCTTCAGGCTGTCCTCCACGAAGCCGCGGATGGCTTTCGGCGTGTACTTTTCCGCCACGTGGGGCGTCAGCTGCCGGCCGGCCTTGGTGGCCACGTGGATGGTTTCGGAACGCTCTCTGCGCAGCTTCGCGATCAGCTTCTCGCTTCGTCCCGCCCCGTACACGTCGGCGGTGTCGATGAAGTTGACCCCCATGTCGATAGCCTTGTTGAGCGCGGCCAGGGACTGACTGTCGTCCACCTCGCCCCAGCTGCCGCCGATCGCCCAGGCGCCGAAGCTGACCTCCGACACCTCCATTCCGGTTCTGCCCAGCTTTCGGTACTTCATGTTGTGCCTCCTCTGATGCCCTTCATTGTAAGCGCCGGGAAGCGAGTGTGCAAAGCGGCGCCGGAGGAAAGCCGCCGGGGCGTGCCGGGAGCCGCCGGAAGGCGCCGGCGCACCGCACCCTGGGCTTCATTTCCGCCAGGAAGCGATCTCCTTCAGCCGCTCCATGATGGGCAGGTGCTGGGTGCAGGCCTCCTCGCACTCGCCGCACTCCGCGCACCTGGCCGCCTCCTCGGGGGGGATGTTCCAGTGCCACTTGAGACGGTCCAAGGCCGCCTCCTTCTTTCCGTAGAGCTTCATGTGGTTATAGGCGTCCATCAGCTTGGGCACCGCCAGCCCCTCGGGGCAGTGGTCGCAGTAGCGGCATCCGGTGCAGAGGTCCAGGAACGCCTCCGAAACGTCGTCCTTCATGCGCTCGATGACCTGCGGGTCGATTCCCCTGTAGCTGTCCACCGCCTGCAGCGCCTCCCGCACCTCCTGGAGGTTGCCGAAGCCCACCAGGGCGGTGGTGATGCGCTCGTGGGCGAACAGGAAGTGCAGCGCCGCCTCCACCACGCTCTGATCCGGGCGGGACCTTATGAAGCTGAACACCTCGGGGTTCTGCGGGATGATCCCTCCCCCGAGGGGGTTCATTACCACGCAGCCCAGCTCTCTGGCGGTGATGGTGTCGAAGGCGGGCTGGCGAATGGGAAAGTTGTACGCCGAGTAGCCGAACAGCACCCCTTCGAACACCTCCTCCGCCAGCAGCTCCTTGATCTGGTCGCCGATCAGGTGGCTGGAGACCGCGATGTGCCGGATCAGCCCCTCCTCCCTGAGCCTGCGGAAGGTGTCGATGATGCCGTCGCGCTTCCTCTTCTCCCAGTTCGCCAGGTCGTTCACGCACCAGACATGGTAGAAGTCGATGGCCGACAGGCCCAGCCGCTTCAGCTGCTGCTCGATCTCCCCCCGGATCGCCGCCGGCGCCGACTTGTTCGTCTTGGTGGAGCAGTAAAAAGGCAGGCCCATCTGCTTCAGCTCCGCAAAGCCGGCCCCGAAGGCCTGCTCGCTCTTGACCCCGAAGTAGGCGGGAGCCGTGTCGAAGTAGTTCACCCCGCCCCGGGCGGCCTCCACCATCATCTGCACGCAGGCGTCGCGGTCGTCTATTGCCTTGAAGCGCATGCCCCCGAAGCCGAGCACGGAACACTTCCTCCCCGTGCGGCCGTATTCCCGGTAGATCAACGATCTTTCCCTTTCTGTCCGTAGTAGGCGTCCCTGCCGTGCTTGCGCAGGAAATGCTTGTCCAGCAGCGCCTGTCCGATCCCGGAAAGGCCCGGCCGCAGCCCCAGGGCGATGGCGCCCAGCTCCGCAACGTACTCCAGGATCACGCTGTTGTGGACCGCCTTCGCCGGGGTGGCGCCCCAGGAGAACGGTCCGTGGCGCGCCACCAGGACCCCCGGGACGGTGCGGTAGTCATAGCGGCGGAAGGTCTCCAGGATCTGCACCGCCGTCTCCTCCTCGTAGTCCCGGCTGATCTGCTCGTCCCGCATCACCGCGGTGCAGGGCACCTCGCCGTAGAAGGTGTCCGCGTGGGTGGTGCCGAAGCAGGGCAGGGGCCGTTCGGTCTGGGCCCAGGCGGTGGCGTGGCGGGAGTGCGTGTGCACCACCGCGCCGATGTCGGCGAAGGCGCGGTAGAGCTGCACGTGCGTCCTGGTGTCCGAGGAGGGGGCCAGGTCCCCGGCCAGGACCCGGTACTCCAGGTCCACCAGCACCATGCTGCGCGGAGTGAGCCGATCGTAGGGCACCCCGCTGGGCTTGATGGCCACCACTGCCTGCCCGCGGTCGATGCCGGAGACGTTGCCGAAGGTGGACACCACCAGCCCGCTGCGGTAGAGGTCCAGGTTGGCCTGGCACACCCGTTCTTGAAGAAGCGAAACGGCCTTGCTGTCCACGGCGCTACAGCTCCCTCAGGAGCTCTTCCAGGCCGCGCCCCAGCCGCAGGTAGCGCTGGTAGAGCTTCCGGTAGAGCTCCGCCGCCCGCGGATTCGGGGCATAGGTGAGGCTGAAGCCGCTGCCCAGCGCCTCCTGTGCCTCGCGGACCGTGGGATACAATCCCGCCGCCACGGCGGCGAACATGGACGCCCCCAGGGCGGTGCTCTGCTCGGAGGCGGCCACCTTGATGGGCATATCCAGCACGTCCGCGGTGACCTGCATGACGAAGGGCGACTTCTGGGAGATGCCTCCCAGGGCCACCACCTCGTCGATCCTGACCCCCTGCTGGGCGAAGCGCTCGTTGATGGCACGGGCTCCGAAGGCGGTGGCCTCCACCAGGGCGCGGAAGATCTTCGGCGCCGTGGTGCCCAGGGTCAGCCCGGCCACCGCTCCCTTCAGGCGCTGGTCCGCATCCGGGGTCCTGCGCCCGTTCAGCCAGTCCAGGGCCAGGAGGCCGGTCTGCTCGATAGAGAGCTTCTCCGCCTCTTCGGTGAGGTTGGCCAGCATGCGCTCCTTGATCTTGTGCTTCAGCTCCTCGCGGTCTGCGGGGTCCTCCGGGGCCGACTCCGCGTACTGCAGCGGCCAGTAGAGGAGGTCCACGAACCAGGCGTAGACGTCCCCGAAGCTCGACTGCCCCGCCTCCAGCCCGATCATCCCGGGTACGATCGATCCGTCCACCTGGCCGGCGATCCCCGCCACGGCCTTGCCGGCCAGCTTCTCCGGGGCGGCCACGGTCATGTCGCAGGTGGAGGTGCCCATGATCTTGGCCAGGGTGTTCTCGCGCACTCCCCCGCCCACCGCGCCCATGTGGGCATCGAAGGCCCCCACGGCCACCGGGGTCCCCTCCGGCAGCCCCAGCCTGCCGGCCCACTCCGGCGTGAGCCCGCCCGCCTTCTGATCCGAGGTGACGCTCTGCTCGTACAGCCGCGCCCGGATGCCCGCCAGCAGCGGGTCCAGCCTGCCCAGGAACTCCTCCGAGGGCAGCCCCCCCCATTGGGCGTGCCACATGGCCTTGTGCCCGGCGGCGCAGCGGCTGCGCTTCATGGCCAGCGGGTCCGGCGTGCCGGTGAGGAGAGCCGGCATCCAGTCGCAATGCTCGACCCAGGAGAAGGCCGCCTCCCGGACCGCTCGATCCTGGCGCAGGACGTGCAGGATCTTGGCCCAGAACCACTCCGAGGAGTAGATCCCTCCCTCGTACCTGGTGAAGTCGGTCCCCCCCCAGGAGTGGGCGAGCTGGTTGATCTCGCCGGCCTCCTGGACGGCGGTGTGGTCCTTCCAGAGGACGAACATGGCGTTGGGGTTGTCCTGGAACTCTTCCCTGAGCGCCAGGGGCGTTCCCTCCCGGTCCACGGCGCAGGGGGTGGAGCCGGTAGTGTCGATGCCGATGCCGGCCACCCGCCCACCGGCGCCCTTTCCCAGCTGGCCCAGGGCCCCCGTGACCGCCTCTTCCATGGCCTCGACGTAGTCCAGGGGGTGCTGGCGGAAGCGGTTCTCCTCGGGGGCGCTGTACCTGCCCGCCCGCCAGCGCCTGTAGTAGGCCACCTGGTTGGCCTCCTCCCTGCCGCTGGCGGCGTTCACCACCACGGCCCGAACGGAGTCCGTGCCGAAGTCCATTCCTACGAGGTACCGTTGGTCAGCCATGCCTGCTCCTCCTGAAACGGGTGCGGGCGCGCCGGTGCGCGCAACGCTCCTGCCTCAATTTCTGGACCAAATGGGCGGTTCCGTCAAGGCGGCCGGCGCGGCGCGGGCGATGTGGGC
>CAZBDU010000094.1:0-21426 GCA_964490725.1 uncultured Spirochaetaceae bacterium | reverse complement strand
CCGCCGCACCCCGTGCCTCCGCCGGGGCCCCGGGGGAGGCCGCCGCCAGACCGGGGGCGGCCGCAGCGCTGTACTTCCTGGCCTGCGGGGCCGGGTTCATGCTGGTCGAGATGGCTTTCATCCAGCGGTACACCCTGGTGCTGGGGGACCCGGTGGCGGCCTTCACGATGGTCCTGGCGGGCCTGCTGGTCTCTTCCGGGATGGGAGGCTACCTCTCCCGGCGCCTGGGGCGGCGCGGCCTTGCGGCGTGCCTGGCCGGCCTGCTGCTCTGTTTGGGCCTCCTGTTGGCGGCGGGGCGGCTGCTGCCCGGGTGGCTGCTGCGGCTGCCCCCGGGACCCCGGGCGGTCCTGGCGGCCGCTCTCCTGGCGCCTCCGGGTCTGCTCCTGGGCGTGCCCTTCCCGGCGGGCCTGAGAGAGCTGGCGGCCGGCCCGGCCGGCCGAACCTACGCCTGGGGCGCCAACGGGGTGGCTTCCACGCTGGGCGCCATCGTGGCCCTCCCGGTGGCGATGAGCTGGGGGATCTCCGCCGTGCTGGCGATGGGTGCCGCCTGGTACGCCGCGGCCCTGGCGCTGGCGGCCGCGGGACGGGCCGGCGGGCACGGGTAGCCGGCGCCGGCAGCGCGGGTGGGCATGCGTCTGGTCCGGCGGGCGGCCGGCCCGGGCAGACCGGGGAGCCGGCTTGACACTGCCGCCGGGGTGGTGACAATGGGCCGGTGCACAGGAACGTCCAGCCGTTGGCCGCAGGCGGGAAGGGAGGGCGGTGGTGGATGAGGCCGGGTTCGGGCTGATCGGCTTTGGCGCCGTGGGCGCCGCTCTCTCGGCTGCCGACTGGGCGCGGATTCACCCCGCCTCCTGCCGCAGGAAGCACGCGGAGGTCCTCCAGGTGATGCGTGAGCTGGGAGCGGAGCCGCTGCTGACGGAGGGCACCGAGCGAGTGTTCCGCCGCTCCTGCTCCCTCCAGCCCTGGGAGGCCTTTCCTGGTGCAGCCGCCGGCATCGACGAGGCGATCGCCCACCTGGCGGACAGGGTGGGGAAGGCGGACAGGGTATGAACAACGCGATGAAAGCGCGGCTCCTGGCCGGAAAGCCGGCGTTCGGCCTGTCCGTGATGATCCCCTGTCCGCAGATCGTGGAGATGGCGGCGCACCTGGGTTTCCATTGGGTGCTAATTGACTGCGAGCACGGTGCGATCGACGTCCAGCAGGTGGAGATTCTGGCCATGGCGGCCGCCGCCGCGGGGATCACCGCGGTGGCCCGGCCCCTCAGCAAGGATCCCGGCGACATCTTGCGGGTGATGGACCGGGGGGTCTCCGGGGTGCAGGTGCCCCACGTGAACGGCGCGGCCGACGCCCGCGCCGCGGTGCAGGCGGTGAAGTATCATCCCCTGGGCCGGCGCGGCCTGGGCGCCGGCACGCGTTCCGCCCGCTACGGGATCGGCCCCTCGATGCGGGAGTACGTGGAGGATGCCAACCGGGACACCCTGGTGTGCGTGCAGGTCGAAGACCCGGAGGGGCTGGAGAACCTGGAGGAGCTGGTGGCAGTGCCGCAGGTGGACGTCTTCTTCGTCGGCCCCTCCGACCTCTCCAACGCCCTGGGCTTCCCCGGGCAGCCCGATGCCCCGGCGGTGCGGGAGGCCATCGATGCAGCCCTTTCCCGCATCACCGCCGCCGGCAGGACGGCGGGCATGCCCTGCAGCACCGGCAACGTGGAAGAGGTCCTCAGGCGGGGGGTTCTCTACACGTACACGCACCTGCACAGGTTGCTGGAGCCGGCGGCGGCGGAGTTCTTCCGCCGCGCCCGCTCCCCAGCGGTCGGGTAGGCGCGGTTCACGGCGGGAAGTCTCCGTGCGGGGGAAGGGGGCAGCCCGCCCAGACTGCCCCCTGGCACTTCATTCGCCGAAGCCTCAGTAGCCCACCCGCCCGGGGTGTTGACGCCGGGGGTGTTGACCGCGTTGTTGGCGTCCTGCGGCGCGGTGGAGTCTCCGTTCGCCCCGTAGTTCGATGCGCCCCACCTCCACAATGTGCCGTCGTTCTTCAGCCCGGCGGAGTGATACAGCCACGCCGCCAGGCCGGCCGGGCGCGGCGCGGCCTTGCCCCTCAGTGCATCTCCGTCTGGCAGGCGCCGATCCCTGCGCGGTAGTAGCTGAAGCGCACGTTCGGGTGGTCCGCCAGGAGCGACATGGGTACGGCGGAGTCGGGGATCTTCCTGGAGATCATGAGGGCCGTCAGGCGCTGGCCGAAGGCGTTGTCGTGGGTGCCGGCGTGCCAGATGGAGACGGTGTCGGCTCTCCAGGTCTCCACCGGGCCTACGGTGATGGCCTGGGAGGGCACACCCGTGGCCACGCCTCCCCCAGAGGTGCGGGCGTTCTGGATCAGCGTCATGGGGTGCAGGTCCACCACCCGGGCGCTCAGGCTGCGGTACTCCTCCGGCGAGGGCGGATGATCGGCGTGGCGGCCTTCGCGCCGCGGCGGGTCGTTGAACGCCCAGTGCTTCACCTCCCCCTGGCCGCCCTGCATGATGAGGCAGTGGGCGCTCTGGTAGGAGCATGTGTACTCGGCCATGTTGTCCGCCCGCAGGAAGTGCAGGTTCTCCTCGGGCATGCGCAGGCGAGGCTCGATGCGGTCGAAGCACAGCAGGCGGTCCGCCCGGGCAAAGCTCAGGGGATGCTCCTCCGGCACCTCACGGCCGTCCAGGTACCACTCGTCCATGGCCCAGAAGTGCCCCCGGCGCACGTCGATTTCCAGGTCGTTGACGATCTGGGCCACCAGGGGCAGCTGCTCGGTGGGGCCGATGGGCCCGCAGATGCCCGCCGGCTCGCTGTCGGTGGCCTGCCGCCACGCCCAGACGTACTCCAGCGCTTCGGCGGTGTAGAAGCTCTCCAGGGTGTCGTAGATGCGCACCTCGAAGCCGGGACGGCTCAACTGCGGCAGGTCCTCCGGCGCCAGGCGCGCCGCATCATTCAGGATCTCCTCGTCCAGGGTGGTGTAGTCCCACCACCCCTCAGCGACCTTGCTCTTGTTTCTCATGGGCGCTCCTCCGCGTTGGCTCCCGGCTCCCCGCCGGGGACGCTCCTATTCTGGGGCAAGACGGCTTCCAAGGAAAGGCCAGGCGGCCGGGCAGCCCGGTGGCCGGCGTGGAGAATCAGCCTTCCATGGTGAGCTCCGGCGGCTCCTGCTCGATGGCCCAGAGGATCCGGCCGGCCACGAACTCCGCGCTGTCCACCGGCGCGGAGGAGGCTCCCGTCGAGCGCTGCCGCCGGCGTATCTCCGGGCTGCCCAGGGCGTTGCGCCCGAAGTCGGTGTCCGTCATGCGAGGCAGCACCGTGATCACCCGGATGTTGTCGCGCTCCAGCTCGAACCGCGCCGTCTCCGACAGTACGTTCAGGGCCGCCTTGGTGGAGGCGTACGTCCCCAGCGCCGGGATGTGCATCCTGGAGGTCATGGAGCTGACGTTGACGATCACCCCTCCTTCGCCTCGGCGCATCTTCGGTATTGCGGCCTGCATGGCCAGAAGCGGGCCGAAGAGGTTGAGCTGGACGATCGACAGGTAGTCCTCGACGCTTACCTCCTCCACCGTCCCGGCCAGGCTCTGACCGGCGTCGTTCACCAGGATGTCGAGCCTTCCGAAATGGCTGAAGGTCTCTTCCACCATACGGGTGACCTGCTCCGGGACGCGCATGTCCGTGGGCACGACCAGGGCCTGGCCCCCCGCCCGGCGGAGCTGGGAAGAAAGCTCCTCCAGCCGGCTGGCCGAGCGGGCGGCCAGGGCTACTCTGGCGCCGGAGGCTGAAAGGCGGGCCGCCGTGGCCCGACCGATGCCGGCGGAAGCTCCGGTGACAATGGCTACTCTGTCGCTGATGGTCATGATTGACAAAGATACTGCCGCACCGGCATCCCGCCAAACCTCGCGCCGGCCGGCCGCCGCCTCTCTATCGCTCCACCAGCTTCCCCGCGCGCATGAGGGGCCTGGTGTCGCCGCCGGCCAGGATGGCCGTAATGGTGGGCTCCCGGATCAGCCCGTCCAGATGGATCAGGGCCGGCGCGTCCTCGTCGTAGTTGTGGCCTACGGCGATGTGGCAGGTGCCGCACACCTTTTCGTCGTTCAGCATGTTACCGGTGACGCGCGCCTTGGGGTTGAGCCCGATGCCGAGCTCGCCCAGGTTGCGCGCGTTGCGGGCGTACAGCTCCGCCCGCTCGGAGGCAAGCTCACCTTGCCTACCCATCTCCCGGGCCTGGCGCTCGGCCTTCTCGATGGCCTCCAGCAGAGCCCCGGCCTCCGGCCCGCCGCGGATGTCGGCGACCAGCCCGCCTGCGACTTCCACCCGGATGGGGCTGCGCGGCACCACCGCCCCCTCGTGCAGGGCCACGCTGCCGTCAAAGACCACCACTCCCTCGGAGCAGCCGTTTTCCGGGGAGATGAACGTCTCTCCGGCCGGCAGATTGCCGCCGGCGCCAGGCCGGCTGAAGTCGCCGTCGTCGGTCATGGCCCGGCGGCCCCGCAGCCCCACGGTCAGGTTCGTGCCTGCGGGGCTCTCCACGTGCACCTCCCGGGCGCCGTCCAGCGTCTCCTTGACGGCGCGGCACTGTTCGGCCAGCCGGGCGTAGTCGATGGGGACCGTCTCCATGAAGATCTCCCGGGTGACCCGGGGAGACCAGAAGCTGCGCAGGCACTTTTCTCCGTACAGCAGGTAGTGGAACAGGCTGTCGTAGGATCTCTCGCGGCTGCTGAAGGGTGAGGCGATGCCCGCGCGGTCCTTGCCCAGCTTCTCTTCGCTGACGGAGATCACCGCTTCCGGACGGGAGGTGAGCGCCGCGTAGACCGCCTCCTCGGCAAAGTCGAGCTGGCTCTTGGGCGGCTGGAAGATCAACGTGGGCCTGGCCTGGAGCTCCAGGGCGGCATCGTAGAGAGCGCGGGCGATGGCCGCCACCTCCGGACAGGGGTTCGTGACGATCACCGCCCGCTCGCCGCGCTCCAGCCGCAGGCAGCCCGCCAGAGCCACCCGGGCAGCGTGCGCCAGGAGCGCCTCGCAGTCGCCGAACCGGGCGTCTTGCATCAGAAGGTGATCACCCCCAGCAGCCCCGTGGAGAACCAGGGCACGTAGGTGATGAGCAGCACCACCGCCAGCAGGACCAGGAAGAAGGGAACCACGTCCCGGTAGATCCTGGCCAGGGGCTCGTTGAAGCGGTAGGACGCCAGGAAGAGGTTGAGCCCCACCGGCGGGGTGAGATACCCCACCCCCAGGTTGGCCAGGAAGATCACCCCCAGATGCACGGGGTGGATGCCGAACAGCTGGCCTATGGGAAGGATGAGGGGCACCACCACCAGGATCGCGGAGAAGATGTCCATCAGGCAGCCGGTCACGAGCAGCGCCAGGTTGAGCAGGATCAGGAACACGTACTTGGAGTGGATGTGGTTCTGAGCCCAGGCGCTGAGCGTCATGGGCACCTGTGCGTCCACGACATAGTAGGACAGGCCCTTGGCCGCGGCCAGGATGATGAGCACGCCGCCGATGATGGGGATGCACTTCATGAACACCCGGGGGAGGTCAGACAGTCGCAGGTCGCGGTGAATCAGCACCTCCACCACCAGGGAGTACAGCACCGCGATGGCTCCCGTTTCCACCAGGGTGGTGAGCCCCATGAAGTAGCCCAGCAGGATGATCACCGGCAGCAGGAGCTCCCAGAAGGAGCCTCCCACCGCCAGCAGCGCCTCCCGGGCGCGGAAAGGCACGAGCTCCACCCTGGTGCGCAGCGCCGTGATCACCCCCACCACGCAGAGGGCAAGCACCATCAGGAACCCCGGCAGGAGCCCGCCCACGAACATGTTCTTGATGTTGATCTGCGCGGTGACGCCGTAGAGAATGATCGGCAGGCTGGGGGGGAAGAGAAGCCCGATGCTGCCGGAGGCGGTGATCAGGCCCGTGCTGAAGCGGGTCTCGTAGCGGCTGCTTTTCACCAGCACGAAGGACAGCAGCGCCCCCAACGCCAGGATGGTGACCCCGGTGGCCCCGGTGAAGGTGGTGAAGAAAGTGCACACCAGCACCGTCATGATCACCAGGCCTCCGGGGAGCCAGCCCAGCCAGGCGCGGAACAGCCGCACCAGCCGTTCGCCGGCCTTGCTCTCCGAGAGGATGAATCCGGCGAAGGTGAACAGCGGAATGGCCGGGATGCTGTAGCCGGTCAGGAGGGTGTAGGCCTCGTTGGGGATGACCTCCAGGGATCCGCCGGAGCGGATGAACAGCAGGTAGGCCAGGCCGCCCAGAACCACGAAGATCGGCGTGCCGAAGAGGATGGAGGCGGCCAGCACCGCCGCCAGCGGCAGGGCCACGGCCGCGGAGAAACCCGCCAGAGCGCCTTCCAGGTCCGTGAGCCAGGCGGGAAGGCTCGGGCTGACCGCGTAGAGGACGTTCATCACGGAGCTGAACGCCAGCACCGTGCCCAGAAGCACCCCGGCGGCCGCCACGATCCGCTGCGCGGTGCCCCCGGGCGCGCGGGTGACGAAGCGCACCGCCATGAGGGCAAAGCCCACGGGCAGCACCGCCGCGGCAATCTGCACCGGGATGAAGCTGATGGTGCGGGAGGGGTCGAACCCGATCAGCACCAGGGAGAGGGCGCTCCAGGTCATGGCCGTGGCCATGGTGGCGGCCAGAAAGGAGGTGACCGTGAGGATCCAGGTGCGCGCCGGCTCCCGGATCAGGTCCACTCCGACCTGGAGGGTGATGTGGCGCCCCTCGCGGGAGGTGATGGCCCCGCCCAGGAAGGTGATCCAGAGCACCAGGTGGGTGGTCAGCTCCGCCCCTCCGTAGATCCCGGTGCCGAATACGGTGCGGGCAATGATCTCCGCGGTGGGCACCAGGGCCACCAGGATCAGAACGGCGCTGGCCGCTGCGTTTTCGATTCCGAAGGGGATCCGCCAGCGGGGGGGAGCGATGCTCCGGCCGGGAGGCTCACTTCCTCCCGGCGCGGTAGTCGGCGATGAGTCGTTGGGCTTCATCATAGAGGTCCTTGGAGATGACTTTGCCGATCAGGATGCTGAAGCCGCGGTCCGCCAGGGCCTCCCACTGCTTCACCGCCGCCGGTGGCACTTCGTGCACCACCAGCCCGTGTTCTTTCATGACCTGCAGGGCCTGCTCCTCGGTCGCCATGACCTCGCCGTCCAGGGGCGCCATGGCGCGCTCGGAGGCCTCCAGGAGCCGGGGCTGCAGCTCCCGGGGAATGCGCTGCCAGGCGCGCATGGAAATCACCACCGCCCCGGTGAGGGGGACCCAGTTCATGTCGGTCATCTGGTTGGCCACGCCGAACCACTGCAGCGCCGCGGCGGTAAGCGGCGAGGCGGCGAAGCAGTCCGCCATGCCGCTTTGCAGCGCGGTCAGGGCGTCGTTGGCAGGCAGCGGCACGATCTGGAAGCCCATCTCCTTCCAGGCCTGATCGATTTCCGGGCTTCCCTCCAGGACGAACATCTTAAGGCCCCGCAGATCATCGGGAGTGACGATCGGGGTCTTGGAGAAGAACTTCGTCCACCCCGACTTCGTGAATGCCAGCAGCTTGAACCCCTTGTCCGCCAGGAGCTGCTCCAGCTTGGGGCGCAGCGCGTCGAACAGGTACTGGAGCTCCTGGTCGTTGTGGGCCATGAAAGGCAGCTGGAAGACCAGGTAGTCGGGGTTGATCTTGCCCATGCCGGATCCGGTAAGGGCGGCGGCCTGGAGCTGGTTGATGCGCATCTTGCGCAGCATGTCCACTTCGCTCCCGGTGACCCCGCCGGCGTAGACGCGCACCGTGACCTGGCCGCCGGAAACCTGCTGCCATCCCGCGGCCAGGCGCTTGAGGGCCCGGTCCCAGGGAGAGTTCTCCGGGGCGATGCTTCCCAGCTTGACCACCAGCGCGGGCAGCTGGGCCGCCGCCAACATGAAGATCAACAGAACCAGGAACCCCCAACGTCTCTTCATGGCCGTCAGCTCCTCTCTGAAGTTATTGCGCTCCGCCCTCTTCGCCGCCGGTGCCCTCGTCGGTGATCAGGAAGAAGTCCTCGATGTGCTCGAGCAGCCAGCGGGCCTTGCGCTGCGTCAGGATGTTGAGCAGCCTCATGGAGGGGGTGGCATCGGGGTCGATGGCCAGGGCCTGCTCCAACAGGGAACGGAACTCCTGCGCGTCCTGCTTGGCCACGTCCACCGTCGTGGCCAGCGCCACGTACGGGGAGGCGGACCGCCCCTCGCTGAGCTGTACTGCCCTGCGAAACTGCTCTCTGGCCTTCTCCTCGCTTCCCCCCATGGAGGCGGGCACGCCCCCGTAGTAGGAGATGAGCAGCTCGTGGAGGGCGCCGTCGTTGAACGACTCGTCCAGCTCCAGGGCGCGCTGAACCAGGTCGTGGGCCCTCTGGACGCCCACCAGCAGCGCGATGTCGAAGGTGTCCGTGGAGAAGGCGCCCAGCCAGGACGCCGCCGTCCAGTACAGCCAGGGCACGTCCTCCACCTTCATCTGTGGGAGCATCGTATCCAGCGGGGCGTTGTCCTTCTCCTCCAGCGCCTGTCGGAATCCGGGGTGGCGCAGCTCCATGCCCCGCAGGAGGTAGTCCCGCCCCCGGAGGTAGAGCTTCTTCGCCCGCACCAGCATCTCCTGCTGCTTCTGCCACTCGGTGTCCGGGAGCATGCTCGCCGGGGTCTGCACGAAGGCGTTTGCATACATCACGAAGCCGCTCCCCGTGGTCAGGAGGAGGTTCGTGTTGTCCGGCGCCTGGACGAGCAGGGTTTCGTAGAGCTTGAGAGCGAAAGGCAGGGCCTCCCCCACCAGCTGCGGGTCGTTGTCCCCCGTGAAGACGTCGGAGGAACCGGAGCCCAGGCTGCCGGCCAGGACGTTGACGGCGAGCCTGTTGATGGAGCAGCCGGCGGCGAGCGCCACTGCTGCCAGGACAAGGATCCAGCGGTAGGGTCTTGTGGCGGCCTGCATAGCGAACAATATGCCATTGTCCCGGTGGGATTGCAATAGTAGGGGCGCAGTTCGCGATGTATCAGTCAGATGTCAAATCCATGGCAAACCTTGACGCCCGGCCGCAGCGCGGGTACCATGAAAGGCCCATGAAGAAGATCCTGGTGATCGACGAGTCCCCGCTGTTCCGCCAGTACCTGCTGCAGAAGCTCGAGGAGCTCGGGTTCGAGCCGTTGCAGTCGGTGAGCGGGCTGGACGGGCTGGCCAAGATCCGCACCGAGATTCCGGACCTGGTCATCATGGACTACTTTCTCTCCCGGCGGAGCAGCCTGGAAATCCTGCGTGAAAAGACGGCCAATGCCAACACCGCCGCCATCCCCGTGATCATGGTCTCCAAGCCCATCGAGAAGAAGGCCCTCCTGGAGGTGGCGCGGTTCAACGTGCGCAAGTTCCTGGCCAAGCCGCTGAAGCTGGACGCGCTGCTGGCGGCCGTTTCGGAAGTCCTGGACGTGAAGCTCGCAGCGGACGATACCCCCTGCATCATCGAGGCGCACTTCAACGACGAGATCCTGTTCGTGGAGGTGGCCCGCGGTCTCAACCGGGACAAGATCGAGCTGCTGGGGTTCAAGATCACCGAGCTGCTGCAGCTGTACGGGCGCCGCAACCCCAAGGTCCTGATCATCATGACGGACATCGCCCTGGAGCCGCAGGACCGGCCCAAGCTGGACGCTTTGCTGCGGGGGGTGCTGGAGGTGACCCGCTCGCCGCAGCGGGCGGTGCGGGTTCTCACCACCTCGGAGGCGGTGCGGCAGGCCGTGGCCGACAGCGAGGAGTTCGGCAAGATCGAGGTCACCGACAACCTGGCCACCGCCCTGGACGGCCTGCTGGGGATGAAGGTTTCCAGCTTCATGGACACGGGCAGGCAGGTGGTGAAGGAGGACATACTCACCGCCTCCACCCCGGCGGCGGAGGGCAGGGGTGAATCCTTCCAGCTGCGCTACGACCTGCAGAAGGAGGAGGAGCGGCCGGTCATCGCCGCCGTAGACGACGACGTGGTGATCCAGGAGCTGGTGAAGAAGACCTTCTCCGACACCGGATGGCCGGTGCGGGTGTTCGACAACGGCCGGCAGTTCGTCGAGGCGCTCTCGGGCACGGAGTTCGACCTGCTGCTCCTGGACCTGATGATGCCGGAAATGGACGGCTTCGCCGTGCTGGAGCACCTGAAGGAGCGCGTGCAGGGGCTGCCGGTGATCGTCCTCTCGGCGTTGTCGAAGCGGGAGACGGTGACCCGGGCCATCAAGCTCGGGGTGAAGAGCTACCTCATCAAGCCGCTCAAACCAGAGATGATACTAAAGAAGACCGCAGAAGTGCTGCGCCTGAACTTCTAGGGGCGCCATGGAAGTCCTGGTGGTCGGCAGGGATCCGAGGCCTCTGGAGCTGCTGCGGGGCCCTGCCGTGCACGGCCGCCTGTGCGGGCCGGAGGAGATCGGCCGGCAACCCCTGGACTCTGTGGACGCCCTGGTGGTGGATCTGTCTTCCCTGGGCGCCGGCGCGGAGCTGCTGGAGGAGCTGGACCGGCGCTACGGACTGCCGGTGGTGGCGCTGGCACGCTCGGGAGGGGGAGGCCAGGCTCCGGCGGGGGCCCTGGACTGCCTGAGCGGCAGCGAGCTGGATCCGGCGCTCTGCCAGCGCCTGGTGGGCTACGCCGTCAGGGTCGAGCAGGCGGGGCGGCAGGTGCTGAGGCTCTCTCAGGAGCTGGATCAGCTGCGGGAGCGAGCGGATCCTCTGGGCGCCTTCTTCGAGCACTCGCCGATCGGCATGGCGGTGCTGGATTCCAGCGGTCGCTTCCTGCGGGTGAACGCCAGCCTGGAGCTCATGCTCGGCATGAGCCGGGAGCGGGTGGTGGGACAGGCCCTGGCTCTGTTCGTGGATGCGGAGATTGCGCACCATCTCCTGGAGCAGTTTCAGGCCTTGACTGAGGGGCGCCAGCGCTACTTCGAGGTGGAGTGCCGGTACCGGCCCCGGGGCGGCGAGCGTTCCTGGTGGCGTTTGAACTTCAGCGTCCTGGCACAGGGCCAAACGGTCTTCGCCATCATCAAGGACATCAGCCATTGGAAGCAGAGCGAGGTGGGACTGAAGCGGGCCAAGGAGCTCGCCGAGGAGGCGGCCCGGACCAAATCGGAATTCCTGGCCAACATGAGCCACGAGATCCGCACGCCCATCCACACCATCACCGGCATGACCGAGCTGCTTCTGGAGACCCGCCTGGACGCGGAGCAGCAGGAGTACGCGGAGCAGATCCGTTTCTCGGCGGACGTGCTGCTCAGCCTGGTCAACGACATTCTGGATTTCTCCAAGATCGAGGCCGGGAAGCTGCACATGGAGAGCATCGACTTCGATCTCTACCGCACCCTGGAGGACGCGGTGGACCTGGTCATCCTGGAGGCGCACAAGAAGAACCTGGAGGTGGTGGTGCGGTTTGCCCCCGGCGTTCCCCACCGGCTGCGGGGAGACCCGGTGCGTCTGCGGCAGATCGTGGTGAACCTGTTCAACAACGCGGTCAAGTTCACCCACGCCGGTGAGATCGTGCTTTCGGTGAGCCAGGAGGGCGAGCAGGAGGAACACAGCCTGATCCGGGTGGAGGTGCGGGATACCGGGATCGGCATCGAACCGGAAAGGCTGGAGCGGCTGTTCAGCTCCTTCGCCCAGGCGGATTCCTCCATGACCCGCAAGTACGGGGGCACCGGCCTGGGGCTGGTCATCTCCCGGAACCTGGCGGAGATGATGGGGGGAGGGGTGGGGGTGGAAAGCGAGAGAGGCAAGGGGTCCACCTTCTGGTTCACCGTCGCCCTGAAGCGGCAGGAGAAGGCGGACCTCTACGAGGACGTCCCCGGGGACTTCTTCGAAGACCTGCAGGTGCTGCTGGTGGACGACAACGCCACGGCGCGGTCCGCCGTGGGCGCCTATCTGCAGGGATGGGGCTGCAGCGTATGGGAGGCGGAGAACGGCGAGGCCGCCCTGCGAGAGCTGCGTGAGGCGGCGGCTGAAGGGCGGCCGCTGCCGCTGACGATCGTGGACCTGCGCATGCCGGGCATGGACGGCTGGCAGGTGGCCAGCGAGATCAACGCGGATCGGACCATCAACGCAACCAGGCTGATCCTGCTCACCCCCTCGGGCCTGAGCGGGGAAGAGGCCAAGATGAAGCTGCTGCGCTGGTTCGACGGCTACCTGAACAAGCCGGTGAAGAAGGGGGAGCTGCTGGGCGAAGTGTTCCGGGTGATCAACAGTGACAACGAGCTGGAGCTGGCGGAGCCGGAGGAGGAGACGCCGCCGGAACCGGAGCAAGCCGACACCAAGCCGTACCGCATCCTGGTGGCCGAGGACCACGAGGTGAACCAGCAGCTGTTCCGGACCATACTGGAGAAGAATGGCTACGGGGTGAGCCTGGTGCCCGACGGGAGGCAGGCCGTGGAGGCGGTGCAGGCCCGGAATTTCGACCTGGTCTTCATGGACCTGCAGATGCCGAACATGAACGGGCTGGAGGCCGCTGCGGCCATCCGCGAGCTGGGGGTCGAGATCCCCATCATCGCCGTCACCGCCAACGCGCTGCCGGAGGAAAGGCAGCGCTGCTTCAGCGCCGGCATGAACGACTACCTGTCCAAGCCCTTCAAGAAGAAGGACCTGCTGCCACTGCTGGCGCGGCATCTGCGCCCCGCCGAGCCGGAGGCCGAGCTGTTGGAGCTGGGCCAGCCGGAGGAAGCCGCACCGCCCTTCGACTACCAGAAGGCCATGGCCACCTTCCTGGATGACGGGGCCGTGGTCCGGCAGGTCCTGCGGACCTTCGTGGCCAAGGTGGAAGGACAGATTCGCGCTTTGCGCGCCGCCGTGGAGGCCGGGGAGGTGGAGGAGGTGTGCCGCGTGGCCCATTCGATCAAGGGTGGAGCCTGGAACCTGGAGGCCGTGCCCCTGGGCAACGCCGCCCGGGCCCTGGAGGAGGCCGCCTGCCCCGGCGGCGGGGGGACCGCCACCGCCCTGGCGGGGCTGGAAGAGCGGTTCGCCGCCTTCCGGCGGGCCGCAAGGCCCTACCTGTGAGCGGGCTCCACATCCCCCGCGGCCGCGCTCCCCGGTGTCTGCGCCCCGTCCGGAGCCGCACCTCCCCTACCCGTTGCCTCGCGTCCAGGGTCGCCTGAGGGCTCCTCTGCGGGCTCGAACGCAGGGTTCCGGGTCGAAAAACATGCACAAGAGGATGAACGTGATTCTGAAGTATCTCCTCGGAGCCGCGGCCGGCGGCGGGCTGGGCTTCCTCTACTACCGGGTGGTCGGCTGCCGGAGCGGCACCTGCCCCCTGACCTCCACGATCTACGGCTCCGTGCTGTACGGCACGGTGCTGGGCACCCTGGTGGTGGGCATCCTGGCCCGCTGAGTCAGGGCCCGCCGAGCCGGATGGAGCGCTTCTCGGGGTCCGGGTGCTCCCGGTAGAGGATGGCCATGTTGCCCACCGCCCCGGCCACCTCGCAGCCGCAGCGGCGGGCGATCTCCTCCACCAGCGCCCTGCGCTCCTCCTTGAACTGGAGGAAGCGCACCTTGATCAGCTCGTGCGCTTCCAGGGCCCCATCCACGGCCGCCAGCAGCTCCTCGCTCAGGCCGAGCTTACCCACCTGTACCACCGGGTCCAGGTGGTGCGCCAGGGAACGAAGCTGCTTTCTCTGGGAGCCTGTCAATGCCATGCCCCGGGGATTGTAGCCCATCGGCGTCCCCGGGGCAACGGGCTGCCTACGGCGAGCTCCAATCCAGGTCCGGGTCCGGGCCGCTGCCGTAGAACGGCCCGGTCGTGAGCACCGACGAGTATCTCAGCTCGTCCGGGGTGATCAGCTCGCCCAGGACCAGACGCAGGCGGGCGTCCGCCAGGGCGGGGATCCTCCACCACCGCCACCACGGCAGTGAGAGGTGCAGGTACAGCCTGTACACGTCGTACAGCAGCGAGTCCCGGAGCGCCGTCCAGCGGCCGCCGGCGCTGGCCAGCTCGTAGAAGCCGGCGTCCTCGATGTCCGGTCCCAGCGCATTGTAGACCCGCCAGGGCACCTTGCTGCAGTACCACAGGTAGTCGTCCCCCCGCGCCACGGGCGTGAAGTCCAGGTGGATGAAGGCGTACATCGTCAGCGGGAAGGGGTGCGCCGTCAGGACGCCCCTCAGGTCGCCGCCCGGAGCCGTGGGCGGATGCATGACCCGCACCGCGTCCGCCGCGGCCCACTCCTGGTAGGTCTCGAAGGTGAGGCCTTCCAGGTTCGCGGACAGAACACAGCCGGCGTCCGGCCCGGTCGCCAGGTTCTGGTAGAGGATGCCGCCGTGACCCCAGCCCCTGTTCAGCACCTGGCCCATGATGTCGCTGGTAAGGGTTCCGGAGCTCTTGGACAGCAGGACGTCCCCGTTGCCGTAGGTCCCCGCGTCGAAGAGAGGCAGCGGGTCTCCCAGCGCGCGCGGCGCCGCCCGGGCGGTCTGGAACACGCCGTGCCGCGAAAGCACCTCCCGCAGCTGCCCGTCGGGGTCTTCGGCGGCCAGGAAGTCCTCCAGCTCGGTGTAGTCGCCGCCGGTCTTGGCGGCGATCACCAGATCGATCACCTGGGCCGTCCCGCTGTCCGCCGCGGACACCGCCGGGTCATCGGATCCGTCGCTTCCCACCATCCCCATGCGGCAGGAAAGCAACCCCACAGAGAGCAGGACCAGCACAAGGATGAACAGCGTCTTCTTCATCTGCGTTTCCTCCTCGCGGTCAGTCTCTGAGGGCAGAGAGGATGTCGATCCGTTTCACCTCCTTTCCTTCCCCGGTATCGTAAAAGCACAGGGTCAACCCTCTGCCGCTCGCCTGCTCGGGAAGCTCCAGGTACAGGAGGAGGCCGCCCTCCCTTGCCAGAAGACGGTAGACCCGTCCCCGGATGGGAAGGAGCCGCGCCCCGCCGCGGGCCTCCGGGCCGGTCTCCACCAGAGCGTGGTCGGGGCGGCCGCCCGCCCGGGACTGCCAGGGCAGGTAGAGCCTGCCCGCCAGAAGCGCAGGCTCGCCGTAGAAGAATCCGCCTCCGGCGAGCGCCGCAGCGGTGGCGCTGCGGTACGTGCTTCCCGTCTCCAGGTCGATCAGCTCGATCCTGGATTCGCCGCTGCTCCCGGGCAGCGGCTGCCACAGCACGTACAGCGTCTGCCCGGAGACGGCCAGGCTCCACACATGCTCCTCGTCCCTGAGGGAGCGCATCTCCTCCGGCCGGTCCGTACGCGGATCGATCCGGAGAAGGGTCAGCACCCGCGGTCCCTCCACGCTCACCGTGGCCAGGTAGACGTGTGAGTCGGACTGGGCCAGACCGGTGCGCAGCCCCGGCAGGCCTTCGATCTCCGTGAGCAGCCGTCCTGCCCGGGTGTCCACCACCGAGAGGGTGAACCCGTGCTCGGTGAGGGTATGGTGGGTGACGTAGGCCTTGCCCTGCGGCGTGATCAGGTGGTTGTAGATGCTGTAGGGGAGGGTGAGCGCCGCGGTGACCGAGCCGGTGTCCGGCTCCACGGCCGCGAACACGCGCCGGTCCAGGCGCCCCCAGAAACGGCCCAGGGGGTCCCGCGCCACGGTGGGAGCCGCGGGAGAAAACCAGCCCACCTGCTGCACCCTCCGGGCGTCCAGGTCCGCGGCGAACAGCCCACCGTTGGCCAGGAAATAGACCGGGCCCCGCCCTGGGCTCGCACTCGCCGCGGGAAGCGGTCGAAGCGCCAGAGCCATCGCGAGGAGAACGGCGCTCCTGGCCCACACGCGGCACGGCATCGAACGGCCCCCGGCGGTAAGGTTTTCCCCATTCTCACCCCTGCGGGGGGGAAAGTCAACGCCCGTGGGGCCGGGCCGCCGGCGAAGGTGGCGTGTGGGGCCGGGCCGCCGGCCCGCCTGCGGGGGGCGGCCGTCGCGTTGACCGCCTTCAGGCTTGGGTCTACTATGGATACGCGAGAGGACATGAAGAACGACGTTTTCCCAGAGCTGCCCATCCTCCTGGTCGATGATGAGAAGGCGGTCCTGTCCAGTATGTCCCGGATACTCACCAAGGAAGGCATCACGAATCTCCTCACCTGCCACGACCCGCGGGAGGTGCTGCCCCTCCTCAAGAGCACCGAGGTGGAGGTGGTGCTCCTGGACCTGGCCATGCCGCATCTGAGCGGTGAGACCCTGTTGAAAGAGATTCACGGCCTGTACCCGCAGGTCCCGGTGATCATCGTCACCGCTTCGGACGATATCGGCGTGGCCGTGCAGTGCATGCAGGAGGGCGCCTTCGACTACATGGTGAAGGCGGTGGAACCCAGCCGGCTCGCCAGCGGGGTCAGGCGCGCAGTGGAGATGCGCGGCCTCTCCCGGCGCTACTCCTCCTTGAGGGAGCGGCTCCTGGCCGGCGAGCTGAGCCACCCGGAGGCGTTCCGCGGCATCGTGACCAGCAGCAGGAGGATGCAGGCGGTGTTCCGCTTCGTGGAGTCCATTGCCCCCACCTCCGAAACCGTGCTCATCACCGGCGAAACCGGAACCGGAAAGGAGCTGCTCGCCGAGGCGGTCCATCTGGCCAGCGGGCGGCGCGGTGAGCTGGTGCGGGTCAACAGCGCCGGTCTGGACGAGACGGTGTTCGCCGACACGCTGTTCGGCCACCTGCGGGGCGCCTACACCGGGGCGGAGGCGGTGCGGAAGGGGCTGGTGCAGCAGGCGGACCGGGGGACCCTGTTCCTGGACGAGATCGGCGACCTGTCCGCCGCCTCCCAGACCAAGCTACTGCGGCTGGTCGAGGCGCGGGAGTACTATCCTCTGGGCTCGGACCTGCCCCGCACCACCAGCGCCCGTTTCGCGCTGGCCACCAACCGCGATCTGCCCGCCCTGGTGGCCGACGGCCAGTTCCGGCGTGACCTGTACTACCGGCTGGAGACGCACGAGATCCGCGTCCCGCCCCTGCGCGAGCGCAGCGAGGACCTTCCCGCGCTGCTGGAGCACTTTCTGGACCAGGCGAGCGAGCAGCTGGGCAAGCCCAAGCTGGCCGTGCCCGCGGAGCTCCTGACTCTGCTTCAGACCTACGATTTTCCGGGAAACGTGCGCGAGCTACGCTCCATGATCTTCAAGGCGGTGAGCCGCCAGAGGGAGAAGATGCTCTCCATGCAGCCCTTCCGGGAGGCCATAGGGCGTGGGGCGGGGCTCCCGCAGCCGGCGGCCTCCGGGGGGGGAGATTTCACCTTTCCCTCCCGCCTGCCCACTCTGAAGGAGATCACCGAGCGGCTGATCGCCGAAGCACTGGCGCGGGCCAAGGGCAACCAGGCCATCGCCGCGGGCCTGCTGGGAATCAGCCCCCAGGCGCTCAGCAAGAGGCTGAGCCGCCGGCGGAGCGCCGGCACGGCCGCGGGCGGTTGAGGCGGCGCGTCCTGCGCCCGGGAGGAGGCGTTCGGTGGAATGGCTGCGGCTCGGCACCCTGTCGGTGGGGTCTCTGACCACCACGATCCTCCTGGGGATGATCACCGGCTACCTGCTGTCCCTCAGGGGCAAGCGGCGGGACACCTGGTGCTTGGCCGGCTATCTCGGAACCCTGTTCGTCCTGCTTCTTTCCTACACCGTACGCTACTCCCTGTTCTCTCCGGTCTCCCTGGCCACCGGTCAGGTCTCCAACCTCATCGTCTTCGGACTGGTGTGCCTGATTCAGTTCGCCTACCACTACGGGGAGAACCACCATCCCCGGGAATCGCGGATCGCGCTCTATGTTTCGCTTGGCCTCTCCGCGGTCATTTGGGGCTCTCTGTTCCTTGACAGGGGCCAGGCGGTATACGACTTCCAGGCCGAGTACTTCACCTACGAGTACGGGCCCCGCATCAGCATCCTGACCCTGGCCGGCTACTGCTGGGCGCTTTCGGTGCTGGTCCGCAAGGTGGTGCGGGCCTCCCGCCACTCAGAGCGCGCCGCAGGCGGGGAGGCGGCCGCGCGGGGGGCAGCGCTGCGCGCTCTGGTGCAGCCGCGGGGCAGGACCGCCGTTTCCTGCCGCAGCTTCGCCCTCCTGACAGTGGCCCAGATTGTTTTGGCGCTGCTGTACATGTTCTATCAGACCGGGGTGATCACCCGGGCCACCTACTCGCTGGTATTCAACACCGGCTCGCTGGTGATCTGCATGCTCATCTTCGTGGTCTACATCAACAACGCTCCCCAGCCCACCAGCTACCTGACGAAGCTGGTGGGCTTGCCGCTGGTGGTCGTGATGGTGGCCGTCGGAATGAGCGCCACCGCGCTGATGCCCATCGTGCATGGCGCGCTGGCGGACCGCTACCGCAGCGAGGTGGACCAGGCCTGGGCGGCGGTGCTGAACGGGGACGTGAAGGGGATATCGCCGAACGTGGCCTTTCTGCAGCCGGTTCCGCCCGGCTTCGGCCGCCTGACCTACCACGACCCCTACACGGCGGGGGTGAAAGAAGCGCTTCTGGCCGGCACCCGGGGAGTGAGGGGGCTGCTCCCGGAGCGGCGCGGGCTGGCCCCCGGCTTCTTCTACCTGGATCTGCGGGACACCGGAAGCTTCTACTTCTACCACACCCTGTCCGGCGGCGAAGGTACTTACCGGGTGGGGTTCCACTACGGCGAGTACCGGCTGGCGGTGCACCGCGTGGCTTCCAGGTTTGCCCTGGTGGTGCTGCTGGCCTCCCTGCTGGTGGTCTTTGGCTTTCCCGTGGCGTTCCGCCGGGGGCTGCTGAAGCCCCTCGGGGGGCTGCTGGAGGCGGTGCGGGAGGTATCCGCCGGCAACTACGGGATGAGCGTCCCGGTGCTCTCGGAGGACGAGATCGGCCAGCTCGCCAGGGGCTACAACCACATGGCGGAGTGGCTTCGCAACGCCGAGGGGAACTTCAAGGCCCTGGCGGAGAACGCCAACGACGCCATCCTGATCCTCTCGGCGGACGGACGGTTCTTGTACGTCAACCAGCGGGCCGCCGAAATCTCCGGCTACAGCCCGGCCCGTCTGAGGCAGATGCGCTTCGGCGATCTGGTCCATCCCGAGGAGCTGGAAGAGGTGAGCAGGAGGCTGGCCCGCCGGATGGCCCGCGCTCCGGCGCCGCGCTGCTACGAGACCCGCGTGGTGCGCCGCGACGGTGAGGTGATCCCCGTGGAGATCACCGGCGCCTGGACGGTCTGGCAGGACAGCCCGGCGGACGCGGTGATCATCCGTGACATCTCCCAGCGCAGGCAGGCCGAGGAGACCATGCGCGCCCAGCAGCAGCAGCTCCTGCGCGCCGACAAGCTGGCCTCCCTGGGCGCCCTGGTGGCCGGGGTGGCTCACGAGGTCAACAACCCCAACCAGGTGATGGCCATGGACGCCCGCTTTCTCTCCGAGGCCCTGGCGGGGCTGTTCGCCCTGGCGGAGTCCGGAGAGGAAGCCGATGAGGCGGTGCGCCTGGCCGGCATGCCCTATCCCCGCTTCAGGGAGGCGGTGCGCGCGGCGGTGTCCGAGATCGAGGACAGCACGGCCCGCATCGAGCACATCGTGGGCGAGCTCAAGCGCTTCGCCGGGGGCGTGCGGCGCGCCGGGCAGCCCACCGACGTGAACGGGGTGGTCAAGACGGTGGTGGAGCTCTCGCGCCACGCCATCACCCGGGCCACCCGGCGGTTTGCCCTGGAGCTGGAGGAGGGCATTCCCGAGGTGGACGCGGACCGCGTGGAGCTGGAGCAGGTGGTGCTCAACCTGCTGCTGAACGCCTGCCAGGCGCTGCCGGAGCCGGGATGCGGCATGACGCTGTCAACCTCCTGGGACCGGCAGGAGGAGGCGGCGTGCATCGAGGTCCGCGACGAAGGGGTGGGGATCGCCGAGAGCGATCTGGCGCGGATCACCGAGCCTTTCTTCACCACCCGGGGGGACAGCGGCGGCACCGGGCTGGGCCTTTCGGTCTCCAGCCGCATCGTGCGCCGCCACGGCGGGAGCCTGCGCTTCACCTCCCAGGTGGGGCGGGGAACCACGGCCACCGTGCGCCTGCCCCTGAAGGGACGCGGCCGGTCCCCGGCCGCAGGCCGTCAGGACGGCGCCTAGGGGCGCGGCGCCTCAGCGCCCCGCGGGGAGACCGCCGGCTACCCCCACAACGCCCACAAGTCCAGAAGCCCCCGCCCGGAAAGCTACACGGCCAGGGGGCGGAACCCCGGCCCGTCCACGCTTCCCCACCGGTGGCGCACGGCCAGCTCGCGCAAGAATCGATCGAAGCGCTCCCGCCCCAGGCGCCCGGCCAGGGCGTGCAGGAACAGCGGGGCGCGGCCGTAGATGATGGCCGCGTACTCCTCCCGGGAATAGGCGCCCACCGGCATGCCGATGGGAATGGGCCGCTCGTTCACGGCCTCCCAGTAACGCCAAAACTCCCTCAGCGCCGGGCCTTCATCGCCGTAGCGGTCGAGCAGGTAGAGGAGGAAGGCATACTGGGCCAGGGCTTCGTCGATCCAGGGCTCCTCCAGCTGGTCGGTGCCCACCGCGCCGTAGAACCACTGGTGCGCCGCCTCGTGCGCCACCGTGCCCTCCAGGACGGCGCGGTTGCGCATTCTTTCCGCCTCCGAGCCCCCGTCGTAGAGCCTGGAGGCCAGCACCACGATGCCGGGATACTCCATCCCCAGGGAGGTCAGGGGGGCGCCGGCCACGGTCAGGGTGGTGAAGGGGTAGGGACCGAACCTGCCGGAAAAGCTCGCCAGGGCGCTCTGCGCCGCCTCCAGCGCCAGACGGGCGCCTTCTTCGCGGCCGCGAAGGCAGAAGCTGCGGATGGTGGTCTGTCCCGCCCGGGCCTGGAGGGCCACGAACTCGCGGCTGGCCGCAAGGGAAAGCTCCCGGGCGGGACCCAGCGCGAGCAGGACCTCGATTCCTCCCGGTCGCTCCCGCCGGCCCAGCTCCACGCCCGGGGCGGCCAGCACCACGCCGGCGGGCACTCCGATCCTGGCCAGGAAGAAGCTCACCTCGTTGGTCACGAAGTCGCCGAAGGCGGGGGGAGGGCCGCGCTCCCACGCCGCGCGGGCGGGAATCACCGGAGCGGCGTGACCCAGCGAGAGCACCCCCCCGGCGTAGGAGAGCTCGTCGGCCTGCCCCGCCGTCCCCTGGGCAACGCGCAGCGTGTAGGCCAGGGACACCTCCACGCGTCCCCCCGGGGGCAGCTCCGGCCGGAGGGGCACCACCAGAAGGGTACGTTCCTGCCTCCACTCGGGCCGGACCGGGGCTCCCGCCGCCGCGGCCGCCGTCACCTCCAGGGCGCCGCCGGCGGCGTTGGCGTAGCAGAAGAAGGGAAGCTCCCCCAGGGGCTCCGCGCCCCGATTGGTGAACAGCACCCGAAGCTCGCCGGAAGCCGAGCGCAGCGTGGGGGAGATCTCAAGCCGCAGCTCGTAGCGGGAGGCTTCCGCCAGCTCCGGGTGCCCGGCCAGCTCGTCCTCCAGCCACAGTCTCCGGAAGGGCCGGAAGTACTCCTCCTGCGGCGCGCCGGCGGCCGGGATGGGAAGCGCCGGCGCGGGGAGAGTGG
>CAZBDU010000093.1:0-21750 GCA_964490725.1 uncultured Spirochaetaceae bacterium | reverse complement strand
GCGTCTTCCCTGGCGCGTGCCGTGCCCCGACCGGGGCTGCGCAACAAGGGGCTGCTGCTCCTCGTCGGGTTCGCCCGCTTCGGCGCCCACTTCCCGGACGACGCGCTGCACGCGCTCATGCCTCACCGCCACGACCAGCCCTGGCAGGAGGCGGTGGGGGAGGCGGTGGCCGCCTGGCGGCGGAGCGCGTAGCGCCGCGCCTCCTTCCCCGGGGGCCCGGGTGGCTACTCGGGGCGTTCCTCCAGCCTGCTGTTCTCCTCCCGGGCCACCCTGCGGCCCTCCTCCACGTCCACCCGGGCCAGCAGGTAGGTCCCCACCAGGAAGAAGAGGATGAGGCCGAGCACCGCAGGCCGGCTGGACCCGAAGAGCGCGCCGGCGCCGGCGAACACCAGCGGCCCGAAGATGGCGGCGAACTTCTCCATGATCCCGAAGAACCCGAAGAACTCGCCGCTCTTGACCGCCGGGACCATGCTGGCGTACAGGCTGCGGCTCAGCGCCTGGCTTCCCCCCTGCACGCAGGCCACCAGCCAGGCCAGGCTCCAGAACTCCACTACCGAGTCCAGGAAGAATCCCCAGATGGTGATCACCGCGTACACCGCCAGGGCCAGGATGAGGCTGCGCTTGGTGGTCATGGCCTCGGCCAGGCGGGAGAACAGCGGCCGGCCCAGCAGGAGGGCCAGCAGGAAGCAGACCGCCTCCAGGGCCACGATGGCGGCAATGATCACCGGCAGGCTCGCGGTCCTGAGCGGCGGCAGCACGTGCACCTCCGCCAGGGAGACGAGCGTCCCGGAGGAGCGGGGATCGGGCGCCGCGGCGTTCACCAGGGCCAGCAGGTGCACCCCCGGCTCCGGCGCGAAGATGGTCGTCGTCACCTCGTAGCGCCGCGTGGGGCTGTACTGGTCCACCGTCACCGGGGCGCCGTCGCGGTCCAGAAGGGGTGCGCCGTCCATCAGCACCTGCAGCCGTCCGTGGTCGGGGCCGGTGCCGTAGGTGACCGTGAGCCGCTGCCCGTGGAAAGGCAGCTCCACCCTGGCTCCGGGCTGGCTGGTGGTGAGGTAGACCCGGTCGGCGGCCGTGCGGATGCGCTCCGCCGGCACGGTGTCCCGTTCCCAGTCGCCGGAGGTCCGCACCAGGGCGTTGGTGGCGTTGTACTCGCCCTGGCCCAGGGCCGTGGCGGTGGTCTGGTAGGGCGGAAGCGGTGCGCCGCTTACCGTGCCGGGCAAAAGGAAGCGCCCCACCAGCCCCAGGGCGGGCAGCAGGAGCAGGTTGGCGAGAATGAAGGCCAGAAAGAGGGGCCTGTACCGCCCCGTACGGGTGGGCAGCCGGCCGAAGATGAGGCTGAAGGGGATGCCCACGAACTGCACCAGAAGCAGGGCCAGGATCAGCTCCAGGGTCCCGAATCCCAGCTCCGCCCCGTAGATGGCCGCCACGCCGATGATCGTGCCCACCCCGTCGATGTAGATCAGGTAGGCCAGCAGAAAACGAAACAGCTCGCGGTACTGGCGAAGGTCCTTCAGCGTGTCCGCCAGGCGGCGGAAGCTCACGCCCAGGACGGTCTGGCCGGCCTGGAGGCGGGCCGTCAGAGTCTGCGGCTCGGGCACCCGGGTCAGGATGGGGATGCTGAACAGCGCCCACCAGAGGGCCACGCTCAGGAACGACAGGCGCGGGCCCCAGGTGCCGGGCAGCAGCTGGATCATCACCACGTTCACCGCCAGCAGGATCCCCCCTCCCAGGTACCCCAGGGCGAAGCCCCTGGCGGAGACCCGGTCCTGATCGTCCGGGCGCGCCACATGGGGCAGCAGCGAGTCGTAGAAGACGTTGGCCGAGGAGAAGCCCACCCGGCCCAGCACGAACAGCAGCGAGGCCAGCAGCCAGTCCCCGCTCTTCACCAGCACCAGGAGGCCCGTGGCCAGCACCCCCAGCCCGGTGAAGCCGGCCAGAAACGCCTTCTTGCCGCGCACGATGTCGGAGACGGTGCCCAGGATCGGCGAAAGGATCGCCACCAGCACCACCGACAGGCTCAGGCCCGTGCTCCAGTAGGCGGTGGCGACCGCCGGGGAGGGGAGAGAGGCCCCGGCCACCTGGCTGTAGTACACCGGGAGCACCGCCGCCAGGATGGTGGTGGCAAACGCCGAGTTCGCCCAGTCGTACATGGTCCAGGCGCGAATGCGGCTCCGGTACGCCCGGTCTTCCCTCTGGTTCATTCTCTTCCTCCGCGGCGTTCGATCTCTCCCCCGTAGCCGGGGAGGAGCTCCGGCTCCAGGATCTCCTCCAGGATGCGTCCCTCCGCCCCGGGGAGGGCAAAGCCCAGCAGCGCGGCCAGCGTGGGACCCAGGTCCAGGATGCGCGCTTCGGCCAGACTGGCTCCCCGGGCCAGGCCGCGCCCGGCGCCAAGCGCCAGGGAGCGATAGCCCGGCCGGTCGGGATGATAGCCGTGGGCGGCGCGGTGACCGACCTCCGCGGGCTCCACCAATCGCGGCCGCAGCTCGGCTCCGAAGTAGTAGCCCTGCCGCGCCTCCACCATCATCTGGACTGCCCTTCCCACACCCATCTCGCGCAGCGCCTCCTCCTCGTAAAGGGCCTCAACGCCGCTTTCCGGGTCCGCCGCCAGGCGGCGCAGCAGGTCGGTGAGCCTGCGCCGGTCCGTCCGGCTTTCCGGATCGCGCAGGAACAGCTGCGCCGAGCCTTCGCACGAGGCCGCCCACGCCCGCCACTCGCGAACCCTCCCGCGGGGGCCCTCCTGGAGCAGCCCCGCCTCCCGCAGGGCGGTGTTGAGGTTGATGCGGCTGTGCACGTCCAGATAGGCGTGATCCCCCAGAACCACCACCGCGCCCTGCCGCGATCCGCCCGCGCCTTCCAGCGCCGCCAGGATGCGTGCCAGCCGTCCGTCCTGTTTCTCCAGAACGCGCGAGGCCTCGGGGCTGCGGAAGCCGTAGAGGTGGCGCGTGTAGTCCAGGTCCAGCAGGTGGAGCATCAGGAGCCCCAACCGCCTCCGGCCGATCAGATCGCAGGCCACCGCGGTGGTGAAGTCGTCCAGGTAGCGGCGCTGGATGCCCCTGAGCAGATGCCCGTAGGCGCGGCGCATCCGCAGGATGAACAGGGGGCTCCCGGCGCACAGCACCCGCAGCATCTGGCTCTGACCGGGACGGACCACGGTGATTTCTGGGATCAGGTAGCGGACCCTGGCCCGGCCCGCCACCGGCCACAGCAGGCATGCCGTCGGAATTCCCCTCCGGGTGGCACGCTCGAACAGAGGGGTGGCCTGCAGGTCCCGGCGGTACCAGAACCACTCCGGGGAGGGGTTGCCCGGGTCGGCTCTGTTGTTGGCGTGGATCCCGTGGCGGGACGGGGACACGCCCGTGGCGATGGTGGCGTGCAGGGGGTAGGTCTGAGTGGGATAGATCCCCCTCAGGGCGTGCACCGCCGCCCCTCCATCGAGCAGCCGGGCGAAGGCAGGCAGCTCCCGCAGGGCCGGCAGGTCCACCGCCGCGAGCCCGTCCAGGGAGATGACGACCAGGGGCCTGGGGCCTGGGGGGGAGCGGCGCCGCGCGCTCATGGTCCCGGTATTGTAGGGCATCCCCCCTGGCGGGACAAGCCGAACGCCGCGGGCGCGGCTAGCGCACGGAAAGCTCGCCGAGCCACTTGACCCAGCGGTTTCCCGGGAACCCCCTGGCCACCAGGCGCAGCGGGAAGCCGTGGATGGGCAGGAGCTGCCTGCCCTCGAAGGCGAACGCCACCAGGAAGCCCTCCTCCATGACGGCGCTCAAGGGAAGCTCGGCGCTGTAGCGACCGTCCGCGGAGGTGAAAACGACCCGGGTGGCGCCTTCTTCCACTCCCGCCCTGCGGAGCAGCTCCCGTACCCTCACTCCCCTCCAGCTGCCCTCGTCCACGAAGAAGCCGGGGCACTCCAGCACGGCGTGCTCCCGCACCGACGGCATGGAACGCAGCTGGTCGAAGGAGAGGCTCAAGGGGGAGCGCACCTCTCCGGTCACCTTCAGGCGGTAGGAGGCCAGGTCCACGACCACCGGAACCCCGGTGACGTGCAACCCGTTCACCTCCTGCAGGTAGAGGGAACGGGCCATCTCCGCCAGCTCCTCCTGGGACAGCTCCTCCTGGGAGGATGCCGGGGCCAGAGCGGGAGCGGCCGCCTTCGAGCCGGAGCATCCGGCGGCCGCGGACGCCCACAGCAACGCCGCCGCGGCCGCCAGGGCAGCGGCCCGGCGCCGGTGCAGGGCTTTCATGCTCAGCCTCCAAAGTCAAACCAGTTTGGTAACCTATCCACTGTACACGGCCCGGGGCGGGAGGAAAAGGCCCCCCGGGACCGGAACGCTTGCCCCGGACCGGCCGCTTCCGGTATCGTGACTGCAAGGCGCATGGAAACCGTACCGGTCTCTGTCGACAGGGCTGCGAGGCCGCCCGTCTTTCGCCCTGCGGTCCCCCTCGCCGGGGGGCTCCGCTGCGCCGCCATCTGGCCGGTTGCCGCGGCGCCTTCGGCCTGGAAGCAGAGGTAGGGCCTCGCAGTGCGGTACCGCCAGATCGAGAGCGATTCCGGGGAGGGGCTGGTGCCGGTGTACGTCCTCCCGCTGGCCGCGGATCCCTCCCGCTACCGGATCGTGTACCCCCTCCTGCTGGAACGTTGCCCCGAGGCTGCCCTGGCCCGCGGGGCGGTGGAGGTGCGCCGGTTCCAAGGCTGCGACGAACGGGCCCTGGAGGACCTGTGCGGCCGGCTGCGCAGTCTGGTGGACCGCAGGGCGCAGGCGGCGCAGGACAGGAACACCACGCTCTTCGTGGCGGGGGTGGCGGTGGCCGCTCTGGGGATCGTGAACGTGGTGCTCCCGGACCCGGTGCCGGCCCTGGACGAGACGCTGCTGATCGGAGGGGGCGCCCTGGCGGCGTTCTGGGCGGCGCGGCGGCGCAACCGGGAGCTGCCCCTGCTGTGGGCGCGGGTGGAGGAGGCGCGGAAGGAGATCGACCGCCTGGACGCCCGGGAGGACCCGCTGTTGACACGGCTGCATCGGGCGCTGGCTCATCGCGACAGGCCGGAGGCTCCCAGCGAGGCCGCCCCTCAGGTCGACGAGATCGAGCGGCAGGCGGCGTGGCTGGTGGAGGACCTGGATCTGCGCACTGCCCTGGCCCGGGATCCTGTGAGCCGGGAGGAGCTCGCGAAGCTGACGGAGGTGCTGGAGAGCTCCTTCGCTCTGAGAGGCCCGGCGCATTCCCGCCGCCGAGAGGCCCACCCGGGCAGGCGCCGGCGCCTCCGGCTGGCCCGGAGGCTTGGCCTCTCATCAGGCACCCTCATCGTGTACCAGGAGTTCTGCCGTGTCGCCCGGGAGGTGCTGGAAGGCGAGCCGTGAGCTCCGCAGGCGGCGCTTCACCGGGTGCTCCTCGCCGCGGCCTTCCCGTCCAGGGGGCTGGCAATGAAGAACAGCCGGCGGAAGGGATAGAGCACGGTGCCGTCGGCCTGCGGGCGGTAGCTGTCCCGGCAGCGCTCCAGCACCTCCGCCATGAACTCCTCCCGTGCCCCTCCATCGGGAAGCCGCTGGAGGTAGGGCTTCATGCCGGTGCCGCGGTACCACTCGATGGGGTCCCTGTGGCCCGCCATCTCGTGGAAGTAGGTGGTCTCCCACAGGTCCACGCTCCGGCACAGACGGCACAGCAGGTCGTAGTAGTCCACCCCGACGACCCGGGCCGACGGCCGGCGCCGGCGCAGGACCTCCCTGCTGTTGCCGGGCCCGCAGCCCACGTCAAGGACGTCCCGGGGATCCGCCTGGGCAATCCCCGCGGCTAGATCGGCGGAGGGCCGGGTGCGCTCGCCGCGGTACTTCAGGTACTGGTGGGGTTCCCAGCGGTGGCTCATGTTCCCTCCCGTCCGGCTTCTCTGATACGCGGGGACTTCTCGAAGGCGGGGCAGTGCCTGCCGGTAGCCTGGTAGACCACATGACTGGGAAGCCTGCGGCTCTTGACCTCGAACACACGGCAGCCCCGGGGAAACGCCGGATCCCAGGAGACGAAGAAGTGGCGGCACTTCAGGCAGTTCGGGGCTCTGGGCGGCGGTTCCATCTCTCGGGCTCTGCCGGACCAGTATAGCCCGCCCACCCCGCTCGCCTCAACGCGGCCGCGGGGAGCCCCCAGGCGCCGGAGCCCCCAGGCCCCGGAGCCCGGAGGCGCCGAAGCCCCCAGGCGCCGAGGGCGGAGGGGTTTGATTCTGCCGGACGAAGCGGTTAGGCTTAGGGCAGAATCATGCCGCCGGAGGCCGGGGAGGTTCGAGATGGCGAGAGTGATCGGAATCGGCTGCCGGGAGCGACACGCCGAGGCGGCACTGGTGCAGTGTACCACTCACGTGGAGTACCGCGGACTGGTGGGGCTTCAGGATCGCGTGGATGCGGTGCGCGCCAGGCGGGCGGCCGACCAGTTCCCTCCTTGGGAAGTGCTCGTGCAGGAGGACGGCAATCTCCTGGAGCCGCGGCTGCCCGGGGGATACCGCGACCTGGTGGTGCTGGAACGGGGTGCAGGCAGCCAGGCGGGCCACTACGACTACGTCTCCAACCGCGACGGCCCCGCCCGCAACCACACCGTGCGATTCGTGATCATGCCCCTCAGCCCTGGGGATCGGGATGTGGACCTGGACCTTTCGGATGCGGAGCAGATCCTGGCGGCCAACATCGATTTCCTCTCCGAGCGACTCGGGGAGGAACGCTTCCTGGTCTGCCCGCCGTCCCGGCCGCAGGACGTGGAGGTGCGCGGCATCGTGGAGAAGCTGGCCTCGGCCCGTTTCCTCCGGCAGCTGCTGCGGGACAGTCCGGCCGGGCTTGCCCTGGACCTGGAGGATCTGGAGCTGTGGGCGGAGCGGCTGGGGTTGCGGCCTCGCTCCTACTTCCAGGCCCTGCCCCTGGAGAAGGTGCGCTACCTGGCGGCGCCCGCCGGGTGGTTCTCTGAGGTGGCCGAGGCGTTCGGCGCCAACCGGCTCCCGGCGCTGGAGGCGGTGACGATGACCGGCTCCAGCCCGGCAGAGCAGGCCGGGCTGGCCGAGGCGCTGCGGGGCGCCGGGGCCACGCTCCTGGAAGACGCTTTGTCGGTTTCCTACTACTTCGCGGATACGGGGCGCTTCCGTCACGCCGAGATCTTCGCGGGGCTGCGCTACTGCTACCAGGCGCTGGAGCGGGTGGGGGAGTACTGTTCCCGCTGGGTGGCGGCGAAGATGGCCGGGCTGCCTCCCCTGCTGGCCGGGGGCGGGAAGGGAGGCGGCGTTCAGGCTCCCTCACCGCAATCGGGGGCGGGGGGGGCGGTTCCCCCCGACGGGCGGCTCAGCGGCTCCCCTGGGGTGCCGGCCGTGACCGCTCTGATCGAGCCGGGGGCGGTGGTGGAGGCAGGTGCCACCGTCGGAGGCGGAGCGGTGATCAAGAACGGAGCGGTGATCTGCGCAGGCGCCACGGTGGAGGCGGCGGTGATCGGCGGGCAGGTCTACGTGGCGGCCGGCGCCCGGGTGACCGGCGGCAGGATCGAGGGGCCGGCCTTCGTGGGATCGGGCGCAACCGTGGAGGGGGGCGCGGTGATCCGGGGGGAGGTGTGGATCGAGGAGGATGCGGTGGTGCGCGGCTCGGTGCTGACCAACCACTGCTTCGTGGGGGCGCGGACCCTGGTGGATGGAGCCACCCTGGGGAACAACGTCATTGTCGGTGAAGAGTGCCGGATCCTCCCGGGCGCCTACATCCGCCGGGACGCGATTCTGGGCGACAACGTGGTCTTCCGCTCCGAGGCCAAGAACACCGTGATCCTCGATGGGGTGCCGGTGCGCGACCCCCAGGACGGACGGGAGCTCGCGGCCGGCTCCGAGGCGGGCCACTACAGCTACTGCGGCGACTCGATCCTGGGGAGCATGGTCAACCAGGGCGCCGGGTCCATGAACTCCAACGTCAAGAACGACTGGGGCGAGGTGAGGATCTCGGTGGACGGTTGGAAGTTCGCCACCGGTCTTTCGAAGCTGGGCGCCGTCATCGGAGACCTCACCGCCATCGGCTGCCTGGCCGTGCTGGAGCCGGGGACGCTGATCGGAAGGGCCTGCAACGTCTACGGCGTCAAGGTAAGGGGGTGGCTGCAGAGCGCCACCGTCTTCGGAGAGGACCGGCTGCCCCGCAGGCGCTGGACCGGGTCCCTGCCCTGGACGGAGCGGTCCCTGGAGGGCAGGGCGGAGCCGGTCCGTCAGGCCGTGCTTGCCTTCGAGCAGAGCGGTGTAAAGCGCGTAGATCCCCCCTACCCGGGGGTGCGCTACCGTCTGGAGGAGTAGCGGCTCCTGGCCGGAGGTTGACCCGGCCGCGGGGCGGTCAGAAGCTGACCTCCAGACCGCCGGCGATCGAGGCGTTCCAGCGCGCCTCCGCCGGGTCGTTGGCGAAGCGCCTGGCGGCGGAGCCTTCGAGCACCAGGTAGAAGCGGTCGTCGGGTGTCCAGTCTGCGCGGGCGTTGAACCCGACTGAGAGGATGCGCAGCGGCTCGCCGCCGGGTTGGGCCGCGGAGTCCAGGGCCGCGCGATAGAGATAGCTCTCGTGGCGGGCGAAGCCGGAAAGCTCCAGGTCAACGGTGCGGTGAGGGCTCCAGGTCATTCCGGCCTCTCCCGCCAGGAACCAGTTGTCCTGGCTCCCCTTTTCCAGGGAGCTCACCGCGGTCAGGTAGCGGTTGGCCGTGGACAGGAGCAGGCCGCCGGAGGCCGTCACTTGCCAGCCCAGGAAGTAGCCGGCCAGCCCCTCGGCCCCGGCGCTCAGTGCTGCGGAGAGGTCCTGGCGGCTGGCGCCCGTGAGCGCGCCGGAGGCGTCGTACAGTGCCGTCTCCGGCCACAGGGCCCATCCCGCCGTCAGGTCCAGCGAGAAAGCGTGGCGAATGTCCGGCTGCAGGCCCAGGCCCAGCCGCAACCCCTGGTACAGGGAGTCCTCGCTTCCGGCCGGTTCCAGCAGGTAGCTGCCCCGGTAGAACAGGGCGGGGCGTACGAGGCCCTCCACGACCTGGTAGCCCAGCTGCCAGTCGGGCCGCAGGTAGGCCGCGGTGGAGCCGTCTCCGAGCGCCGATGCGGCCACGTTGACCTGCGTCTTGAAGCGGCCCGGCCCCGCCTCCAGGCCCAGCTCCATCTCGACGTCCTCCTGGTCCGAAAAGACCGGCAAAGCGTACAGATAAGCTCGTCCCAGCGCCGAGGCGGAAAGCGCCAGATATCCTCCCGGGAGCAGCGTCCGCCAGTCCGCCAGCCCGCCCAGGCGCACCGCCGGGACGGCTGCGGGGGCGGCTTGCTCCGCCGACACCAGCCCTTCGCCATAGGCTCCCAGGAGGAAGGAGGACAGGGCGGGGGCCGGAACGGCGGCCGCCAGGGCCAGCAGAAGGAGGCAAGCGGTCCGGCGTGCTGCAGTGGTGTGCTTCATGAGGGTGTTTCCTTTCATCTCATCACGCGCTCCCGCAGCCGCTCGATGCCGTCGGCGTGGGGCAGCTCCTCCAGGAGGCGGCGCACCAGCTCTTCGGGGGCGACCCGCAGCCGCCTGCCCTGGGCCAGCAGCTCCGGCACGGCGGCGAACTGATCCGCCGGCAGGGGCGAGGACAGAAGGGCTTCCACCAGAGCCAGGGCCTCGTCGACCTGCAGGCCCCAGGCGATGAGGGAGGCGTAGACATAGGTTGCGGGCCGGTAGGCTTCCGGCCTTGCGGCACCCGCCTGCACCAGGCGGGCCAGATCGCCGGGCTGCACCCCGGCGGCGATGAGGTTGGCGGTCCGGGCCCACGATGCTTCGTCGCCGGCGATGCGCTCCCCCCCGGGCACCTGCTCCAGCAGCGCACGCGCCTGCCGGAGCTGAGCCAGATGTTGACGCAGCGCCGCCTGCAGGCGGGGGGCGGAAATCTTTTTGGCCAGTCCCTCGGCCAGGCGGGGAAGCAGCAACGCTTCGGGCACCCCCTCCTTTCCGGCGCGGGCAAAGAGAATGCGGATCTCCTCCCGGGCGGAAGCGGTGTACCCACTGCGCTCCAGCAGCGACTGGAGCCCCTCCGCCCCCAGGGGAAGGGGGCGGAGGGCCGCGGCCAGAAGCAGCGCGGCGAGAGCGCCGCGCCGCATCAGGGTTGTGCGAGGCACCGCAGCGCCCTCTGTTAGCGTTGCTGCGACCCCGGACCGGACCCGGGCTCCGGCGGAGCCGGAGCGTCCACGTGCTCCGGACCGGAGCGGGTGGCCTGCCGCGTCTGCACCTGCGCCTGGGTCCGGGTCTGCTGGTCGGCAGCCTCCTGAAGCCGCAGCCGGACGCGGGTGCGCAGCACCTCCCCCTGGGGATTCTCGCCGGCGTTTTCCCGCAGCGCCTGGATGTCGTACAGCGCCTGCCGTACGCCTTCCAGCGTGGCCATGGCTGTGACGCGGTCGTCCAGGCCCAGGCTCTTCATGCGCACGGCCGCCAGGGCGACCTCGATGGCCAGATGTGCCTGCTCCAACGGGCCCATGTCAGCATCTTCTCTCTTGCCGAGGGAGAGGGCCAGGGCTACCACCTCCGGGTTGGCCCCTTCCGCCTGGGACCAGTCCACTTGCTGCTGCTCGAGCTGTCCCACATCCTCCTTCGTCCACCCCGCGGCCTGCAGCTGGGCCTGGAGCCGGTGCAGGAATCCCGTCTCCTGGCTGAAGCCGGGGGAGGCCGCCAGCAGCAGCACCGCCGCCGCGGCAATCACGATCGCTGCCTTCACAGTTGCTCTCATTGACCGTTCGATCGACCGTTCCATGGTTCGTTCCTCCTCAAATCTGCAGGACGGAGTTCAGCCCGCCGAAGCCGTCTTCCACCTGCAAGGGTACTGTCGGGTCCGGAATCCAGCGCTTTCCGTCGATCAGGAACTGGTACTGCAGCTCCTGGCCGGGCGGGAGGCGCAGCTCGATCTCCCACACACCGTCTCCATCCGGGTCCGAGAGTGGCTGCGCCTGAGGATCCCAGCCGTTCCAATCCCCCACCACCGCAACCTGGCGGGCCCCCGGAGCTTCCAGGGTGAGCCGCACGGTCACCGACGGGGCGGCGGGGAAGCCGAATCGGGTGGTCAGCGCAAAGGTGAGCACAGCCGCCGCCAGGGCCGCGGCCAACGGCCACGCGACCCTGCGGAGGCCTCTCCGCCTGCCGGAGGCCGCGCCCGCCCGTTGCAGGCGGGCGGCAACCCTTCCGGCCAGCCCCGCCGGGGCGGGCTCACGCAGGCTCGCTCCCCGCAGAAGGAGCAGTGAGGCCTGAAGCCGCCTCCGGCAGCGGGGACACTCCGCGGCGTGTCCCGCCAGAGCCTCCGGAACCGAAGGCCCCTCTTGCTCCCAGGCCGCTGTCAGCCAGGCTTCCAGCTGTTCGCTCCATTCACGGCATTCCATCCGTCCGTCTCCATCTCCCATCTACGCACGGCGGGTGCGGAGGTTTCACACCGGCCGGCGGCCCGCCGCCGCGGCCCGCCGTGCCCCTCATCCTTCGTCGAACCCCTGGCGGGCCAGCTCCCGGGCGAGCTCCGCCCGCGCCCGGTGCAGCCGGGTCTTCACCGTGCCCTCCGGGAGGCCGAGGATCTCCGCCACCTCGGAGACCGGCAGCCCCTCCACCTGGCGAAGGACGAAGACGCTCCTGTACTCCGGGCGCAGGCTCAGCAGCGCCTCCTCCGCCAGCCGCTCCCCTTCCCTGCGCAGCGTCAGCTCCGAGGGCCCCTGCTCCCGCGAGGGCAGGCGCTCCACCGCCGCCTCCGCGCTGCGCCGGCGCCGCACGCTGCGGCGGCGCAGCTCCGTCCGCAGATGGTTCACGGCGATGGTGTACATCCAGGGATGAAAGCGCCGGGTGAGCTGAAAACGGGGCAGGGCCCGGTAGGCCTTGAGGAAGATCTCCTGGACCGCCTCCTCGGAGCCCTCCCGATCGCCAAGCATACGCAGGGCAAGCGTGTACAGCGGCGCAGTGTAGCGATCCACGATGTCGGTGAAGGCGCGGCTGTCTCCACGCAGGACTTCCCGCACGGCCAGCAGGTCCCGAACCTCTTCGGCCGGGCCGCCGCGGGATTGTGACGCTGACTCTGGGGATCGCTCTTGGAAAGGGTCCCCGGCTCTCTGCGGCATACCGCATACTATACGCCTCAAGGGCCCCGGGGTTTCAAGAAAAGCAGCCAGGGGCCGGTTTGCCCGGGCCTGGAGAATGAGTACTATACCGGTAAGGGAAAGCTGAGGAGCCGGAGAGGATGAGCGGTGAGGCGAGCAGGCGGACAGAGAAGGCCACCCTGGGCGGGGGCTGCTTCTGGTGCATCGAGGCGGTGTACAAGCGGATCGAAGGGGTCACCTCGGTAGTCTCCGGCTACGCCGGCGGGAGCACCGAGAATCCCACCTACCAGGAAGTCTGCGGCGGCGGCACCGGACATGCCGAGGTGGTGCAGGTGGAGTACGATCCCGGCAGGATCGGCTACGAGCAGATCCTGGAGGCGTTCTGGAAGGCCCACGATCCCACCACTCCGAACCGGCAGGGGGCCGACGTCGGCACTCAGTACCGCTCCATCATCCTCTACGGCGGCGAGGAGCAGCGGCGCGCGGCGGAGAGATCCAGACAGGAGGCTGCCGCCCGCTTCAGGAGCCCCATCGTCACCGAGATACGGCCCCTGGAGAGGTTCTACCCCGCCGAAGGCTACCACCAGGACTACTTCGCCAAGAACCCCTCCGCCGGCTACTGCCGCGTGGTGATCCAGCCGAAGCTCGACAAGCTGGGGCTCCGGTAGGGGGTTTTCCTTCAGACCTGCGGCGGGGCCAGCTCCAGCAGGCGCGCCCCGGGGAAGCGCTGCGCGTGGGCGGGGTGGCAGGTGAACAGGAGCAGCTGGCGGCCCTGCTCGAGGTCCGCGAAACGCCGCAGCGCCGAGGCCGCCAACGCCTGCCTCTCCGGGTCCAGATCCACCAGCGGATCGTCCATCATCAGGAAGCCTTCCCTTCCGCAGAGAAACATCTCCGCCATGGACAGCCGCAGCGAGAGGAACAGGGCGTCCCGGGTGCCCGCGGACAGGAGCTCCGGGGAAAGCACCGTTCCATCGCCGCGGCGGAGGCCCGTGGGCACGGTTTCCGCGACCGGAACATCCGCGTAGCGCCCGCCGGTCATCTCCCGGGCGTAGCCGGAGAGCAGCTCCGCGAAACCGCGGAAGCCCGACGGGTCCACCGCGGCAAGGATCGCTGCGGCGGTCCGCCGGATGCGGGACACCGCCTGGCCGCGGCGGAGCTCCCGCTGAAAGCCGCGCTCCTGCTCCAGGACCCGGGCCCCGATCTCCTCCGAGGATTCCTGCGGCATCCGTTCCTCCGCGCGGGCGCATTCCACCGCCTTCCCGGCGTGCTGGCCGCGGAGCTCCTCCAGGCGCCCCCGCTGCCGCCGGTAGTGCTCCAGGAAGGCCCCGGCCTCGGGGAACCCTTCCGGGATGCCCGCCAGCGAGGCCAGGCGCCCTGCGGCGGCGTTCCTGCGGCTGCGCAGCTCCACCACCCGGTCCAGCAGCGCCTCCCTGTTCCCGTAGGTCTTCTCCAGCCCGGCGAGCTCCTGCCCGGTCCGCTCCTCCTCCTCCCGGCGCCTCTGAAGGTCCGCACCCGCCGAAGCCAGCTCCTGGAGGATGGCGCCCAGCGGTCGCGAAGGCGCTGGGGCGGCGGGGGCCGCCTGCTCCTCCAGCTGGGCCAGCGTCTGGCCCTGAAGCTCCTCCTGGAGCTCGCGCCGGGCGTGCTCCACCGCCAGCCGGAGCTGCTCGTGGCGCCGCGCAGCCTCTTCGGCCCCCGCCGGATCCGCCGCGCCGCACTCCTTCAGCAGCCGCGCCAGCCGGGACTCCTGGCGGCGGAGCTCCTCCCGCCGCGCCGCCTCCGCCTCCGAGTCCGCCCGCACCGTCAGGGTCCACTCGGGGTGAGTGAGCCTCAGCGCCCCGCTGCTGCGCACCTCCAGCGACTGTCCCGGAGCCAGGCGGTGCTCCACCCCGCTGGGAGCCTCCGCGGAGGAAGGCCCCGGCGGGAGGGGAGGGCTTTCCAGCTCCTCCACCGCCAGGGGGAGCTCCCCTCGGGACTCCACGGTCACCTGGAGGGGCCTGGGCAGCAGCTCTGCACGGATGCGCTGGATCGCGGCGGCCGCCGCTCGGATCTCCTCCAGCTGCTCGCGGGCGAGCGGCGCGCCGGTCGCGGCGGCTTTGCGGGCCTCATCGAGCCGGGTCTGTCTCTCGGCCGCCCGCTCCAGGCGCTCGCGCTGGCGGCGCCCCTCCTCGTAGGCCTGCGCCTGCCGGCTCTCCCCCTCCAGCGCCGCCCGGCGGGCTTCCAGCTCCGGGATCTCCCCGGCCAGGGCCGTGCGGCGTGCCAGCAGCACCGGCCAGCGGTCGTAGTCCTCCTGCGTGCGCCCGGCGGCCAGCTCCGTTGCCTGGAGCTCGTTCTCCAACCGGGCTCTCTCTTCCGCATCTGCGGCCGCCTGCTCGTAGCGGCGCAGGAAATCCTCCGTTTCCGAACGGGCGCAGGCCAGCTCTTCCAGCTCGCGGGCCAGCCGGCCGTACTCCTCCTCCAGGCGCAGAGTCTCCCGGTGGCGCTGGAGCTCGCTCCGCCAGCCGTAGTAGGCGCGAAGGATCCTGCCCTTCCTGCTTGCCCAAGGCCGCTCGATGCCCCGGTTGCCCTCCGGGCACCCCGCCGCCTCGTCCCAGTGATCGAAGTACTGCCGGTAGCGCTCCTCCAGCAGCGCCTGGAAGCCGGCCACCGAGACCCCGTCGCTCTCCAGCACGGCCGTGCGCAGCAGGTCCTGGAGGGAGCGCAGGGCCTGCGGGTCCAGCTCCTTCAGGGTGTCCGGCAGGCCGGACTGATAGGTGAAGAACACCGAGCGCAGCGTGCCGGCGGCTGCGGGCAGCAGCTCCCCCAGGACCGCGGCGATGCCGCCATCGTCGGTCAGCCTGGCGCCGTCCGGCAGCACCAGCAGCGCCTCCTGGGCCGCGCCCCAGCTGCGGCGCAGCCTGTAGGCGCCCTCTCCGTGGCTGAGGCGCAGGGAGCAGGCGATGGTGTCCCCGCCTCCGGCGGGCAGAAAGGGCTGCAGAGCCTTGAATTCGCGGCGGCCCAGCCGGGAGGGGGTGAGCAGCGTGTGCAGGATGGCTTGAAAAAGGGTGGACTTGCCCGCTTCGTTGGGGCCCAGAATCACGTTTAGCCCGGGGGCGAGCTCCAGGGTCCTGTCGGCTAGAGCGCCGAAGGACTCCACGGTGACGGAGCGCAGGATCACCCCCGGACCTCCCGGATCAGCTCGTAGGCCTCCTGGACCGCCTCTCCGTCCTCTTCGGCCAGCAGCCGCTGCAGGAGCCTGAAGGGAAAGGAGCCTGCCGTGAACTCCTCCTCCACCGTCGCGGCGGTGATCTTCTCCGCCAGGCCTCCCGGGTCCACCTCCATCCACAGCAGCCGCTCCCGCAGCGCCTCCAGGCGGGTGGGGATCTCCCGCCAGAGCTCTCGCTCGAGGGTCCCCCGCAGCGTCAGATCCAGCAGGGTCCTTTTCCCCCCGGCGGCTTCTCCGTAGCGGTCCAACAGCCGCTCCAGGTCCGCTTCCTGGAAGAGCTCGACCTCCTCACGCACAAAGCGGTAGGTGCCGCAGGGGAGCGCTTCGTGGCGCACCTCGCCTTCCTCCACCTCGATGAGCCAGGCCTGCCCGCCGTGGCGGCAGTCGAAGCCGTCCGGCTCCGGCGTGCCCGGTACGAACAGGTGGCTGTGCGGGCCGATGCGCCCGGCGTGGGGGAGGTGAGTGTGGCCGACGATCCACAGGTCTGCGCCCAGGGCCGCAAGCTCTTCGGCCTTCATGGGGAAGTAGCTGCCCCCCGGATCCGCGGTGATGCCGGCGATGCTTCCGTGCGCCACCCCTATGTGCAGCACGCCCGGGTCCCGCTGGACCCCGCGCTCCATCCAGGACAGCGCATGCCGGGCAGAGGTCCGGGCGTCGCAGGGGCCGGCGTGCAGCTGTACCTCCAGGCCGTAGTGATCCAGGGGGTAGCTTCCGGGCTGCTCCAGGAGGCGCACCCGGTCGCCCGCCTGCTCCCGGAATCCGGCCCACAGGCCGCCGGCCCTTCCCACGTGGAAGTCGTGGTTGCCCGGCAGAACCGCTGCCGCAGCCCCCTCGAAGCCGGCCAGGACCGAAGCCGCCCGTGACACCTCGGCGCGGGTGACCCTGACGCCGTGGAAGAGGTCCCCTGCCACCACGAACAGCCCGCATTCGCGGCGGTTGGCCTCCTCCACCAGCCTCTCCAGGGTGCGGAAACGCGCTTCGCTGAGCTTTTCCATCACCTCCGGGTAGCCCGAAAAACGCATTCCCAGGTGCAGATCCGAGGTTGCGAGTATCTTCAGCTTCATGCCGCCTCATTGTAGCAACTCCGTGGTGGAAGGGCCAGCGGGCCGGCCGGTGCTCCGGCGCCGCACGCTCGCGGCGCCCGGACCCGGCTGCCTGCCGCGGGGTCTGCGGTTTGACACCGGGCGCGTCCCCGGGTACTCTGGGACGGATGAAAGCAGTGCTTGCCGGCGCTCTGCTGGCCCTGGTGGTGCTTGGCTCCTGCGCCACCTTCCCCGGGCCCCGGGGAGAGCGGGACGGACTGTTGGTGCTGGTGGCCGAGCGCAGCGCGGAGGAGGCAGGCCGTGTCGGGGCGCGGCTGAGCCTGGAGGGGCCGGAGAGCTTGACCCTGGCCCTGAATCCCAACCCCGTCCAGGTGGTGTTCCGCCGCCTGCCCGCGGGGCGCTACCGCGTGAGCTTTGCCGGGCAGCCGGCAGGCGGCGCCGGCGGGGCGGGGCAGGCCGGAGTGACCGTTGCCCCCGGCAGCGTCACCCTCTGCCCGCTGAAGGCGCTGGTGGCGGCCGGGGCGCAGGTGGAGCTGCGGCCGGTGCAGCCGGAGGACCAGCGCAGGGCCAGCGAGACCCTCACCGACTACATCGGTTTCGAGCAGTGGATGGGCTCCGCCTTCGAGGGTTTCGGCCCCTACCGGCCGCGGTACCGGCTGGAAAAGGAGAGCTACAGTATCCAGGTGGCCAGCGACCCGGAGGGGGCGCAGGTGGTGATCGACGAGCAGAACTGGGGCCGAACGCCGATCCCGGTGCAGCTGTCGGCGGGCAAGCACCTGCTCAAGCTCGACAAGGAGGGCTTCCAGCCGGTGCGCAAGTTCGTCACCGTGGAAGGGGACGGCGAGATCAACACCACCCTGTCCCTGCGGCGGGAGCAGCAGGCGGAGGAAGCGGCGGCCTCTCAACCCGGCACCTACCACATCTTGCTGGCCCCCTTCGAGAACCTCGGGGACGGCAGGTACGACTTCTACGAGCCGGTGTTCTTCGACACCCTGAAGATCGGCCTGGGGGGCAATCCGCGGCTGGTCGTGCTGGAAGGTACCGGCGCCGAAGAGGCGGCGAGCTTCGCCGAGGCGGAGCGGAGCGGGGCCGAGCTGCTGGTCAGGGGGGAGTTCCAGGCCGGTCCGGACGAGCTGTTCGTCTACGCGGGTCTCTACGACGTGAAGTCCGAACGGGTGAAGACCGCCGTGGTCTACACGGGGGAGTCGGGCTTCTCGGTGTTCGACTCCATCGACGCTCTGGCCTCGGAGTTCGCCGACAAGGTGGCCAAGGTGCTGCCGGAGCCGGGCAGCGAGATAATCGAAGAGTCTCAGGAGGTCACCCAGGAGATCGTCACCTACGAGCGCAAGATCACCCAGCGGGAGATCATCGCGCGGCGCGTGGGCAAGCCCAACAGCGCCGCCGCGTACGTGCTGTTCGGCCAGACGGGCGATCCCCTTGGGACAGACGGCGAGAGCCGGATGCCCGGGGAGCTGCCCCTGGCCTTCGGCTTCACCTACGAACGGGTCCTCACGCCGCTCATTTCGGCGAACGTGCGGCTCAACCCAGTGGTGCGCCGCCGCCGGCCCGAGCAGGGCGGGGCCTGGCAGCTCGACCTGCCCCTCTGCCTGGGGCCGCAGCTGTACCTCCGGGGCTACCGCTCCGACATCACCATGGCCCTCCTGGGGCGTCTCACCTTCGCCAGCGCCTTCACCGCCGACCTGTCGGGGCTGGGGCCGCAGCGGTACGGACCGTACTTCCTCTTCGGAGCCATGCTCGACACCGGCTTCAAGTACTACCTGTCCCGGCGGCTCAGCCGTCCGGCGCCCTTCTTCGGCGGCGGCTTCATGTTCAACCTGGTGGAAGGGCGGGTGAACGCCGACTTCTCCAACCTGACGGCAGTGCCGATCGACGTCTGGATGTACCTCGGCTCGGGGGTGACCTGGTGAAGGCGCGGGCCGCGGCGGCGCTGGCGCTGCTGGCGTGCGCGGCGCTGGCCGGCTGGGGCCAGCCGCGCTACCTGATTCCCCGGCGCGTGTTCACCGAGCCGCTGGCGAGCGCTCCCGGCGTGGAGGTGGGCCCGGAAGAGCAGGTCCTGCTGGCGAGGCTCCCGGGGATCCTCCAGGCGCGCGCCGCCGCGCTGGTGGACATCGTCCCGGTGAGCGAGCCGGGACGGGCCAACTCCGTGATCGCCGTCTCCGCGGCTCCTCAGGGGGATGCAGTGGCGGTGACGGCCTCCCTGAAGGAAGGGGGGACCGCGGTCAGCGAGGGGAGCTTCTCCTTCCGGCCAGGCAGCCTGGACTACCAGGTCTGCGCGGCCTGGATCGAGGAGACGGCGCAGCGCTTCGTGGGCCATCTGGGGCCGGTGGAGCCGCAGGTGAAGGTCACCTCCCGCGTCCGCGAGCAGCGGCTGAAGCGGGTGGTGGAGCAGATCGACTTCGCCGACAGCATGAACCGCCGCCTGGAGCTGTCCGTGTGGGCGGGGCAGCTGTTCCGGATGATGCGCGAGGGCGGCCTGGACAGCTACCCCCGGGCGCTGCCGCTGCGTCTGGATGCCGCCTGGTTCTTCGGGCCCAGCGCCGGTCTGGTGGCCAGCCTCTACTTCGACCGCAACGTGTTCATGACCTTCGCCCGCGACGACAGCACCCGCACCGACTTCCTGTCCCGCAACACCTTCCTGCTTCCCGGGATCGGCGTCAGCTACCGGACACTGGACCGGATTTCCGGCGGCTTCACGCTCATGGTGCGGGTGGGCCCGGTGAACGTCTACGCCCTGGAGGACCTGCAGAACGTTGCCTGGGACGGCACCACCATGCGCACGGGGATCAGCCTGGCCCAGGGGGAGTCCGCCTGGGTGTTGTACGAGCTTCTCACCGTTGAGGGCTATCTGGCCTTCAACCTCACCCCGAGGATGGCGTTGAAGCTGCGCACCGCGGTGAGCGTCAATCCGTTCATGCTGATCGGCGTGAACCTGAACACCAGCGGCTACAACATGGAGGGAGTCGGCGTGTTCTTCGAGCCGGTGGGGTTGGGGCTGGCGCTGCGGCTGTAGGGGCAGGCCCGAAAGGCGGCCGCGCGCGGGGCGGCGCCGCCGGCTGGCGGCCTCAGGCGGGCACCCGCATCCGGTGGCTGAGCAGGTGGGTATTGCCGGTGGCGTCGTTGAACCAGAACTGCAGGGAGCCGTCGCGGACGGTGAAACACTCCGTGAAGCTCTTGCCCCGGCAGGGGCGTATCGTGCCGTAGCGCCGCACTGCACGGTCGAACAGCTCCCGCTCGACAGCGCTGAAAGCTCTCATTAGTATGTTCTGTCGACATCTTTCCGGCACACCTTTAGCGATGGGGCCGGCCTCTTTGGCCCGGCCCGAAGGGAGCAGGGGGTTGAGCAGAGACGGGCAGCGGGAGGAGATTGTCTTCCGGGCCATCGGGTTCGCCGCGGAGGCTCACCGGGGCCAGCGGCGCAAGGGGACGCGGGTCCCCTACCTGACGCACCTGCTGGAGGTGGCGCGCATCCTGGCCCGGGAGGGTCTGCCGCCGGAGGTGGTGGCGGCCGGAGTGCTGCACGACACGCTGGAGGACACGCCGGTCAGCTCCGGAGAGCTGCGGCGGCGCTTCGGGCCGCGGGTGGCGGAGCTGGTGGAGTCGGTTTCCGAGCCGGACAAGAGCCTGCCCTGGGAGGTGCGCAAGCGCCACACCCTGCAGCACCTGCCCGGCCGCGGGCGGGAGAGCCTGGCCATCGCCCTGGCGGACAAGCTGCACAACCTGCGCTCCATCCGTGAAGAGCAGGCCCGGCTGGGGGAGGGAGTGTGGGGGCGGTTCAGCCGGCCCCGCAGGCTGCAGGAGCGCTACTACAGGAGCCTGGCCGGCGTCTTTCTGAAGGGGCTCGAGGCGGATTCCCTTCTGCCGCTGGCGCTCACCTTCCTGGAGGAGGTGAGGGAGGTGTTCCGCCGCCGGCGGTGGCACGCCTGGTGAAGGGGTCCCTTCACTCCGCTTCCTGGAAGTCGGCGGACAACGGCGGGCAGGTAAAGAACTCCAGGTAGCGAAGATCCCTGTCCGATCTGTTCAGACTGGTGGATGGGCGGCTCGCAGTTCAGCAAACCGCTGCGGGTCATGGGACACACCAAGCTGGTAGGGTGGAAGGACTGGCAGTACTTCAAGGCGGCCAATGGGGTGCAGGCCTGGGCCGTCAGGCCGGATTCCCCGTTTCACACCATGGAAGACTTCCTGAAGGCAGCCCGCGAGAATCCCGGCAAGTATACCATGTCCAACTCCGGGGTTGGGGGCATCTGGCATGAAGGAAACGAGATTCTGGCCAGCGTGGCCGGGATCGACGTTCGCCAGATCCCCTACAAAGGCGGACAGCCTGCAGTGATGGCCGCCCTGCAGGGAGAGGTGGACGTCGTGGGAAGCGGTCTTCACGAGCAGATAGAGCACATTCGGGCGGGAAACCTCAGGAACCTGGCCGTGTTCGTCAAGGAGCCCATCACCCTCAAAGACGGCACGGTGCTGGCGCCGATCACCGACTCCGTGCCCGGGCTTGCCGGGTATGCACCCTTCGGCTCGGAATACACCCTGGGCGTCAAGAGGGACACCCCGGTGCCGATACTGAAGAAGATCCAGGAAGCGTTCGTGGCCGCGGTGAACTCCCCTGAGTTCGAGAGCCTCTTGGAGAAGAGGTTCTTCTTCAAGGCCATCGCCGTGGGAGAAGATGCCGACCGCCTGGCGGCGCTGCGGGAGTCCGTCACCGCCTGGCTTTTCTGGGACATGAAGCTGGAAGGGGTGAAGGCCAACCCGGCGGACCTGGGGCTGCCGCGGCCCAAGGACTTCGATGCCTGGTGGCCGCCGGAAGGCTACGAGCCTCGCCTCAAGTAAGCGAAAGCAATGGGAAAGGAGCAGACAGAGCCGGACAGAGAATCCACGCCCGGCGTTGATTTCATCAGCTCCATCGTCCTGATGGCTTTCAGCCTGGTGGTCGGTGTCTGGTCCTTGAACATGCCGAGGCCTGGCGGCTGGAGCTCAGCCCCAGGCCTCGTTCCCCTGTTTCTGGCGGTCTGCATCTTTTTCATGGGCCTGGCCCTGTTGATCTCCTCGGTGCGCAGGGGGGCGGCGGCCGCGCTCCTGGGCAGGCTGCGGAGATTCTCCCTGAATCGATTCGTCAGCCGGGTAGGGGTAAGGCGGACCTTCTGGATCGTCCTTCTTACTGCCGTCTACGTGTTCGTGCTGCTGGGCCGGGTGCTCTTTGAGCTGGCCAGCTTTCTCTACCTGGTCGCCACTCTGGCGCTCTTCTGGAGAAAAGGCGGCTGGCTGAAGATCATCCTGGTCTCGGTCTTGCTTCCCATCGCTGTCAGCCTGGTGTTCAGGGTGCTTTTCGTGGTCCTCATGCCTGGAGGGTCCGTGTTCGACTGGCTGCGCATCCATCTATGACGGCTCACTAGGAGTCCGTAGGGCATAGTTGACCGGTAGCCGGGCGTAGGCAAGGCGATCCA
>CAZBDU010000092.1:0-21786 GCA_964490725.1 uncultured Spirochaetaceae bacterium | reverse complement strand
CGTCCCCCAGCCACAGTCTCCGGACGGGCCGGAAGTACCCCTCCTGCGGCGCGCCGGCGGCCGGGATGGGAAGCGCCGGCGCGGGGAGAGTGGGCGCACCGGGGCCCAAGCCGCCGCCCGCCTGCTGAGCCGCGCCGCGGCAGGCCAGAAGCGCCAGCAGGGCGCCGGCGGCCAGCAGGACGCCCCGCTGGCAGGCTCTGCCGCGCCGCTCAGAGAGCCACCGCATGGCGGTACCGCAGGAGCACCTGGAGAAAAGCCGGGGTGCTCATGGGATCGGCGGCAAAGCGGTAAAGGTGCGAGGAGCAGCCGCAGTCGGAGCTTCCGAAGCCCGGGACGGCGCCGGAGGCGGCGGAGCCGAGCTCCCTCGCCAGGTCGCACTCCAGCCGCCTCCGGCTGCGCACCGGGAGCACCGCCCGCAGGCCCACTCCGGGAGCGGCCAGCAGGTAGTCGATGTGCCAGTGCAGGCGCTTCCGGCGCCGGCGATGGCGGGCAAGCCGGGCCTTCAGGCCGCCCATGGCCGAACCCACGTACACGTGGTAGCCCGCCGGCAGAAGGAGCGTCCCCAGCGCGCCGACGCGCAGGGACGTGTCGCGCAGGGCCTCCAGCACCAGCAGGTAGCTCCCGGCGTCCGCGGCCGCCGGGGCGGCCGCCTGGAGGTCCACCGGCACCGCCAGCCTTTCCAGGCGGGCCTCTCCCTCGCGGCTGCAGCGCACCGACACGGCCTTCACCTCCACCCCTCCGGCCAGCTCGATGAGCCGGGCGCTCAGCTCGGGGTCCGTGTGCAGGTTGGGTACGAAGCGCTCCGCCTCGGGGCTCATGATCACCACCAGCACCTCCGCCTCCGCGCCGGTCCGGCTCAAGGAGGCCAGCTCCTCCAGGTGTCGCAGGCCGCGGCGGGTCGGCGCGTCGGGGAACATGGCCGTGCCGTGCTCCACCAGGGTGCAGGCCTTCACCTCCACGTAGCGCCTCCGCTTCCCGCCGGAGGCTTCCTCCAGCCGGAAATCCAGGCGGGAAGCGCCGGCCCTGACCTCCGGGGCGACGGTCCAGCCCGGGTACAGCCGCGGGAAGACAAGGTGCCGGGCCACCCGATTGGCGGCGGCGGAGACCAGCGGAACCACGCCCCCCCGGTACAGCGCGGCGGCCAGGGTGAAGGGCGTACGCAGCCCGGCGCGCGCCTCTTTCCGTTCCAGGATCAGGGTGCGCCCCGGAAGCAGCAGCTCCTGCATGCGGCCGGGATTGGGACAGTGAGCGGCCACCACCTCTCCGCAGTGCTCCGCGCGCACCAGAAAACGGTTGGGCCGGTCCAGGAACGCCGCCTCCAGGTCGTTGCTGAACAGCTTCATGTGCTCCCCGCGCGATGGAGCTGCGGCCGGCGCCTGCCAGCCGGCCGCAGCGGCGCCGGAAGCCTCTTCGGCCACCTCCCGGCTCCGGGAGCCCTAACGGACGGCCTTCACGCCGCCGCCGCCCCGGGCCCTCTTGACCTCCGCCTCCAGCAGAGCCAGGTCCACCATGGTGGTGTCCCCCGGGGTCTCCTGGACCAGCATGCCGTGGGCGGCGCCCCAGTTGACGGCTGTCTCCAGGTCCTTGCCCAGCAGCAGGGCGGCCAGCACGCCGGAGGCGAAGGAGTCCCCCCCGCCGGTGCGGTCGCGGATGGGCACCTTCTCGCGCAGCGGCGCGGTGTACCAGCGGTCCGCGCCGGTGTCGTAGAGCACCGCTCCCCAGCTGATCAGGTCCGCGTTGTGCGCCCCCCGCCACTGGGTCCCAATGAGGCTGAGGTTGGGAAAGTCTGCGGCCACCTTGCGGATGGTCTGCTTGTAGGCTTCCAGCCACTCGGCGAAGGGGGCCCCCTTGGAGGTCTTGGTCTCGTAGCCCAGCGCGTCGGAGAGATCGGAATCGTTGCCCACCAGGAAGCCCAGGTGGGGCGCCAGCTTCTGGTTGATCGCCCGGGCCTTGCTCTTGTCGGGCTCCACCTTGGAGCGGTAGTTGAGGTCCGCGGACACGAAGGTGCCGTGCTGGGCGGCTTTCCGGGCCGCCTCGATGGCCAGCTCCGCGGTGCGGGGGCCGATCAGGGTGAAGATGCCTCCCGTGTTGAGCGCCCGCACCCCCTCGGTGCCGAAGAGCTGGTCGAAGTCGAAATCGCCGGGCTGGAGGCGGGTGGCCGGGGTGTGGGCGCGGTAGTAGGTGGTGTTGGAGGGCAGCACTCCGCTGCCGGGCCAGGTGAAGTTAACGCCGTTGTGCAGGGTCCCCTTGGCGTCGGTGGAGTGCCTGCCGCCGTCGTTCTTCGTGTTCCACCAGACGATCCTGCCTGTGTCCACGCCGTGCTCCCGCATCTGGTTGCGGATGTTGTGACCCACCGGGTCGTCCACCAGCGCGGTCAGAACGGCGGAGCGCAGCCCGAAGGTGTGCGCCAGACCGCAGGCCACGTTGGTCTCCCCGCCACCCTGGAAGAGCCGCAGGCCCTCGCGCGCCCTGGCCACGGGGACGTCCCGGGGGTCGATGCGCATCATCACCTCCCCCAGGGACACGCCGTCGTAGCGGCAGCGATCCGCGGCCTTGATGTCCTGGTAGCGTACTGAGTCTGCCATGGATTCCCTCCTTCGCGTTTTCCGAAGAAACCCTCAAGGAGGAGTGTAGGGAAAGAAAGGCCCCCTTTCAAGCACGCCGCCTCCGGCGCTGCGGCGCGGGCGGCGCCCAGACCCCATGGGGGCTATTCCTTGCTGTAGCCCGCCATGAGGCCGGAGACGAAGTACTCGGAGAGGACGATGAAGACGAGCAGCGGGAAGAGCGAGACAATGACCGACCCGGCCATCTGGATGTGCCACTGAGCGATCTGGCTCCCCTTGAGCTCGGCAAGAAAAGGCATCACCGGCTTCACCGCCGGGCCGCGGGTCAGCGCTATGGCCAGGAGGAACTCGTTGTAGATCTGTACGAACACCAGGATGGCGGCAGAGACCAGGCCCGGAATCGATACCGGCACCACGATCCTCCGGTAGAACGTGAAGGGCCTGCAGCCGTCCAGAGCGGCGGCTTCCTGGAAATCGGCCGGCATCTTCATGAAGAAGGTGGCGGTGATCAGCGTGCCCATGGGGATGTTGAGGATCACGTAGATCAGGATGAGCCCGCCGTAGGTGTTCAGCAGGCCCAGGGTGCTCACCAGTGTGGTGATCGGAATGAGCACGATCTGGTAGGGGAGGAAGGTCGCCACCACGATCCAGAAAAAAACGAGCTGCGCCTGTTTGAACTCGAACATCGTCAGGTAGTAGCCGGCCAGGGAGCCCAGGAAGACGCACAGAAAGGTGGCGGGCACGGTGATGACCGCACTGTTGCGCAGCCCGATCATCAGGCTCTTGAAGGCCTGGAGGTAGTTGCCGAACTGGAGGCGCCGCGGGAGCTCCAGGTACTTCTGATCCGCTACCTCCGCCTGCGACTTGAAGGAGGTGCTCACCATGGCGTAGATGGGCAGCAGCCAGAAGGCGGCCAGGATCACCAGGAAGGCCAGGGAAACACCCTTGAAGCGCGTGTCTCTCATCTATCGCATCTCTATCGCATCCACTTGCTGATTGCCCAGCGGGAGTAGGGGATCACCATGGCAGCGGCCAGGACGAGGATGACGATGCTGGTGGCCGCTCCCATGCCGACGTTGTGCTGGTCATAGGTCATCCGGTACATCATGTAGGGCAGCACTTCCGTGCGGATCCCCGGTCCGCCGCCGGTCATGATCCACACCAGGTCGAAGACCTTCATGGTGGTAATGGCCAGCATGGTGGTGCAGATGAGCGTCCCGTGGCCGACGTTGGGGAAGATCACCTGGAACAGGATGCGGAAGTGACTGGCCCCGTCGATGTTCGCCGCCTCGATCATGGAGTCCGAAAGCCCCCGGATGGCGCCCATGTAGATCACCAGGGCAAAGCCCACGTACTGCCAGAAGGCGCTCATGATCATGCAGAAGATGGCCAGATTGGGCAGGGCGATCCAGCCGAGCGTCCTGGTGTTGAACCCCAGCAGCCGCAGGATGGAATTGATCAGGCCCGAGCCAGGGTCGTACATCCAGGCCCAGAGCGTGCCGGTGACGATGAAGGCCAGGGCCATGGGGTAGAGAAAGATCTGGCGAAAGAACTTCTCCGCCCGGCGCAGCCCGTGAAACAGGTAGGCCAGCACGAAGCCCAGCAGCGTGGTGGGCACGATGAAGCAGCCCAGCCACAGGAAGTTGTTCTCCACGTTCACCCAGAAGCGTCGCAGCTGCAACAGGTTGGTGAAGTTCAGAAAGCCTGCGAACCTCCAGGTGGCCTTCATCCCCTCCCACACCGTGAAGGAGGCCACCACGTTCCAGAGGATCATCAGGTAGATGATCCCCACGGAAACGACCACGGGCGTCAGGAAGATCAAGCCGTAGGCCTTGTTCTGCTTCATGGGCCGATCACATGATACGATCACATGATAGTAGAATGCAGGGGGGCGATGCAACGAGCTGCATCGCCCCCCTTGCCTCCTCTACACCGTGTCTCTACGCCCTACTTCCAGAACCAGTCGTTGGCCGATCTGACGTTGTTCCTCTGGGCGGAATCGGCGATCTGCTTGATGGCGCTGTCCACGTTCTTGTCCACCAGGAACTGGGTCAGGATGTCCTGCAGATCGTTGCCGAACGCGGGCGTCATCATTCCCCCATGGAAGCCGTCGATCACGCCGCGCAGGCTGGCCAGGTCCCTGGCGCTCCTCTGGCGGAAGGGATCCGGATACACGCTCGCCGGTACGTCCTTGACGATGGTCACCGAGCCCTTTTTCAAATTGAAGTTCTTCTGCGCCTCGTTGGTGGTGATCATCTTGATCCAGTCCCTGGCCAGCTGCAGGTGCGGGGCCCCCTTGGACAGCGGGAAGGTGTCGGCGTGGCCCATCCAGATGTTCTTCGGGATGGCGGTGGCGCCGAAGTCCACCTCCGGCTTCATGCCGATGGAGAGGTAGTAGCCCAGGATCCAGTCGCCCATCCAGTACATGGCCGCCTCACCGCTCTTCAGCAGCGCTCCCGCCTCGTCCCAGCTCTTGGTGGCGTGATACGGGTAGATGTAAGGGATTAGGGCCGCGTAACGCTCCACGGCCTTTCTGAAGGTTGCGTCGCTTTCGAAATCGATCTGGCCCGTGTCGGCTCTCTCGTAGAAATCCGGCCCGCCGGTGTTCAGCAGGCACATGTCGTACAGGTAGGTGGACCATACCTTCTCCCGGGTGCCCAGGGAGATCGGCCACACGTCGGGCTTGGCCGCCTTGACCTTCCTGGCCGCATCCAGCAGCTCCTCATAGGTCTCGGGGGCCTTGACGCCGGCGTCCTTGAGAATGCCGATGTTGTACCACAGCCAGTTGGTGCGGTGGGCGTTGACCGGCACCGAGTAGACCGTACCAGCGAACTTCAGGGTCTTGACCCACACCGGGTTGATCCGGGCCTCGAAGTCGGTCTCCTTCCAGATGTCGTTCACCGAGGAGAGATAGCCCGGGTCGATGAAGGCCTTCTGCTGGTTGCCCTGGTGGTCCTGGAAGGTGTCGGGCGGGTTGCCCGACTCCAGGTTGGCCATCAGCACGGCCAGCATGTTGGCCCCGCCCCCGCCGGCCACGGGGTTCTCCAGGATCTTCACATCCGGATGCTCCCTCTGAAAGATCTTGAACAGCTCGTCGATGGCCTCCTTCTCACCGCCGGCCGTCCAGTAGTGGAAGATGATGAACTCGTTGGCCTTGGCCGCCTCCGTCTGCCCTCCTGCGATGACGGTCGCCGTTCCCGCCAGGATGAGCAGCAGCGTCATCCCGGCAAAGAGGAACTTTCTCATTGAACACCTCCTCTTGGTTCATGTCTTCCTGCATCCACGACGCAGGGTCACCCTCTGCCCGAAAGCCAGAGCAGGGCGTTGTGCCAGAACGCACCGTAACCCTCCCAGGCTATGAAGTCCGTGCCCCAGTGCTTGGCCAGGTCGGAGGTAAAGGCCATGGTCTTGCCGCGCCCAGCCGCCCGGACGGCGATGAACGGATCCCCGGCGATGGTGGCCAGCACCTCGGCGGAGCCCTTGGCCTTCACCCGGTTGTAGCCCAGGAACAACGGCCACTCGGCCGGCAGGCCCCGAAACAGCGGATGATCGCCTCCCGTGACCTCGGGGCGTACTCCCTGGGGAGTTTCCACCCGGTCGTCGGAGCTCTGGATCTCCACCGGCAGGATCTGCTCGATCACGCTGCCATGATAGCCGGGGATGCCGCGCAGCCCCTGGTATGAGTTCCATCCCCCCGCCATGACGAAGGCCCTGCCCCCCTCCACGTGCTCCCGGATCAGCTCCAGCCGGTCAGGCCCCATGGGGACGGTGAACATCTCGGGGTACAGGCAGATGGTATTCTTGCCGCAATCGCTGAAGATGATCACGTCGTAGCGGTTGATCTGCTCCGGGGTGGAGGGGAAGGAAGTCAGGGCTATGTGGTTGGGCATGTGCTCGGCCTGGATGTCGTCGAACCGGCCCATGGCCTCCATGAACCAGACCCCGAAGTTCTCGTAGCCGCCCAGGGGGAACAGGTCGAACCCCTTCACGTGCAGCCTCAGGACCATCCAGGTCTCGCCCACCAGAAGGACCCGCACTCGCTCCGCCATGATCGCTGCCTCCTACCAAAACGAAAGGGGGTTGACTTTCATATGAAACGATGCCACATTATATTCGATAGTCAGGGCGCTGTCAACCTGTTTTTTCTGCGATCCTGGCATCTGCAATCCTGGCGGCAGCAGGCGATACGGTGGGGCGTGCACCGGGGCGGAGCCTCCGTTTCGGCGGTCGAAAGGTCGTTGACCTTCAAGTGAAACTCGGATAGCGTAGCAGAACGGTATGATTTTCGATATTCAGCGCTTTTCCACCCACGACGGCGAGGGGATCCGCACCACGGTGTTCTTCAAGGGGTGTCCCATGGGCTGCCTGTGGTGCGAGAACCCGGAAAGCCAGTCCTTCCGCGCGGAGCTCCTCCATGACCGGCGCCGGTGCCTGCGCTGCGGGGACTGCACGCGGGTGAACCCGCAAGACGCAATCGAGCTGCGCCGGGACGGGCTTCACATCGACCGGGAGAGAATCGCTGATCCCCGGGCCTACCGGGAGGTGTGTCCCGCCGGCGCTCTGCGGGTGGTGGGGGAAGACAAGACGGTGGATGAGATTGTAGCGGAGATCCGCAAGGACCTGCCTTTCTACGCGCGAAGCGGCGGCGGGGTCACCCTCTCGGGAGGGGAGCCCTTCAGCCAGCCCCGGCTGGCTCTGGAGCTTCTCCGCGAGCTGAAAGGGCTGGGGATTGCCACCGCCGTGGAGACCTCCCTCCAGCCGCGCTGGACCAACATAGAGCCCTGCCTGCCCTACGTCGACACCTTTCTTTCGGATCTGAAGCACCTGGACGCCGCCAGGCTCGCGGAGGCAACCGGCGGGGAGCTGGCCGTGATCCAGGGCAATTTCCGCAACCTGGAACGCCGGGGGGCTCGCGTGGTGGTGCGGGTGCCGGTGATTCCCGGGTTCAACGACGGCCCGGAGGAGATCGCCGCCATCATGGACTTCGCCGCCTCACTGTCCAACGTCAGGGAGATCCACTTCCTGCCCTTCCATACCCTGGGGGTGGGCAAGTACGCCATGATCGGCAAGGAGTATGGCTTTCTCACCACGCCGATGGACTGGAATGGGAGGATGGAGGCCCTCGCCGCGATGGCCCGGGGGAAAGGGCTGGCCGCCCTGATCGGAGGATGAGATGATCGCCACCGCCGCAGCAAAGACCGTGAGCGCCCGCGTTCAGAGGCTGAAGGAAAGATACCTGCGCACCAGACCCACCGTCTGCACGGAGCGGGCCCGGTTCTACACCGAGGTGTACCGCCGGCACGCGGCCAAGCCCGTGATCGTGCGCCGGGCCCTGGCCCTCAAAGAGACCCTGGAGCGGATGACCGTCACCATCGAGCAGGGGGAGCTCATCGTGGGCAACCAGGCCTCCCGCTTGCGGGCCGCTCCGATCTTCCCGGAGTACGCCGTGGGCTGGATTCTCGCCGAGCTGGAGGAGCTGGACAAGCGCCCCGGAGACGCCTTCTACGTCACGGAAGGGGACAAGGAGGAGCTGCGGGAGATCTGCGCCTGGTGGCAGGGAAGGACCCTGTACGAGCGCGGCATGGAGCTGATGCCGGGCCAGATGCGGGAGATCCACGAGGCAGGCATCATCCGCGCGGAGGGCAACCTCACCTCCGGGGACGGCCACCTGGCGGTGAACTTCCCCCGCATCCTCTCGGGCGGCCTGGACGGGTACCTGCGGCAGGTGAGGAAGGCCCGAGCCGGCCTGGAGCCGACGGACCGGGAAGAGCTCCTCAAGGAGCAGTTCTACCTGGCCGTGGAGATCGTCCTGCAGGCCCTCCAGAGCTTCATCGGCCGCTTCCGGGAGCTGGCCCGGCAGATGAGCCAGGCCGAGGAGGACGCGCGCAGAGGCGCCGAGCTGGAAGAGATCAGCCGGGTGTGCGGGGCGATCGTTTCCGAGCCCCCCCGGAGCTTCCAGGAGGCGCTGCAGCTCACCTACTTCGTTCAGCTGGTCCTGCAGATCGAGAGCAACGGCCACTCGGTTTCCCTGGGGCGGCTGGATCAGGTTCTCTACCCCTTCTACAGGCGGGACGTGGAGGCGGGCCGCATCAGCGATGCGGAGGTGCTGGAGCTCCTGGAGTGCACCTGGTTGAAGCTGCTGGCGATCAACAAGATCCGCCCCTGGTCCCACACCCGGTTTTCGGCGGGCAGCCCCCTGTACCAGAACGTCACCATCGGCGGCCAGACTCCGGACGGCCGGGACGCGGTGAACGAGCTGTCCTTTCTCATCCTGGAGTCGGTGGGGGCGATGCGCCTCACCCAGCCCAACCTCTCGGTGCGCTACCACCGGGGGATGAGCGACGAGTTCCTGATGAGGTGCATAGAGGTGATCGAAAAGGGCTTCGGCATGCCCGCCTTCAACAACGACGAGATCGTCGTCCCGGCCCTGATCGAGCTGGGGGTGGAGCCCCCGGAGGCCCGCGACTACTCGGCCATCGGCTGCATCGAGGTGGGCGTGCCCGGCAGGTGGGGCTACCGGGTCACCGGGATGAGCTTCCTCAACTTCACGCGGGTGCTTCTGGCGGCGCTGCGGGACGGGCGCGACGAGCTCTCGGGGAAGACCTTCCATCCGGGCATCGGCTCGCTGCCGGACTTCCGCTCCTTCCAGGAGGTGATGGAGGCCTGGAAGAGGCAGGTGAGGTTCTACGCCCGGGCCGCAGTCGCCATCGACACGGCGGCGGACACGGCCCTGGAGGAGCTGGTGCCGGACGTGCTCTGTTCGGCCCTGGTGGACGACTGCATCGAGCGCGGCAAGACCCTCAAACAGGGGGGGGCCAGGTACGACTTCATCTCGGGGCTGCAGGTGGGGATCGCCAATCTGGGCAACTCCCTGGCGGCCATCAAGAAGCTGGTCTTCGAGGAGCGGCGAATCAGCGCCGGGGAGCTGATGCAGGCCCTGGCGAGCGACTACGCCGGTCCCGGGGGCGAAAAGGTGCGGCAGCTGCTCCTGAACCGCGCCCCCAAGTACGGCAACGACGACGACTACGTGGACCTGCTGCTGCGGGAGGCCTACCTGAGCTTCATCGAGGAGCTGCCCAGGTACCACAACACGCGCTGGGGCAGGGGGCCCATCGGCGGCGGCTATTTTGCCGGCACCTCCAGCATCTCCGCCAACGTGCCCTCCGGCGCCGCGGTGGGGGCCACCCCGGACGGCCGCAAGGCCTTCACCCCCCTGGCCGAGGGGTGCTCACCCTCCTCGGGCACCGACACGGGGGGGCCCACGGCGGTGTTCAGGTCCGTGGCCAAGCTTCCCACCGAGAGGATCCTGGGCGGGGTGCTGCTCAATCAGAAGCTCTCCCCGGCCTCGCTTCGCGAGGAGCGGGACAAGCGCAAGCTGATGGCGATGCTCCGCGCCTTCTTCGACGATCTGAAGGGGTGGCACGTACAGTACAACATCGTTTCCCGGGAAACCCTGCTGGCCGCCAGGCAGGACCCCGGGAGCTACCGGGACTTGGTGGTGCGGGTGGCCGGCTACTCCGCCTTCTTCACGACCCTGGCGCCGGACACCCAGGAGGACATCATCGCCAGGACCGAGCACACCCTCTGAAGGGTTTCAGGCGAGCAAAGCGGAGGCTGCGGTGAAGGGGCTGCTGTGCGGGGTAGACCTGGGGGGCACCAAGCTCTCGGTGGGGCTGGTGGAGACGGCCGGCCGGGTGGTGGACAGGACGGTGGCCTTCGACCACAACCGCAAGACCGAGGCGGAGCTGGTCCTGCAGATTCGTGACATGGTGCAGGGGCTGCTGGAGCGCCGGGAGATCGCCCAGGCGGACCTGCTGGGCGTGGGGGTGGGATTCGCCGGGCACCTGCGCTTCCGGGACGGGGTGGTGATCACCACCTCCAACTTTCCGCGTTTCAAGATGAAGGACTTCGCCATCCGCCGGGCCCTGGAGGAGCAGTTCCCGGGTCCGGTGATCGTGGACAACGACGCCAACACGCAGGCCTACGCGGAGTTTCGCTACGGCGCCGGCGCGCCTTACGATACCATGATCTTCCTCACCATCAGCACCGGGATCGGCGCCGGGATCGTGCTGGACCGTCGCATTTACCGGGGGATGACCGGGACCGCCGGGGAGTTCGGACACACCATCGTCAACCCCGCCAGCGACATCCGCTGCGGCTGCGGCAACTACGGCTGCCTGATGTCCCACGCCAGCGGGCTGGCCCTGCCGCAGCTGGTGGGCAAGAAGCTCGAAGCAGGCATGAAGACCAGCATGCGTTTCGACAGCCTGGATCAGGTGAACGGGTTGCTGTTGAAGGAGGCTCTGGATGGGGGCGACCGGCTGGCACGGGAGGTGGTGCTGGAGTGCGCCGACTACATTGGCATCGGGGTGTACAACCTCTTCCAGATCTTCAATCCGCCGGTAATCGTGCTGGGAGGAGGGCTCACCAACTGGGGCGAGCCGTACTTTCACCGCATTCGGGAAAAGTTCGGCTCCCTGGCCCGTGAAATGCTCTACGATCCGATCGAGATCGTGCCTTCCAAGATGGGACCGGACGCCGGGCTGATCGGAGCGGCGGCCCTCCTGCTGGAAGGGCGATGAGCCTGGATGCGACAATGAACCGGCGCCAGCGCAGGATTATCGAGCACATCAGTGCGGACGAGAAAACCACGGTGGCGGACCTGGCCCGGCTGCTGGACGTGTCGGCGGTCACGGTGCGGCAGGACCTGAACCGCCTGGAGAGCGAGGGCTTCCTCAAACGGGTGCACGGCGGTGCGGTGCTGCAGGCCGCCGACGACATCTCCAAGCGCCTGGTGGTTCACTACGACCGCAAGCTGGCCATTGCCCGCCGGGCGGCGCAGCTCGTGGCCGACGGGGAGACGATCCTGATCGAGTCAGGCTCCACCAACGCCATCCTGGTCAAGGAGCTGGGCAGGAGGGCCAACATCAACATCATCACCACCAATGTCTTCATCGCCCGGGAGCTGAAGCGCAACGAGCACGCCGGCATCATCTTGCTGGGGGGCTTCTACCAGCACGAGAGCGAGAGCCTGGTGGGGCAGCTGACCAAGGTCTGCCTGGAGCACGTGCACTTCAGCAAGGCCTTCGTAGGGGTGGACGGCTTCTCCGTCGAGAGCGGTTTCACCAGCACCGACATGCTGCGCGCGGAGATCTCCTCTCTGATCGTGAAGAAAAGCCGCCAGGCGTTCGTGCTCACCGATTCCAGCAAGTTCGGGAAGGTGCAGCTGGCCGGGCTGTTCCCGCCGGAAGATGTCACCTGCCTGGTCACCGACAGCGGCATCCCTCCCGGGGACCGGGAGTATCTGGAAAGGCTGGGCGTGCAGGTGATCATCGTCTAGAAACGGAGGAAGCAGTGAGCGTTGCCAGAGTGGAGGGGATCGGCAAGATCGGCAGGCCCGTGAAAGTGGCCGCCGGGCTGTTCTGGGCGGACTACGGCGAGCTGGGGGCCCAGGTCCGGGATCTTACCGAGGCCGGGGTGGACTGGATTCACCTGGAGATGCGGGACGGAGTGTACATGGACTTCCAGGTGCCCCGGGGCGGAATCGACGTGCTCCAGGGGATCCGCCCCCACACGAACCTGGAGATCGAGGTGCAGCTGCAGATGATGCGTCCCTCCCAGGAGCTGTTCCGGCAGCTCAAGGACTGCGGCGCGGACCTGGTCAGCCTGCCCATCGAGACCACGGGGGAGACCCTGATTCAGAGCATCACCTTCCTCAAGGAGACCCTGGAGCTGAAGGTCGGGGTCTGGGCGTGGCAGGGCTGTCCCCTGATCTTCTTCGAGCAGTACCTTCCCTTCGTGGACATCATCGAGTACGAGAGCCGCGCCCCCTTCTGGAAGCCCGCCCAACCGGGCAGGAGCCCGCACACCATCGACCCCATTGTCGTGGCGAGCATTCGCACTTTGCACGACATGCTGGAGGAGCGCGGTCTTGCGGGCAGGGTCGAGCTGATGGAAGACGGCGGCCTCAACGCGGACAACGTGGAGCAGTTCGTGGCCGCCGGCATGACGGTGGGGGAGTTCTCCTCGCCCCTGTTCAAGGGTCCCGGAGGAAGGCTCAAGGCCGGCACCGGGGAGATCGGCGCCGCGGTCGGGCGGCTGCGGGAGTCCCTTGACCGGGCGGCGGAGCGCTACCGGGACGGCGGCGGGCTTCAAAGGAGGAAGCGGTGATGCAGAGCGTCGGCATCGGGCTCCTGGGCTACGGGGCCATCGGCAGGGTGCACACCCTGAGCTACCGGGAGCTCCCGCTGCTGTATCCCGGGAAGCTTCCCGAGATCCGGCTGGAGGCGGTGTGCACCGCCCGCCGGGAGACCGCCGAGGCTGCTGCGCGCGAGGGGGGCTTCGCCGCGTGGTGCACCGGGACCGCCGACCTGGTGGGGCGGGAGTCGGTGGACGTGGTGGACTGCTGTCTGCCCAATCACCTGCACCGGGAGGCGCTGCTCGCCGCCTTCCAGGCGCGCAAGCATGTCTACTGCGAGAAGCCTTTGGCGGTGAATGCGGCGGAGGCCCGGGAGATCGCGCAGGCGGCGCGGGAGGCGGGCCTTCAGGTGGGCATGACCTTCAACTTCCGCTTCATCCCGGCGTTGATGCGAGCCCGGCAGCTGATCCAGGAGGGCCGTCTGGGGAAGGTGTACAGCTTCCGGGCGGAGTACCTGCACACCGGCTACCAGGATGCGAACCGGCCCATGAGCTGGCGCCTGAGCCAGCAGGCTGCCGGGGGCGGCGCTCTGGCGGATCTGGGCTCTCACGCCATCGACATGTGCCGCGACCTGCTGGGGGAGTTCGATGCGGTCCGCGCCCTTACCTCGACCTACGTCCGCGAGCGGCCGGTGACAAAGGGCGCCGAGCGCCGGGAGCCGGTCACGGTGGACGACGCCGCCTGGCTGGAGGTGCGGCTTTCCGGCGGAGGCATCGGCACCATCGAGGTTTCCCGCTTCGCCACAGGAGCCCTGGACGACCTGAACCTGGAGGTCTACGGGGAGAAGGGGGCGCTGCGCTTCCAGCTCATGGACGCCAACTGGCTGTACTGGTTCGACGCCGCGCGGCCCGGCGGCGCCATGGGGGGAGAACGAGGGTGGACGCGGCTGGAGACGGTGCAGCATTATCCCGGAGCCGCGGTGCCGCCGCCACGATCGATCCTCGGCTGGACCCGGACCCACGCGGAAAACCAATACGTGTTCCTGCGCGCGCTGGAGGAGGGCAAGCCCCCGGAGCCCGGCATCGTCGCCGGCCTGCGGGTGCAGCTCATCCTGGAGGCCGCCTACCGCTCGGCGCAGAGCGGGAGCTGGGTCGCGGTGGAGCAAGAGTAGCCTTGATACGCTCCGCCGCCCGCAGAGCGCCCGCCACGATGGTTAGCGATGGGTTCACCGCCCCCGAGCCGGGAAAGAAGCTCCCGTCCAGCACGTAGAGGTTGTCCACGTCATAGGCGCGGCACCAGGGGTCCAGCACGGCCTTCCGGCTGTCGGCCCCGAAGCGGATCGTGCCGCACTGGTGCTGGATGGCGCTGATGCCGCGCCGGTCCGCGATGGTGACCGGGTATCCGGCCCGGCGCATCATGCGCTTCGCCTTCCGCACCAGCTGCCTGTGCGCCTTGAGGTTGGTGAGGCGGCGCACCAGGTGGATGCGTCCCAGATCGTCCACCTCGACCCGGTTGTCCGGGTCCGGCAGGTCCTCGGTCATCACCCACAGGTCCACGCTGCGCTCGGCGAGGAACCGCCGCAGCAGCCGCAGCAGCGGATTGCGCCTGCGCTCCAGCGATTCCGGGGTGACCTTGCCCCGCAACTGGATGTTGCCCAGAGGCCGTCCCGTCCTGGAACCTGTGTTGTAGAAGTCGTTCACCGAGAGGGTCTTCTGATACCGGGTGGGGTTCTTCTTCCACGGAGCGAGAGCCAGCACCACGGTGTTGTGGTGAGACATGAAGTTGCGCCCCACCAGGCCGCTGGAGTTGGCCAGCCCGTTGGGATGGCGGCGGTTTCGTGACCTGAGCAGCAGGGCCGCCGAGTTCACCGCACCGGCCGACAGGATGAACAGGTCGCCGGAGACACGAATCTCCCGCCCCTCGCGGATTACCCGGGCAGCCTTCACCCTGCGGCCGTCCGGGGTGGTCTCCAGCAGGTCCACGCAGGCGCCGGTCCACAGGGTCACGTTTGGGGTTTTCCCGAGCAGGATGGGGCGAAGGATCCGGTTCTCCGCGTCTCCCTTGGCGCGCACCATGCAGGGGAACCCGTCGCAGGGGCTGCCCTTCTGGCAGCGCCCGCCCGGTCCCTGGTCGATCGCCTGGGGCAGATGAGCGGGGTGCAGCCCCTGGAGGCGCAGCCTTGCGGCCAGCTCCTCCACCAGGGACTCATGGGGCACCGGTGGGAGAGGGTAGTCCGGCCGCTTCGGCTCGGTGGGATCCTCGCCTCTCTGGCCGCGGACCCCCAGCAGCGCCTCGGCCCGGTCGTAGTAGGGCGCCAGCTCCTCGTAGCTGACGGGCCAGCCGGCGGTCCACCCCCCGTCGTGCTGCCGCGGCGCGAAGTCCTCCCTGCGCAGGCGGAAGGTGGCGCCGCCAAAGACCTTGGAGCAGCCGCCCACGCAGTAGTACACCCGCGGGTGGAAGGCTCTGCCCCTCCCGTCCAGCCAGGTCTCGGCGGCATCGTAGCGGCGGTTGCGCACCACCTCGACGACGTCCCAGTTCTCCCGCTCCTGTTTCAGGAAATCGCCGCGCTCCAGGACCAGAATGGAGGCGCCGGTGTCGTGGAGCACGTGCACCGCGGTCGCGCCTCCGAAGCCCGAGCCGATGACGACGATGTCGAAGCGCTCACCCTCCATTTTGCGAGCCTGTCTCCTTTTCCATGATAACGCGTGGCTGCGCCTGCCGCCAGCTCCGCCGCCGGGCCCGATACGTTTGCCGGCGAACCAAAGCCTCTTGACTGGAGACGTCTTTGGCGGTACATTCGCCCTCTGACTGAATGGTCAGTCATTCGGCGCGGTCAACAAGGACGGAGGCGTGAGCGACGTGCAGCAGGATCTGGAGCTGGCCCAGGAGGAAGGCGGGCGCGAGGAGAAGAGGCGGCGCATCCTGCAGGCGGCGCTGCACCACTTCGCCGCGCGCGGGTACCGCGGGACGGTGATCGACGACATCGCCCAGGATGCCGGCACGGCCAAGGGAACCCTGTACCTGTACTTCCGGGACAAGGAAGACCTCTATCATCGCGCCGTGCTGCATGTCCTGGACATGCTGCAGCAGCGGATCCAGGCGGAGGTGGGCCCGACCATGGGGCCGGAGGAGGTGCTGCGCACGGTGGCCCGCTGCCAGCTGGAGCTGTTCTGCGATCACCCGGACTACATCCGGCTGTTCCTGGCCATGTTCGCCGGCGGGACCCCGGCGATCGCGGAGCGGCTGCTGGCCTCCCTGCAGGACAGGCGCCGCCAGCTGGTGGACGGCCTGCTCCAGGTCATGGAGCGGGGCAAACGCGAAGGGACCTTCCGCCGGGACGTGGAGAGCCTGGACGCGGTGCATGCCTTCATCGGCATAACGAATCAGTCCGTCCAGGGATTGTTCCTCTCCCCCGGGACCTCGCGCCGCAGCCCCGCCCAGGGGGCGGAGGCGATCCTCAGGATCTTCCTCCAGGGAGTGGCGGCCTCCTGCGGCGGCATGGAGAAGAAAGGCAAGGAGAAGCGATGAGGACGGTTCCCTCCCTGCTGCTGGCCGCGGCGCTGCTGGCGGGAGCGCTGGCCGGAGCCCCGGCCGGGGCGGAGACCCTGAGGCTCACCATCGAGGAGGCGGTGCAGGTGGGGCTGGCCAACTCTCCGGCGGTGAAGGCCAGCCAGACCGCCCTGGCCTCGGCCCGGGAGGACCTGAAAGGCACCCGGGCGGCGCGCTACCCCACCTTGAGCGCCGGGGCTTCGTGGACTCACCTGTTCGAGCAGCCGGAGATCCCGGCCACGGTGATCCCGGCGAATACCTTCGGGCCCGGTTTCCCCTCCAGCGACGTGGAGCTGTCCCCCGGCGGCTACGCCGCCGCCTCGGACCCGGTGACCTTCTCCGCGGACCTGCGCCAGACGCTGTTCACCTTCGGGCGGATCAACAACGCGGTGCGCCTGGCCCGGGAGGGGCTGGCGCAGGCGGCCCTGGATGTGGCGGAGCAGAAGCGCAAGGCCGTCTACCAGATCCGCACCGCCTTCTACGGCTACCTCCTGGCCCGGGAGGTGGCGGCCATCAACCGGGACGCCCTCCAGGCCAAGGAGGAGGCCTACCGGGTGGCGCAGGCGCGCTATGAGGCGGGGCAGATCTCCAGCTTCGAGGTGCTGAGCGCCCAGTCCGACCTGGAGAGCTTCCGCTCCACGGTGATCTCCTCCGACAACGGGGTGCGCACCGCGCTTCTGGGGGTGCGCAACGCCATCGGCCTGGAGGAGGACGAGCGGGATCTGGAGCTGGCGGGCGAGCTCGAGCCCCTGGAGGTGAGCATCGATCGGGAGGAGCTGCTGCGGCGGGCCGTGGAGGAGAAGTACGACCTGGCGGCCATGCGCAAGACCATGGAGATCCTGAAGATCCAGGCGGACCTGGCCCGCAGCCAGAACAGGCCCACCCTGGGCGCCTGGCTCAACTACCAGCTGAAGAGCGGCTTCGACGAGGAGACCGGAAAGAACGAGTACTTCGTAGCCGATTCCTGGACCGGCACCTGGACCGCCGGGGTGAACCTCAACGTGCCGATCTCGGCGCTCGCCCCCTGGAGCAAGGAGAGCGCCGACATCCGCAAAGCGGCCCTGGCGGTGGAGAAGCTGGCCCACCAGTACGCGGGCGCGCTCTCCGGGGTGCGCCTGGGCGTGGAGACAGCGATCCTGAAGATCGCCGAGCAGAAGGCCAAGATCGCCTCCGGGCGCACCAGCGTGCGGCTGGCCCAGGAGCTCTATCAGTCTGCCGTGGAGCAGTACGACCAGGGGTTCATCTCCAGCATGGATCTGGAGGACAGCCAGCTGCGGCTGAATCAGGCGCGCCTGGGGCTCGCCCAGGCCGTGCACGGGTACAACACCAGTATTCTGGACCTGGCGGACCGCGTGGGCGTGTCCAGCCTGACAGTGGGAGAATAGACAATGTCAAAGGGAGCAAGAGCCGGCCTCATCGTGGCGATCGTTGCGGTCACCCTGGTTGCGCTCGCCTACCTGCTGGCCCCGCAGCTGCCGCAGCCGTTGAAGGCGGCGCTGCCGTCCTGGCTGGCCGGCGGGGGCGCCGGAGCGGGTGCCCCGGGGCCGGACGGATCCGGCGGACCCGGCGGGCGGGGTCCCGGCGCGGGCCCCGGGGGCGGGGAGTTCGCCACTCCGGTGGCTGTGGTCCGGGCCGCCACCGGGCGCGCCCGGGAAACCCTGGTGCTCTACGGCAACGTCACCGCGCAGCGCGAGGTGACCATCCTGCCCCCGGTGGCCGGCAAGGTGAAGAGCATCGGCGTGCGCATCGGGGACCGGGTGGCCGGGGATCAGGTGCTGGCGGAGATCGACCGCGATCAGGCGGGTCTCAAGTTCGCCACCGCGCAGGTGACCTCCACCATCGGCGGAGTGGTGAAGGCGGTGCTCACCGAGGTGGGAGCCTCGGTGGCCCCGAGCACTCCGCTCTTTCAGATCGTGGACATGGACGTGGTGGAGACCGTGGTCAGCGTCCCGGAGCAGAGCATCGCCCGGGTGCGCGCGGGCCAGCCGGTGGACATATCGGTGGTAGCCTACCCCCAGCGCACCTTCCGCGGCGCGGTCTCGCGAGTCAGTCCCGTGGTGGACCAGGCCTCGCGCACCCTGGAGGTGCGCGTGCGGGTCCCCAATTCCACTCACGCCCTGAAGCCCGGGATGTTCGCGGAGGCCCGCATCGTTCTGAGGGAGATCCCGCAGGCCGTCCTGGTGCCCCTGTCCGCCCTGCTGGACCGGGAGGAGGGACAGGTGGCCTTCGTGGTGGATGGAGACAAGGCGCGCAAGGTGGTGCCGGAGGTGGCCTTCGTGCAGGACCAGCAGGCCGTGATCCTGGACGGCATCCAGGCGGGCCAGCAGGTCGTGGTGGTGGGCCAGCAGAACTTGAGCGGCGGCGACCCGGTGACCGTCGCGGAGGTGCGGGAGCAATGAAAATCACCGATCTGGCCGTAAAGAGGCCGGTCACCACCACGGTTCTGTACCTGGCGCTGATCGTGCTGGGGGTGTTCTCCCTGGGGCGGCTGGCCATCGACCTCATCCCGGACATCTCCTTTCCGGTGATCGCGGTCTTCTCCACCTACACCGGCGCCGCCCCGGAGGAGGTGGAGGCCAACCTGACGCGGACCATCGAGAACACCGCTGCCTCGGCCAGCGGGATCGAGAAGATCACCAGCAACTCCCGGGAAGGCAGCTCCCTGGTGATCGTCCAGTACCGCTGGGGCACCGATCTGAGCGAGGCCGCCAACGACCTGCGCGAGCGGCTGGACCTGGTGCGGGACTTCATCCCCGAGGACGCCTCGCAGCCGGTGCTGTTCAAGTTCGACCCCTCGCTGCAGCCCATCATGATGCTCTCCGTGGAGGGCTCCCGCGACCTGGAGAGCCTGCGCTACCTGGCGGAGAACACCATCCAGACCAACCTGGAGCAGATCGACGGGGTGGCCAGCGTCTCCCTTTCCGGCGGGCTGCAAAAGCAGATCAACGTAGACGTTAACCGCACGCTCCTGGCCTCCTACGGGATGTCCATCGATCAGGTGACGAACGTGCTGCGGGCGGAGAACCTGAACGTCACCGGCGGCTCGGTGGTGGAAGGGGACCGCAAGTACGCCCTGCGCACCATCGGGCGGCTGGACGACCTGGAATCCCTGCGGGGCGTAATCGTGGGCCAGAGCGCCGGAAAGCCGGTGAGGCTGGACAGCGTGGCGCGCGTCTACAGCGGCTACGCCGACGACGAGTCGGACATCAGGCTGAACCGCAACCAGGCCATCATTCTTCAGGTCCAGAAGCAGTCCGGCACCAACACGGTGCTGGTCACCAACAAGGTCCGCGAGCGCATCGACCGCCTCCAGCGCTCCCTGCCTTCGGACGTGAAGATCGTGGAGGTGTTCGCCTCCTCCGACTTCATCTCCAGCGCCATCTCCAACGTCTGGCAGGTGGCCCTGATCGGCGGGCTGCTGGCGGTGGTGATCCTGTTCATCTTCCTGCGCAATGTCCCCACCACCCTGATCGTGGCGGTCTCCATCCCGCTTTCGATCATCGTGACCATCATCGCCATGTACTTCTTCAACCTCACCCTGAACATGCTCTCCCTGGGGGGTCTGGCTCTGGGGATCGGGATGCTGGTGGACAACTCCATCGTGATCATCGAGAACATCTTCCGTTACCGGGAAAGCGGGGCCAAGCCCGGGGAGGCGGCCCGCCACGGCGCCCAGGAGATGGCCAACGCCATCATGGCCTCCACCTTCACCACCGTGGCGGTGTTCCTTCCTCTGGTGCTGTTCATCCAGGGGCTGGCGCGGGAGCTGTTCCGCGACCTGGCGTTCACCGTGACCTTTTCGCTTCTGGCCTCGCTGCTGGTGGCGCTCACGGTGATCCCGATGCTCTCCAGCCGCATCCGCCGGGTGAAGGTGAAGAAGCTGTCCAACACGCTGCTGAACGTGGAGGAGGAGCTCTCGGGCCGGGGGGCCATCTTGCGCTTCCTGGACCGCGTGTACGCGGCCACCCTGGGCTGGGCGGTTCGCCACAAGGCCGTGGTGATCGTGGCGGTGGCGGCGATCTTCGTGGTGAGCCTGGCGATGATCCCTCGGGTGGGAATAGAGCTGTTTCCCGAGGCGGACCAGGGACAGATCAACATCAGCATTCGCACCCCCGTTGGCACGGACCTGGACACCACCCGCGGCGTGGTCAACACCGTCTACGGCATCGTGGAGCGGCGGGTGCCGGAAAAGCAGAACGCCCTGGTGCAGGTGGGCGTCGGGGGAGGCTTCTTTTCCACCGCCTCTTCCAACTCGGGGATGATCCGCATGTCGCTGGTGGACCAGGAGCAGCGCACCAGGACGGACAAGCAGATCATCGACGATCTGCGGCCGTTGCTGGAGAAGGTGCCGGGGGCCAGGATCCGCTTCTCCAGCGGCTTCGGCCCCGGGGGCGGGGGGCTTTCCAGCGGCCTGACCGTTTCGATCCGCGGCTACGATCTGGACACCGCCGCCGCTCTGGCGGACAAGATCAAGGCCGTCATGGACGAGGTGCCGCTGGTGCAGGACACCAGCATCTCGCGGCAGGAGGGGCTGCCGGAGTACCGCATCCAGGTGAACCGCAACCGGGCGGCCCAGTTCGGCCTGACCGCCGCCCAGGTGGGCAACACCATCAAGCGCGCCTTCGCCGGAGAGACTGTGGCCACCGTGCTTTACGGCGGCCAGGAGGTGGACGTGCGGGTGCGCTTTCGCCCCGAGGACAGGCTGACCAGCAGGGACATTGACCGGATCGTGGTGACCACGCCGCGAGGCTTCGGTGTACCGCTGTCCAACGTGGTGACCCTGAAGAAGACCTACGGGCCGGTGAGCATCGAGCGGGAGAGCCAGGAGCGGGTGATCGACCTGAACGCCCGGGTGGTGGGGGACGTGCGCGGCGCGGTGAACCAGATCAAGGCGGGAGTGGACAAGCTGGCCATCCCCCCCGGGTTCACGATCATCTACGGCGGCTCCTGGGAGGACATCCAGACCATCCTCAAAGACCTGGTGCTGGTGCTGGCACTGTCCATCGTGCTGATCTACTTCATCATGGCCGCCCAGTTCGAGAGCTTCCGCGATCCCTTCATCATCCTCTTCACCCTGCCCATGACTTTCGTCGGGGTGATCTGGGTGCACCTGCTCTCGGGGACCATCTTCAGCGCCTTCTCGGGGATCGGGCTGCTGATGCTCCTGGGGATCGTGGTGAACAACGGGATCATCCTGGTGGATTACACCAACCTGCTGCGCAAGCGCGGCTACGAGCTGACCCGGGCGGTGCTGGCCGCCGGCCGCACGCGGCTGCGCCCCATCCTGATGACGGTGCTCACCACCATCCTGGGGCTGGTGCCCATGGCCTTCTTCGTGGGCTCCGGTTCGGAGCTGCGCAGGCCCATGGCGCTGACCGTGGTGGCCGGCCTCTCGGTCTCCACGGTCTTCACCCTGCTGCTCATCCCGGTGCTGTACGCCGCCTTCGAGGGGCGGCGGGAGCGCAGGCTGAAGGCCCGGGCCGCGGCAGCCGGGGCGGGCGAGCCTTCCGGCGGCGCCGCGCCGCAGGCCGGGGA